>CAVUYK010000024.1:0-66845 GCA_963745655.1 Terriglobales bacterium | reverse complement strand
GGCGCGTAGAGACTAAAATCCTTGCCGTTCGCGAGCAGGTCGGGAATCTCGCGCGACGGGCCGCCCATCGACGGTGTGCCCTCATAGGCCGCCAGCGCCATGCCGATGTCCCGCTTCATCTGGCCGGAGGCGAGCGCGGAGTCGGCCTCGCGGCGGATACGCGCCATCAAGTGCAGGTAGCGATCGGCGTCGTTGCCCAGAGCGCGGCAGCGCGGGCACTGGCACCAGCCGGCCCAGGCGTCGAACAGCCAGACGTTCTGGTAATCCGTCCAGCGCCAGTCGGTGGCCAGATGCTCGACCACGCTGCGCGCCACGTGAGCCGCCGCCGCCTCGTTCGAAACGCAGAATTGATAGCTGTAAGCGTTCTTGCGCTCGCGCTTGCCGTTCACTTCGGCAAACCAGTCGGGATGCTCCTCGAATAGCGTCTTCCCGCTCGGCATGGGTTTGTCGGGATCCAGGATCTGCTCGAGAATGTGGCCGCCCGAGAGCAGCACGAAGCCCAACTTCTTCATGAGCGCGTAAGTGCGCGGGCAATACGACCACATGTTGAGCCGGTTGCGCGCCATCCATTGAAAGACCTGGACGGATTCCATGGATTCGGCGGCGGCGTGGAAGCCGCGAAACAACTTGAAGTCCGGCGCGGATTGGACGTTCCAACCATCCAGCGGTATGTCCACGCGTTCGGCCGGCGCCACCTCGCCATTCTTGCCGGGCGCGTACCATCGCCAGCCAAGCTGCTCAAGATACGCGTAGACGGCGTAGAGCGTGCCCGCGCGAGCGCCCCCGGTCAGGAACAGGACGGTGCGTCCATCGCGCTTCACGCTGCGGATTGCGTAGGCTTGCCCGTTGGCGAACGAGACGCCCGCATCGCGCGCGGCCGGACCGACCACGATGGCCGGCCCCGCGTCCGGCAGTTTATCGGCGAACGTGAACTTCAGTTTCGGAGCCGTGCGCGCGAGGAAATGTTTCAACTCGGTGGCGGCAAACGCGGTGGTGCAGCGGTCGGCTTCGAGGCCCTCCTTCTGCCAATCGATTTGGGATTCGGAAACCGCCCAGTAGTCGACCAGGCGCGCGGCGCCTTCATAGGGCACCACGATGGGAATCCCGGAAGATTGAGCGAACGCGAGAGCGGCGAGCAATGCAATGAGTAACAGGCGAAGCATAGACAACCATCCTAATGCGCTTTGACGGCTCGCATTGGACGGCTCCCGCCGCGATCTGTTGTGATCGACACTTAAGATATGGATCGCCGCACGTTTCTCACCGAGTTGGGCGCCGGCGCCGCGTTCGCGGCCCGTGCGCAGAACCCACCGAAGCAGCAGTTTGTCGAAGAGCGCGTGGAGCGCATCACGCCGCCGCCCAAACCCGCGCTCGCCATCAACCACCTCGGCTTTCTGCCGCGGAGCAAGAAGACCGTGGTTTTCCGGCTTTCGGGCGAAGCGCCCGCCGAATTCACGTTTCGCGATATTGGTTCAAGCCCAAAGCCGCCGGAGTTGAAGCGCGCGCTCACGCGCGTCACCTCCGACCTGGGCGATTGCCTGGTGGGCGATTTCAGCGACGTCGAGCGCCCCGGCATGTACCAGGTGACGGCGGGGACCGAGATGTCCGTGCCGTTCTTCATTGGGGAGAACGTGTGGCGGCGCACGCTGGTCGAAAGCCGTCAGCTACATACACGCACAGCGCTGCGGCACGGAAGTCCCCAACGTGCATCCGGTATGCCACCTGGACGACGCGCGGCGCCGCGACACGGGCGAACACATCGACACCACCGGCGGCTGGCACGACGCGGGCGACCTGCGCAAATGGGTGAGCGCCACGGTGCTCAACGGCATCGCGCTCATGGAGCTGTTGCGCAATCTCGGCGACCAGTGGGACGCCGCGGGTTCGGGCGCGAAGGCGCTGCTGGAGGAAGCGCGCTGGGGCAACATCTACTTTCTCAAGATGCAGGATAAAGACGGCTATGTGTGGAACGACGTGGCCGGCGGCGTGAACGGCGACAACAGCGATAACCACTGGACCGACAACCGCACCGGCACGCCCGACGACCGCTACATCAACACCGGCAAGTCCGGCGGCGTGCAGGCGCTCTTTACGCTCTTCGAGGGGATGATGGCCAACGCGTTCCGCGCCTCCGACGGCCCCTACTCCGAAGCGTTGTCTGCAGGCCGCCCTGCGCTGCTGGAACGCGGCCAACCGTTTCGGCGGCACGGGCGACCTGGCCTGGTGGGCGCTCGCGGCCATCGAACTCCACCGCGCCACCGGCAAAGCCGAATACCGCGACTATGCCATCAACTTCGGTTCGCAGATCGTCTCGCTGCAGAACACGGAGTTCTCCTTCGGACAGAAGCTCGTGCGCGGATGGTTTCGGGCATCGGGCAACAGCCCGGAGCCGTACAACGACGTGCTCCACTCCGCGCTACCCGCCATCGCGCTGCTCAAACTGGCTGAAGCGTATCCGAACGTCTCCGCGGCGCGGGACTGGCGCGACGCCGTGAAACTGCATCTGGACGAGTACGCGCTGCCCATGGCCGCGCGCTCGCCCTATCGCATTGTGCCGTTCGGCATCTTCCGCGGCGCGCCTTCGGCTGAACTCTACCGCCCGCTCGCGGGCAAGTTGACCTATCGCTATTTCATGCCCGTGCGGCGCACGGATTGGTGGGTGGGCGCGACCAGCCATCTGGAATGTTACGCGCTCGCTGGGCCGCTGGCCGCGCAAGCAATTCGGCAACCGCGAGTATCGCGACCTGGCGCTGCGGCAACTCGAGTGGGTGATGGGCGCCAACCCCTTCGGCGCCTGCCTGATGACGGGCGAAGGGATGCGCACGCCCTATCCGCACTCGCGCTTCGTGGGACTGATTCCCGGCGGCATCCTGAACGGCATCGCCGGCAACACCCGCGACGAACCCATCCTGGATATCGAAAACGGCTTCGATTGGCGGACCACCGAATACTGGTCGCCCCACAACGCCTATTACATCCAGGCGGTGTCCTCGCTCTGAGGCTGTGCGCGCACCGCTCAAATCGTTAGATAATGCTACGCATGACTCGCCGCACCGCGCTTCAATTCGTTTCGCTGCCGTGGGCCTGGGGACGTAGTCTGGCCGCGGCCCGCCCGTATCGTCTGGGCTGCCAGACTCTGCCGTACCGCAACCTGCCGCTGCCGCGCGCCATCGAGGGGATTCGCAAAGCCGGCTATCGTTTCATACAGGTGTACCACATGCACGCCGGGCGGCTGGTGTTCGCGCCGGAGACTCCGCGCGCGGAACTCGACGATTTGCGCCAGCGCTTGAAAGACGCGGATCTCGAAATGTTCTGCGGCTTCGTGGGATTACGCGGCGACCTTCGCAAGAGCGAGAATTTTACGCTCTATCTCAAGGAACTCGATCTGGCCCGGGAATTCGGCGTGCGAACCGTGGTGGGCGTCGGACCTTCCTACTACACGAAGTTTCCAGGCGTGCCCAAGCGCGCGCGGGATTGGGACCGGGACGTCGCCGAATTCCTGCCCGCGCTGGAACGCGCGGCGCGGCACGCCGCCTCCCTTGGCGTCACCATCACCATCAAGCCGCACACGGGACTGGCCTGTAACGGCAAGGCCGGGTTGGAACTGATGCGGCGCCTGCCCAACCAGAACGTGAAGATCTGTTGGGACGCCGGCAACGTGTCGTTCTATGAAGGTATCCATCCGGACCCGGACCTGCCGGATCTGGCGCCGTATGTGAAGGCCGTCTGCATCAAAGACCATCGCGGCCCGCGCGCCAACGCGGATTTCCCCGTGCCCGGCCAAGGGCAGATCGACCACGAATTGATGTTCAAGATCCTGCTCGGCGCGGGCTTCGACGGCCCGATTTCCGTGGAGCGCATCGACGGAACCGACGACGCCACGAAGATGCCGGCCGAGCTGATCGACGCGCGCCTCCAAGCAGCGCGGGCGTTCCTGGCGCCGCTGCTGGATAAGGTCGCGGGGCTCTGATCGGGGCCGGCGGCAGCGGCCGGGGCTTGGCCAGCGATCCGCTTGCCGCAGACCACTAGGAACTAAAATGGAAATCCCGGTTAAGGGCGGTCTCAAGGGTGCGGTTTCCTTGTTTTCGAAATGTTCAGCGGACCAGGTCGGCACATGACCCCGTGCGAAGTTGGCTCCAAGCGCCGGGAGCTTCCAGAGATAGAGGAGATGAATGCCGTTTGATAGGCTACCGAATCGCTTCAAGGCCCTGCCGGTCATGATTGTATCTGGCTTTATTGGCTGGGCCATTGGCGGCTCAGTCTGGGTGGCCGTAGTCTTGCTCCTGCAACATCCTGTCAGTGAAATTCAAATGTGGCTGCAGTGGACCGCCATCCCGGTCGGGGTTTCTTCTATCCTGATCGGAGTTTGGAAGACTGTGTTCCCCCACTTTGAGAGCCGCTCAGGGTCGGTGACCACGGTAATGCTCGGTGCGATCCTAGGCGTCCTAATAGCGACGGCTTGGCTGCTGCTCCTACGATTGGCTCTGGGCTTCCCGCGGGCGGCTCCGTATGAGGTTTTCGCTCTCGTCTACACCTCGGCTGCTCTCACTGGTTCTGCCGAAATTGCGGCCTATCGCTGGCTCATAAGACGGTGGGCAGGATCGAGCGTGTACCGCCCCTGACTTCTTCGACACGTATAGCCACAATACTCATGTAGCGATCGCGAAACGCGTGCAGCGCCTGCTGCAATTGCTTGAGGTTCTCGAAGTGCCGTACCCAGATAAGTTGCTCCTTGAGGGTGCGGAAGAAGCGTTCGATGTAGCCATTGGCGTTTGTAATTCTCATTTCGCAGCCTGCTCTCGAATCACGACATGTTTACCGCACATCCATGGACCGTTGCCGTAGGATGGACTTGAATGACGGAACTGGTGTTTGAAGTCGTCCAAGAGGCCGACGGCGGATATTGCGCCGAGTGTCTGACCGAGAACATCTTTACACACGGCGAGACGTGGGACGAGTTGCGTCGGAATGCCCTCGAAGCAATAACCGCGTACTATTTCGATGGGGTTGCTCCCCAGCAAATTCGGCTTCACTTGGTTCGGGACGAGGTTCTCTCGGTCGCTTGAGAATACCGCGCGATATTTCGGGGTCGCATTCGAGGATGTGCACGGCCAGGCGCCTGGAGACGGTTTCGAAAGAGCTTCAACAAAAGGGGCAGCCCTCCTACTCCACCGCCAGCGCGGAAACAAACAGCTTGCCGGGGCGTTTCACTTCCACTTTCAACTTCTCGCCGAGGGAGAGATTGCCGCTGATGGTGAGCGTGTAGCGCGAGCGGAGCACTTCGAAGATGGGCTTGCCCGGAGCGTCCTTCAAAATCTTGCGCAGGTCGCGCAGGTTGAAGCACGCGCCGCCGGTCTGGCGCGCCAGCGCCTCGAACATGGAGCGCTCGGCGCCGGAGACGTAGACGGTGGAGATGGAGACGCCGTTGCGGCGCGCCATGCGCAGCACCTGGCGCTGGTCGACGCGGCTGTCGCCTTCATATCCCGTGGTGAGCACCAGGATCACGCGGCGCATGGCGGCGTGGTCAAAGCCGCCGTCGATGGCCGCGTAGATGGCGTCGAGCACCTGCGGCATGTTGCCGTACTTTACGCCCGCGACGGCGCGCTTGAGCAGCTCCTGGCTGGAGGTGAAATCCTGAATCAGGTCGGCCGAGGAGTGGTACGACACGATGGCCATCTGCTCCTTCTCGCCGAGTTGCGCGATGAGCGTGTCCGCCACCGGCTGCACCATTTCGCCCACCAGGCTGGTGTCGAGCAGCAGCATGACGTCGATGGGCGTCGCGGCGAACTCGGCCGTTTCGACGCGCCGCGGCGTGCGGTCGTCCATCACGGTGAAGTCCGCCGCCGTGAGACCCGTCACCACTTTCCCGGTTTTCGGGTCCATCACGCTCACTTCCAGCCGGGTGGCCGCCCCAGAGGCGGCTGCCAGCAGCAGAAACGCGATCAGAATGCGTGTCATGCGGACCTCAACCGGGGCGCTTCGCGCCGGCCCCCTTGGCCTCTCCCGTCACCACGCGCACCTTCGTGCCCGTATCCAGGCGGCTCACCTGGGTGACGGCCACGATCTCGCCTTCCTTCAGGCCCTCCGTCACCTCGACCTCTTCGCCGAAGCGGTCGCCCAGCTTAACTTCCCGCGCCTCGATGGCGTCGCCTTGTACCACGAAGGCTTTGTTCGAACCGAACACGTAACTGACGGCGCGCGTGGGAATCAAGTTGATGCGCTCGATGTGGTCCGTAGCCACGCGGGCCTTGGCGTAGGAGCCGGGCTTAAGTTCGCCCGCGGCGTTGTCGATAAGCGCCTCGACGATGAAGGTGCGCTTGCTTTGATCCACCGTGGGCGAGATACGCCAGATCTTGCCCTGGAATTCGCGGTCCTTGAATGCCTCCACCGTCACCTTGGCCATCTGTCCGACTTTCACCCAGGGCGCCATGCGCTCGGGAATTTCGATGCGCAAACGAATGGGGTCGATCTTGACCAGCGTAAGCAGCGGCGTGTTGGCGCGAACATACTGGCCCACGGTGACCTGGCGTTCCTTGACGCTGCCGGCAAACGGCGCGCGCACGTTCGTATCGCGCAGTTTCTTGCGCTGCAGATCGACCACGGCCTTGAACCGTTCCACCTCCTGGATGAGGTTGCGCGTCGGAAATCACGATGGAGTCGTAGGCGGCCAGGCTGGCCTTGTAGCGGGCGTCGGCCTGATCCAGGTCCTGTTGCGATCCCACGCTCTGGTCCACCAGCCTGCGGGTGCGGCCGAGGCGCTGCTCGGCGTCCGTAAGATCGGCCTGCGCGCGGCGCACCTCGGGCGTGTCGCGAATGTCCTTAACCCGTTCCTTGTCGCTCTTCAATCCCAGTCTCTGCAGCGATTGGCGCAACTGGGCCTCGTTCTGCGCCAGCAGGTAGCGCTGCTCTTCGTCGGCGATGCGCACCATGGGCTGGCCGGGGACCACGCGGTCACCCAGATCCACCAGCACTTCCTCGGCCCGGCCTTCCACCTCGGCGCTGATGATGGCTTCGTCGTACGGAAACAAAGTGCCCACGCTTTCCACCTCGCGCTGCAGCTGGCGCACCGTAACGGGAGCCACTCGCACCGCCACGGGACCCGCATCCTGACGGGCGGGCGCGGGTGGTTGCCGGTTGCAGGCCATCAGAATCAGTAGCGGCAGGGTGAGGGCTATACGAGGCCATTGATTAATATTCATCGGATATCTTCTTTCGGTCGGGAGCCTTGGCTTCAGGGTAAACCTACATTATATGGGCGATGCGAGCGCCAGGTTCCGTTTCAGGCCCCGCGAAAAAAATAAAGGGGCGCCCGTTCCGGCCACGCTGCTCTGGGACAGGAGTTCGGGCAGCGCCGCACGGCACGCCGCCTCAGCTCTCGGTACGTTCCACCAACCGCTCGAGCGACATGGTGTAAAGAGCCGGTTGGCCGTGACGATCGCTCTGAAAAAAGATCCGCTGGCTGTCGGGGGCAAACAGCGGTTTCACCTGGCGCGCATCCCGCGCGGCGTGTTCGCACAGCGTCAACTCGCGGTGCGCGGTGCGCAACAACAGCAGGACGTAAGGCGCGGCCACACTGCCGCTGGCGCCCACGAAGACCGAGGAATCCGCGTTGCGCTGGAAGCTCACAAACTGCGTCGTCGCGCCCACCAGTTGATCCGCGTTCGTGTCCGGGGTGTGCTCGCGCAAGGTGTGCCGGGGCCGCGCCTCCTGCGAATAGCTCAGATACAGCACTGTGCGGCCGTCGGCCGACCATAGCGCCGGGCCCAGGCGTCCTTCGGCCGTGCGCAGGCGGCGGTTGCCGGCTCCGTCGTAATTCACCAGCCACAGCGAATTCCCGTCCCGGCGGTAGAGGATGCCGGCCCGCTTCGGCCGGGGTAGAGGGTCTTCCATGGTGCCCACCGTCTCGGCCACCGTGGTGGCGCCGGGCTTTGCCAGCCCGATCATGCGCAGGCGGCTGCGATCCTGACGGGTTTCCACCAGCAGCGCGTACAGCCCGTCCTCGGTCACGCTGAAACCCGAGCCCCGCGTCCAACCTTCGGGCGAACCATAGATTTCGCGGCTCCGCAGGGTTGACAGGGACACACGCGCCAGCGCAGGACCGTCAAAGCAGAAGAAACTACGCTCGTCGGGATGCCAGGTGAGCGCTTCCTTGTCCAGCGCCGCGCAATCGGTGAGCTGGCGCGCTTCGCCGCTCTTCCAATCCAGGCGGAATGCCTGCATCGAGCCGCTACGATCCGAAGCGCAAAGCAGAGCCGTGCCTTTACGAGTGACAATCTTCGCGGCCGTCCAGGGCAAATAGGTCGCGTGGGCGGGATTGGTGAGGCGCACTACTTCGAACTCCGTGGAGGGGTCCGCGTAGCGCCGCTTTTCGGACGGGTAGACTTGACCGCGGCCGCCGGCGCCCTGGAGCAGGACGGCCGGCCAGCCAGCCATTAAGGCGCGGCGAGTAATGGCACGAACCGGCCTGGATTCAGGCATCTGGAAAGGAACCGTTCTTCTTAGAACGGGAAATCTTTCTTCACCGCCGAAGCGGTGGAAACCTTGGCGAGGAATTGATACGGGTTCACCGGACTACCGCCAATGCGCACTTCGTAGTGCAGATGCGGAGAAATGGCCCGCCCGGATCTGCCGGTCGCGCCGATGATCTGACCCCGGCGCACCTCCTGCCCATCGACCACGTCGTAACGCGATAGGTGGGCGTAATAGGTGCGGAAACCGTTGCCATGGTCGATCACAATCAACTTGCCGTAGCCGCTGCTGTTTTCAGCTTGTATCACGACGCCGTCCGCCGTCACTCGCACGGGCGTCCCCATGGCGGCGGAAATGTCCACGCCGGCGTGAAAGGCCATGGCCCCGGAGAAGGGATCGTCCCGGTGGCCGAACGGGCTCAACAGGCGGCCATCCACGGGCCACATGCCGGGCCGCGTGTTGGTTTGCCACATCCGCGGATAGCGGTGGTAGAACTTCGAAAAGCTGGCGCTCTTCAGAAAGTTGTAATCTTCCAGCGTCTCAGAGAAAGTCGGCGTCAGGCGCCCCTCGGAGGAAATGTCCGGCGGCCCTTCCATTTTCTGCTTGATGCCGTAGGCCGACGAAATCTCCTTGGCCAGGATTTGCAGTGAGGCAAGCTGCTGGTTGGTTTGATCGGATTCTTTCTGAAGCGTGTGATAGCGGGTGCGGAGCGAATCGACTTCCTGGCGCAACGAGTTGTAGTTGGCGACCTTCCACACCATGCGGGCGTAGCTGGAAACCATGCCGAACAGGGTGAAACAGCCCAGGCAGGCCAAGCCCAGTACACCGTACACCACCTGATGCGGGATGTGTATACGGCGCAGTCTCCCGTGGAGAGAATGAGCCAGGACGACGATAAAATAGTCTTGCTTCATCGCTTGTGTCCCGCCGGCCACCCCTCTGGCGAAGAGGCTACTGCCTCCGCGCCGCCAAGGGCGCATGCGGCCTACGGGCTCGAAACTTCGAGACGAATTTCCAAACCTACCAAGTGTAGGAACGGCTGTCAAGCCCCTTTTCCCACCTTACGCCATTCCCCCCACAGGCCTTAGATCATCGTTTCAGCCTATCCCCCTCCATCGGCCACTGGGTGCGCCGACTTTACCCCTCTCTCAACGGTACCACCGGACGGGGTAAAATGGTGTTCGATGAGCGACGCCGAGACCCCCCAACCACAGCCGGACACGGGTGGAGACCAGGAAGCCTATCCCCTGCCCCCCGCCTCATTCGAGTTCCTGGTGCTGAGCATACGCACGCAAGCGGAGGTTCAGCTCGGGCTGTTGCACTTTGGCGATCCCCAGGAGCGCCCCCAACCGAACCTGCCGCTGGCGCGCCACAGCATCGACATGCTGGCGTTGCTCCAGGACAAGACCAAAGGCAACCTGAGCCTGGAAGAGCAGCGGCTTCTGGAGAACTCGCTCACGGAACTGCGATTCCGCTACGTTCAGGTGGCCGAGGGCGGTCCCCAGCCGTAAATGGCCGTTCAACGACAGCCGGCGGCGCTTACCGTCCTAGGGTCGGGCACCAGCGTGGGTGTGCCGACCATCGGCTGCTCGTGCGCCGTGTGCCGTTCCCAGGACCCGCGGGACCAGCGCCTGCGTCCCTCGGTCCTGCTGCGTTACGCAGGCCGCTCGGTTCTGATTGACACGACGCCGGACCTGCGCACCCAGGCGCTACGCACCGGCATGACGCGGCTGGACGCTATCCTTTATACGCATGCGCACGCCGACCATATCCTCGGCCTGGACGACATCCGGCCGTTTAACTATGGACGCCGGGAGCCCATTCCGATATACGGCTCGACGGAAACCATCGAGACCATCCGTGGCACGTTCCGTTACATTTTTGAGGCACGCCGCAGCGAATCCTCCCGTCCGAAGGTGGTGGCCAAGGTCCTGGACGGCGAATCCTTCGAACTGTTCGGGCTGAGAGTCGAGCCGATCCTGCTGAGCCACGGCAGTGCTCACATCTACGGTTTCCGGTTCGGCCCGGTGGCGTATCTGACCGACCACAGCGACATCCCCGAGGCGTCGCTGGAACGGTTGCGAGGACTGGAGGTGCTGTTTCTGGACGCTCTCCGGCACACGCCGCACCCCACGCACAGCACCGTCGAGCGGTCGCTCGCAACGGTGGAACTGCTCAAACCGGCGCGCGCCTATTTCACGCACATCTGCCACGATCTCCCGCACCAGGAAACCGAGCGGCAACTGCCTCCCCATGTGCGCCTGGCCTATGACGGCCTGGAGATCTGCTTCGAGGCGGCGGTGCGGGACATCCAAGAGGGGGTGCCGCAATGACGCCCCGCATTGTTCGAGGCATTGAGAAGGCCGGTGGTGGCCTGGGTCCCTGCGCGCTGAGCATCGGGAACTTCGACGGCGTGCATGCCGGGCACCGTCTGATTCTGCGGCGCGTCGCGGCGCTCGGGTCCGAGCACGGGTGGAAGGCCTCCGTCATGACCTTTGACCCTCACCCGGCTCGCATCCTGGCGCCTGCGCGCGCGCCGCGCCTGCTTTCAGACGTCGCCGAGCGCGCCTTGCGGATGGGCCAGCAAGGCATCCAGCAGGTGATGATAGTTCCCTTCGACTTGGATTTCGCCCGCCTTACGCCGGAGGAGTTCGTCGCCGGGATTCTGGTTAGGAAGCTGGATGCCCGCGCGGTGGTAGTCGGCGAGAACTTCCGCTTCGGGCGCGAACACTCGGGCGACATCAAGGCGCTCAAGGAGCTTGGAGCACGTCACGGCCTGGTGGTCGAAGCCGTCCCGGCCGTGCGGATCCGCGGCCATAAGGTATCCAGCAGCGCCATCCGCCGCCTGCTGGAAGCCGGCGACGTTTCACGCGCCGGACGGATGCTGGAGCGGCCGTATGCGCTTTCGGGCGAAGTAATTTCGGGCCATGGGATCGGCTCGCGGCGAACCGTTCCGACGCTGAATCTGGCCACCCAAGCCGAAGTCATTCCGGCGCGGGGCGTCTACATCACACGCACCGAAGACGTGGAATCAGGCCGGCTGTACCCATCCGTCACCAACGTCGGCATCCGGCCCACCTTCGGCGGCCACGCCCTCACCATCGAAACGCATCTGCTCGAATCCATCGGCTTCGAAGCCGCCCGCGCGCATTCGCGTGGAGTTCCTCTACCGCCTGCGCGCGGAACATAAATTCCCGAATCCCGAAGACCTCAAGGCTCAGATCCTGCGTGACGTCGCGCGCGCGCAGACCTATTTCCGCAGGCTCCCTCACTAGCGGAGTGCGGCGCAAATCCTGACGAGTAAAATTCCCGGTGGGCAAAATCGGGTACAGGCACGAAATTTCGCAAAAACCGCGAAATTCGTCCCAGTCCCCATTTTGCGCGTAGTTCCGATGCCGGGCGCTACTTAGGCGATGAGTTCTTGATCATCGTCAACAGCAGGACGACTTCGGTCTTGGCCTTGATGCCGTGCTCGAGCAGCGGCGTCATATAGGCAAACGTTCCTTCGGCGGCGTCCATCTGGTCGGCACCCAGGCGCAGCGTGGCCTCTCCTTTTAAAAAGGTGAGGATGGCGGGATACGGCGCGGTGTGCGCGGAAAGCTCCTGCCCGGCGGCGAAGCCGAACAGCACCACTTTGGTGCGCTCGTCGTTTTGCAGGGTCTGGCTCAGGATGCCGTTCGCGGGCACCTTGGCCTGCTCGCGGAGGTCCTTCGCATAGATGTAATTGTCGGCCATGCTCCTATTGTCGCCCCGCGCGGGCTCCATGGTCTGTAACCGCGATCACACAACCAGCCAAGGCGCGGTGTAAAATCGTGCCCATGGTGCTGCCGTGAAGCCCACAGGCGCGCGCATGGTGAAGCTGCGGCGTTGGTCGCAGATTTTCTTCCTGGCGCTGTTTCTGTTCCTGCTGTCGAAGACCGAGTACCGTGGCTCGTTGCATGCCATAAAGGACGACGTGCGGCTCGGCTTTCCGGTCGCCTGGTTTCTGCAACTCGATCCGCTGGCGGCGCTGGTAACGGCGCTCTCCACCTGGACGCTTTACAAGGGGCTAGCCTGGAGCCTGGCGATCCTGATCCCTACGTTGTTTCTGGGGCGGTTCTTCTGCGGGTGGATTTGCCCGCTCGGCACGCTGCATCATTTCTTCAGTCACCTGAAGTCGGATTCGAAACGGGGCGCGCGGCGCATCGAGTCCAATCGTTACCAGAGCTGGCAGGCGCTCAAGTACTACATCCTGTTCGGCGTGCTGGCGGCGGCCGCTTGCGGGGCGGCTCTGGCCGGACTCTTCGACCCGATCTCGCTCCTGGTGCGATCCCTCGCGCTCTCGGTGCTGCCGGCCGCGAACTACGCTTTCAATGCGCTCATCGAGCCGTTGCAGAAAAGCGACCTCCGAGGCGTGCGCTTCCTGGCCGAAGCCTTCCACGTGGTGCTCAAGGACTGGCTCATCAGCTTCAAGCAGCCGTACTTTCGCCAAGGCGTCGTGCTGGGCGTTATCTTCTTCACGCTGCTCGCGCTCAACCTGCGCATCACGCGCTTCTGGTGCCGGGCGCTTTGCCCGCTGGGCGGACTGCTGGGGATCTTTTCGCGCTGGTCCATCCTGGGACTCGAAAAGCACGCCTCGCAGTGCGCCGACTGCAATCGCTGCCTGCTCCACTGCCAGGGCGGGGACGATCCCATTCCCGGCGCCAAGTGGCGCCAGGCCGAGTGCCACCTGTGCCTGAACTGTGTGGCGGACTGCCCCGAGAGCGGCATCCGTTTCGTGTTCTTCCCCTCGACTCCCACCACGCGCGAGACGCCGGACGTCGGCCGTCGCAAGGTTTTCACCAGCCTGGCGGTGGGCGTCGCCGCGGTGCCCGTGCTGCGAGCCACCACCGGCTACGCCGCCGAGCGCAACGACCGGTTGGTGCGCCCTCCCGGCGCCCTCGACGAGAAGAACTTCCTGGCGCGCTGCATACGCTGCGGCGAGTGCATGAAGGTGTGCCCGAACAACGCCCTGCACCCCACGCTCGCACAGGCGGGCTGGGAAGGGTTGTGGTCGCCGGTTCTGGTGGCGCGCGTGGGCTATTGCGAGGCCAGTTGCACGCTCTGCGGACAGGTGTGCCCCACCGGCGCCATCTGGGAGTTCACTTCGAAGGAAAAAGGCTGGGCGGTCTCCAATCCCTCGAGCGACGCGAAGCCCATCCGCCTTGGCACGGCGTTCTACGATCACGGCCGCTGCCTGCCGTGGTCGATGGCCACCGAGTGCATCGTCTGCGAAGAGTGGTGCCCCACTTCGCCCAAGGCCATCTACCTGGTTCCCGTCACGGTCAGCGACGCCCAGGGACGCGCCAAGACGGTTCGCCAACCTTACGTAAACCCGGCCATGTGCGTGGGCTGCGGCGCTTGCGAATACGCCTGCCCGGTGCAGGACCGGCCGGCCATCTACGTGACCAGCATCGGCGAGAGCCGCTCGAAGACCAATCAGATCCTGCTGCGCCAGGGGAAGAAGAAGGCGGATGTGAATCCGTTTCCGGAAACCGGCGAAGTGAAAGATTGGGCCAAGTCCGAAGCCACCCGCGCCTTCTCCGCCGCCAACCTGTGGGAGTACGTCGACGGCGATGCCGAGAAGTATTTGCAGGCGGGCGTCGAGCGCACGCTCACCAGCCCGTACAAATTTCAGAAGCGCATCGACGCCGTGGCCGACGTATACTTCATGAAGACCGGCGGCGGTGCGCGCCGGATCTTCGAATTTGAATCGGCCGTGGGCAGTCGTGAAGGCGGGGTGGGTGACGCCTCGCGGCTATACGGATCGAGTCTTACGTTTCGCAAGGGGGCCTGCTTCGTGCGCCTGACCGCGTATGAAGAAACCCCCGCGGTGGCCGGCGGGCTGGTCGAACTGGCCCGCGCCATCGAACGCAGATTGAACCCACCGAACTGAAAAGGAGATAGTATGCAACGCCGCCAGTTCCTTCATACTTCCGCCGCCGCGCTGGCCGGTTCGGGCTGTGCGCGTTCCGCGAATTCCATCGAGCAGGTGGTGGCCCAGGTGGGCCGCTTGCCGCGCCACAAACTGCCGCGCTGCGGCCGGGAGATCTCCGTGATCATCGGCGCCGGTACCTGGAGCGCCGAAGCCATCGAAGCCGGCATCCGCTGCGGAATCAATTTCTGGCATAAATCCGACGACTGGTGGTCCCGCACCACGCCGCCGGCCATCCTGAAGAACCGCGACGCGCACTACTGCCAGGTGGCCGTGGATCGCGTGCACGGTAATCACGAAACCGGCCGGATCGACGAGGAAGCCCACTACCGCTTCGTCAAAGAGGCAGCCAAGCGCAGCGGCCTGGGTTACTTCGACGACATGCAGTTCCACTTCGGCTACCACAACGTGGCCGAGTTGAAAAGCAACCGCGCCATGGTTCGCGCCTATGAGCGGTTGAAGAAAGAGGGGCTGGTGAAGCACCTGTGCCTGTCGCAGCACAACTACAACGGCAACGCGCGGGTGAAGAACGGCCAGAGCGCCGCCGAGATCCTCGCCAGCGTGATGGACGAGGGCCTCTACGAGCACGCGCAGTTCTTTTATTCTTTCGGCGAAGGCGCTGAAATCAGCCGCGTGGTGTCGCTCGCCAAATCCAAGCGTTTCGGCACCGTCGCCATGAAGACCGCCCGGGGCGCCTGGCGCATGCAGCAGGACCGCGCGTTCATGCGGCAGTTCCCGGCGGGCACCTCCACGCATCACGCCCTGGCGCGCTGGCTTACCACCGGCACGGACCTCACCGCCGCGGTAATCCAGATCAACGGATTGGACGAGTTCGCCGATACCTGTTCGGGCGCCGGCAAACCCCTGCGCGCCTCCGACGCGCGGGCCATGGAGATGATGACGGCGTATGCCGCGGGCCGTGTGTGCGGGCTCTGTAACAGTTGCATGGCGCACTGCGCGAACCACGTGCCCATCGCCGACATTCTCCGCTACGAGCGATACGCGGTGGACTATCGCGACCGCCCGGGCGCCCGCCGCCTCTACGCGCAACTGGAAGTGAACGCCCGGGACTGCGCCGCCTGCGGCCAGTGCACCGGGCACTGCCCGCAACGCATGCCCATCCCGGACCGGCTCGCCACCGCGCACGCGCTGCTGGCTTGAAAAGGGGACAGACGCATTTTCCGCCAGGCTGGCGTCGATGCGTTTCTGCAGGTGCTCCGCGCCGGAAAAATGCGTCTGTCCCCTTTTCGCTCTATAATGAGCGACGGGGAGTGCTTTCTTTCCACGCATGGAAGACCTCAAAAAGAAGCTCCAGGAAGAGCTGGCCGTACTCGACAACGAGTTGCGGGTCCTGCTACCCAGAGAGATTCTCAAGGCTCGCGCTCACGGCGACTTGAGCGAGAACGCCGAATACCATGCCGCCAAGGAGCGCCAGCGCTTCGTGGAGTCGCGCGCGGCGCAGCTCCGGAAGCGCCTGGCGGATTTCTCCATGATCGACCTGTCCAAGATTCCGCATGACCGCGTCGGGCTCGGCTCGAAGGTCGTCGTAATGGATCTCGACAAGGACGAAAAGCTCACCTACAAGCTGGTCATCAGCGAGGAAGCCGACGTGGGGAAAGGACGCATTTCGACCAGTTCGCCCATTGGGAGAGGACTGCTCGGAAAGGCGGAAGGGGACGTCGTCAAGATTCAGATTCCGGACGGAGTCAAGGAACTGGAGATTATCCAGCTCACCACCATTCACGATGCGGTCGAATAAGCGAAACGCCGGCGCGCCGGGGGAGAGAGAATGACCATCACGCGCGCCATCGGAGCCGGCTTCAACGAGATCATCCGGCTGATCGTGCACGCTCTGGCACTCTCCAAGATTCACCCCAACGCGCTCACCTTCATCGGGCTGCTCATCAATGTCGGCGCCGCGGTTCTCATGGCGGCGGGATCGTTCCGCTGGGCGGCGGTGGTGATCATCCTCGCGGCCCTCTTCGACATGGTGGACGGACGCGTGGCGCGGGAAACCGGCCAGGTGACGAAGTTCGGCGGGTTCTTCGATTCTGTGATCGACCGCTATTCGGATCTGGCGCTGCTGGTGGGGCTGCTGGTCTACTACGCCTCCATCAACCGCTTCTTCTACGTGGTGCTGACCGCCGTAGTGATGACCGGGTGCGTGATGGTGAGCTACACGCGCGCGCGCGCCGAATGCGTCATCCCGCTGTGCAAGGTGGGCTTCATGGAGCGGCCCGAGCGCATCGTGCTGTTCATCATCGGCGCGCTGTTCGACCGCATGGCGCCGGTGCTGTGGGTCATCGCCGTGCTCTCCAACATCACCGTGGCGCACCGCATGCTGCACACCTGGCAGCAAACCAAGAGCGAGCGGCAATAGCAGGCTAAGCACAGTACTGTTCACTTAGTCTTCGTGGGGCGGACCCCAGGTCCGCGGATCGACGCCCTCGTCGGCCCTCACGTCGCCGGCGGCGCGGACCAAGGGGTCCGGCGCGGTCCGGGGGACCGCCCTACAAATCCGTGCCAGTGGCACTTCGCGGAATGAACAGTATTGAGGTTAAGTACTCTGTTTCAAAATGGCCGTCAGGCACCCGCTACGGCGCGTGGTTCCGCCTATTTGGCGCCCTCGAGTAGCTTCCGGGCTGTGTCGATCAGGTCCGCGGCCTGCTCCAACGCCCGGCCCGCCCTGACGATCTCGGGGCCGGCCTCCGCCCACTTCTTCTGTTCGATCGCCTCGCGCACGCCGGGGATCGTCTTTACCCCATAGCCCGTGTAGAAGCCGGGTGCGTAGATCAAGTGCTGGAACCAAGGACGGCCTGGCAGCCCGCGCGGGCTGGTGAGCGCGCGCTCCGTCCCCATCAGCGTCCGGTCGACCTCCGCCAGGGAACCGCTCAGGGGAGCCTTGCGCAGCGCCGTCTCATAGCTCTCCCCGGCCTTGGCGAGCGCCTGCACCCCGTTCCGGAGCGGCGCGAAATTCAAGTAGGGCGGGACGGGCTCGGTCTGGGGCGGAACCAGTGTCTTTCTCGGGTCGGCCGTGGCCGTAAAAACGCCTTCCTCAATCTGTCTGTTACGCTCCTCGATTTCGTCGCGCTTATCCCGCCACAACTTCTCGATCTCATCCACGTAGCGCGTCACTGTGTCGGCCAGGTTGGTGAAGCCATAGGGCAACAGGTCCGCGCCGGACAGGCGCATCACCGCGGTGCCGGCGGTCTGCGCCAACGCGCGCCCATAGACGAAGTTCGTATCGGAGAAGTGGGTGTACCAGTAGAAATCGTCGTAGATGGAATGGTAGACGCCGCCGCCGTCTTCGCCGCCGAAGCCCAGGTTCAGCGAGGCGATGCCCAGGTGGTCGATGAAGACCGTGTAGTCCGAGCCGGAACCGAGCGCGCCGATCCGCAGATCCGCACGCGACCGCAGTTCCTTGCGGTCTCCCGGCTGCTCGGCGATGCGCTGCAACTGGCTGCGCTTCCAGATGCTGATGTGCTTCTCCGGGTCCTGAACGGGACGGGCTACTTCATTGATGAACGTCTCCAGCGAGTGGGAGCCCGAAGCGCTCCAATACCCGCGCCCCACGGCGTCCGAATTGATGTAGGCCACGGCCTTCTGTCTCAGTTCATGGGCATGCGCCTCGGCCCATTCGGTCGAGCCCAGCAGACCCTCTTCCTCGCCATCCCAGCTACACAGGAGGATGGTCCGCTTGGGTTTCCAGCCGGCCTTCAGCAGTTCGCCAAAGGCACGGGCTTCCTCCAGCACGCTGGCCATGGCCGAGGACGGGTCGTCGGAGCCGTAGACCCAGGCATCGTGGTGGTTCCCACGGATCACCCACTCATCCGGGTACTGCGCACCGGGGATGCGGGCGATGACGTCGTAGACCGTCTTCATCCCCCACTCGGACTTCACCTTCAGGTGCACCATGGCCGGCCCCGGCCCAACGTGGTAGGTGATGGGCAAAGCTCCGCGCCAGTTCTCCGGCGCGACTGGTCCGCGAAGCGCCGCCAGCAGCGGCTCGGCGTCGCCGTACGACATGGGCAGGACGGGGATCTTGGTCAGGGTTTTGACCTGGTCGAGCCTCAGGCGTGGGGCGTCTTTGGTAGCGCCGACACCGGGCGTCAACGGGTCGCCCGGGTGCACCGGCATGTCCATCACGCTTCCGCGCTGCACGCCGTCACGAGGACGAAAGGCCCCGCCGGGGAATACGTCGCCTTCGAAGTAGCCGTCGTCGCGGGGATCGGAATAGATGAGGCAGCCCGCCGCGCCATGTTCCGCCGCGACCTTGGGCTTGATGCCGCGCCAGGACCCGCCATAGCGGGCGATCACCACCGCCCCTTTCACCTGGATGCCCAGCCGCTCCAACTGCTCATAGTCCGCCGGAACTCCGTAGTTGACGTACACCAGCGGACCGGTGACGTCGCCGTCGATGGAATACGCGTTGTAAGTGGGCAACTGCGCGGAGCGATCCACACGGGAGGCCGGGTCCACGCTTTGCAGCGGCTCCTCAAGCCTGGCCGTGAATCTCGTGGGTGAAACCATCTCCACCAGCCGCTCCTGGGGGGTCGGAAAAAGGACCTCGAAGGTCTCCATCCGGGCGTCCAGTCCCCAGGATTTGAACTGGGCCAGAATCCACTCCGCATTGGCTTTGTCATAGGCCGAGCCGAGCTGGTTCGGGCGGGCGGAGAGACGCTCTACATAAGCTCGCAGTCGCGCGGCATCCGGGATGGCGCGGTACTTGACCTCCCACCCGGCCTGGATGCCCGCCGATTGAGGAGAGTACCCGCGCATGGCGGTGGAGCCGACGTCCGGCGACTGCGAAGGCAAGGACAAAGCAAATGCCAGCGCAAGGGAAAAAGCTCTAAACTGACCCATCGTTCGCACCCTCCATATGGTCTCCCGGCAGAGGCATCCGAGTCCGCCCATGGCCGCGCCGAAACAGGTGGTCTTGCCGGGAAATGCCGTCGCCCAATAAAGCTCTTCAGGGTTATTATCACTTATTGTCGCGATCATCACGCTTGCGCGTGATCCCCCGCCGGTGGAAATCTCGAGGGTGAACAGCGCGCCTGGCTGAGGAGCAAGGGGAAAGGCAGGCGATTGAGGATAACTCCCGGCTAGTCGGTAACGTGGATTGTCCGGCACATTTCGATTGCTGACTCATCACCGCCCGCTGGGCCCAAATAAGGAAGGAAGACCTCACGATTGTCTTCTGTATCCCAACAGCCCTTTCGAGGCGCGGCTGTGTCGTGCGGGTTTCATGCCGCAGCCAAACCGGCGGCGGTCATTCCTTGCGCCGCCGTGATCCGCAGTTCGTCGCTCGGGCAGAAATCTCGATCCGGCGGATCAACGGTCATGGCCAGGCACAGCCGCGTGCGTGTTCTTCCGTGCTCAGACTCTAGATGACCACAGCGGATACAAGCTTCCACGGGCTCCCGCCACTTGGAGGAGCGGTGGTGGGAACGGTGTTCGATGTCCTGTATAAGATTCGACGAATGCAATTACGGTTCCGTTGCGGCCATACCAAGTCTCCGGTCCGCGAATACCGACTTCCCTCTATAACAACCTGAACCACCCGCGCGTCTATACAATTGGGTTTCACAATTCAGCGGATGCTGGGGCAACTCGTTGAAATACCCCCATGGTGAAAGGGAAGGTATATGAACGCAGAGAGCATTGGCATGTGTCCGAATGCCGCGGCCCTCGGCGTATCGACCCCACGCGGCGGATAATTCGGCAAGATCCCTTGGAGGAGTTCGCCCGCGCACTTGGGTGTCGCGTGGATGAGCTGCTCCTGGCGGGTGAACCTTCCCAGCAGCATCTGCTGGCGGTGGAATTTGACCCTGAAGAGGTAACCACGGCCATTGCAGCTCGTCGGCCGCCCCTCGAAGAAAGCATCTTGCGGGCGCAGCGTGCTGCTACTGTGCCGCTCTCTGTTTTGGGAACGGCGCGGCAGCTTGTCGGCAAAACAACTGGGCGGGCGTTGGCAAAGCTGGTCATCGAAAGTGCGATCGCCGCATGGCATCGCGACGCTGTTTTGGCTTCAGAGCTTCGATTGCCCGCCGATGCAGCGGCGCGGCTACAAACCTTGATGTCAGCTACCAGGGTCAGGGAAGACTCGATGAAAGTGCCGGACGAGCAATCCTGCTGGTACCAGCTCAGCCAAGTTCTGGCTGGCGAGAGAGTTTTCGATCTGGCTGGGGCAGTTGAACTGCTGAACGAAGGGGGAACCGCGGCTGAAGTCTCTGAGCTGATCGTAGATACACTCGATGTTGCGCAGAGCGGGATGGCGGCCCCGACGCAGGTCCAGATCCGCCCCAAGATCATCGAGTCCAACGATCCGGAAAAGGCCCTCGCAGAACTGCTTGAGCTTTGTGCCGCGCACAACCCCGTGCGACGCAAGCGCTGCGAAGGCCTCAAAAGAGAGCTGGATAAAGCATTCGGCTCCAGCGATCCGCTTCCGGACCATCTCTTCCAGCAAATCGCGAACGTCTTCGGGGATAATGGTCCGGCGTACGTCATCTGGTGGCTGGAGTTGTTGTTGGCACTTTCACTCTGCCGCTTTGTGCGGCAGGTGGAGCCGTTCTTTCAAGTCGCCGGCAGCAACATGCTTCTTCTCGTTGACGCCGTTCGGACGCTGAAAAGCGGCGCGGCGGAGCCCTCGGTGGAAAAACTGCTGCAGTCTTTTGAGCTGCCGGGTGTGCCTATGGGCTCCTTCAACTGGGGTAACGTGGCTTTGGAGTTTTCGCAGCAGCGCAAACATTTTCGCTTTTGCATCGAATTCGCGCACGAGCGCGAAAAACTGATGCGCAGGGCACCCATACGAGAATCCCTTTGACGTCCACCTCGTAGATCTACTCAGGGAGCCACTCGACCCGGAGATGTGCCCGACACCCCGTGTTGCGAATTCCGGTCGCAGGCGCGGCTTTGAGAACGGATCGTCGAGTAACCGGAAGTTGGCCAGCTCTCTGATAGTCGAGCGGGATTACTCCCCGCCAAGTCGGCTTCGGCCCGTTGACGCACGGGCAAGGGCCACTTGGATGTTACCCGCCCTTCCCGCAGTAATGCCCGCCTCAATGTCGTCGGTGGGCACCGCTCCATCGCTCTCAGACAGTCGGCCACTCGGAGACAATCCACGGCACCATCGGCAATCTGCGGGACCACTGTCGCCAGTTCTGGATCACCGGCGGGAAGCCGGCTCATGCAGTCAAGCAGTGCGCGCCGCCCGCCGCGCCGTCGCGATCAATCTTCCAGAATCACGAAGGCCATGCCCTGCTCGGAGGTATGCGTGAGCGAGAGCGCGATGGAGCGCACGCCCAGCGCGGCCCCCACCTGGGCGGCCACGCCGTGCAGTCGCAGCGTGGGCTTGCCGCCGGGGAGATTGGCCACCTCGAAATCCTGCCAGCGCACGCCGTGCCTCCAGCCGGTGCCGATGGCTTTCATGCCGGCTTCCTTGGCGGCGAAGCGCGCGGCATAGCGCTCATAGCGGTTGGCCTTGCGCTCGACGTAGGCGATCTCGGCCGGGGTGTAGATGCGCTCGACGAAGCGCGCGCCGTAACGCTCGATGGCCGCGCGCACGCGGGGCACTTCGGCGATGTCGATGCCGGTCCCCACAATCACAGGTGCGCTCCCGGCGTGGTGACGGTGAGGCGGCCGTGCTTGACTCCCTTGGTGCTGATGAGGTTGTCGGCGATGGCGCGGACTTCGGAGGCTTTGCCTTTGACCACCAGCACCTCCAGGCAGTTGTCGTGGTCCAGGTGCACATGCAGCGACGACAGAATGTGATCGTAGTGCTGGTGCTGCATCTCGGTGAGTTTTTCGTTGAGCAGCCGGACGTGGTGATCGTAAACCAGCGTCACGGTGCCCACCACGGGACTGTCGGGTTTGGCCCAGGCTTCCTCCACCAGTTCGCCGCGGATCAGATCCCGGAAGGCCTCCGAGCGGTTGCTGTATCCGCGCTGGGCGATCAGCTCGTCGAACTTCTCGAGCAGATCCGAATCGATGGCCACGCCGATGCGGCTCAGTTCTCCCATCTGTAAACACAGATTATCCGAGCTAGCGCGCCAGGACAAGTAGTGGCACGAACTGCCGAACCGTGCTACGGTGAGGGCGCGGGCTCGCCCGCGCGCGATTATGCACATTCCCGACGGATTCCTGGCGACGCCGGTGTGGGCCGGCTTGCACGCCGTGGCGGCTCCCGCGGTGGCCTGGGCCGCGCGCCGCGCCGGGCGCGATTTCGACGAAAGCCGCATTCCCATGCTGGGCGTGATGGGGGCGTTCGTATTCGCCGCGCAGATGATCAACTTTCCCGTGGGCGTGGGGACGAGTGGACACCTGCTGGGCGGCGCGCTGCTGGCGCAGACGCTGGGACCATCGGCCGCGGCCGTCACCATGACGGCCATCCTGGCCATACAGGCGCTGGTGTTTCAGGACGGCGGTGTGCTGGCGCTGGGCGCCAACGTCTGCAACATGGCGCTGGTGGGAGTGCTGGTGGGGTATCTGCCGCTGCATGTGCTGGGCTGCCAGCGGCGGCGCCTGGCAGCCTTCCTGGGTGGCGCGCTTTCGGTTCTGGCCGGTGCCGTGCTGGCCATCGCGGAACTGCTGGTTTCGGGCGTGCGCATGCCGGGTTCGGTGGTGGCGCTGACGGCCGGATTGTTTGCCGTCACGGCTTTGATCGAAGGCGCCATCACCTCAGCCGTGGTGGGCGCCATCGGCGCGGTGAATCCAGGCTGGATGCGCCAGCCGCAAGCCGCGCTGACGCGTAAAGCGCTCTGGGCGCTGGGGGCGGCGGCACTCCTGCTGGCCACCGCCGGCGTCTTCGTGGCTTCCACCGCGCCGGACGGCCTGAACAGCCTGGCGGGGAAGATCGGCCTGGGCGAGCGTGCCCGCGTCCTGCTGGCCTCGCCCATGCCGGACTACCAAGCACGCTGGTTCTCGTCGGAGGCGTTCGGCAAGGTAGCCGCGGGCCTGGCGGGTCTTGTTATGATCTTTGCGGTGACGGCATTGTTGGGAAAATGGCTTGCACGGCGGAGGAGAAGCTAGTTGCATCACGTCACACTGGATCGCTGGAGCCGCGGCCAGAGCCTTCTGCACCGGCGCGACGCGCGCGTGAAAGTGCTGGCCCTGGCGGCGTTCCTGATGGCGGTGGCGACGCTGGATTCTCACCAGCAGATGGCGCTGGTGGCTTGTGGCGCGCTGCTGGCCGCCGGCATACTGGCCTCTCGATTGCCTTCCGGCGCGGTGCTTGCGAGGGCCGCCGTGGTGCTCCCGTTTTCCGGTGCGTTCGCCATCTTCAGCGCGCTGGCCGGACAGCCCGAGCGCGCCGTGGAGTTGGTGGAGAAGAGTTATCTATCGGCGTGCGCCGTGCTGGTAGTGGCGGGGACCACGCCCGTGACTGACTTGATGGGCGCGCTGGAATCGCTGCGCGTGCCGCGCTTCGTGGTGCTGGTGGTGCAATTCATTTACCGCTACCTGTTTGTGGTTTCCGAACAGGCGCAGCATATGCGTCTGGCCGCGGCCAGCCGGGGGTCGGGTGGCGCCCGCGGCGGCCAGGGACGCTTTCGCGCCGCCGCCGGCGCGCTGGCGGTGCTCTTCGCCCGTTCGCAAGCGCGGGCCGAAGCGGTGTACCGCGCCATGGCCGCGCGCGGCTTTACCGGACGCATCCCGCAACTGAGCGCGCCGCACCTGCATCGGGCGGATGTGGTCTTCCTGATCGTGGCGGCCGGAGCGGCGGCGCTGATCCGCATCGCGGCCGAGGTGCTCTCATGAGCCAGCCGCTGATCGACGTTCGCGGTTTGCGCTTTCGCTACGACGATGGCACGCAGGCGCTCGACGGCGTCGACTTTCGCTTGTGGCCCGGGGAAACCGTGGCGCTGCTGGGCGCCAACGGCTCGGGCAAAACCACCTTCGTGCTGCACTTGAACGGGCTGCTGGCCGGAGAAGGCGAAGTGTGGATTTGCGGTGTCAAGGTGGAGAAGAAGACGCTCGCCCAGGTGCGCCGCCGCGTGGGCTTGTTGTTCCAGGATCCCGACGAGCAACTCTTCATGCCCAGCGTGATGGAGGACGTGGCCTTCGGTCCTTTGAATTTAGGGGCGAGCGCCGCGGAGGCCGAACGGCGCGCCGGCGAGGCGCTGGCGATGGTGGGCATGCGCGCGGCCGCCGGCCGAGCCCCGTATCATCTAAGCGCCGGCGAAAAACGGCGTGTCGCGCTGGCCGGCGTGCTGGCCATGGAGCCGGAAATTCTGGTGCTGGACGAACCCACCACGTATCTGGATCCTCCGGGCCAGCGCGACCTGGCGGCCTGCCTTCGCGGATTGCCGCAGGCCAAGATCCTGGTGACGCACGACACGCTGTTCGCCGCCGCTCTAGCCACGCGCGCGGTCTTCTTCGAGAAAGGCCGCATCGTGGCCGAGGGCTCGGTGCGGGAGATCGTCGACCGGTACGCCTGGAAACCGGGACAGTCAGCAATTTCCCCTTTTCCGCCTTCGGGCGCCCGCGGAGATGGGGAGGGGCTGTCTCGGCGGAAAAGGGGAAATTGCTGACTGTCCCGGTTTCCGAGCCGCGCGCCGCCGGAATCGGGCGAAGTATGTTTTATTTACGTTAAGACGCGTTAAAAGTCCTTTACGTTCGTACCGGCACCTCATCTACACCACGTCATGGGCTCTTTCTATGGAGGTAGCCGGTGTCTAGAGTACGGGTATTTGTCTTCATGGCATGTTTGTCCGTAATGGTCCCGTGGCTTTCCGCGCAGGAGGCGGCGCGGCTCGTGGTGGTTGTGTGGGACCCGTCGAACGCCTCCGTGCCCCAGGCGAAGATTATCTTGATGGACAAGCAGCGCGGCACGCAACGAACCGGCATGACCAATGAGACGGGCACGCTGCTGCTGGAGGGCATGGCGCCCGGCGAGTACCAGCTTGAAGTGGAGAAGGCCGGATTCAACAAACTGGTACTGAATGCCGTGAACCTGCATGCGCGCGATTTGCAGTCGCTGCAACTGACGCTGCAAGTGGCCGCGGTGCAGGCCACCGTGGTGAACGTCACGGCGGTGGTGGAAGGGGTGCTGACGGACACTTCGACGGGCGCGGTGATGAGTGGCAACTACGCTTCGAACCTGCCGCTGGCAAGCCGCACGGCGCAAGCGTTGCTGTTGATGGCGCCGGGGGTGATCGCAGTAACCAGCGGTACCGGCGACAGCGGCATTCACGCCAACGGCCTGCGATCGAACACCAACTACTTCATGATCGACGGCACCAGCGCCAACTCGAGCCCCACCATTGCCAGTATCTCCATGGGCATGGGCGGCGGTCCCATGGGGGGCGGGCCGGGAGGCATGGGGGGAGGCTCGAGTTCGTCGAGCGGCTCCAGCGATAACGGCAGCCTGCTCCTGCCCATGGACGCGGTGCAGGAAGTGCGCGTGCAGACCTCGACATTCGCCCCGGAATTCGGGCGTTCGCCCGGCGCGCAGGTATCCATCATGAGCCGCAGCGGCACCAACCAGATGCACGGCTCGCTCTACGAGTACCTGCGTAACGAAAAGATGAACGGCAACGACTGGTTCGCCAACTCGACCGGTTTCGAGCGCCAGAAGATGCGGCAGAACAACTATGGCGCGTCTCTGGGCGGCGCGGTGAACCCCAGCAAGATGTTCTATTTCGGCTCCTACGAAATGCTCGACTACTGGCAGCCGAGCACGGCCATCGACAGCGTTCCCAGCCTGGCCACGCGTGCCACCGCTCCCACCGCGCTGAAGCCCTTCCTCAATGCGTTTCCGGTGCCCAACGGTCCCGATCTCACTTACGGCGCGTCGCAGTTCTTCGGAGTTTACTCGACGCCGAACAAGAGCCAAAGCGGTACGCTCCGCCTCGACCGCACTTTTCGCAAGAGTATGGCTTCTTTCCTGCGGTACAGCTACGCGGATTCCGACACGCAGTCCCGCGGTGGAGGCGGCACCTCCAGCTCGAACATGTTCACCACGTCGAATTCCAAGTCGCAGACTGTGATCGGCTCGTTGACCTGGAACGGCCGCGACGACACGGTGAACGATCTGCGCTTCAACCTGACGCGCTCCACGTACCTGTCGAACACGGCCATGGATAACTACGGCGGAGGTGTGGTGCCGGCGGATTCGCTGCTGTTTCCGAGCGGCGTCGATGCGACGCTCGGCTCATCCACGATCTACGTAGTAGGTATGGGCGGTTACTCGAAGGGGCAGCGCTCCCAGAATGTGATGAATCAGATGAACCTGGTTTTCAACCAGTCGGTCTCGGATCCCATTCACCAGGCCAAAGCTGGTTTCGACTACCGGGTTCAACTGGGCACCTATCGCTACCAGCCTTACAGCAACACGGTGTCGTTCAACGGTCTCATCGGTGAAAAGGGATACACGGGAACCTTACTTTCCGGCGTCGCCTCGAACGCCATCGTCACGGCGGGAAAACCGGAGCGGTACCCCATGTATCAGAACTTCTCGTTCTACATCCAGGACACCTTCAAGGCCTCCAAGCGCAACACCGTCACTTACGGCTTGCGTTGGGATGTGAATCCGGCGCCGAACACCTGGAACAGCGACAAGCTTATGGGCCTGGACTACAACAATAACCTGAATGAAAACGGGCCGCTTTACAAGACCAAATGGCTCAACCTGGCTCCCCGCATTGGATGGACGCGCCTGCTCAGCGAACGGCCCAATCGGGAGTTGGTGTTCCGCGCCGGCGCCGGCGTGTTCTACGATATCGGTTACGGTTCCAGCACGGCGGCTTTCACCGGCCCTCCGTTCGCCAACAGCACCATTCTCACGGACGTGAGCTTCCCACTTTCCGCGACGAACATGGCCGCTCCGGCCCTGCCCGCCGTGAAGCCCTACGGCCAGGTCAGCTCCGCCGATGCGCTGCTGAAAGCGCCGGTCGTGTACCAATGGAACGCCACCCTCGAGCATCGCCTGGGCATGGGACACATGCTCAGCGTGGGGTATGTCGGCAACGCGGGACGCCGCCTGCTGCTGCAGCAGACCAGCCCATCTTTTCTGGCGACCGAATATCAGATGCTGATGATCACCAACAACGGCGCGGGTTCGGACTATCAAGGCTTGCAGGTTCAATACCGCCGCGCGCTGGCCCGCCGCATCCAGGCGCAGGCAAGTTACACCTGGAGCCACGCGCTCGACAGCGCCTCGAGCGACACCAGCATGGGCGGTTTCGCGCTCATGCGAGGCCGCGATCGCGGTTCGTCCGATTACGACGCCCGTCACATCCTGAACGTTTCGGCCAGCGTGCAGTTGCCTGCACCCAAGATCAAGCCGCTCGGCTGGGTGCTGGGTGGCTGGGCCACCGACTACATGTTCAACGCGCGTACCGGCTTGCCGTTCGACGTTCGTAGTATGACGCTGATGACCATCTCGGCCGATACCAACGACGACGGCACGGACGACAAATTCCTCCAGTTCTATTCGCAAGGGCGGCCCAATTACGCCGGTGGGCCGGTGTGGACCACCGACCCCAAAGTTCCCGGCGGAAAGAAGCTGAACCTTAGCGCCTTCGCCCAACCCGACGAAGGTTACATGGGCAACCTGGGCCGCAATGCGATCCGCGGATTCGGCGCCGCCGAGGTCAGCGTTTCGCTTCGGCGGCAGATCCGCATCACCGAGAAGGTCAACCTTCAGATACGCGCCGAGGCCTTCAACGCGCTCAACAGCCCGAACTACGCCAACCCCGATCCGTACGAAGGCGCCAACCTCGTCAGTCCCAACTTCGGTGTCGTCACGCGCATGCTCAACCGCTCCTACGGTGGCGCCACTTCGTCCTATCAGATGGGCGGACCACGCTCGGCGCAGGTTTCGCTGCGCATTCAGTTCTGAGAAACCGGGACAGTCAGCAATTTCCCCTTTTCCGCCAAGATAGCCTCTCTGCATTTCCGCTGGCGCCCGGCAGCGGAAAAGGGGAAATTGCTGACTGTCCCGGTTTTCCCTCAATTGACAGCATTCCAACCTGTCTCTATGATAGGTAGTTCAGCTATGGCCCCCCTACGGGCCGACATCCGCTGTTCTCTAGGACCCAAATATGATCAAGGTCGAAGGTCTCACTAAGCGATACGCCCGTACGGTTGCGGTCGACAACATTTCCTTCGAAATAGCGAAAGGTCAGATCGTGGGATTCCTGGGCCCCAACGGGGCCGGGAAAACCACCACCATGCGCGTGCTGACCTGCTTCCAGCCACCCAGCGCGGGAACGGCCCAGGTGGCCGGTTTCGATGTGTTGAAGAATCCTTTCGAAGTGAAGAAGCGGATCGGCTACCTGCCGGAAACGCCTCCGCTGTACCCGGAAATGGAAGTCGTCGAGTATCTGACCTTCGTGGGGCGGCTCAAGGGTATCCGCAAGTCCGAACTCGGCAAACGCATCGATGAAGTTTCGGAGCGCTGCGCCATCGGTGACGTTCAAAAGAAATTGGTGGGCAAGTTATCGAAAGGGTACCGGCAACGCGTGGGGCTGGCGCAAGCCATTATCCACAACCCCGATGTGCTGGTCCTGGACGAGCCTACCGCGGGCCTCGATCCCAAGCAGATCATCGAGACGCGCGAATTGATCAAGGGCCTGGCCGGCGATCACACCATCATCCTGAGCACCCACATCCTGCCCGAAGTCGAGCAGACTTGCGAGCAGGTGATCATTATCGCCAAGGGCAAGCTGGTGGCGACCGATTCGGTGAGCCACCTCACCAGCCGGCTGCTGGGCTCCGAGGCGGTGGCCGTGGAAGTGGAACCGCGCGACGGCGCGCTCGATCCCATGGTGGTACGCCAGCGCCTGGAGCAGGTGCCGGGCGTGAGCCGCGTGCTCATCAAGGAGACGCGCGACAAGCGGCACAGTTTTGAAGTGGAAGGTCTGCAGGGCCGCTCGGTGCGGCCGGAGCTGGCGCGGTCGGTGGTGGAAGCCGGATGGAACCTCACGGAACTCCGGCCACTGGCGCTCAGCCTCGAGGAGATCTTCCTGCAATTAACCTCGTCGGATCAAGGCGAGGCCACGGGAGGCGTGCAATGAGAAACGTCTGGATCATTTGTCGCAAGGAACTCAAGAGCTACTTCGTCTCCCCGATCGCCTACGGGCTGATGGCCTTCTTCGCGGCCATCTCGGGATACTTCTTCTACATCGCCACGGCGATTTTCGTGACGCGGGGCGTCGAGTCGCAGATGATGGGCCAAGGCATGCCGATGGATCTGAACGAATGGGTGATCCGGCCGCTGCTGATGAACGTGAGCGTCATCGGATTGTTTCTGATCCCCATGATCACCATGCGGTTGTTCGCCGAAGAAAAGCGCTCCGGCACCATCGAGCTGCTGGCCACCTCGCCCGTGCACGACATGGAGATCATTCTGGGCAAGTGGTTCGCGGCGCTCATCATGTATGCCTGCATTCTGGGCATCTCTTTGCTGAACCTTTCCTTCCTGTTCCTTTACGGCAAGCCGGATTGGAAGCCGCTGCTGGTGGGCTACCTGGGGCTGCTGCTGCAAGGCGGCTGCCTGCTGGCCATCGGCACGTTCATCTCGACCACCACGCGCAATCAGATCATCGCCGGCGTAGCCACTTTCGGCATCTGCCTGCTGCTGTGGGTGTTCGACTGGGTGACGGCGTACGAGACGGCCAACTGGGCCAAGGTGATGAGCTACCTGTCGGTGGTGACGCACTTTGAATCGTTCGCCAAAGGCGTGCTGGACACCAAGGACGTGGTGTTCTACCTTTCCATGATTTTCTTCGGACTGTTCCTCACGTCCCGTTCCCTGGAATCGCTGCGGTGGAGGTCCTAAGATGAGATTCGACTGGATCAAGACGAGACAAACCAAGTACACGGCTTACATCACGCTGTACATTCTCATTGTCATCGCCGCGCTGGGCATGGCGAACTGGCTGGCCAACCGTTACAACAAGACCTACGATGCGACGGCCAATAAGAAGTTCAGCCTTTCCGACCAGACCGAGAAGGTGGTGAAGAACCTCAAGCAGGACGTCAAGATCATCGACTTCGACAAGACCAGCGAATTCACCCGCGCGCGCGACCTGCTGGATCGCTACGACAATCTCAGCTCCAAGCTGAGCGTCGAATACATCGACCCCGACAAGAAGCCGCAACTGGCCAAGGTGGCCGGCGTGCGCAACTACGGCACCATCTATGTCGAAACCGGCGCGAAGCGGGAAGAAGCCAAGAGCGTCTCGGAAGAGGAAATCACCGGAGCCATCATCCGCGCCCTGAAGAGCGGCCAGCGCAACGTGTGCTTCGTCAGCGGCAGCGGCGAGCATGGTCTCGACGACAGCGCCCGCACGGGCTATTCGTCGCTGAAGGAAGCTCTCGAAAAGAACAACTACAAGACGCGCACGATCTCGCTCCTGGAGAAAGCCGAAGTGCCCAAGGACTGCACCGTGCTGGTGGTGGCCGGGCCGCGGCACGACTATGTCGAGCCGGCCGTGAACGCCATCAAGACCTACGTCGAGGGCGGCGGCCGCGCGCTTCTGATGCTGGATCCTCCGGTGAAACTGGGCCGCGAAGAGACCAGTGAGAATCCGGCGCTCACCAAGCTCATCGAGTCGTGGGGCGTCACGTTGAACAAGGACCTGGTGCTCGACACCAGCGGCGTCGGACAGTTGTTCGGTTTGAGCGAAGTGGTGCCGCTGGTGACCACCTACGAGACGCATCCAATCGTGCGCGAGATGAAGGAAACCGCCACGGCGTTTCCCCTCACGCGCTCGCTGGAAGTCAAGAGTGGAGACAAAACCACCGTGGAGAAGTTGTTCTCGACATCGGCGAACAGCTTCGCCACCGGCAACCTGAGTTCGTCCGAAATCCGTATCAATCCGGCCAAGGACAAGAAGGGCCCGTTCACGCTGGCCGCCGCCGGGACCTACTCGGCCGGTCAACCGGCCAGCAGGGCCGCTTCGTGGTGGTGGGCTGCTCCGGATGGGTGGCCAACAACATTCTGCGGTTCAACGGCAACCGCGACCTGTTCCTGAACATGATGAACTGGCTCAGTTCGGACGAGGATCTCATTTCGATCCGCCCGAAGGAGCCCGCGGACCGGCGGCTCACCATGACGCGCCGGCAAATGAGCAACATCTTCTTCTTCAGCGTGATCGGTATTCCGCTGCTGATCATCGCCGCCGGACTAGGTGTCTGGTGGCGCAGGAGATAACCGATGCGCCTTCGAGGTTTGCTGGTTGCGGTAGTGGTGTTGGCCGTGCTGGGCGGTGCGGTCTGGTACTCGAACAAGGTGAAGAAGGCGGAAGAATCCAAACCCGCCTCCGATGCCACTCCGAAGGTGCTCACGATTCCGGAAGACCAATTCCGCCAGATCGAGATCCAGAAGCGGGACGGCGAGACCACCGTGGTGAAGCGCGATTCAGCGGCCAGCAAATGGCAGATCGTCTCGCCCAAGCCGCTCAACGCGGACGCGGAAGCGGTGAACTCACTGGTCTCGTCGCTCGCCTCGCTCCCCTCCGACCGCTTGATTGAAGAGAAGGCCTCCGACCTCCAAGCCTACGGGCTGGCCGCGCCGTCGGTGATGGTCTCCATCACCACGGCCGACGGCAAGGTGCACAAGCTCCTGTTGGGCGATGATACGCCCACCGGCGGCGGCGCGTACGCCAAGGCCGGCGGCGACCCCCGCGTGTTCACCATCGCAAGTTACAGCAAGACCGGTCTGGATAAGACGTCGAAGGACCTGCGCGACAAGCGCCTGCTCACGTTCGATCCCGAAAAACTCAGCCGCGTCGAACTGGCCGTCAAGGGCCAGACCATCGAGTTCGGCAAGAACGCACAGAACGAGTGGACCATTCTCAAGCCGCGCCCGTTGCGCGCCGACGGCGGCCAGGTGGAAGAACTCGTCCGCAAGCTTAAGGACGCCAAGATGGACACGGCCATTTCCGACGAGGACGCCAAGAAGGCCGCGGCCCAGTTCGGCTCCGGCGCGCTGGTGGCCGTGGCACGTGTGACCGACTCGGGCGCGACGCAGCAGATGGAAGTTCGCAAGGACAAGGACAAGAACTACTACGCGAAATCCAGCGCGGTGGAGGGTGTCCACAAAATTGCGAGCGATCTGGGCGAAGGGCTCGACAAGAGCCTGGACGATTTCCGCAACAAGAAGCTGTTCGACTTCGGTTTCAACGATCCGACCCGCGTCGAATTTCGCGACGGCTCCAAGAGCAGCGTGTTCGTGAAGTCCGGCGACAAGTGGTTCTTGAATGGAAAGCAGATGGATTCGGCCAGCCTGCAGTCGCTGGTCGACAAGCTGCGCGAGTTGTCTTCCATCAAGTTCGTCGATTCGGGATTCACCACGGCGTCCATCGAGGCATCGGTTACATCGAAGGATGGCAAGCTGGTGGAGAAGGTTCTGATCTCCAAGTCCGGTAACAGCTACTTCGCGCGCCGCGAAAACGAGCCGGCGGTTTATGAACTGGACGGCAAGGCGGTCGAAGAGTTGCAGAAAGCCGCGGGCGAGGTGAAGGAATACCAGCCTCCCAAGGACCAGAAGAAGAAGTAGTAGGATAGGCTTCAGCCTTTCCCCATCTACAATGCATGGTCTTCTGACCGATTTTTACGAGTTGACCATGTCGGCGGGCTATTTTGCCGCCGGCAAAGCCAGCGATATCGGCACCTTCGAGCTTTCCATCCGGCGCCTGCCGCCCAACCGCAATTTCGTGATCGCGGCGGGTCTGGCGCAGGTGGTGGAGTACCTGCTGAACTTGCGCTTCCGCGACGACGAGATTGACTATCTGCGCGGGCTGCCGCAGTTCGCCACCTCGCGCAGCGAGTTCTTCGAACACCTGCGCGGATTGCGTTTCACGGGCGACCTGTTCGCGGTGCCGGAAGGCACCCCGATCTTCGCCGGCGAGCCGGTGCTCACGGTGCGCGCGCCCCTCATCGAAGCGCAGATCGCGGAAACGTATCTGCTTTCCAGTATCGGATTCCAATCGCTGGTGGCGACCAAAGCGGCGCGCATTGTGGAGACCGCGGCCGGACGCTCGGTGGTGGAGTTCGGCACGCGCCGCGCGCATTCGCCCGAAGCCGGCGTGCTGGCCGGAAGGGCCGCCTATATCGGCGGCTGCGCCGGCACCAGCAACACGCTCACCGGCTTCCGATACGGCATCCCGGTGTTCGGCACCGCGGCGCATTCCTGGGTGCTGGCGTTCCCGGATGAGATGGAATCCTTCCGCCGCCTGCAACAGCTTCTCGGGCCGGCCACCGTTTACCTGATCGACAGCTACGACACCATCGAGGGTGCGCGCAAAGCGGCTGCCCTGGGCGAGCCGATGTGGGGCGTACGTCTGGATAGCGGCGACCTCGACGAGCTCTCGCGCCAGGTGCGCGGCATCCTGGACCAGGCTGGCCTGGCTCACGCGCGCATCATGGCTACCGGAGACTTGAACGAATATAAGATCGGCGAACTGGTGGCGGGCGGCGCGCCCATCGACGCGTTCGGCGTGGGAACGGAACTGGCCACCTCGGCCGACGCGCCCAGCCTGGGCGCCATCTACAAGATGGTGGAACTCACCAGCGGCGGCGTGAAGCGCTACACCGCCAAATTCAGCGCCGATAAGGTGACCTTGCCCGGAGCCAAGCAGATCTTCCGCTTCCGCGATCACGACGAAATCGCGGGCGCTTGGGAATGCCCGCGCACGCGAGGCGAGCGGGAAGAAGTGGAAGCGTTGCTGCGGCCGGTAATTTACGATGGCGAGCTGGTGGAGGCGTTGCCGGATGCGCGCGCCGCGCGTGTCCGCGCCGCCGGGTGTTTGCGGAAACTTCCGCCGGCTTGCCGGCATCTACAAAGTGACCAGCCGTATCGGGTGGAACTGAGCGAAGAGTTGCTTGCTCTGCTCGAACAGGCGCGGCGGCAGGCGGCTGTATGAAGACCGTTTTCGTCGACGTCGATACGCAAATCGACTTTCTCTATCCGGCCGGCGCGTTGTACGTTCCCGGCGCCGAACGGTTGCTCCCGGCGCTGGAGAAGCTGAACCGCTACGCCGGCGCGCAGGGGATTCCGCTGCTATCGACCGTCGACGCACATTCGGAAAACGATCCGGAATTTCGCAATTGGCCGCCGCACTGTGTGGCCGGCACAGCGGGCCAGCAGAAGCCGCAACAGACGCTGCTGGATAAGCGCGCGACCGTACCGAACGTCGCGGCGGAGTATTCCATCGGCGGCGCGCGGCAAATCATCCTGGAAAAGACGGCCAACGATTGTTTCACGAATCCGAATCTGCCGGGACTGCTCGCGCGCCTCGACGCCGAGCGTTACGTGGTTTACGGTGTGGTGACCGAATACTGCGTGCGCTGCGCCGCCATGGGCCTGCTCGCAACGGGCAAGCGCGTTGAGTTGGTGACCGACGCCATCGAGACGCTGCGGGAAGAAGACGCCCAGCGAACCTACGACGAATTCACCGCCGCGGGCGGCGTGCTGACCTCGGTCGAGCAAGTTACCGCGGACTGAGCCACCTTCCACAACAAAGCGCGCAGTTCGAGCAGTTGTTCAGCGCTCCAACAAGAAAATGAACGGCAAACAGCATCACTGAACAACTTCTATTGACAGCCTAATAAAATCGCAATACAGTTGACTGCGAGGGTTAAACAAATGACACTGCGTGCCCTAATCAAGCTGGCGCTCTGCGCCTTTCTAACCGTATCGGCCGGGTTGTCCCAGGACTTCCGGGCCTCACTCAACGGACTGGTGACCGATCCTACCGGCGCCGCCGTCATCGGCGCGAAAATCAAGGCCACCAACATTCAGAGGAACGCCAGTTCCGACGCCGTCACTAACGACAGCGGCCGCTACTCGATTCCTTTCCTGATCCCTGGCAAGTACACGGTCCAAGTGGAAGCCCCCGGCTTTAAGAAATACGTTCGCGAGAATGTCGAATTGCAGATCAGCGACCGGGCCGCCCTCGACGTCCGCCTGGAACTCGGAGCGATCAGCGAGCAGGTAACCGTCAGCGAACAAATGTCGCTGCTTGAAACGGAGACCGCTTCGCGCGGCGGCGTTGTCGACAACCAACTGCTGATGAGCATCCCCAACGCCGGACGCGTAATTTACCAATTGGCGTTTGCCATGCCCGGGGTTTACAAGCCTTCGACCGCGCAGGGAACTGCGTTCGGCCTGGATGACCTGGCTAATTCCCGCACGGCTATTAACGGCGCCGGCATGGGGGCCAGTGGAACCGAAGGCAACACCGACGTCCTGATCGATGGAACCAGCGACACTAAGGGTGACCGCCAGACGATACTGATCCCCTCCGTGGACTCCGTGCAGGAGTTCCGCGTCCTGACCAACGTCTACGACGCGCAATACGGGCGCACCGGCGGCGGCATCATCACCACCACCACGAAATCCGGCACCAATCAGTTTCACGGCACCGTTTGGGACCGTTACTTCGACGACCGGCTCAACGCCAATACCTGGTCCAACAATCGCAACAATGTGGCGCGCAGCGAGCGCGCGACCAACATCTACGGTTTCGGTGCGACCGGCCCCTTCTGGATTCCCAAGGTCCTCGACGCCCGCAACAAGCTGTTCTACATGGTGAACTATGAGTCGCGGCCGTCCTCCAGCCTGTACAGCTCCCAGGCAACCGTGCCGCTCGCCGAGCAGAAGACTGGCGATTTCTCGAACCTCGTGGCCAGCGACGGCAAGGCTGTGCTCATCTACGATCCGATGACCACGCGCCTCGGCTCCGACGGGAAGAGCTACATTCGCACGCCTTTCTCCGGCAACAAGATCCCCACCGACCGGATCAATCCGGTGGGGGCCAAGCTGGTTTCGTACCTACCTAATCCAACAGGGCTTGGCACGGGACTCACCCACGTCAACAACTTCTTCCAGACCAGCGACAATGTCGGCAGTCTCTGGCAGTGGACCGGACGCCTGGATATCCGCCCCTCGAACCGCCATGCCTTTTTCGGACGCTACGGGGAAACCGAGATGAACAGGTGCTGCGACCAAAAGTTCCCCGATGGGAGCCCCGCCGAAAGCAGCACCATCATGCCTCGTGGGCGTCGCGGCAGGACGCTCACCATCGACTGGACCGCCGTCATTAACGCGACGACTACATTCAACTTGCGCGGCGGCTTCGCCCGGCTCGAGAACCTTGCCTGGAATTCACAGACGCTTGGCTTTGACCCCAAGACGCTCGGTTGGCCGGCATCGCTGGTCTCCCAGTTCGCCCGTTCGCAATTTCCGATGGTCAGCTACGGGTCCTACATGGCGCAAGGGTCGGGCCCTTACGTGCAGGGCGACGATACGTACACATTGGCCGCCTCCGGAGGGAAGGTCGTCTCCACCCACGTCATGAAGTTCGGCATTGAACTCCGTGAATTCCGCAACACCAACCTCAGCTTCGGCAACCCGTCCGGCACTTATGGCTTCGGTAAGAACTGGACGCAGGCTGATCCCAACGTCACCAGCGCTTACGCGGGCAACGAAATCGCCACCGCGCTGCTGGGCTATCCCACCAGCGGAACAGTCACCATCCCCATCACGCCGGCATATCGGGCCAAGTATTACGCATTGTATTTCCAGGACGACTGGAAGATCACCCGGAAGCTGACTTTGAACCTGGGACTTCGCTGGGACTATGAAACCCCCGTGGTGGAGCGCTACAACCGGCAGACCCGGGGCTTCGCCTTCGGCGTCGCCAGTCCCATCGCCTCACAGGTGAAAGCCGCCCCCGGAGTCAGCGACTGCCCGGCCTGCTCGAACCTCACCGGCGGCCTTCTTTATGCGGGCACCAGCGGCAGCGACCGTTTCGCCTTCACCCCGGACCGCAACAACTTCCAGCCCCGCATCGGCGTAGCGTACTCGCTGGACAGCAAGACCGTCCTGCGCGGTGGTTTCGGCTACTACATGCTGGGCCAATGGGCCCTCGGGCCCAACACCGGCTACAGCCGCACGACTACAACCGTCACCACCATCGACGGGGTCATGCCGTCGGCCAGTATTACCAATCCGTTCCCAACCGGTCTTCTCCAGCCGGTCGGCAACAGCCAGGGCCTGGCAACCGACCTCGGATTGGGTCTGGGGGTCAATTACACCGACCGCAGCCTTCCGCGGTCCACCCAATACTCCTTCGGGTTCCAAAGGACATTGTGGGGAGGCTTGATGGCCGACCTTTCCTACGTCGGAAACTACACCACCGGGTTGGCCGTGAGCGGCGCGCTGAATTTCCTACCCACGGCGGAACTCGGCAAAGCCGCCAGTTACTATACCACCAAGATCACCAATCCCATGGCGGGGCTGCTTCCGAACAATGCCGCTCTCAATGGAGCCACCATTGTGCGCTCCTCGCTGCTCAATGCGTATCCGCAGTACTCCAGCGTGAGCGTCGCGAACATACCCGCCGGAAAGAACCGTTACGATGCCATGCAGTTGTCCGTGAAGCGCCGCTTCAGCAACGGCCTCAATTTCCAGTTCAACTACATGATCACGAAGACCCTCGAGCAACTCACTCTTCTTAACGCACAGGACATGAACCTTTCCGATCTGCTGAGTCCGGCCCTGGAGAAGCGTGTCACCATTTTCGACGTTCCGCAGAAGCTGTCGGTGCTGGGGACCTATGATCTTCCCTTCGGCCGCGGCAGAAGGCTCTTCAGCGGAATGCATCCGGTGGTCAACGGATTCCTCGGTAATTGGACCATTGGTTGGAACGCTACCTTCCAGAGCGGTTTCCCGATCGACTTCCCGAACGCCGCGCCGATCGCGACCGGCAGCGCGAGTCTGCCGGTCGGCGAACGCACGCTCGAGCGCTGGTTCAATACCTCGCTGTTCCCGAAGGTCGCCGGCCCGCCGGCCTACACCCTGCGGAATTTCCCGACGCGATTTCCCGATGTCCGCTTCATGGACGTCCGGAATTTCGATTTCTCCATCCTGAAGGACATTCCCATCTTCAGGGAGCGGGTGAAGACGCAGATTCGCGCCGACATCACCAACGCCATGAACCACCCGTTCTTCACGCAGTTGGTGGCCACCCCACCGAACGTGACCGCTGGGACCTTCGGGCAGATCTCACCGTCGCAGAACAACGAGCCGCGTTACATTTACCTGGAGTTCAAGCTGACGTTCTGACGAGGGGAACTGCTCAAATGACGGGCACAGCGGCTCGACCCGCGTGGCTGTGGCTTGCGTTTCCGTTCGTAACCATGTCGCTTGGATGGGCCCTCCGCGGCTATATCGGCGGGGGGCCCCTGGGCGCCATGATCCCGGGCGCCATGGTGGGGCTCGCGCTCTGTTTGCTGCTCGAGCGTGAGGCGGAGTCGCCCCTTATTGCCGCGTTCGCCGCGGTCGGCGTCGGCTTCGGCGGGCAGATGACCTACGGCCAGACCGTGGGACTCAGTTTTCAACCCGAAACTTTCTATTGGGGAATGACCGGCTTCGCCCTAAAGGGTGCCGTCTGGGGCCTGCTCGGCGGCGTCATCATCGGCATCGCGCTCACGCGCGAGCGATACCAGACCAAAGACCTCATCGCCGGTTTTCTGCTGATGGTATTGGGCACGTGGGCCGGCTGGAAGCTCATCAACGAGCCCAAGCTGATCTACTTCTCTAACCGCTACGACAAGCCGCGCCCCGAGATTTGGGCTGGATTACTCGCCGGCGCGCTCCTGCTCCTGCTTTGGCTCACGTGGCGTGGGGGCGCGCGGCTGCCGTGGCGCTTCGCCCTTTGGGGAGCGCTCGGCGGAGGCGTGGGTTTCGCGGCCGGCGCCGGTCTGCAAGTTTGGGGCCGCCAGATTGTCCCGGTCTTTCCGCTGGGTTGGTGGAAGGTGATGGAACTGACCTTCGGCGCTCTGCTCGGCCTGGCCTATGGCTGGTGCGCATGGCGTCACCGCGCGGAACTCACCCCTGGCCGGGAGCCGTCCGCGGGGGTGATACGGCCCTGGACTGCGTTCGGTTTCGCCGCCGCGGCCATCGTCATCGGGTTGCTGCTCTACCCGAGCCTTCACACGCGCTTCACCTACACGATCGCCGGGGCTCTTTTGTTGTCGCTCGCCCTGTTCTCCCGTACGCTGTGCTGGCAGATCGCCATTACGCTGACCTACTGCGCGTTCGCCTACGATTTTCTCAGGAACAAACCCGAGCTCTCGTCGCCCGCTATGTGGGTATTCGTCGTCGCGACTACCATGGGCATTGCCTGGGTGACCTCCCGCCGCCCCAGGATGCTCCCGATGTTCCTCTGGCTCACCTGGACGGCGGTGGGCATGTCCCTGCTCAAGTCCTTTGTTCCACCGGTGTCGAGCAAGCCCGTCATGATGGAGACGCTGTTTCTCGTGCAGGCCGCCGTGATAACCCTGTGGGCCGTCCGCCTCGCCGCGAACACGGAGAGCCGCGGAGCGGTGCAAGGCCGCTAACGGGAGATTCCCGCGAACGATCCGACACTCCGGGACCTGACCTACTACGCCGCGGGCGGCGCGACTTCCTTCGCGCCACGCCACAATCGTTCGATGTCGTAATAGGCGCGCGCCTTTTCCGAGAACACGTGGACGATGTAGTCGCCGTAGTCGATCAGCACCCACTCGGCGTTTTCGTAGCCTTCCACGCTGACGGGCAGCTCGCCCTGTTTCTTGAGCTGCAGCGTGATTTCGTCGCTGATGGCCTGGATCTGCCGCGAGTTCGTGCCGCCGCAGATGACGAAGAAGTCCGTGAAGGTGGTGACGTCCCGCAGATCGAGCACGCGCAGGCCCACGGCCTTCTTGGATTCGGCGGCGCGATAGGCCCCCAGCCAGGGCAAATCGGGGGCAAGGCTTTCCATGGGGGGCTGGGGAAGCTGGTCTTGCTTGTGCGATGACACTCGGTTGGTTAGGTCGCTCCTGTTCCGTATCGTACTACAATCAAGTAGATGCGTCTAATCCTGGCGCTGGCCTTTCTCTCCGGTGCCGCGGCGTTCTCACAGAACCCGTCCTCATTTCCGTCCCCTGCGACAAGCAAGGACCCGGCCGAAGTGCGCCGCCTGGTGGAGGCCGGCGTGCTGCCGCGCTCGCGTCTGAACGACCTGGAACGCACCGCCAGGGAACGGGAAGATCAGGCCACGCTCGACCACCTGCTCTACGGCAATGTCACGGTGGAGGAGTTAACCCTCGAACAGGCGCAAGAGGTGGTGGCGGCCGCCGGGCGGCTTCAGGCGCGCCGCAAGAGCGAACTCGAACATGCGCGCACGCTGGTGGAAGCCGGCGCGCTGGCGCGGACAGCGCTCACCGCCTACTTGCTCGACTACGACCAGAGCCGCCGGACGCTCGATCTGGCCGCATCCCGCGCGCGTCTGCTTCACGAACTGGCTGAAATGGCGCGCGTGGAACTCAGCGTGGAACAGGCGGCGCCGGAAGCCTCGCCGCAGGAATTGAAACTCGCGGAACGCTTCGACGGCGACGCCGTCTTTACGAACGGCCTGTTCAAGAGAATCGTTCTGGCCTTCGAGAAGCAGTTCAACAAACCCCTGCCGGTGAGCGCGCGCGGCGCGACGGCCATTCATCGCATGATGGGATACGACCATCGCGGGCGCGTGGACGTGGCACTCAACCCGGATCAGGAGGAAGGCGTCTGGCTGCGCGAGTATCTGGAAACCCGGCACATTCCCTACTTCGCGTTTCGCGCGGCGATTCCGGGGAAGTCCACCGCGCCGCACATTCATATCGGCCCGCCCAGCACCCGCCTGCGAGCCGCGGATTAAAGGAAACATGCCGCAGCCTAATTTACGCGTTCTCATTCCCGAGCAGCAGATCCAGCAGCGTATTCGCGAGATGGCAGCGCAGATCGACGCGGACTACCCGCCGGGCCCCCTTTACGTGGTGGGCATTCTGAAGGGCGCATGCATCTTTCTTGCCGATCTGGCGCGCTCGCTCAATCGGCAGGCGCGCATCGATTTTATCGGGATATCCAGTTATGGCCGCGGCAAGACCAGTTCCGGCGAGGTAAAGCTGACCAAGGACCTGGACAGCACCATCGAGAACGCCGACGTGCTGATCGTCGAGGACATCGTCGATAGCGGTGTGACGCTCACCTATTTGAAGCACGTGCTCGAGCAGCGCGGGCCGCGCTCGGTGCGCATCGCGGCCTTGCTCGACAAGCCCAGCCGCCGCCTGCGGCCCGTGGAAGTCAACTACGTCGGCTTCCAGATCCCCGACGAGTTCGTGGTCGGATACGGTTTGGACTACGCGGAAGACTACCGCAATCTCCGCGACATCTGCATTCTGGGAGACTGAAGCGTCAGGGCTTGGGCTGCGGCGGCGGCAACTCTCGCGCCACGACTTCCGATTGGAATCCGCCCGCGCGATGGCTGCCATCGCAGAAAGGCTTATCCTGGGACAGACCGCAGCGGCAGAGCGAGATCGCCTGCCGGCCACCGAGGCCGAATTCATTGCCGCTCGCGTCGCAAAGAACGATGTCGCCTTCGACGCGCAGCGAGCCGTTTGCCTTGACGGTGATTTTGGCGCCAGCCATGCTCGGATGGTAGCAGATCCAGGACGGGTATAATAAGCACTGTCCCCTGAGAGGTCGATACCGTGATCACCATCGAGTTCGAAAACGACAAGGCCCTGTTCGAGGAAACCTTCGCATTCGCCGCGCAGCAAGTGCGCCGGCTGATTGAAAACCATCCGGATTTCTATCCGATCTACACGATAGACGGCAAGTGGAAGCACGAAGGACCGGCCTGGACACATTGGTGCGACGGCTTTCTTCCGGGCATGATGTGGCTCTTCCACAAGCGTTTGGGCAACGGCAACGGCGCGTCGGACTATTGGCTCAAGCAAGCCACCCGCTACTCGAAGCCGCTGGAACCGCGCAAGTTGGATCGCGAAGTTCACGACCTGGGCTTCATTTTCCTATCGACCTACTATCGCTGGTACCAGTTGACCAAGGACCCGGCGCTCAACGATGTCCTGATCGAGGCGGGCCGCACCATGTCGCTGCGCTTCCGCGAGAAGGGCCAGTACCTGCGCTGCTTCGTGGCCGAGAATTCGCTGTTCATCGACATCATGATGAACGTCGGCATCATCTTCTACGCGGCGCGCGAGACCGGCGACAAGCGGTTGCGCGACGTCGCCATCCGTCACGCGCTCACCACGCGACGAGTGCTGGTGCGCGGCGACGGTTCGACGGCGCACGAGGGAATCTTCGATACCGAAACCGGCGAGTTCCTGAAACAGACTACCCATCAGGGACATCGCGGCGATTCCTGCTGGTCGCGCGGACTGGCGTGGGCTCTCTATGGCTTCAGCACCTGCTACGAGTACAGCCGCGATCCGCGGTTCCTCGAAACCGCCGAAGCGTGCGCCGATTTCTATATCACGCACACGCCCTCCGACGGCGTTCCGCCATGGGACTTCGGCGCCCCGCCGGAGAGCCGCAAACTCCTCGACACCTCCGCCGCCGCCATCGCCGCCAGCGGTCTGTTACGGCTTTCGCGCCTGCTCCACGACCCAGTCAAAGGCCACTTCTACTGGTCCACGGCGACGCACATTTTGAGGACGCTCTCGAACAAGCATTTGGGCAAGGCCGAACCGGAGTGGGAAGGTGTGCTCAAGGGCGGCGTCTATCACATCCACAAGGGACTCGGCGTGAGCGAATCGGTCATGTGGGGCGAGTACTTCTTCCTGGAAGCGCTCGATCACGCCCTGCGCTATCTGTAGCCCGATCAAGGAGGGTTCTGTGCATCTCAAATTGTTGGTCAGCGCCTTCGCGGAAGGTGGGACCATACCGAAACTCCATACGGGCGAAGGCGCGGATGTCTCTCCCGCGCTCGAATGGACCGGCGCGCCGCCTGAAACACAGAGCTTCGCGTTGATTGTGGACGATCCCGACGCGCCCGTCGGCACCTGGACTCACTGGTTGATCTGGGATCTTCCCCCTGCCACGCGGGGTTTGGCGCAGAGCCACAAACCGGGACCGTCGGAAGTGGAAGGCATGAACGATTTCGGCCATCGCGGCTACGGCGGGCCCATGCCGCCCAAAGGGCACGGCCCGCATCGCTACTTCTTCAAGCTTTTCGCTCTGGACGTCGCATCCCTCGGCCTCCCGGCCGATTCCCGCCGCGCCGCTGTCGATCACGCGCTGCAGTCCCATGTGCTCGCGGCCGCGCAGTATATGGGACGGTTCGAACGAAGGTGATGGCCCCGCACATGGCCCGCCCCAACACGGCCCGCCCGGAAGCGCGGGAAGCGTCTGTGCTACTCTGGGATTTGCGCCTGCCGCTGTCATGCCGGCCAGGGTGAGTGAGAGCATCGTCCTGCGGTCGTATCCCCTGAAGGAAGCCGATCTCGTGGTCAGCTTCCTGACTCGCGAACAGGGGAAACTGCGGGGCGTTGCACGCGGCGCCCGGCGTCCGAAAAGCCGTTTTGGCGCCGGGTTGGAACGTCTCTCCCAAGTGCGGATGTTCTACTTCCAACGGGAGAACCGGGAACTGGTCACCCTGGAGGCGTGCGAACTGGTTAGTTCGCCCCTGAAACTGGCGAGCGAATACGAGGTGGCGGTGGCCATGGATTTTTTCGCTGAAACCAGCGATCAGTTGCTTCCGCCGGCCGAGCCGAGCGAGCTGCATTTTCGACTGCTCGTCTCCGTGCTCGATTACCTGCGGGACGAGGCCGCTCAAGGGCGAAACGATGCGGTCTGGCCCGCGGTGCTGTATTTCAGCTTGTGGGCTGTACGATTAGCCGGCTTCTTGCCGCGGTTGCGGGTATCGAGCGAGTCGCAGGCTATCGCCGAAGAGATGATGCATTCACCGATTGGCCAACTCTCACCGCGCTCATGGCGCAAGCAAACCGCCGCGGATCTGCGCCGTTTCCTGGTGCGCCGCATGGAGGAGCACCTCGAGCGGAACCTCATCACCGTCCCGCTGCTCGAATCCCTGTAAATCATGGAGTCCTTCCAGAACATTGTCTTCAAACTCAAACAGTATTGGGCGGAGCGCGGCTGTATCATCCAGGAACCCTACGACGTGGAAGTGGGCGCCGGAACCATGTGTCCGGAAACCTTCCTCCGCGTGCTGGGACCGCGTCCCTACCGGGTTGCTTACATCCAGCCCAGCCGGCGTCCCGCCGACGGACGTTACGCCGAAAATCCCAACCGGCTCTATAAACACCAGCAGCTACAGGTCATCCTGAAGCCCTCGCCAAGCGACATTATCGAGCAGTATCTCGGCAGCCTCGAAGCCATCGGCATCGACCTTCGCAAGCACGACGTCAAGTTCGAAGAGGACAATTGGGAATCGCCCACACTGGGCGCCTGGGGCGTCGGCTGGCAAGTGATGATGGACGGCCTGGAAATCACCCAGTTCACCTACTTTCAGCAGTGTGGCGGCGTGGACCTGGATCTGGTGCCCGCCGAACTCACTTACGGCATGGAGCGCCTGGTGGCCTTCCTGCAAGGCGCCAGCAGCGTTTACGACATCGAGTGGGCGCCGGGCTTCACTTACGCCGACGTGCGCCACGCCGACGAACTGCAGTTTTCGGTCTACAACTTCGAGATGGCCGACATCGCGACGCTCTGGCAACTGTTCGAGCTGCACGAGAAGGAATGCCGGCGGCTGCTCTCCGCCTGGCCCGACTACCCAGAGAAGAAGCGCTTCCCGTTGCTGGCCGCCTACGACCAGGTGCTGAAGTGCTCGCACGCCTTCAACCTGCTCGATTCGCGGGGCGCCATCAGCGTCACGGAGCGCGTGGGCGTCATCGCCCGCGTACGCAAGCTGGCCGTAGGGGTGGCGCAGGCGTATCTCGAACAGACCAGCGCGGAGGCGGCCGCATGACGCTCGACTTCCTGCTCGAAATCGGCACCGAGGAAATCCCGGATTGGATGATCCAGCCGGCGCTGGGACAACTTCGCGAGTCTTTCACCAAGCTCCTCGAGGAAAACAAGCTGGGCGGCCAGGTCGCCTGGGTGGAAGCTACCCCCAGGCGCATCGCGCTCTTGGCCGAGGGCCTCACCGGACGCCAGCAGGACTGCGAAGAGCTGGTGACGGGGCCTCCGGCGGCCGCTCCGGCCGGAGCCGTCGCGGGCTTCGCCAAGAAGCAGGGAGTGAGCGTCGGGAGCCTCGAAAAAGTCTCGACGCCCAAGGGCGAGTATCTGGCCGCCCGCAAGAAGATCGCCGGCCGCGCGACGCGCGACATTTTCTCCGCCGCGCTGCCCGGCCTGATTTTGGGCATTTACTTCCCCAAGACCATGTACTGGACCGGCAAGGGCGGAGCGCGTTTCATCCGGCCCATCCGCTGGACGGTCGCGCTGCTGGGCCAGGAAGTGGTGCCGTTCGAGCTGGCCGGCGTCACCAGCGGCAACACCACCTGCGGGCATCGCCGTCTGGGCGCTTCGAACGTCGCGGTGACCATCGCCAACTACGAGGAAACCCTGGCGAAAAATTTCGTCCTGCTGCGCGCCGGCGATCGCCGCCGCCGCATTCAGGAAGGCCTCCAGGCGTTGCTCGCGGGCCGCGATTTGCAGGTGAAGACCGATGCGCAGTTGCTTGAGACGCTAGTCTTCCTCACCGAGTATCCGACGCCCATTCTGGGCGAATTCGATCCCAGCTATCTCGCGCTGCCCGAGGAAGTGCTGGTCACCGTGATGCGTCACCACCAGAAGTATTTCTCGGTGGAGAAGCCGGATGGAACGCTCGCGCCGCACTTCATCGCCGTCATGAACATCGCCGGCGACGAGGAGGGGCTGGTACGCCGCGGCAATGAGCGGGTACTGCGGGCGCGCTTCAACGATGCGCGATTCTTCTGGGATGTCGATCAGCAGAAAACTCTCGCCGCCCGCGTGAGCGACCTGGAACATGTTACATTCCAGGCCAAGCTGGGCAGCTATCTCGCCAAAGCCCAGCGCACCATGGTTTTGGCGCGCGAGCTGGGCGGCGACGGCGCGGTGGTCCGGGCGGTCGAACTTAGTAAGTGCGATCTGACTACCGAGTTAGTAAAGGAATTCACCGAATTGCAGGGCGTAGTGGGCGGCTTGTACGCCCGGGCGCAGGGCGAACCGGAGGAGGTGGCGCGCGCCATCTACGAGCACTACAAGCCCGTGAGCATGGAAGATTCCATCCCGGCCACCGCGGCCGGCCGGCTGGTTTCGCTCTCCGACAAGCTCGACACACTGCGCGGATGCTTCCAGATTGGCCTGGTGCCCAGCGGATCCAGCGATCCGTTCGCGCTGCGCCGCGCCGCCCAAGGCGTGGTGAAGATCCTGGTGGAAGGCAATCTCCCGCTGGCGCTCGCCCAACTGACCGGCGCCGATGCGCAGCTCACCGAGTTCTTCCGCGACCGCATCGAGTATTACTTCCGCGAAGTGCGCGGGTATCCTTACGACGAAGTCCGCGCGGCCATGGCCGCCGGCTTCGGCAATCTTCCGGATCTCCAGCGGCGCCTGGAGGCCCTGCACATCGTGCGTCCGACCGAGAATTTCGAACCGGTCGCCGCCAGCTTCAAGCGCATCAAGAACATTCTGCGGCAGGCCGGGTTTCCGGAAGGCAGCGTGGACCTGAACCTGCTCGAAGCGGGTCCGGAGCGCGATCTCTACGACGCGGTGGCGCGCGTCGCGGGCGAGAACCTGGCCGAGGTCGCTTCGCTGCGTCCGGTGGTCGACCGTTATTTCGACAAAGTTTTGGTGAATGCCCCCGACGCCCGGCTTCGGGCTAACCGGCTGGCATTTCTCGCACAGTTACTCGCAAAGTTTTCGTCGGTCGCCGATTTTTCGGAGATCGTTACGAGTGGTCCTGGATAAATGAACAACTTCAAGGAGAACAAGAGCGTTATGAAGAAATACGTCTACTCCTTCGGCGCCGGCACGGCCGACGGCGATGGAAAGATGAAAGACACCCTCGGTGGCAAGGGCGCGGGTCTGGCGGAAATGAGCCGGGCCGGTGTTCCGGTGCCCCCGGGGTTCACCATTTCGACGGAAGTCTGCAATATCTACTTCGCCAACAAAAGCAAGGTTCCCGGTGACGTGGACGCCCAGATCGACGAGGCGCTCGCCATCCTCGAGAGCCGCATGGGCCAGAAGCTGGGCGACACCCAGAACCCGCTGCTCGTCAGCGTGCGTTCCGGCGCCAAGTTCTCCATGCCGGGCATGATGGACACCGTTCTGAACCTGGGCCTCAACGACAAGACGGTCGAGGCCGTGGTGGTGAAGAGCGGCAATGGGCGTTTCGCTTACGACTGCTACCGCCGTTTCATCCAGATGTTCGGCAACGTCGTCCTGGAGATTCCCAAAGACGAGTTCGAGCACATCTTCGACGCGCGCAAGAAGCAGGTGAAGGCGAAGTTCGATACCGATCTGACCGCCGAAGATCTACAGGCCGTCATCGCCGAATACAAGAAGCTGGTCCAGAAGAAGACCGGCAAGCCGTTCCCGCAGAACGCCAAGGACCAACTGGCGCAGGCCCGTGACGCCGTGTTCCGTTCCTGGTGGAATCCCCGGGCCGGCCACTATCGCAAGATGAACAAGATCGCCGACGAGTTGGGCACCGCCGTCAACATACAGGCCATGGTATTCGGCAACATGGGCGACTCCTCCGCCACTGGTGTCGGCTTCACGCGTAACCCCGCCACGGGCGACAAGGAATTCTATGGTGAGTTCCTCATCAACGCACAGGGCGAAGACGTGGTGGCCGGTATTCGCACGCCCAGACCCATCGTCGAACTCAAGGACGTCATGCCTCCGGTGTACAAGCAACTCCGCGAAATCACCGGCATGCTCGAAAAGCACTACCGCGATATTCAGGACTTCGAGTTCACCGTTCAGGAAGGCACGCTCTTCATGCTGCAGACCCGCAACGGCAAGCGCACGGGTCCGGCGGCCGTGAAGATCGCGGTCAACATGGTGGAAGAAGGCCTCATCGACAAGCGGGAAGCCGTTCTCCGCGTGGAGCCGCAACAGCTTGACCAGTTGCTGCACCCGGTGCTCGATCCGGCTTCCAAGAAGAACCTCAAGAAGATCGCCACCGGTCTGCCGGCTTCGCCGGGCGCCGCCGTGGGCCGCGTCGTGTTCACCGCCGACGACGCCGTCGAGCAGGCTCCCAAGTATCCCGGTCATCCTGGTCCGCAAAGAGACCGTGCCGGACGACATTCACGGCATGGAAGTGGCCAAGGGCATTCTGACGGCTCGCGGCGGCATGACGTCGCACGCCGCCGTCGTCGCTCGCGGCATGGGCATACCGTGCTCGGCCGGCGCCGAGGAACTGGTGGTCGAAGAATCCAAGCACCTGGTCACCGTTCGCAAGACCGGCCAGACGCTGAAGGAAGGCGATTGGCTTTCGATCGACGGTTCCACCGGTGAGGTGTTCGCCGGACAGGCCAACACGCTGGACGCCGACCCCAGTTCGGGCGTTCTCTCGAAGTTCATGGGCTGGGCCGACGAATTCCGCGGCGCCTTCGGCGTCCGCGCTAACGCCGACATCCCGCGCGACGCCAAGGTCGCCCGCAAGTTCGGCGCCGAGGGCATCGGCCTGTGCCGCACCGAGCACATGTTCTTCGGTCCGGGCCGCATCGAGCACGTGCAGGCCATGATTCTGGCCCGCGATGAAAAGACCCGCCGGAAGTCTCTCGCCAAACTGCTCCCGCTGCAACGCAAGGATTTCGCCGGACTGTTCCAAGCCATGGACGGACTTCCGGTGATCATCCGTACGCTCGATCCGCCGCTGCACGAGTTCGTGCCCAAGCGCGAAGACTTGATGGTGGACCTCACCAAGCTGCCCTATGCCACCGCGAAGGATAAGAAGGAAATGGCGGCCAAGTATGGCATGGCGGTGCCGGAACTCAAGAAGGCCCTGCCCGAGTTGCTCAAGCGCGTCGAAGAGCTGCATGAGTTCAACCCCATGCTCGGCCACCGCGGCTGCCGTCTGGGAATCACCTATCCGGAGATCACCGAGATGCAAGTCCGCGCCATCTTCGAAGCCGTCGTGCAAGTGGCCAAGAAGGGCGTCAAGGTGGTGCCGGAAGTCATGATCCCGCTCATCGGCGGCGTGGAGGAATTCTCCCACCAGAAGGCCATCGTGAAGCAGGTGGCCGAGGAAGTTCTCGCCAAGGCCGGTTTGAAGAAGCAGCACTACATGATCGGCACCATGATCGAGATCCCGCGCGCCGCTCTCACCGCCGACAAGGTCGCCGCCGAAGCCGAGTTCTTCAGCTTCGGCACCAACGACCTGACGCAGACGACGCTGGGCCTGTCCCGCGACGACTATGTTAAGTTCTCGAAGGACTACGAAGACAAGAAGATCTTCAAAGCCGATCCGTTCGCCGTTCTGGATCAGGAAGGCGTCGGGCAATTGGTCCAGATGGCCGTTACCAAGGGCCGCGCGACCAATCCGAAGCTCGAAGTCGGCATCTGCGGCGAGCACGGCGGCGAGCCCAGCTCGGTGGAGTTCTGCTACCGCGTGGGCATGAACTACGTGTCCTGCTCTCCCTACCGTGTGCCCATCGCGCGCCTGGCCGCCGCTCAAGCCGCCATCACCGGCGACAAGAGCGACACCATGCGCACCGCGTAACACCCCATCCGCGACTCCGTCGTGAAATCACGGGACTGGCCCACCGCCAGTCCCGTTTTCTTTTGGTCCGCGCGGAGCGACAATGCATGCTATGGGGCACCGGGGCTCCCACCAGAAAACTCCGCCGCCGCCAAGAGTTCTATCGAGCGCGCCGGAAGAACTGACCAACCAGCGCTTGCACCGCCTGGGGGAAGGCGTTGGGAAGGTGGTCTATGCTTCCGAGCACTGGGTGGTGCGCCGCGAACGCTCCGCTTCCGCGATTGTCGCCCTCATCGTGATGTGGAAGCTGGCGCGAAGACTCTCGCGCGTCTTGCCGGGCGTCTACAAGCTATTCGAGAAGCCCTCGCGGATAATCCGGTTGTTGCGGGTTTTCCTGCAGGCCGTGATCCTCCTTGTGCCGCGCGGCTTCTGGTATACCACTCACATCGGCGAGATGTGGCGTCTGTACCGATCCCGAAGCGAGCGTGGCGAACGCCTGGCCCAAGCCCGCCTGCGCGGAACTTCGCTCCTGCCCGAACAGGTGGCTTTTCCGCCCACTCGCGTGTATGTCGGCGGTTGGCAGGGCTGGCTCAGAGTGGACCAGGCCACGCAGCGCGTCGAGGCCACCCTCTACGCTCGCTTGAAGGAGCTGGCCGCGGCGGAACGATTCGACGAGTTCGAGCTGTGGCTGAACCGCCTCCTCGACTTTCGCCAGGCTGGCTGGCAACGCGGCGTCTTTTCCGTGGACGCTCACTTGAAGAACTTCGGCGTTTGCGGAGATCGCGTCGTATTGATAGACGCGGGCGGACTAACCAACATTTGGGCCGAAATCGACACGCGTCTGAACTTCGACGAGCGCGCCGAGGAACCCCACGCTGAACTCGGGCTGGCCGATTTCCTCGAAGGCCGTCCCGATCTCGCCGCGCGCTTCAACACGCGATGGAAGGCCATCGTCTCGCGCGATGGAGTCCGCCGGCATTGGCCGGAGTAGCCAGGCTCTCCACGGTCGCGCCCCGGAGCCGGCGGTATGGCCCGCACGCCATGTTACTTTTGAAATGGTGAACCCATGCGGCCACTCTTCCTGTTCATCGCCGGTGCTCTGATGGCGGCGGGAGCGCGGATCGAAGTGCAAGGGCATCGCGGCGCGCGCGCCGTGCGGCCCGAGAATACGCTCGCGGCGTTCGACTATGCCATCAAGTCCGGTGTCGACGTTCTTGAACTCGATCTTCGCGTCACCAAAGACGCCGTCCTGGTGGTTTCGCACGACGGCGTGCTGAAGCCGCCCGTGTGCCGCGGCCCTTTACCTCAAGCCGATATTCTGGATCTCACCTTGAAGCAAGTGAAGCAGTGGGACTGCGGCGCGGAGCGCAACCCGGCGTTTCCGCGCCAGGAACTCTCGCCCGGCGAACGCATTCCCACGCTGGACGAAGTGCTTGCGCTCGCGCCGCGCGGCACGTTCCGCTTCAACATCGAAACCAAGATGAACAAGACCGGTCCGCCGGCTCCAGAGCTTCATGGCTAAGCTGTTGGCCGATGCCATTCGCAAGCACGGCCTGGAATCTCGCGTCAACGTGCAGTCGTTCGACTTCCGGACGCTCCACCAGATGAAGAAACTGCTCCCCGGCGTGCCGCGCGCGGCGCTTTACGGCGGCGCACCGCGCGACTTCGTCGAAATCGCTCGTGAAGCCGATGCCAGCATCATCTCGCCGAATTACGCGCTGGTGACCAAGCAACAAGTGGACGCATCGCACCGCGCCGGATTGAAAGTGATCACCTGGACCGCCAACGAAGAAAGAGTGTGGGCGGATCTGGTGGCGGCCGGCGTGGACGGCATCATCACGGACGATCCGGCCGCGCTCATCGCCTATTTGAAGACGCGGGGGCTCCGGTAGCGGCACCGCGTTACAATGGACTGAGTGGGGACGTAGCTCAGTCTGGATAGAGCGGCCGCCTCCTAAGCGGCAGGTCGGCAGTTCGAGTCTGCCCGTCCCTACCATTAGAGTGGAATCATTTTGCGAAAGATCCTGCGCCCATTTCTTGGTTTCTTCCTCGTGATCCTCGGCGTGATCGGGTTGATCCTGCCCATCATGCCCGGATGGGTTTTTCTCATTCCCGGCCTGATCATTCTGGGCGACTATTTCCCTCCCATCAAACGTCTGGTCGAATGGGCCAAAGCTAAGGCACGCGGGCATCCGAAATGGTAGGCTGAACGTTGCTTCGCCGCCCGGGCGGCTGAGCGACAGAGGCCCACATGACCAGATACTCCCTTGCTTTGCTCCTCTCGATTGCCCCTGTGTGCGGCGCGGCGTATCGCGACGCGGTGGTGCGCACCGGTGCCGAGCCCGGCGTACGCTTCAGTTCCGAGCTGACCGTGTGCGACGAAGCCCTGCGCAACGGCCACTGGTTGAACCGGTACTGGCTCTCGACCGGCATGGTCAAGCCCGAGTTCCACCTGGAAGGCGAGAAGCATTCCTACGAAGGTGCGCCCATGGACGCTTTCGAGTTGGGCATCGAAGGACAGGACCTGGGCGGAAGCTGGCGCTGGGTGAAGGCCACCAAGCGGGAGGTGAAGAATCCCGAAGGGCTGCTGGTGACCATCGAGCTCGTGAGCGCCGCGCGGCCCATCGCGGTGAAGTTGCACACGCTGCTCTCCGGCGGCCCTGTGCTGGTGCGCTGGCTCGAAATCACCAACAACGGCGCCAAGCCGACCGCCATCACACGCGTTTCGCCGTGGTCCGGCATCATTTGGAACACGTCCCAGTATCGCGAGCGCGTGGCCCAACAAGGTGAACCGGTGTTCGAATTTGCTTACGCCGAGCGCCAGGATTGGGGCTACGAAGGCGCGTGGCGTTTCGAGCCCGTCCTGAACGCGACGCGCACCGTCGCCGGAACGCGCGGCAAGTCCGGCTGGGGCCATCCCACTTTCTTCGCGCGCAATCGCGCCACCGGCGAGTGGTTTGTCGCCTCGCTCGGCTGGAGCGGTAATTGGACTTATCACCTCACTGGCGCGCAGGACGAATCACGTGACCGCGCGCGCCTGTTTTTCGACATGGGTCCGAGCGCGGCCGACCCCGTGCTGCGCGTTCTGGCGCCGGGCGAGACCGTAAGGAGTCCCGAAACACATGTGCTGGTGATGCGCGCGGATTTCGACCGTGTCGTGCAGACGCTGCACGAACACGTGCGGCGCAACGTTTTGCCGCCGCCCATTCCGGGACGCGAATATCAGGTGGAATCCAATCATCGCGGTTACATTGTCGATCACGAGGACGAAGCCGGATTGAAGCGCGAGATCGACCTCGCCGCCGATATCGGTGCAGAGGAGTTTCTGATCGACGCAGGCTGGTACGGTCCCGAGCCCAATCGCTGGGCGCAGAATGTGGGCGATTGGTATGCCGGTAAGTGGCTGCCCCACGACCTCGGACCCGTGCGCGAATACGCCCGCGGCAAGGGCCTGCTCTTCGGCTTGTGGGTGGAGATCGAGAGCGTCGGTTCGGCCGCTACCTTGCGCCAGAAGCATCCCGACTGGATTCTTACGCGTAACGGCAAACCCGTCTCCGGCGGCCGTCAACTCGATCTGGCCAATCCGGAAGTGGCCCAGTGGATGGAATCCGAGATCGTGCGCATCATCCAGAAGTACGACCTCGACATGTTTCGCCTCGACTACAACAACTCCATGGAAGAGGGCGGCAATCGCGTCAAGGACGGTTTTGTCGAAAATACCGTCTGGCGTCACGTGGAAACGCTTTACGGAATCTTCGACCGCGTGCGGGCGCGCTTCCCGCGCGTGATCTTCCAGAACTGCGCCGGCGGCGGCGGGCGTCTGGATCTGGGCATCCTGCGGCGCTTCCACAACACCGAACTTTCCGATTGGATGCGCGGACCTCGCGGCCTGAAGGTTCTGAACGGCATGACCTGGATTCTGCCGCCGGAGATTCTCTTGCGGACCTTCGGCACCGAGGTCGGCCAGCATGCCACCGACGGCGACCTGGACCAGCAGTTGCGCACGGTCATGTTGTGCCGGCCGATTTTTCGCGGCATCAGCCCCACCATGGAAGAGTTCAACCCGATTCTGCGCGCGCGCATCCGCGAGTCGGTGGAGCGGTTCAAGCGCGTGGTCCGGCCCATCATGGTGGGCAGCCGTGTTTATCATCACACGCCCGTTCTGCCCATCGCCGAGCCTTCACCGTGGCTGGTGCTCGAGTATGCGACCAAGGATTCGACGCGCGCCGTCGCCGGCTTGTTCCGCACCGCGCAGAGCGGCAACGATACTTTCACCTTCAAGCCGCGCGGCCTCGATCTGGGGCGAACGTACCTGGTGACGTTTTCGAACACCGGACACAAAGTCCCGCTGACCGGCGCGCGCCTGATGGACGGCATTCCCGTACGCCTGGAAGCGGCCATGACGTCGGAGCTGCTGCTCTTCGAAGCGCGCTGAAAAATCGCTCAGCCTGAACTGCGCACATTTTTCATCTAGCATAGTGGAGCAGGCGTGTCCGAAAAAATCGCGCAGTTCAGGCTGAGCGATTTTTCTGCTCTTCGGATAGGAGGTGCGCCGTGATTACATTGTGCTTTTTGCTGCTAGCGCACGATTGGGTGGTCGTGCCCGGTGAACGTGTTGGCCCGGTGCTTGCATCGACAACCAAGAGTGAACTGATTGCGTTGTTCGGCGCTGAGGTGGTGAAAGACGGCGAAATTAACGTCGGCGAGGGAGAGATGCATCCGGGCACGCTGGTGTATCCGGACGACCCATCCCAGAGGCTCGCAATCACTTGGGAGAAGGGCCAACCCAAGCGGATCGACGTCTGCTATGGACTTCGCGATGGAGTATGCCGGTGGAGGATGCCGCAAGGCGTGAGCATCGGCACCACGCTCAAGGAACTCGAGACGTTGAACGAACGGCCATTCAAGCTGGCGGGTTTCAGTTGGGACTATGAGGGAGCCATCGTCTCCTGGGAAGACGGGAAGCTGAGCAGCGTCTTCGATCGGGGCAGGACGTACCTGCGGCTGCGTCCGTCCCGACCGGGCGGAAACTCGCAACCCGAGGAGGCTCAAGTGCTCGGAGACCGTTTCTTTTTCTCTTCCTCTCATCCAGCGATGCAGAAGTTAAATCCAAAGGTGTATCAGATGATTGTGCTGGCGCGCTGACCAAATCCGGAGCCAGCGCGCCCGCCTCGCGTAGAATAGAGAGTAGGCGCGTCTTCACTCCAGCCAGTCCATCATGCTTGACCGCATTACCGTGCACGGGGCACGGCAGCACAACCTGAAGAACATCGACGTAGAGATCCCTCGCAACACGCTTACCGTAATTACGGGCTTGAGCGGGTCGGGTAAATCGTCGCTGGCTTTCGACACCATCTATGCCGAAGGGCAGCGGCGCTACGTCGAGACGCTCTCGCCCTACGCGCGGCAATTCCTGGATCAGATGGAGCGGCCCGAAGTGGATTCGATCGACGGGCTCAGCCCGGCGATCTCCATTGAGCAGAAAACCACCAGCCGCAGCCCGCGTTCCACGGTGGGCACCATCACCGAGATTTACGACTATTTGCGGGTACTCTACTCCTCGGTGGGCACGCCGCATTGCCCCGACTGCGGGCACCCGATCTCCAGCCAGACGCCGGCGCAAATTGTCGAGCAGGTGATGGCCGAATGCCAGGACGCGCGCGTGATGCTGCTGGCCCCGGTGGTGCGAGGCCGCAAAGGCGAATACAAGAAGGACCTCGAGAAGTTTGCCAAGCAGGGTTTCCTGCGCGCGCGCATTGACGGCACGCTGCGATCGCTGGATGAAGAGATTGTCCTGGACAAGCGGCGCAACCACACCATCGAAGTCGTGGTCGACCGTCTGCTGGTCAAGCCGGGCGTCGAGAAACGCCTGGAAGCGTCCATCGAAACGGCCACCAAACTCGCCGCCGGCCTGGTGACGGTGGCGGTGGTGAACGGCGACGAACGGTTGTATTCGGAGAAGATGGCCTGCCCGGATTGCGGCATGAGCGTGCCGCAACTCGAGCCGCGCTCGTTCAGCTTCAACAGTCCTTACGGCGCTTGCGAAACCTGCAAAGGCCTGGGCAGTAAGTGGACCTTCGATATCGACAAGATTCTGGTGGATCCCTCGAAGCCGCTGCTGGACGGCGCCACGGCCATGGGCGCCGGCATCACCTATCGCAACTACGAACTCGAAGAGGCCGCCAAACGGCTGCACATCGATCTCAACAAACCCTTCGAGGAGTTGAGCGAGAAAGCGCGCAAGCTGCTGATCCACGGCGGTGCGGGCTATCCGGGTCTTTTGAAAGTGCTGGATGAAATTTTCGCCGAAGCCGGCGACAGCTACCGCGAGTGGCTGATGAGCTACATGTCGGCGGCGGAGTGCCCGGCTTGCCGCGGCCGGCGGTTAAAGCCTACCAGTCTGGCGGTTCGCGTAAAAGGGATCTCCATCGGCGCTTTTGCGAATCTCGCGGCCGCCAAGGCGCTGCAAGTGGTGCGTTCCTGGCGCTTCAACGCGCGCGAGTTGCAGATCGCCGGGCGGGTGGTCGATGAGATCCGCCACCGCATCGAATTTCTGACGGCGGTGGGGCTCGAATACCTCAGCCTGGACCGCTCGGCGGCGACGCTGGCCGGAGGGGAGGCGCAGCGCATCCGGCTGGCCACGCAGATCGGTTCGAAGCTGCGCGGCGTGCTGTACGTTCTCGACGAGCCGTCCATCGGCTTGCACCCGCGCGACAACCATCGACTGCTCGATACGCTTACGCACCTGCGGGATCTCGGCAACACGGTACTGGTGGTCGAGCACGACGCCGAAACCATCGAGCGCGCCGACTACGTCGTCGATCTGGGCCCCGGCGCTGGCCGCCTCGGCGGTCACCTCATCGCCGCCGGGCCGCCCGAGTCCATTAAAGCCACCGCCGGATCGCTCACCGGACAGTACCTGGCGGGCCGGCTTTCGATCGAAGCGCCGCTCGAGCGTCGCAAGGGCAACGGCCAGAAGCTGGTGGTGAGCGGCGCGCGCGAGCACAACCTCAAGAACCTGGAAGTGGAGTTCCCGCTGGGCCTGTTCATCGTGGTCACGGGCGTTTCGGGCAGCGGCAAATCGACGCTGGTCACCGACATCGTCTATCGCGCGCTGGCCCAACATTTGTACAAGGCGCACGAAGCACCGGGCGCGCACGCGAGCCTCAGCGGGCTCGAATACATCGACAAAGTCATCGAGATCGACCAATCTCCCATCGGCCGCACGCCGCGCTCGAACCCGGCCACCTACACCGCGCTGTTCACACCCATCCGCGATCTCTACGCCATGCTGCCCGAGTCGCGCGAGCGCGGCTACAAGCCGGGCCGGTTCAGCTTTAACGTGAAAGGCGGCCGTTGCGAAGCCTGCCAGGGCGACGGGCTCAAGCGCATCGAAATGAACTTCCTGCCCGACGTCTACGTGACCTGCGACGTCTGCCGCGGCCGCCGCTACAACCACGAGACGCTACAGGTGAAGTACAAGGGGCTGTCCATCGCCGATCTGCTGGATTCGAGCGTGGACGATGCGCTCCCGGCACTCGAAAACATTCCGCAGATCCGCGCGAAACTCGAAACGCTGCGCGACGTCGGGCTGGGTTATGTACACCTGGGCCAGTCCTCGACCACACTGTCCGGAGGCGAGGCGCAGCGCATCAAGCTGGCCCGCGAGTTGAGCCGGCGCCAGACCGGCCGGACCTTCTACATCCTCGACGAACCCACTACCGGCCTGCATTTCGACGACGTGAAGAAGCTGCTTGGCGTACTGAACCGTCTGGTGGATTTGGGCAACACGGTGGTCGTGATTGAGCACCACCTGGACGTGATCAAGATGGCGGACTGGGTGATCGACCTGGGGCCGGAAGGCGGCGATGAAGGTGGGCACCTGGTGGTGGCCGGGACGCCGGAACAAGTGGCGCGCACCAAGAAAAGCTACACTGGACAGGCGTTGACGAAGGTATTGGGAGGCGCGCGGCGCGCATGAACGAATCCATCGAGCGCTCCATCCATTTCACCGGCCCGCTCATGCCATCGCTGGACGGCGGCGGCCTGTCCCGGAACCTGGGCCGCGCGCGGAAGGACGGCACTACGGTAAACTTCGATTTTCTCGGCCACCATTCGGGCGCGGGCGGGCAAGCCATCGGGTTGCGCGGCTCCCACGCACTGATGTTGCCCTGGGTGGCGGCCGCGCTTTTGAAACGGGAACCATGAACGACTTGCCCGTAGGACCGGCCGCCGGAGAGAGTGCCGAACCTGCGCCGGCGCCGTTAGCCGCGCCCGTGAACGCACCGGAGGAGAGCTTCCCGTACTGGTCCTATCAGGACGTGGCGCTGTTGGCCGGGATGGCCCTGCCGGCGTTGATCGTGGCCACGCTGATTGTGGACGTGGCTTTCCGCGCCCTGACCACCGCCGCCCCGGGACAAACGCCGCAACTACTGGTAGCGCAGTTCGCCGGTTACGCGCTCCTGTTCGCCGCGCTCTACGCGCTTCTGCATTGGCGCTACGGCCGTCCCTTTTGGAAGTCGTTGGGATGGGTGATGCCGGCGCAGGGCGTGTTGCTTAGCTCGGTGGTGTGGGGACCCATGCTGGCCATCGGCGTTTCCGTGCTTGGCGTGGTTCTGCGAACTCCCGAAATGGACATGCCCATCAAGCAATTCCTGCGGGGACGCGAGGCCATTATTCTGGTGGCGATATTCGGCAGCACGCTGGGGCCGCTGTGCGAAGAGATATTTTTCCGCGGATTCCTGCTTCCCCTGGTGGTGCGCAGCCTGGGCGCGTGGCCGGGCATCCTGGTGGCGGCCTTGCCCTTCGCGCTCCTGCACGGGCCACAGTACGGCTGGTCGTGGCGTCACGTATTGCTGGTCACGGTGGCCGGCGCCGCGTTTGGTTGGGTGCGGCATCGCACCGGGTCCACCGCGGCGGCCACGGTAATGCACGCGACCTACAATCTGACTTTCTTTATTGGATTCCTGTTTCAGGAGAAGGACTCTTTGCTTCGATGGTAGAAACAATCCAGTGGACCAGCGATGGCGTGGTGATGATCGACCAAACGCGGCTGCCGCGAGAGAAGGTCTTCGTTACGTGCCGCGACTACCAAGAAGTTGCTCAGGCGATTTGCACCATGGTGATTCGTGGAGCCCCGGCCATCGGCGTGGCGGCGGCCATGGGCGTGGCGCTGGGCGTCGAAAAGGCCGCCGCGGCGAATTTGGACGCGGAGTTCGAAACCATCTGCGAGACACTGGCCGCGACGCGTCCCACGGCCGTCAACCTGTTCTGGGCCATCGAGCGGATGAAGAAACTCTACGGCTCTTTGCGCGGCCGCCCCATCGAGGAGATTCGCGCCCGCCTGAGCCAGGAGGCGCGGGAAATCTGGCGCGCCGACATCGCCATCAACCAGAGCATGGGCCGCCACGGCGCGCCGCTGGTTCCCGACGGCAAAACCGTCCTCACGCACTGCAACGCGGGCGCGCTGGCCACGGCCGGTTACGGCACCGCACTGGGCGTGATCCGCGCCGCCGTCGCGGCCGGCAAGAAGATCGACGTATTCGCCGACGAGACCCGCCCGTTCCTGCAGGGAGCCAGGCTTACCGCCTGGGAACTCAACGAGGACGGCATCCCGGTGACGCTGATCACCGACAACATGGCCGGCCACTTTCTAAAGAGCGGCCGCATCGGCTGCGTGATTGTGGGCGCGGACCGCATCGCGCGCAACGGCGACACGGCCAACAAGATCGGCACCTACCCGCTGGCGGTGCTCGCCAAGGAGAACGGCGTGCCGTTTTACGTGGCGGCGCCGGTGTCCACGCTCGACCTCACGCTCGCATCCGGCGACCTGATTCCCATCGAGCAGCGCCCGGCGCGCGAGGTGACCGAAGTGTTCGGCGTACCGGTGGCGCCGGAGGGCATCCGCGTCGAAAACCCAGCCTTCGACGTGACGCCGGCGCGTTACGTGACCGCCATCATTACGGAGCGTGGCGTGGCGCGCGCGCCTTTTGAAGAGTCGCTCGCCAAGCTCGTGGTAGGGTAGAAATATGCGGATGTTGGGTCTGTTTCTTCCGTTGTTGATGTTCTCTTCCATGCTGACTTTGGCGGCGGACGCCGGCCTCCGGCGCGCCCCGGGCTTCTCCTTACCCGACTCCAAGTTGCGGCAGCACGACCTCTACGATTTCCGCGGCAAGCTGGTCATTCTCGACTTCATGATGACCAACTGCCCGCACTGCCTTGCATTCTCGAAGACGCTCGAGCGCGTGAAAGCGAAGTATGGCGACAAGGTGGTGGTTCTTTCGGTGGTGAATTACGCTTCGGACAACTCCACAACGGTCGCCAAATACATTCAGACCAACAAGATCACGGTGCCGGTGCTCTACGATTGCGGGCAGGTGATGGCGTCGTATCTGCGCCTGGAAAGCGCCAAGCAAGCCGTCGACATGCCGCACGCCTACGTCATCGACGCCCAGGGAAGGATTCGCGGCGACCACACCTACTCCCTGCTGACCAGGCCCGTTTTCGAGGGCGACGCCCTGTTTGCCGACCTGGACGCGCTGCTCGCTCCGGCGGCGGGAAGGCCGAAAAAGTAACGTTCACGTTTCTTTATCTCGCGCGGTTCGGAATTAGGATATACTGCTCTCGTATCTTGGGCGGAGGACCATCCCATGGCGCTGCTGCGCTTAGGTGACGACATCGACGATTATTGCGTCCGCTGCAAGCGCATGACGAATCATTCGATCGTGTCAATGTTGAGCACGGAACCCGCTAAGATGCGCTGCCGGTCCTGCTACAACGAGCACGACTACCGTCACGCCGAAGCGCCACCCCCCAAGAAGGATCTGCGCAAATCGGCTCTGTTCAAGGAAGTGCTCGCGAGCGTGGATCCGCAATCGGCGCAAGCGGCGCAACCGGACGCGCCGCCGGCCGCCAAGAAGACCAGGCGCAAATCCTGAAGCTCATTCGGGGTGCTGTTCGCGCAGGAGTTCCGCGAAGATCTCTTCTCTCGGCTCGGTGCTAAGGTCGTGCTCCAGGCGGCGCAGCGCCACACCCACGATGTCGCGGTGATGCAGGTTGACGCGGATGCTTTCTTCCTGGCTCAAACGCAGCCATAGGTCGTGCAACCGGTCGACGTCTTCCGGCCACAGCCGCGGAGGATGCGGCCCCAGGTTTACATAGGTCGAGGGCCGGTCCGGGCTGATGATCTCGAGCGAAAACGGATGGCGCGGTTCCGGGAGCCGCTCCCAGGCCAGGCCGATGCGCCGCGCCAGTTCCCCCGATACCATCGAGGACGAAACGCCGGTCACCAGGCGCGAGGCCTTGAGCCGGGCCGCCGTCTGCACCAGGGCGTCGAAGGGGTCCACCGCCGGCACCACCAGCAGCTCCACCGGCTTGCCCTCTTTCTCGGCCATGGTGACCACGTGGCTGAACAACTCCTGCTCGTAGTCGCTGAACAACTGGGATTCCGCCAGGCCGTATTCGCCCGCGCCCGCCGATACGGATCGCACGGTCATCACCACAATGTCGTGCCGCTTCAGGTTGGTCTTCTCCAGCACCCGCTTCAAGTGGTGCATGCGGCTGTAATCGCGTGCCGCCACCAGCACGCAGCCGGCGCGGGCGTGCAGCGTCTCGGCGGAAATCTGCGATTCGAGGCTCGAGGTTGAAGCGCTCCAGCGCCTGTCCCGCGTGTGCCATCTTGCGCCGGTTGATCTGCTCGGAGATCGGTGAAGAGCACGAACAGAAGAACGGCGAAAGTGAGAATCCCGTAGATGGTGGCGATGTCGCTTGGTGAACAGGTTGGCGACCGCCACAACCAGCAGAACAGCGTCAGGTGATGACGCCAGTCCGATGGGAAATTCGCATTCCGCGAATGCAGATGTTCAAGGGCGTCTTGTATTCCTGATCGTGGCGCTGGATAGCGCAGCACCAACACGCCCAGCGACTTGAAGAAGAAGCTCCACACCACGCCGAACGCGTAAGCCTCGCCCAACAGATAGACGTCGCCGCGGCTGGCCAGAATGGTCGCCAACTGCAGCATGGTGATCAGTGTTGATGATCCGGTAGGTGGTGCCGAACTTGCCGTGCGGCTTGCGGAACCAGTCCAGCAGCACGCCGTCCTCGGCCACGCGGTTCAGAACGCCGTTGGCGCCGATGAGCGACGTGTTCACCGCTCCGGAGAGAATCAGCACGCCCACCACCACGACGAAGCCGTGGAACAGCAGCCGCAGGACCATGCGGTCCCGGCCAGGTTCATCGCCAGGCCGCCGATCAGGTTGTCGACGTAGCTCGCGCGCACCGCGTCCGGGATGATCATGCCCGCCAGAACGCGTGATCAAGCCCGGTGGAAATGACCGCGTACACGCAGACGATGTTGCCGGTGATTTTCAGATTCTTGAGCTTCGGATAGGCAATCTCGCGATAGACCTGCGCCAGCGTCTCGAAGCCGCTCATCGACAGGAACGAGTGGCCGAAGGCGATGAAGATCGCGACCACCGGAATGGTGGCCACAACGTCGTTCCGCTGCAGCCATCCCAGCGAGTCATCGGTGAACCGCAGGTTGGAGGGCATCGGCGCCGGCGGAAGATTGAACTGGCCGCGCACCAGCAGCGTGATGGGCGCCCAAAGCAGCAGCATGACAACCATCACGGTGGTGATCTGCATGATACGCAGCGCCTTGCCGCTGGATTCGTGAATGCCCTTGATGTTGCTCCACCAGAAGTAACCCGTCACAATGATGCCGAAAACGCTGGCGAACCAGTATGGGATTGACGCGGAAGTCCTGATGCATCAACTCGCTGGTTTCGTTGATGAGCCGGCCCAGGTAGTGCCCGGCGCTGACCGAACTGATGGGGCCCGTTAGAATGTAGTCGAAGACCAGCGAGGAAACCGAGAAGCGGGCCATGAACGGCCCCATGCTGTCGCGCACCACCACGTACACGCCGCCGCGCACGAACATGCTGCAGCTTTCCATGTAGACGGCGCGCACGGCGAAACTGAACAGCATGACGCCCAGCACGAACCAGGGCGCCGACTGGCCGACCGCCTGCTCCGCGATGCCGCCGGCGTAGAAGGAGCTGGAAGCCAGATCCGCGAGCACGATGGCGGCTCCGCGCCAGAAGGAAATGAACGAGAGCGCAACCGTAGTGGCAACGACTACTTTGGTCTGTTGCGCGGAGGGCCCGCTACTGCCCATGAGGGAAACCAATCTCCATTAGACTATTCTACGATCATGGAGCCGAGCCAAACCAGCCACGCCGCCGCCCTGGCCAGTCGCGTCGTCTCGACCCTTCGCTCGCGCGGGTATCAAGCTTATCTGGCCGGCGGCTGCGTGCGCGACTTGTTGCTCGCACGCGCTCCCGCGGACTTCGACGTCTCCACCAGCGCGCGCCCCCAGGAAATTCTCAAGCTGTTCCCGGCGGCGGCCCTGGTGGGCGCGCACTTCGGCGTCGTGCTGGTGCGCGAGACCGGCGCCCAGGTCGAGGTGGCCACCTTTCGCAGCGATCACTCTTACCTGGACGGCCGCCATCCGGAGCACGTCGAATTCGAAACCGATCCGCGCGCGGACGTGCGGCGCCGCGACTTCACCATCAACGCCCTGTTGATGGACCCGCAGACCGGAGAAGTGCTGGACTACATCGGCGGGCGCCGCGATCTCGACGCGGGGATCATTCGCGCCATCGGCGACCCGCGGCTCCGCTTCGCCGAAGACCACCTGCGCATGTTGCGCGCCGTGCGCTTCGCCGCGCGTTTCGGGTTCCAGATCGAACCCGCCACTTTCCAGGCTATCGCTGACATGCACCCCTCTATCGCGCGCATCTCCGCCGAGCGCGTCCGCGACGAGTTGACGCGCATCCTGTGCGAGGGCGCCCCCCGGCACGGTTTCGAGTTGCTGGAGGCCACCGGATTACTCGCCGAAGTGCTGCCGGAGGTGGCGCGCATGAAGGGCGTCGAGCAACCCGTCGAATTCCATCCCGAAGGAGATGTGTGGACCCACACGCTCATGCTGCTGGAGCGATTGGAGCGGCCCACGGCGACTCTGTCCTGGGCCGCGCTGCTGCACGACGTGGGCAAACCGCCCACTTTCACGGTGCGCGACCGCATCCGCTTCGATCGCCATGCCGCGGAGGGGGCCCGCATGGCGGTGGAAATCCTCCAGCGGCTGCGCTTCGCCAACGAGGATGTTCGACGCGTTGAAGCGCTGGTGGCCCATCATCTGCGCTTTAAGGACGTCCTCCAAATGCGCCCCAGCACGTTAAAGCGTTTCCTGCGCATGGAACACTTCGACGAACACCTGGAACTGCATCGATTGGACTGCCTGGCCAGCCACCGCGGGCTCGGCAACTATGAGTTCGTACAGCGTAAGTTAGCCGAAATTCCGCCCCAGGACCTGCGCCCGAAGCCCTTGATCAATGGAGACGACCTGGTGGCGGCGGGCTTCCGCCCCGGACCGTCCTTCGCCGCCATCCTGGGTGCCGTCGAGGATGCGCAGTTGGAAGGCCGGGTGCACACTACCGACGCGGCGCTGGCGCTGGCCCTCGAATTGTTCGTGCCACCCGATGGCTGCGCTAGGCAGGCTTGTACGTGAAGACCATGTAAAGGACCACCGCGACGATCGAGAAGATCGCCGAAGCGGCCACGAATTCGAGGAAAATAACCCGCTTCTCCTCGACGTCCGGATTGTGCCGTTTCGAGAGGTCCAACATCCCAGTTACCTCCTCAGGACCCTCCGAAAAGAATGTACTCCCGGCGTTCGGCCTTGTCAAGTAGGAGAGGGGGGCCAAATCCTCCCATTCCCCCATCTTTTTTTGATCGAACTAGGCTTTTTCCAAAATCGGTGCTATTATAAAAGAGTCTTTGCCCGCCTCTTCATTGTCGACGAGTGCCTTCCGGCCGCCAAAACGCGAATACACCCTCAGTGCAGTCTGACAAGGACAAATTCAATCAGAAGGAACAATCCATGACGAACATATTCGTGGGAAACCTGAGCTACCAGACAACGCAGGACGACCTTAACGCGGCATTTGCAGCGTACGGCGCCGTCGAGCGCGTAACCATCGTAACCGATCGCGACACGGGCCAACCCCGTGGTTTCGCTTTCGTCGAAATGACCGAACGGCGTGACGCGGAGACCGCCATCTCACAATTGAACGGCGCGGAAATCAACGGTCGAGCCCTTAACGTCAACGAAGCACGGCCCAAGCCGACCGGTGGATCCGGATTCGGTGGTGGACGCGGCGGCTCCGGCGGTGGCGGCGGACGTGGTCGTGGCGGTTCCGGCGGCGGCGGCGGCGGACGCGGTTCGCGCTGGTAAGCAGCCGAGCTTCGACTGTCGTGGTTCGATAGAATCGCAATCCAGGGCCACCGCGCAGGATGGCCCGGACACTTTTGTCTCTCAGGAGAAAGCATGGCTGGACGCGGACCGCAATCCTACAAAAAGCGCCAGAAGGAACAAAAACGGAAGGAACGCCAGGACGAGAAACGCGCTAGGCGCTTGCAGCGTAAGCAGGAAGGCCCGCTCCCGCAAGATGACACTCAACCGGAAGATCTGGCCATAACGGAAGGTCTGTCCATACCGGAAGGTTTGCCCATAACGGAAGGTTCGCCCGTACCGGAAGGTCTGCCCATCGAAGAGGCCGCTCAAAAAGTACCATTAGGCACGGCACAGGTCCAAGACTCCTGACTGGAACCCGGGACTGCACCATGCGGCGCTACGGCGCCGCATGGATCCTCTCCCCTTCCCTCCGAATAGCCTGCCGCCCATTTCTCCATCCAAACGATACTGAATGAAAGATTTCTTACAACTGAACTTGTGCTCTGCCTTGCAGAGCAACCTGGCAAAGCATGGCTTTGTCACACCGACGCCCGTGCAAGCACGGGCCATCCCCCCTGCTCTGGCCGGCCACGACATCGTCGCCACGGCCCAAACCGGGACGGGAAAAACTCTTGGATTCGCCTTGCCGCTCCTGCAATCTCTCTCGGGCAAGGCCGGCACCGCCGACAAGGTCCTGGTGCTGAGCCCCACTCGGGAACTGGCCATCCAGACCGAAGACACCTTCGCCAAGCTCGCCGTGGGCACCGGCATCCAAACCACCGTGGTGGTGGGAGGCATGGACGAACGCCGCCAGCTTCGCAATCTTCAGCGCGGCGCCCAGGTCATCATCGCCACACCCGGACGGCTGTGCGACTTTTTGCAACGCAGACTGGTGAACCTCGGCGGCGTGCGCATCATCGTGCTGGATGAAGCCGACCGCATGCTGGACATGGGGTTTCTGCCGTCGATTCGAGCCATCCTGAAGGAGTTGCCGGCCTCCCGGCAGACGCTTCTGTTCTCGGCCACCATCGAGAAATCGGTGGCGCACCTGATCGAAGGTTACGTGCGCAATCCCGTGCGCGTGACCATCGGGGTGATCACCAAGCCGGTCGACCAGGTGGATCTCCACGTCTACGAAGTGGAACAGAACTCCAAACTCAATCTGCTCGGACAGCTTATGCGCGATGAGCAAGGAGCGTTTCTGGTGTTTGCGCGCACCCGGCACGGGGCGGACCGGTTAGCCAAAAACCTGGCCCGCGCCGGCATGAAAGCCACACGCATTCATGGCGACCGCACGCAAGGCCAGCGCAACCAGGCCCTGAACGGATTCAAGGACGGCACTTACCGCGTCCTGGTGGCGACCGACGTCGCCGCTCGCGGCATCCACGTTGACAACATCGCGCACGTGGTGAATTACGATCTTCCTCAGGTACCCGGGGATTTCATTCACCGGGTGGGACGGACCGGACGCGCGGGTGCGCGCGGCACGGCTTCCACCTTCGGCACACGCGCCGAGCGCGGCGAAATCAAGAGGATCGAACGCGAGCTGAGCATCCGCATGACCAAGCGCGAAGTTCCCGCCGGTCTGGCCGAGCTGCCGCAAACGCCGATCCTGCGCGTGGTGCGGGCCATCGACCAGCCCCGGCGCTCCGCGAGCCGGTTCGTTCCTCCCAAGCGCAAAGCCGCCGCGAGC
>CAVUYK010000023.1:0-133779 GCA_963745655.1 Terriglobales bacterium | reverse complement strand
CATGAACTGCGCGAGGAGGCCGCGCGAGCCGGTGTACAGTTCGGCTTCGAATCCACCGTCATGGACGGTGCGCCCGTGTTCAACCTGGTGCACTTCGCGCTGCCCGGCGTCGAGATGACCGGCTTCACCGGCGTGCTCAACTCCACCAGCAAAGTGGTGGTCGAAGCCATGCGGGAGGGCTGCTCGATGGAAGAAGGCATCCAGCGCGCCCGGGAGATGGGCATCACCGAGACCGACGCCAGCTTCGACATCGACGAGCTGGGATTCGGCGGCCGAGACCGCCGCGCTGGCCAACGTGCTGCTGGATGCCCGCACCTCCCCGCAGCAGGTCGAGACCCGAGGTATTGGCAGGCTAACCTCCGCGCGGGTGCGCCAGTTGGCCTCCGAGGGCAAGACCGTGCGCCTGGTGAGCCGCGCCAAGCGCACGGCGCACGGCATCCGGCTGCGGGTGCGCGCCGAAGTCCTGGAGGAAACGGATTTGCTCGCCTCCGCCCGCGGCACTTCGAACCTGCTGCTGCTCGATACGGACCTAATGGGAACCCTGGGTACGGTCTCCATCGACCCGACCGTCGATCAGACCGCCTACGGCTTGTTCAGCGATCTGGTAAACGTGGCCAGGACCGTGTAATCGCAAGTACTACAGCGGCGTCCAGATGCTAGACTGAAAAGGAAGATGTCAGCCAGGTTTTGGACCGGTCTCAAGCGCTTCGTGCTGTGGGATTATCCCCGGGCGTGCTGGCAGTATGACGTGATGGTAGCTCTCATTTTGGCGTTCATCTTCCTGACTCCGCGCGGCTGGTTCCGCGACCAACCCAGAATTTTTAACGCCAGCAGCATCACCATGTTGCCCGCTGCGCACGGGGCCAATGTGTTTTGGGTGGATATGGATTTGTTGAATCCGGTGCCGGAGACCGAACGCGCCGCTGGGGTGCAGGAGATGCTGGAAATGCGTACCAAAGCCGCAGACCCTGATTCGTCTGGAGCCGGTCCGGGACAGCGAGCAGGAATTGAAAGGCTACATGGCTTTCACGCGGTCACGGTGAATTCAGTTCCCATGGCGCGCGTGAGGCGATCGAGCTTATGAGATTCGTATTCTTAACGTTGACGTTGGCGGGCTGGATCTCCATTTCCACACCGGCACCGGCCCAGACTCTGGAGGATGTGCTGAAGCGCATGGACCAGGGGGCGGAGGGCTTCAAGGGCATGGTGGCCAACCTGAAGCGCGTCACGCATACCGCGGTCCTCAACGACAATAGTGAGGAAACCGGGACCATCCGCCGAAGCGGACCTCGGCTCGCGACGTCAAGGTGCGCATCGACTTCATCACGCCCGACGAGTTCACCGTGGTGTTCCACGGACGGGAAACTCGAAAAATACTTCCCCAAAATTCAGACCGTCCAGGAATACGACCCGGGCAAGCAACGCCAGTTGGTGGACCAGTTTCTCTCGCTGGGGTTCGGCACCTCGGGCAAAGAACTGACGCGCAGCTACGAAATCAAGTATCTGGGGGCCGACCAGACAATGGCCAATCGTCCTGGCATCTGGAACTGATTCCAAAATCCAAAGAGGCCCGCGACATCTAAAGAAAGTAGATCTTTGGATTTCGGCTGCCAACGGCCAACCCGTTCAGCAGACCTTCCATGAGCCCAGTGGCGATTACAATCTCATTGCGTATTCGAACCTTCGCCTCGAACCGAATATTTCCGACAAGGCCTTGGAACTCGATCTTCCTAAAAAAGGAGTCAAACGGGAATACCCGCAGAAGTAATTATTTCAATATCGTAGAACTCCCTGTAGTTGGTTTTCACGAATGTCTCAAGGCAATCCCAGTAGTACGTCTTCCCGCTTGCTTTACCTGGACTGGACGCGCGGCCTAGCCGCGGCGATCATGCTCCAGGGGCATGTATTTCACAGCTTTACGCGGACCGATCTGCGCACCGAGTCCCCCTATGCTGTCCCAGTTTGTGGGCGGCATGCCCCCGGCCCTCTCCTATTTCTGACCGGCGTTACGCTGGCGTTCCTGATCAACAGCCGTGAGCGGTTGGGCTGGTCCGCCCCGCGCCGCGTTTGGGCGGCATTGCGCCGGGCCGGTTACCTGTTTGGCATCGCGTTCCTGGTGCGTTTCCAGCTTTGGTTGTTCGCCCAACCCTACGGCACATGGCAGGACCTGGTGAAGGTGGACATTCTGAACTGCATGGGCGTCGCCGTGGGGCTGTTCTCGCTGATGGCGTTGTTGCCGGCGCGCGTGCGCGCACAGTTGTGCCTGGCGCTGGGATTGGGGATCGCGGCACTCTCGCCGCTGGTCACGAACCTGGCTTGGAGCGGCGCGCCGCAACTCGTTCGCACTACATCGCGCCCAGCTACAATTTCTTCAGCTTCTTCCCCTGGGCCGCCTTCGTGGCCTTCGGCATGAGCTTCGGCAGCTTGATCAAGTCCGTTCCCCCGCTGCAACTTCCGCGCACCATGCAATGGATGGCCATCGCCGGCATCGTGCTGATCGCCGCCACGCGCTGGCTCGGCGAGTTGCCGTACTCGCTTTATCCCAAGGCGGACTTCTGGCTGGACAGCCCGGCGCTCACGCTCATCAAACTCGGCGTGGTCTCGCTGATTCTGGCGGCCGCCTACCTTTGGACCGAATACGGCTCCAGCGGCGGTTGGAGCTGGCTGCGGCAGTTGGGCACCACCTCACTCCTGGTCTACTGGGTACACATCGAGGTAGTTTACGGGCACATGTTCGGATTTTGGAAGGAATCGCTTTCGACGGCCCAGACCGTGGCCATGGCGGTGGCGGTGACGCTCGCGATGCTGGGCTTGTCGGTAATGCGGCACCCAGTGGAAGTCCTGGAAGACCTCGGTGCCCGTGGCTCTGGACTACTACTTCTTCTCTTACCGCGCGCCGGGTTTCCGGCGACTGACACCCCTGCCATCTTCCCCGCCCGGCGATCCAGCGCCAGGACAACCTGCTCGTGTTCGTTTTCGCCGCGTCGAAAGCCGCCCGCCCCACCAACTCCGCAAGCGACGGATTCGGATTGTGGGCAGGGTTCGCTCACCGTCTGGCCTCGAAGTGTCACCTGGGAGCGGGTTCCTCAAGCGGTTCCGATGTGGCGGTATGTTCAGCGCTCAACTTCCGGTTGCGCCCTTATGCAGGAAAAGTCGGCAGACAGCTGCCAGCCGGAATGTTCAGCAGGCCGAACGGTCTGATTGTTTCGCTGGTGCGAAGCGGATTTGTACTAACCCGCTTCGCGGGAGTAGAATCAGTCATCGATGCCCGCCCAGTGTTCGCCATCCCGAGGACTGGGTTCGCCAGGAACCTTCGTGTTGCCAACAACTTATAATTGAATCCCCATAGACCACCGGCACACTGAATTACTACAAATCGCCGTATCGGCAATGCTCCGGCACCACCCATTTCCGCGTCTCCGAACGGCCGCGTGCCGGAGCACTGCCGATACAGCCCTAATGATTTCGGAACAGGAATGCGATCACTGTGACGGTTCCGCTCAGCGCGGCTGCTTCCCACTGTCGTAGTCTGGCGCTGCGGTTGCGCCGCGCGAGCGCAGCGAGCGTCAGTCTCCTACCGGTTGTTAGACCGCCGTTTGGCGCCACAGATTCGGCCCGGCGACTAACCCGTTTCGCCGTTCTACGCGGCAAGAACGCGATGCAAGCCATTGACCTTTGCCAGTCGCTGCATGTCCGAGGTTCGACGCAGCTCGCGATAATTACCAACGCGGTCGCCCTCCTTGAACCAATCTCGGACATACCTCTCGCCTGTCGCATTCACGGCCCAAAGCGACAAAGAGAACTCGTCGACTTTCCCCTCTTTCAAAGATCGTCTTGCTCCATGAGCCGTCATCCTGTACGGAGACTTCACCCTCCTTGGGCCATAGGCAGTCATCGATTTCAACGGCCAGCCAAAGATGCAAGCCCGGCTCCAGCCCGGCGGCACGCCCGGAACACCGGAAGGTGCTAGCAACAACCTGGTTTGGACTCGGCTCTTTTATGCTGCCTTCTACTCCGTCAAGTCGTGGCGTTCCTGAAACCATCTTCTGGGGGTCCGTGTTCTGGAGGAATGAACGAGACGTCTGGAATGCACTTTTCATACCGCGCAGTGGCCTCTTTGAGTGACACTTGTTTGAGTTCAGCGAGTAACTCAATTCCCTCGAGCTTTCGCATTGCACGCCTGGGCCCGAGCAAGGCGAGAGGCGATATCGTGGGATTTAAATAGATTGGTTGCAATAGTTGCAATCAGCGAGAACAATGTCGCGGCACCGCACAGGATCCTCCAGCTTGGTGAGTTCGGCCCAGCCTCGCCTAAAGCTTCCGTGAGTCTGATACCCCCAATTGCCGGCGCCGCAGTCAGCGCTGTGGCTATGGCACCGCATATGATGCCGAGGTTTGTCAGGCGCGCGCCTCGCGGTTCGAACTTGCTCACAAATGCAGTGATTCGCCGACGCTTGTCGTGGAGTTTTCTGAGAAAACCATCCCACGCTTCTTGATCAGAATTCATATGTTGTCTCCCAAAGATCCGGTTAGCGGTTCTGCTGTCCCGAGACACCAGAGTTCGCGTATGTGTGATGGAGCGGGCTAACTCCTGTTTGGGCCGACCTGGATAAACCTGCGCCCAGTCAGCCTAAGCAGCGGAGCCTCGTCGCCTGCGGGCTGCGGGCGACAAAAGCTTGCGATGTAAGCACTTCCCGCTCCCCGGCCGCGCTTCAAGTCTGCATCGAGTTGAGCGTCGCTGCGCCCGGCGCTATCGCTTCGGAACCAGGCTTGCTACCTCGATGGTTCGGAACTCGTCTCCCCGAATATCCTTTTGTTTCGATACCTTGCCCGTAACATCCACCTCGTCACCCCGCAATGGCGGTGGGTTCCTATTCCAGGGTCGGTTCTCAGAGAACGAACGGCCATTCACCGTTAAGAAGTAGTCGGTCCCCTTCGCGTTGATCGCGTAAGCCATGCCTGGAAGGCAGGGCTTGGTGGTGCAGGGATTGGGTACGTAGGCATAACGCCCTGTGATCGCTTCCATGGATTCGTCCTTTTGGCTCCGTCCCGCGGAGGCGCCGTACTGGGCTTGGCCGCCCTCAAACCGTGTAACTGAAATACCGCCAGTCGCTCCAAGGGCAGACACGGCCGTTCACCAGCGCGCGCACCCTCCAGCGGCCTCTCTGGGCGCCAACAAAGGAGTTTTCGTAATTATTGTCCGTAAGGTTGCCGGAGACCAGCCAAGTGGTGCCGGTTTCGGCTGACCACTTACCGCCCACCTTCGCGCCAAAGGCATCCATCTCGACGTTGTATCTGACGTTGGTCAAGCCAATTCGCTCCCAGCTAAACGCGGTACCGCGGGGAAAGTGGTCGAATGTGTCACCGTCGTTAGGACACCAAAGCTCCGGCACCACTCCTGTCCACCAGTTGAGCGTCGGATCCCCCAACAGCACCATGCCGTAGTACCACTGCCGCTCGCCCAAGTCATGATCAGCCCCCAGGGCGCCCCACCAATCGACGAACGCCTCGCCGATTGTCCGGCCCGTCCCCATCGGGCCATAGAAGTTCTCGAAGAAAAGCATCGAGCCCGTCTTTGCACTGCCAACTGCCGCTAACCCGTTCGAGCGTGAACCGCCGCTCTTATCCGAACAGATACCACCCGGCCATGTAATCGCTCTGGGTGAACAGGGCGTTGCTGCATGCGAACAGATTGTAGAAGTAGGCGTCCGGCGGGTTCACGTCTCGTAAGTAGGAGGACGGAACCCACTCAGTGGATCCACCGACCTTGAACGAGTGGCCCCCAGGCGAGGAGTGAGCGCAGATTTGTGCCCAAGCCCGGTGTTGGTTCACCTCGGCCTTGTAATGATCGGCGTCCGTCGTTGCGGGATCAGTAATCACCTCGATGTCGGTGGCTGGGAACATCAGGTCAAAGCTGCAGTCGCCAAACCCTGCCCAGTCGTCGTCGACATAGGAAAGGGCCTTCGCAGAGTAGCCGAAGCTGACCCTTGCGGAACTTGTGGTTCCGCGTGAAGTAATCGTTCAGCAGCACCGCATCGTTACCGTTGTTTGTGGGTGTCCAGAGGCAGCCAGACCCAGATCTCCGGCGCCACGTTGGTGGGATGCCCGCTGTACTTGCCGTCTCCGTCCGGATCGTTCCAGGTGCCGTTGAGATCCATGTAGAACAGATCGCACGGGAATTCGGCAGCACCGTGGAAGTCGTCACTCATTTCGAACCATGCGACGGGAATCGAGCCGACCATCAGTACGCCCGGCCGGGCTTCTTCGACTTGATGAAGGTCCGCAACTGTTCCGGCGTGCTACTCTTCACGCGATATGCAGTCGCGTAGTAGCCCTCATAAGCCAGATCGCGGATGTACTCTTCAATGGAAGCCTGAACGGATGGATAGAGATCATTGTTCGCCAGACAAGGACCTTCCCCTTCGGGAACTGGGTCGCGGAATAATCCTTCAAATAGCGAAGGTCTTCCGGGAATCCCGGCCGGGACTGCTCCTGCGGCGCCAATGCCAAGATCGCCCCAATAATCTCCCTGTACTGGAGAAAAGTCTGCGGGGCGAGCCTGTTCTTATCGGTGTACTCCAGATTACGAACTTGGCGATAATTGATCTTGAAGGAGCGTAGTTGCCGTACGCGGCTCAGATCGATTCGGGTAAACAACTCAGGCATACCGAACCTCCTGCCGTTTCTGTTGCGAAACGGCTCCAATCGTACTATCGCAAACGCTTTCGAAGCGGCGGAAGCAAATGCTGGTCGCCTCCGAAGGATTAACTCCTCCTACTCGCCTCGATTCCCCTCTGTCATCCCCGCTTAAAATATACACCCGTCCATGTCTTTCGGAGTGCCTTTTTTGCTGGCCCTTCCGACTTTCTACTCGGTCACCGACCTTCGCGGCGGCGCTGGCCGCACCGGGGGTTCGCCGTCATCTTTCTTTCTTCCTCCTCGTGGGCCTCCGCTCGACGAGAAGCCTGTAGTTACAATGACTCGCAGATGTTTTCCGCCGTACGTCTCAATCCACGGAACTCGGCCGGGGCCCAACCGGTCACAGGCCGCCCAATCTACCCACTACAAGCCCGGAATCCCCTTTTCGTTCCAGGTGTGGTAGGCATCCTCGAAGGGCCAGTTCCGGCCTTCCGGAGAACCCCGAACTCCATGCTTCTAAACGAACAGTACGTCGGACGTGTTTGAGCAGCCGTCACTTCCCCCGGGGCTTGCCGTGAGCACCGAGGGAGCGCCTACCGCGCCGGATTCCCGACGAAAAAGCCCTTACCACAATCGATCAGGTTGGCGGTCCAAACGGCGTTGTGGGAACCGGCTCCCGCGCCGTACGCGGGCGATCAGATCCGGCCGCACCGGGCCGAGACGATCGCGCGCATGAACCGCGCCCCGGAAATGCTCTTGGTGCATGGCAATCACACCTCCATCGCCATGCACCAGCGGACCCTCGCCGCCCCCAACTTCCTGGATCCGGAGGCGTTTACTGGGGGAGAAGGGGATTTGGGGGTAGCAGGAATCACAAACTCGACGGGAACACTTGCAGCCGGGGCAGGTGTACAATCGTACCGCAGCCGGGAGTCGATGGACGGCTGTGGAGGTGGCCCGTGCGAGTACTCGTAGCGGACAAATTCGAGCAGTCCGGGCTGGACGGCCTGGCCGCGCTCGGGTGCGAGGTTTCCTGTGAGCCGGGATTGAAGGACCAGGCGCTCGCCGAGCGGGTCGCCGAGCTCAAGCCGGATGTGCTGATCGTGCGCTCGACCAAAGTGGGTGAGCCCGTGCTTGCGGCCGGACCACTCACGCTGGTGGTCCGCGCGGGCGCCGGCTACAACACCATCGACGTGGCGGCGGCGTCTCGCCGCGGCATCTACGTTTCGAACTGCCCCGGCAAGAACTCCATCGCGGTGGCCGAGTTGGCCTTCGCGCTGATCCTGGCGCTCGACCGGCGCATCGCGGACAACGTGAACTCGCTACGCGCCGGCCAGTGGAACAAGGCGGAATTCTCGAAGGCCCGGGGGCTGTTCGGCCGCACTCTGGGCGTGCTTGGAGTGGGCCACATCGGCAGCCAGATGATACCGCGCGCCAAAGCCTTTGGGATGCGAGTGGTGGCCTGGAGCCGCAGTCTCAGCGCGGAAAGAGCGCAAGCGCTCGATATCGAGCGCGCGGATTGGCCCCGCGAGGTGGCCGCGACGGCTGACATCGTCAGCGTGCATCTTCCTCTGGCGCCGGAAACGCGCGGGCTGTGTGACGCCGGCTTTTTTGCGGCCATGAAGAAGGGCGCTTATTTCATCAACACGGCTCGTGGCGAAATCGTCGATGAAGAAGCCCTGAAGGCCGCGATTCGGGAGAAGGGCATTCGCGCAGGTCTGGATGTCTTCGCCCAAGAGCCAGCCGGCGCGACGGGCGAGTTCACCAGCGAGATCGCGCAGTTGCCGGCGATCTACGGCACGCACCACATCGGCGCGTCCACCGAAGAGGCGCAGGAAGCCATTGCGGCGGAGGCGGTACGAATTGTGCGCGTGTTCCAGGAGACCGGCAAGGCGCCGAATGTCGTAAATCTTGCCCGAAAGACGCCCGCCACCTGCGCGCTGGTGGTGCGGCATCTGGACCGGCCGGGCGTGCTTGCATCGGTGCTGGATGCCATCAGTGCGGCGAAGATCAACGTGCAGGAAATGGAGAACGTGGTCTTCGACGGGGCCGCAGCGGCCGTGGCCCGCATCAACCTCGAAACCATCCCCCCGGAGGACACTCTTCAACTGGTGCGCACGGCAAATCCGGACATCCTGGAGCTGAGCCTCATACGGCTGTGAGGGTACGGGAGAGGAAGTGCTTCGATGCGGACACTGGCAACGGCTCTGCCCGCGAAATGCGGCGGGACTCGTAATCGCAAGTCCGGTTTTGCGACGCTCCTTTCGGGCTGCCCCCACGGCGGCCTGAAGTATAATGATTCCGCCGGATACGCTTACGTTTCTGGCCTGGCACTGTCTCCGGACTTTCCATTCACCGAACCTCCCCCGGTCCCTAATCAGCCGGGTTACCATTACCGCTTTCTCACCAAGCTCAATCCCCAGGGCACCGGAATAGTCTGGTCGATCTGCCCGAACTTCCCCTCATCGGGGCCAATTGCGCTGGACGGATCGGGATCTATCTATGTACTCGGCACGGGAGACGGCTCTTCGACAGTTACCAAATTGGCGCCAAGCGGCGACAAGATCCTGTACGCTGTCACTATCCCCCACGCTGCGGCGAGCGCCATGGCTGTGGACCCTGGAGGGAATGTCTATCTAACCGGCATGGCCAGCGCCGGACTGGCTATCACACCGGCCGCCTATCAGACTACCTGCTCTTCGTCCTCGACACCATGTGGTGATAGCTTCGTCCTCAAACTCGATAAGACGGCTGCGGTCGAGTACGCCACGTACATGGGCCGTCCTCCGACAGTCCCCGAGCGATCGCGGTGGACAGCAAAGGAGCCGTATGGATTACCGGCGCGCGTCCTCCGCCCCGGCACCCCGGGCGCCTGGGGCCGCAACGCCTTCGTTTCCAAATTCGATGCTGCCGGCGCCAAACTCTTGTATGCGGCGAGTTTCGGCGGAGGCCAAAACCTGGCGGACACTTGGGGTTTGGGAGTCGCGGTGGATTCGCAAGATGCGGCTTATGTCGTGGGCTCGGGGGTCGGCGTTCCGACCACGCCGGGATCCTCCAGCCAAGGCCGAAGAGCTTCCTCACGTCGACGGGATTCGTCGTCAAGTATGCGCCCACCGGTGAAGTCGTCTACGGCACTTACGTTGGGGATAGCGGCTCGAGCTCCATCTGTAGCGGTAGATGCGCTTGGAAATGCGTACTTGGGTATGAACGCGTCCTATATGGTACTGAGCCCTGATGGTTCGAGAATACTCGCATCCACTCGACCCTTTAACGTTGGAAATAGCGGCAGCGTGATCGAACTCGACGGCAAAGGGGGAGTCTACATTGCGGGCTACACCCGCAACATGATTTTCCTTACCACCCCCGACGCGTTCCAAACGCAGTACTCGGGCGGTCCGGACAACGCATTTGTCGCCAAGTTCGACCTTACCCGGCCAGCCGGGCCGGACCTGACCAGCGTGGTAAATGCCGCCAGCCTGCGGGTGGGAGAGGACAACTTCTACGGACCCGACGGGTCGGTGGTGGCTGGCGAGATCGTGACGCTTTTCGGGCACGGCTTCTCGCCGGGACCCGGACTGAGAGTCACTTTCAATGGTTATCCGGCCCCATTGCTCTACTCGGATGCAGGCCAGATTAACGCCGTTGTTCCTTTCGAAGTAGGTGTGGGCCGTTCCATATTTCTTTCGATTGAAACCGGAGGGCAAACTATTTGGCCCGTGGAGCTGCCCGTGGCGTCAGCCCAGCCAGGAGTGTTTACGATTGACGGGAGCGGCCGGGGACAGACTGCCGCTCTGAACCAGGACGGCAGCGTCAATTCGAGCGCGAATCCCGCACTGCGCGGGTCGGTCGTCTCGGTCTTCATGAGTGGCGTGGGCGGGTACCAGGGAGGCATCATCATTCCGGATGGATCATTGGGGCCGCTACAGCCTCCATTTCCAGTCCCGGTTCTCGGGGTGAGTGCCGCCATCGACGGAAAGGCGGCGCCGGTCCTTTTTGCCGGACAAGCTCCCGGCCTGATCGCGGGAGCCGTTCAAGTGAACCTGCGCGTTCCCGATGATGCGAAGTCCGGGATGGTCAACCTGGTGGTCTACGTGGGCAATTACCTCAGTGGGAATGGCCCCCAGCTTGCGATTCGCTAGTTATTGCTGCTTGGAGAAGAACGGCTTCGGCCGGTGGTAGATCCGCCTTGACGCAGTCTAGACCAGCACACTCCAACTCCAGGATAGTCGGCCACTCGGAACCCGGAACCAACAGTCGCATCGCGGCAGCCTGAAGTATAATGCGGTGTGTCTCAGGAACCTTCTCTCCATCCCGCGCCGCCGGCACGCCGGCACTTCGTAAGAACCGCCGGGGCAACTCTCGCCACCTCCCTCTTCTCCGGGAAGATCAAGGGAGCCAACGACAAGGTCAACCTGGCCTTCATCGGCACCGGCGCCATGGGGACTGGCAACATCGCCGCCGCCATGAAGCAGGAGGGCGTGGAGATCGTCGCCGTGTGCGACGTCTATCAACCCAACTTGAAGCGCGGCGTCGACGCGAGTAGCTATTTCGAGGCCAAGCCGGTGAAGGACTTTCGCGAAATCCTCGCCGACAAGTCCATCGACGCCGTGTGCATCTCCACGCCCGACCACTGGCACGCTTACATGACGGTGGAGGCCTGCAAGGCCGGCAAAGACGTCTATGTCGAGAAGCCCGCCTGCACCACGGTCGACGAAGCCAGGATCATGGTGCAAGCCGCGCGCAAGTACAAACGGGTAGTGCAAATGGGCACCATGCAGCGCTCCGGCGTACACTTCCAGCAGGCCACCGGCCTGGTCCGGAAAGGTCAACTGGGCAAGGTCACTTACTGCCGCGGATGGAACTACATGCCGCTCCAGCCGGAAGGATACGGCAATCCACCGGACTCGGCGCCTCCCCCGACGCTCGACTGGGACCTCTGGCTGGGTCCCGCTCCGCTTCGCCCGTTCAACGCCAACCGCTTCGGTGTGGCGCCCCGGCGTTTCTCCACCTTCCGGTATTTCTGGGACTACGCCGGCGGCATCATGACCGACTGGGGCGTGCACATGCTCGACATCGTGCAGATGGGCACCGGTGACGTGGCGCCGAAGTCAGTCACCGCCCTGGGCGGCCGCTACTTCGTGCAGGACAACACCGAGACGCCCGACACCCTTCAGGTCACCTACGAATACGCCGGCGGGTTTCTGGCCGCCTACGAATACCGGGCCTGTAACGCCCATCCCTTGTTTGATCGAAGCTACGGTACGGCCTTTTACGGCGCGCAAGGAACCGTGTTCGTCGATCGCAGCCTCTACCAGGTGCTACCCGAGAAGGACTCCGCCCTGGAAGCCCGGACCGTGAAAGCTTCCAACGACAGCCACGCGGCGCACTGGGCCAACTTCATCGCATGCGTGAAGTCGCGGCAGAAGCCCATCTGCGATATCGAGATCGGCGCCCGCTCCACGGTGATGTGCCTGCTGGCCAACGTGGCGTTGCGCAGCGGACGGAAGCTGGATTGGGACGAGGCCCACTGGACCACCGTGCAACCCGAAGCCCGGGCGCTGCTCACGCGAGCGTACCGCGCCCCCTGGAAACTCGAACTGTAACGGCCGCGCTCAAGGTTTTGGCTTCGTCTTCCAGTTCCGCACCAGGGTTTGCGCCTGCCGAATCTGGGCGGGCGTCAACTTCTCGGCCGCAGTGTCGCGGCTCTCGATGGCGTCGGCGTCGCCGTTTGCCCCCGCCAGATCGAACAACACGTATGCCTGGACCAGGTCCAGCGGAACGCCCCGGCCTCGCGAATACAGGACGGCGAGGTTGAACTGTGCTTCGGGGTTGCCTTGAGCGGCCGCCATGCGATACCACTTGGCGGCCTCCTGGAAGTCCTGCGTGATGCCGCGGCCGTCGCCGCGGTCGTACAGCACGCCCAGGTTGTATTGGGCGTCGGCGTGTCCCTGTTCCGCCGCCATGCGGTACCACTTCGCGGCTTGCGGAAAATCCCGCGGCACACCGTGAGCCAGCATCAACATGCGCGCCAGGTTGAACTGTGCCGCGGCGTTGCCTTGCCCGGCCGCCGCGCGGTACCACTTCTGCGCCATCGCGTAATCCTTCGCCACGCCCTTGCCCTGGTCATACAACACAGCCAGGTTGCACTGCGCGTCGGCGTGTCCCTGTTCCGCCGCCAGCCGGTACCATTCGAGGGCCGCCGGGTAGTCCTGGGCCACGGACTGCCCCTTGTCGTACATCACCCCCAGGCTGAACTGGGCGTCGGGATATCCCTGTTTGGCCGCCAGGCGGAACCAGGACAGGGCCTGCCGATAGTCTTGCGGCACACCCCGGCCGTTCACGTACATCAGGCCCAGGCTGCACTGCGCCACGGCATCGTCCTGCTTAGCCGCCAGGCGATACCACTTCAAGGCTTCGGCATAGCTGCGCGCCACGCCTTGGCCCCGCTCGTAAAGCGCGCCCAAGTTGCACTGCGCGGCGGCGTGACCTTGTTGGGCGGCCAACCGGTACCAGCGTAGGGCCTCGGGAAAGCTCTGTGCCACTCTCTGGCCCGTTTCGTAGGTCAAGCCCAGGTTGAATTGCGCCAGTGGATCCCCCTGCTTAGCCGCCAGCCGGAACCACTTCAGGGCTTCGTCGTGGTCCTGCGAGACGCCCTCTCCCTGGTCGTACAGAAGGCCGAGATTGCACTGGGCCTTGACGTCGCCCTGCTGGGCGGCCAGCCGGTACCACTTCACGGCCTCCGGGTAACTTTGCGGCACCCCCTGGCCGTGGGCGTACAGGACGCCGAGGTTGAATTGCGCCGCCACGTGCCCCTTTTCGGCCAGCGGCCGCCACTCCCTGACCGCCGTGGCATAGTCGCCCTGATCTAAGGCGCGCTGTCCGGCCGCAAAGTCTGCCCATAGCGCCACGCTCCACAGGGTGCAGCACCAAAGGCTGCTCCGGACGAACCTCCTCATCTCGACGCAAAACCTCCTTGAAAGCCTGTGAATATTCTACGCCGCCGGCGTCCCCCGCGGCCGGGGATGATAAAATGCCCCGTAGAAAGGGGCGATCTCATGTCCAAACAGAACCCACTGCGGCGGCGCGAGTTTCTGGGGGCGGTGGGCGGTTTGCCGCTACTGGCCGCCGACGAGCGCCGTGGCGGCATGCTCTACCGCCAGTTGGGCCGGACGGGCCAGCGTGTATCGGCGCTGGGGCTGGGAGGCGCGCACATCGGCCGGCCGCGCGAGGAACAGGTCGGCATCCGGATCATGCGCACGGCCATCGACGGCGGCGTCACGTTCATGGACAACTGCTGGGATTACCTGGGCGGCAAGTGCGAGGTCTGGATGGGCCGCGCGCTGCGCGATGGCTACCGCAAGAAGGTCTTCCTGATGACCAAATTCGATGGGCGCACCAAAGCCGCGACGGCGCGCCAGATTGACGAATCGCTGCGCCGGCTGCAAACCGACGTGATCGACCTCATGCAGTATCACGAGAACATCCGCATGGACGATCCGGACCGCTTCTTCGCGCCCCACGGTCCGCTCGAAGCGCTGCTGGAAGCTCGCCAGGCGGGCAAGATCCGCTACATCGGTTTCACCGGCCACAAGGACCCCGCCGTGCACCTGCGCATGCTGGAGCTGGCCGCGCAGAACAAGTTTCACTTCGATGCCGCTCAAATGCCTCTGAATATCCTGGATGCCAGCTTCCGCAGCTTCGCCCGGCAGGTGGTGCCGAAACTGGTGGAGCAGGGTATCGCCGTGCTGGGGATGAAGCCGCTGGCCAGCGGAGCCATCCCGCGGAGCCACATCGCCACCGCCGCCGAATGCCTGCACTACGCGCTCAGCCTGCCCACCTCGGTGGTGATTACCGGCTGCGACAGCCCGGAGCGGCTGGACCAGGCGCTCGAGGCCGTGCGCGCTTTCCGCCCGCTCACCGCCGCCGGTCGCGCGGCCCTGGTGGCCCGCACGCGCGATGCCGCCCTGGACGGTAGTTTCGAACAATTCAAGACCACCGACAGTTTCGACGGCACCGCACACCATCCCGAGTGGATGGAATAGCACTCGCATGAGGGGAACGCCATTGGTGATCGGGGTGGAGGGCAGTTGCGCACGGTGGGGAACGGGAATTTTGCGGCTCGTCTGGCAAGATGGGCGGGGTGCGTGATGAAGTTGCATCTGGTCGGTGGGTTTCTGGGCAGCGGGAAGACCACGGCCATCATCGGCGCCGTGAAGCGGTTGATAGCGCGCGGCTCCCGCGTGGGCGTGGTAACCAACGATCAGGGGCGCTACCTCGTCGATACGGCGTTCGTCGCCGGAGCGCGCGTGCCCACCGTGGAAGTTACCGGCGGCTGCTTCTGCTGCCACTACGACGATCTGGAAGCGCGTCTGGACGAGCTGGAGCGCACCGCGATGCCGCATTCGATCTTCGCCGAATCGGTGGGCTCTTGCGCGGACCTGGTCGCCACCGTGATCAAGCCGCTGGCCGACTTGAAGCGCATTCCCACCGAGCGCACCACGTTTTCGGTATTCACCGATGTTCGTCTGCTCAAGCGGCGCCTGGACGGCCAGCCCTTGCCGTTCAGCGAAAACGTGGTCTATATCTTCGACAAGCAGATCGAGGAAGCCGGCCTGCTGATTCTGAACAAGGCCGACCTGCTGAGTCCCTACGAAGCCCAGCGCGTCGAGCAAATGGCGCGCGAGCGGTTTCCTACGAAGATCGTCCGGCTGCAGAATTCTCTAGACGGCTCATCCGTGGACGCCTGGCTAAGCTGGCTCGAATCCAGCGCGGACGTTGCGCCGTCCGGCGCCATCCAGATCGACTATGAGCGCTACGGCGCGGGCGAAGCCCAGCTTGCCTGGCTGGATCAGAAGATCCGTCTGGCGGCCCCGCGAGGCCGCTTGCGTGAAGCCGTAGTGGCGCTGATGGGCGGCCTTCTCGATGGGATTCGCGAACGGCGGCTCCCCATTGGCCACGTGAAGTTCCTGATCCGCTGCGGCGGCGAAGAAGTCAAGATCAGCTCCACGACGCTCGACGGGGAGGGGTGGCGCGACGAAGTGCCGCCCTTGTTCGGCGTGGAAGCGACCGTGGTGGTGAACGCGCGAGTTCAGGCCGACGCCGCGCTGCTGGGCGAATTGGCCAGAGCGGCTCTGGAACAGGCGCAGGCAAAAACGCGGGCGCGCTGCCTGGAGCTTACCACGGAGTTCTTCCATCCGGGATTCCCGCGCCCCACGCACCGGATGAAGTAGCCGGTTACTTGCTTTCCTGTTGCATCAAATGACTCGCCGGAAGAAGGGAGAAGTATTCCACGAAGCGGCGCTGCGGAGAGTTCTTTTGCGGGCCGCCGTCGAGAACGGCCTTGACCAGGGCATCGAACGCTTTCCCGAGTTCGCTGTTGGACGGCACGAAGGTTCCCGCAGTCAGCGCGCGATGCACGCCGGTGTAGTCGTTCGGGAAGGACACCAGAACTTTACGTCCCAACAGCCGTTCGATCTCGGCGATTGGAATGGAGCCGCGCTTTTGCACGCGATTCACCAGCACATCGATGTGGCTGTCGAGATCCAGTCCGCGCAGGAAGTTCAGTTTTTCGCGCGCCAGATGCAGCGACGGAATCTCCGGCGTGCAGACCAGGAAGATGCGCGTGGCCTCGTGCAGAACTTCGACCGCATAGCGCTCCATGTTCCCGCTGAGGTCCGCGCAAATGGCCTTGTAGTTTCGTCGCGCATAGTCCAGCACGCGCCGCACCTGCGGCGGCTCAATCCGAAAGCTGGGATTCATGTGGCCGGCTTGCAGGACGTCCAGGCGGCCCAGGCTGGATACCATCTGCGGCCACAAAGTCTCGTCCATGCGGGAGCAATTCTCCGCCGCGTCGACCATCGAATAACCCCGATCCAGCTTGAGCATGAAACCCACCAGACCCGAGTTCAGATCGAAATCCGCCAGCAGGGCGTTGTAGTCCGGCCGCCGGACGAGCGCTCCGGCGAAGTTCACTGCCAGCGTGGTGGCGCCGACGCCCTGCTTGGAAGGCAGGAACGCGTAGAGCCGATCGCTGGTCTCCACCGGCGGAAGCTTATCGAGCGTTTCGGCGACTCGGCGCAGCGCATCGTAGACGGGTTGGCGATCGAAGGGGGCCGCCAGGAACTCGCGGATACCCGTCCGCATCACTTCGAGCAGCAACTGGGAATCAACCTGGCCGTGGATGGCGATCACTTGCGTGCCGGAATCGAAGGTTTCAATGGCCGTGGCCACCTTTACGGCCACCGCCATGTTCTCCACGCTGAGAAACACAACTTGAGGCGCCGATCCGCGCAGGAATCGAGGCAACTCGGTCTCGTCTGGATAATGGTCCAGGCAGCGAACCACGTCCACGCCGCCGACTTCCTTCAGTCTGGCGGTCAGCAGTTCGGCGAGATCGGCATGGGGGGCGATAATAGCGCCACGGAGCATACGAACTCCTCTCTCCAGTAGTTATCGGCAGGTTAGGCTTGGAACATTGGCGGAATGGCCCTGCTTTCCGCGGCGCAGATTACTTAGATTCCCCATCCGGGAACTAAGGCGTTCTCGGGCGTTCGCCCCACAACGGGATGCCCGAATGCCACAGGCAGCGGTGAAATATTCGCGAAACCCGATTCCTGGCCGTCACGGCTGGGAGATTTCACGTTGAAGCGGAGGCACTTACTGAGTCGCGCGCACGCGCCAGCCATACAACATCGATTATTGCGCAGCCTTCCGGCCCCATTTTCGTGCCCGGTGGGTGTAGAATCGGCCCTGAGGAATTGGAGAGGACTCAATGGACAGAAGACAGTTTCTGGCGGCCTCGGCGGCCGCCCCTATGACGATGGCGGCCAACCGCGCGTTCGGCGCCAACGACACCATCCGCGTTGCCGTGTTGGGCGTGCACGGCCGCGGCAAGGCCCACTTCAACGGCTTCGAGCCGCTCGAAAACGTGCAAGTTACGACGTTCGTAGACCCCGATCTTGAGGTAGCCAATCTCCGCGCCAAGGAATTCGAGGCCAAGTACGGCCACCCCGTGAAGGTTGTGCAGGACATGCGGAGGGTGTTCGAGGACAAAGACATCGACGTCGTCAGCATCGCCACGCCCAACCACTGGCACGCGCTGGCCGCTATTTGGGCCTGCCAGGCGGGCAAGGACGTCTACGTCGAGAAACCGGGCACCCACTCGATGGCCCAAGGCCGCAGCCTGATCGCGGCGGCGCACAAGTACAAGCGCATCGTGCAGCACGGCGTGCAATTGCGCAGTTCGGAGGCCATTCAGGAAGCGGTCCAGAAGCTGCGGGAAGGCGTCATCGGCGACGTCTACATGGCCCGGGCCACCATATTCAAGTGGCGCCCCAAGCTCCAGAACTTCCCCAACGAAGATCCACCCCAGACGCTCGACTACAACCTGTGGGTGGGCCCCGGCAAGTGGCGCCCCTATTCGAAAAACCACGTCCACTACAACTGGCACTGGACCTGGGACTTCGGTAACGGCGAGATCGGCAACCAGGGTGTGCACGAACTCGACATGCTGCAGTGGGGGCTGGGCGTGAAGTTCCCGACCAAGGTGGCGGCCATGGGCGGCAAGTACCTGTGGCACGACCGGCGCGAAACGCCCGAGGTGCTCACGGCGCTGTGCGAATTCGAAAGGGAGAAGAAGTACGCCGAGATCGCGGTGCGGTTCTGGTGCACCAACACCGAAGCCGAGCAGACCACTAACGGCAACCTGTTCTACGGCTCGGAAGGCTACATGGCCGTCAGCGGTTACACGAAATACTCCGTGTTTCTGGGCCCCAAGCGCACGCCCGGCCCTACCGGTTCGGCGCCCACCAAGCACTTCGAGAACTTCATCAAGGCGGTGCGCAGCCGCAAGGTGGAAGACCAGAACGGTCCCGTCGAGACAGCGCACTATTCTTCCGGCTTAGCCCACCTGGCCAACGTCGCTTTCCGCCGCGGCAGTGTGCTGCAGTTTGATCCGGAAGCCGAACGCTTTGTCGGCGACGAGCAAGCCAACGCCCTGCTCCTCGATACGTACCGCGACGGGTTCGCGGTCCCTGCACCCGATCGAGTGTAGTGGACGCGGGGGTGAGGCGGCGCGCCACGGAGGCGCAGGTCCGGATTCGCGCGGGACTGAAGCCGGCATGGGACGCCGCCCGCGGAACCCCACGGCAAAGATCGAGCAGCCGTGGCATGGCGGTGCGCCGTCCGGGTGGGATGGGCTGACGTTGCGGTTGAACAGGCGGGAGTGGTGGAATCCGGTCGAGCGGCGGTCCGTGCCGGTCCCTGACGCAGCGTGCGACCGTGAACGTCCACGCGGCCCTGCACGAAGCTTCCGGGTTGAGGGATAGCTGATCATTCCTGCTTCCGTCCATTCCGGTTGCTCCTATGGTTGCTAAACGCGAAATTTGGAAGGACGGCGTCTGCGGAGCCGTCCAAACTGCTACATTTGCAAGTAAATGCGCATTCTAGTGATCGAAGACGAAAAGCGGATTGCCGACTTTCTCGATCGCGGGCTGGCCAGCGCCGGTTATGCCGTCGACAGGGTGGGTACGGGGCACGAGGCGCTGGCCGCCGTGCATACCATCGACTACGATTTGCTGATCCTCGACCTGATGTTGCCGGACATGGACGGCCTGGAAGTGCTGGCACACATCCGTGGCCGCAAAGTCAGCCCCCCGGTGCTGATCCTCAGCGCTCGCGGCGCCTTGGACGATCGCGTCAAGGGCCTCGAATCGGGCGCCGACGACTACCTGGTGAAGCCGTTCGCTTTCGTCGAACTCCTGGCGCGCGTGCGCGCCTTGCTGCGCCGCGGCCAGCCGGTCCCCGAGAAACTGCAGGTGGGCGACCTCGTGCTCGACTGCATCCGCCGCAAAGTCGCGCGGGCGGGCGAACCTATCGAACTGGCCCCCAAGGAATTCGGCATCCTGGAATACCTCATGCGCAACAAGGGGCGGCCCCTGAGCCGCACCATGATTGTCGAGCATGTTTGGGACATGGACTACGATGGTCTGACCAACATCGTCGACGTCTACATCCGGCACCTGCGCAGCAAGATCGACGAGCGTTCCCCGCGCAAGCTGATTCAGACCGTACGCGGCATCGGCTACATGATCGACGCACCCGAAGCGGCGGCCCCGGGCCCCGAGAAGTAGAAGCGCATGTCTGGCCGCACGGCTCTGGCGCGATTCACGCGAGGGCTGCGCTTCCGCCTGACCCTCAGCTACGTGGTATTCTTCACCGTCCTGCTGTGTGCCCTGGGCTTCTTCTTTCACCATACGTTGAGTTCGATCCTGGACCGCCAGACCCGCGAAATGCTGGAAGAGGAGTGGGGCGCGGTGAATGGCTATCTGCGTGTCGTGGCCGACCATCCGCTGTGGTTCTATGACGAAGAGGATCCGGAGGAGAAGGCCATCGTGGACCGCTTGCGCCGCGTGCTCCTGGTGGCGGATGCGAGCGGCAAAGTACTGGAAGTTTCGGGCGCCTATGAGGTCATCGGCATAGACTCTCCGGAGGAAATCCGCGAAGCTTTCCGATCGCGCAAGCCCGTGTTCCGCATGCGAACGAGCGCGCAAGGCCTGCCTTACATGATCCGCGCCGGGGTTTTGAAGGACGAGCAGCACGGCTACTACGTGGCCGTCGGGCGGCCGCTGATCGAGAGCCGACACGTACTCGAACGCTTCACGCTGCGTTACTTCGCCCTCATGCCGGTGATGATCCTGAGCAGCGGCCTGCTGGGGTGGGTGCTGGCGGGGCGCGCGCTGCGGCCGGTGGACGACGTTTCGCGCGCCGCGCGCCGCATCTCGGGCGAGAACTTGAGCCTGCGCATCGCGGCGCGCGGCGCCGGCGACGAGCTTGACGAGCTCATCGGAGCCCTCAACCACATGATGGCGCGTCTGGAAAATTCCTTCGAGCAGATGCGCCGGTTTTCGAGCGACGTCTCGCACGAGTTGCGCACGCCCATCACGGCCATCCGCGGGCAACTGGAAGTGGCTCTGTTTACCGCGCGCAGCCAGGAGCAATACCGCGAGGCGATCGTCAACGCCATGGAGGATGTCGAGAGGCTGTCGCACATCGTGCGCGCTTTGCTGTTGCTCTCGCGGGCCGAGAGCGGACACCTGGCCTTGCACAAAGAGCCGCTGGATCTGGCCGCATTGGTGCGCGACATCGTCGAGCAGTTCCAAATTCCGGCCGAAGGCGGGCAACTCGACCTGACCGTGGAACTGCCCGGCGAATGCGCGGCCGTGGTGGACCGCGTACAGATCGAGCGGTTGGTTTCGAACCTGCTCTCGAATGCCGTGCAATACACGCCGGCTGGCGGCCAGGTGCGCGTGCGGCTGGCGCGGCGCGGCGACCAGGTCGAACTGACGGTGGAGGACACCGGTTGCGGCATCGCCCGCGAGCATCTGCCGCATATCTTCGATCGCTTCTATCGCGCGCCGTCCCCGGAAGACGGTCCCGAGCACGGCATTGGCCTCGGCTTGAGCTTCGTCGCCTGGATTGCGAAGGCGCACGGCGGCACGGTGGACGTGGTGAGCGAGCCCGGCCAAGGCAGCCGCTTCACGGTACGCTTCCCGGCGGGGGCGCCGAACGCCTAGAATAGATGTTTGACGCCATGACCCTGGAGATCGCGCAACGCGAAAGAGAAGGAGTTGTCGTCCTCGACATAAAGGGCCGCCTCACGGTGGGCGCCTCCGCCACCGCGCTGCGCGATTACTTGCGAGAGTTGGCCGCCGCCGGCAAGCCCAACGTGGTTCTCAACCTGGCCGAGGTGGACTATATCGACAGCACCGGACTGGGCAGCCTGGTGGTGGCCTACACCACCCTGCGCAAAGCGGGCGGAAACTTGCGGTTGCTGAACTTGAACCGCCGCAACGTCGAACTGCTGGTGCTCACCAAGCTGACCACGGTGTTCGAGTTGTTTGATGAGGAGCAGCACGCCGTCAATAGCTTCTTTCCGAACCGCGAGATCAAGCACTTCGATATTCTCAGCTTCGTGCGCGAGCAGAAGCGGGACTGAGAACTTCATGCGGCTGGTCGTCATCGGCGGAGTAGCGGCGGGTTTGAGCGCGGCGGCGCGCGCCCGGCGCCTGGACCAGTCGCTCGAAATCGTGGTTCTTGAAAAGGGTGACGCGATATCCTATGGCGCCTGCGGGTTACCTTATTACATCGAGGGCCAGGTCGGCGCGGTGGAGGATCTGATTCTCTACACTCCCGAACGGTTCCAGAAGGAACGCAACCTGCAGGTGCGCACCCGGGCGCGGGTCTCGGCCATACAGCATTCGCGGCGCGAGGTAGTGCTGGATGGTGGCGAGCGCCTGCACTACGACCGTTTGGTGATCGCGACCGGCGCGCGTCCCGCGACCAGCGCCATTCGCGGCGTGGACCTCCCGCACGTGTTCACTTTGCACACGCTGGACGACGCGCGGCGCCTGAAGGCCTTCCTCGCGCGGGAACGGCCGCGGCACGCCGTGGTGGTCGGCGCGGGTTACATCGGCCTGGAGATCGCCGGCGCGCTGCGCGCCCGCGGCCTGGGCGTTACCGTGTTCGAGGCTTCCAGCGATGCGCTTGCGCGGCAGGACCCCGAGTTTACACGCCGGGTGGCCGATTGCCTGGAACGCTTCCACATCGGACTGCGGCTGAACGCTCCCGTCGGTGCCATCGAGCCGGACCGCGTGGGGGAGGTGGCCTGCCAGTTGGTGGTACTCGCCGCCGGTCTGAAGCCTAACGTCGAGATGGCCGCCGAGGCGGGCGTTGAGATCGGGGTGACGGGCGCCATCCGCGTTTCCGAACGGATGGAGACGAATCTCTCCGGCGTGTACGCGGCGGGCGACTGCGCCGAGACCACCCACCTGGTCACGGGCCGTCCGGTTTGGCTGCCGCTCGGCACCACCGCGAACAAGATGGGACGCGTGGCCGGCGCTAGCGTGGCCGGCGCGCGCGAACGCTTCCCGGGCATCGTGGGAACGTCCATTGTACGCGTGTGCGGCGTGGCCTTCGCCTCCACGGGACTTGCGGCCCCGCGCGCGCGCCGCGAAGGCTTCGATCCCATCGTGGCGCGCATCCAGAGCCGGGATCGCCCGGGCTACTTCTGGGGCGCACCGGTCAGCGTGGAACTGGTGGCGGACCGCTCCTCGCGGCGCTTGCTCGGGGGAGCCGTGGTGGGCTCGGACTCCGCCGCCGGCCGCATCAACGTCCTGGCCACGGCGCTGGCCCAGCGCATGCGCCTCGACGAGTTCGAGCAGCTCGACCTGGCCTACGCGCCGCCCTACGCCCCCGTCTGGGACCCGCTCCTCATTGCCGCGCAACAGTTGGCCAAGCAGTAAGGCCGCGCGTGATATACCTAGAGTGTTAGTCCAACTGCCGAGCATCTTATGAAACGCGCACTCGCCTTGCTCTTGTTAGCCACGGTGGCGCTGGCTGCCGGGGCGGATGTTCTCCGCCTGGGCTTGTTCACCGCCATGCCGGTGAAATGGGATCTGGAAGCCAACTGGCGCACCTTCGAGCAGACCCTCGCCGCCCACGCCTCGGACGGTATCCAACTGGTGGTCACTCCCGAGTGCTTCCTGGATGGCTACGTCACCCCCGCCAAGGACTGGACGCCGGAACGCTTCGCGGCGATCGCGCAGGACGCTTCCACCAGCGTCTATATCAAGCGGCTGCGCGAGCTGGCCGCGCGTTACAAGATGTATATCGTCTTCGGCCTCACCGAAAACCGTGGCGGCAAGTTCTACAACACCGCGCTGATAGTCGACCGCGCGGGCAACATCGCGGGACGCTACTCGAAAACGCACCTGCAGAATCACGACCTGCGTTACGCGCCCGGCGACGACCTGCCGGTGTTTGATACGCCCTGGGGCAAGGTCGGCATCCTGATTTGCGCCGACCGCCGCTGGCCCGAGACCGCTCGCGTGTTGCGATTAAAGGGTGCGCGTATCGTACTGATTCCGTCCTACGGCATGTGGGGCCTCGATAACGAATGGTGGATGCGCACGCGCGCTTACGAGAATGAGAACTACCTGGCCTTTGCGCACCCGCAAGTGGCCTTCGTCGCCGACCCCAAGGGTGGCATCGCCGCGCGCCTGCAAAGTAACGTGCCCGGTATGTTGGTCTGCGACGTGGACTTGACGCGCGTTACGGACAAACATCACATCAAGGACCGCCGCCCGGAGCTCTACGGTGAAATTGTCAAGCCCAAGTGACGCGCGCTCACGAGTGGCAATTACGCCGCCCGGGATGACAATCTATACGCCACGGATTAAATAATTGCGCATAGGCGACGCAGGACCGCCTCGTCCAGATTGGGGAAGTACCCATGGTGCAAACACTGGCGGGGTGCGGGCTCCCACACTCTTCCAATGAGATTCAGATCTGTACGATAGGGCGGCAGGTAGTCCAGGGCAAAATGATCCCGGTGCTCGTGCCGCCACTGTTTGTGAAGGCGGGCATGGTGGCACCTGCCACAAGTGATCATCCCGCGCACTTACTTACCGCGGCGCGTGTAGAGCGTCTTGGCGCCTTGGCGCGAGGTGTCGAAATGCCGTAAGCTGTCCGCATGAGATCCGTTTTTCTACTTCTCGCGGCAGCGTTGGCATCGGCCGCCGCCGATATCCCCCGCCCCGAGTTTCCCCAGCCTCAATTCGAGCGCGAGCAATGGCTGAACCTGAACGGACGCTGGGAATTCGAGTTCGACGATCGGAACGCCGGCCTGGACGCGCACTGGGCCTCGGGCGCCAAGGCGTTCGCACGCAGCATCGTGGTCCCGTTCTGCTTCGAGAGCCCGGCCAGCGGCATCAATGATCCGGCATTCCACCCCTGGATCTGGTACCGGCGCCCGGTCACGCTACCCGCGGAGTGGGCGGGCAAACGCGTGCTCTTGCATTTCGGCGCCGTGGACTATCGCGCCATGGTGTGGGTAAACGGGGCGCTGGCCGGTGCGCATGAAGGCGGCAGCGTGCCGTTCCAGTTCGATATCACGGCCCTGCTCAAGCCGGGCGCGAACGTGATCACGGTGCGCGCGGAAGATCCGCCCACGGACCGCTTCATCCCGCGCGGCAAGCAATATTGGGAAGTCCAAGTCGCGCGGCATCTTCTACAAGCGCACCTCGGGCATCTGGCAGACGGTGTGGCTGGAAGCCACCGGCACAAGCTATCTCGAGCAAGTCCGCATCACGCCTTCGAGCGACGGCAGCGTGCGCTTCGACGCGCGCATCGTCGAGACCCGAGCCGGGCCTCGAATTCCGCGCGCGCATCAGCCGCGATGGCAAGCTTTTGGCGAGCGGCGCGGCGGTGAACGACGGCACGCGCGCCGTGGCCGGAGCAGCCCGTGCTGCAGCCGGCGCTGTGGTCGCTGAACTCCCCGAACCTCTACGAGGTCACCTTCGAGTTGTGCCGCGGCGAGGTGGTTCTGGACCGCGTGAAGTCTTACTTCGGATTCCGTTCGGTAGGCATCGCCGAAGGCCGCGTGTCCATCAACGGCGCCCGCATCTACCTGAAGATTCCTGCTCGACCAGGGCTACTGGCCGCGAGATCGAACCTGACGCCGCCCTCCGACGAGGCCATCCAATACGACATCCGCATGACCAAGGAGATGGGCTTCAACGGCGTGCGCAAGCATCAGAAGCTGGAAGACCCGCGGTTCCTGTATTGGGCCGACAAGATGGGGTTCCTGATTTCCGGCGAGATGGCCAACGCGTACCTTTTCGACGAGGAATACGCCGCACGCTTCACGCGCGAGTGGATGGAGGTGGTGGAACGCGACTACAATCACCCGTCCGTCATCATATGGGCTCCCATCAACGAAAGCTGGGGCGTGCCCAATCTGCGGGACCGCCAGCAGCAGAACCACCTGAAGTCGCTCTACACGCTGACCAAATCGCTGGACGCGACGCGCCTGGTGATCGACAACGAGGGCTGGGAGCACACCAACATGACCGACCTGTTCGCCATCCACGATTATGCGCGGACCGGCGATCTGCTGGTGGATCTTTATCGCGGCTGGACCCGGCGGAATGTCCCGACGCCGGCCAATCGCCGCCAATTGCTCATCCCCGGCTACAAGTACAACGGCTCGCCGGTGTACTTATCGGAATTCGGCGGCATCGCGTACATTCCGGAAGGCCACCAGGTGCCCGAAAAAGCCTGGGGCTACGCGGGGGTCGAAAAGAGCTCGGCCGATGCTCTGGCGCGGCTGCGCGGTATTTATGAAGGCATCGCCAAGCTGCCCACGTTCGCCGGCGTCTGCTACACGCAACTCACCGACGTCGAGCAGGAGATCAACGGCCTGATGACCTACGACCGCAAGATGAAATTCGATCCCAAGGCCATCAAGGAGATCAACGCGCTGCTGCAGTAGCGCGGGAGCGAGACGGGCCCACCTAGCACCTGGGAAACCCGCGGCGGCTCGTGAAAACCTGGGAGGGCGGTTGGTGAAGCATGCCCGTTACCACCGGTTGAGGCGGGCGGGGAGCCACCTGAGGAGGCGACTGTTCGGGAACATGGCGCGCCGGATCGCGGCGCTGACGGTGCCAGCGGGATAGGTGAACCGCAGTTACAGATTCGGGAGCGAGGGCTGGCCCCTTTCTCAAGGCGAGAATGTCTGGACTTCGTCCCGTGTTTCACGAAACGGAGCGAACCAGCAAAGGGAGGAAACGAGCGCGCGCGTGCACGCGGAACACGTGAAATTTGACAGTAGGCACGGCGGGTCGTGGGTCGTGAGAGTGGCAAGGGCACAGTCGGACACTGCCGCGCGCGGATCAGCATCAAACCTGAACGGCCGCCGATCCAGTGAGTGCGCGGGGATCAAGGCCGGGCCTCAGAATCATGCCTCTTCTGCGACCGCAAGGGGACTCGGAACGCCAAGCCCATGCTGACGAACCACGTAGGGGTGGTCGGGCGCAAGCTGCGGCCTACCGAGAGATCAATTTGTGTGTTGCGCCCTAACGCGTGAGTCAGACCCGTGTCGAAGATCCACAAGCCGGGTATACCTCTTTCTCGCGGACTGATCTGGTAGACCTCCCAGAAACCCGCGGTCCGCGCTAGCAGTTTGTGCCCGAATGAGATACTCAGCGCGCGCTGAAGAAAGCGTCGCCCATCGCTGGTGACCGACGTGAATTTCACATTGCCTCCGGAATCGAAGCCCAGTGACAGACCCTTACTCCAGGCGAAATTGATCGCCGGGTCATAGCCGGAACTGGTCAGTCGGCGATTGCCTGTCGGCAGAGAGAGCGAGGGAATAATGGAGAACCCGGGGCGAACTCTACCCTCCTCAGCCAGCTTCAATTTCGCTCCAACAGCAAGATCCGACAGCCCTGATGCGCGGCGCGTTCGTGCCGAGTCCAGGTTGGATTCTCGCAGAAAGCCATCCGTCTCAAGCCGAAGCTCCAATCGGCGAGAAAGTCCCAACCGCAGCAAAGGGTAAGGGCCTCCCACAGAACGGCTCGGCGTCCCGCCGGTGCTGTCCCTCGCTAGGGTAAAGCCTCCTTCGATCTGCAGCATCCATGGGCCGACAACCTCGGTAGATTCGGTGAAGTCCGGCCGGTCCGTGACCATCTCTCCGGATGCCGGTTCGCCTGCGGGAGAGGCGGAAACCGGCAGCAGCAACCAAAGTATCAGGACCGCGATGATCGTATCGCAGCGCACTGCGGCCGCATGGGGACCCTTTCGCCGGGAATAATACATCACAACGCTCTTTTTCAGCTCACTTGTCACCATCGATTATACGTTCAACCTCCAGGGGAGCCCTGAAGCGCTTCCGCATGTATAGGGAAAACTCATGTCTTCGTCTCGTGTTTCACGAAACGACGCGAACTGTATAAGCGCCAGATGCAAAATAGACCAGTAAACGCCACGTGAGCGGCGTTTTTGGAACACCGGAGAGGTGTGGCGTCCCTAACCGTCGCGAGTTGGAGCCCGCTCATAGAGTGGTTGAAAAGGATCGGGACGCTTCGGGATGTCGTCGGAGAAGAGGCTGACTTGCGGCCTTAGAGTCGATCTGGCCGGGAGAAGCGCGCCAGAGTCGTCTGGTATGGGAAGGGTCAAAAAACAGCCCCAACGGAGGCGGCTGGGTGTACAATCGACGCTGGCCAGGAAGCCATCACGGAAATCCTGGTCGTGGTTCAAATTTGCCTATGCCACACCCTGTAACAGGAAGGGTGTGGGAGGCCATATGCTGACACCTTCGGGCATTTCCTCCCAAAATGCTGGCGGGTACTGGAACCCGGCCGCAAGAGGTGAAGAAGATGATTCAACTTGCCTATTCGTCAAAGTGGGTCCGCGAGACTATCTCGTTGGTCCTAATCTTGTCGCTCCTGGCCCCCTCGCTCGCAGCTGAAGCGCCTGGGCAGACCCTAAAACAGATAAAGCAGACTGTGTCGAAAGTGGGAACTGGAGAGAAGGCACAAGTCAAGGTAAGGATGAAAGTTGGACACGCTCTCAAGGGCTATATCAGCTCCAGCGACGACCGAGGGCTTACCTTGGTAACCAAGGAACAGACGCGCACCATCGCTGTATTCGGAGATGGCAAGCATCGAAAGGAAAGGCTTCCACCCGGCGGTAATGGCGGCTATCGTAGTCGGGGTGGTCGTCGTTTCGGTGGGAGTCGCTATGCTCGCGGCGTGCGGTACCGGCGGATGCTGACTCACCGGCCCGTTTTCTGAGCGTTTGGGCTGGGTTCTGTAACGCCAAGCAGGGTGCGCGTGCGCCCCACGAAGGACCGTGCAGAAGAAGGGAAATGGCGTCCCTAACCATCGCTAGTTGGAACCAGCTCATTGGGTGGCTGAAACGGATCGAAACGCTTCGAGAAGCACTGCGCGTAGGCTATGCGTGACGGATCCGGACGTTGGACTTTCAGCCTCGACCCCAGTCGCTCAATGACCGAACCTGAGCCCAATCGACAGTGAAAGGCACGACGTCCGCATTGCGGAGGCGCGAGAAAGCCGGTCCCGCCGTAATCCCCGTGCGGCTTTAAGCGAGCGCGTGTCTTCGGCCTGTGGGCTTCGGCCTCAGAGCATCTTCGGCAATGCCGGACAGAACAACCGGCTCACGGTCGGGGAATTCGGCCACAAGGGACAGGTTCCCGCCCATGGCTTCGACGGTCTTCCGAAGCGTGGACAGCAAGAGATCGCTCCGCTTTTCGAGGCGCGAAACACTGTCCTGGGTGATCCCGAGCTTCTTGGCCATCCTGACCTGCGTGAGCTTGCGTGCGTGCCGCAGTTCGCGCAAGGTCATCTCCTCGGCGATCAACTCGGCGGCGCGGGCTTCGACCTTCTTGCGTTGGGCCGGCCTCAGCTTCTGGATTTTGTCGTCTACGTTCGTAGCCATGTTTACTTCCTTCCCTTGTTCAGCCGGGCCAGATGCGCGTCAAACCGGTCATCCGCCTTGCGGATCAGCTCGCGGTAGAACCGCTTTTGGCTGACGCCTGATTTAGCCCCCGCAACGAGCAGGATCGCCTTCCGCTTCGTGTCGAAGGCAAAAGCGACTCTCCACTCGCCGTCAGCCGCGCTGAGCCGCAGTTCCTTCATATTCGCGTGGCGTGAGTCGTTCAGCGTGTCAACGCGAGGCCGCCCCAATCGCGGCCCGAATTGCTGGAGGAGGCGCGTCAACGCCAAGATCTCCGTCCGCACGTCTTCGTGCAGATCGTCGAACTCCGGCTCAAACTCGTCGCCAATCTCAACGATCCAACTCACCCCTACATTATGACATACAGTCCATATGGTGTTCAAATACATATTTTGCATGTTCGGCATGGCCACCGCCACGCTTGGCCGAGACCCCTTCAGCGCTTCCCTGCCTGTCGTGCCGCTGACCTTGCGGTTCGACGGGGGGTGGTATTGGCTTCGACTGCCAGCCGTCTGGGAAAGCTATCTCGAAAACAAGAAACGCCACCAATGAGATTCAGTCGCGTCGGAGAGCTATAATGCCGGACAAGAGCCTATGAGAGATAAGGTCGATGAGCACATGGTGGAGATTAAGCGAGTTGAAATCCGAGACGCCATGAAGCGTCTGGGAGATAGGATCGCCGAGGGAGACGACTTGGATCTAGTCCATTGGGTCATTCCCGGCGCTCTTGGCTGCGCGCACCGACCGCTGCGCTACCATCCGCGTTATGCCGGAAGCCGAGTGAGACTGCCTGCCGATACGATTGTCCTCATCGGCGAGTGGACGGAGCGCGTGCGTGCGGAAGGGATTAAAAGTATTCTCTCGCTCATGCACGACGGAGACCTGGATTGCTATGCTGGCCTTGACCTCGGAGCGGCAAATCTCATCGAGTACTTGCGGATGCAAGGTTTCACAGTCGCGCACCATCGCTATGAGGACCCCGCCCACAAGGGATCAAGCGCGGAGGAGCGGAGGGCAACGTTGCTCCGCATCCGCCCCGAAGCGTTGGCAAGCTATGATTCGTTGCCCAAGCCCGTGCTGATCCAGTGCAGTGCTGGGCAGGACCGATCCGCTCCAGTGGCAGCCTTCATCTATGCGTTGCGGGCGTGAGGATCTGGACCGGGAGCGGTTTGGCTCCAATTCTGAAGAATTAGAGAAGTTGCTGATTCTATGGCTTCGACCTGTCGATGGAGCCAAGGCAGAGGGGCCCTTTCCAGTCAGTGACCTGCAGGTGGCGTCATTCCTGCGTCGATGCGGGCGGTCGTAGAATTCCTATTGATTCTGCGAGTTATGGGTCCTATACTAGTTGGGACCATGCGGGTCATGGTGGGGCGCAAAACGAGACCTGGCAATGGCGTGGGGTGCTCACAAGTTTTCTGCCTCCTATACCAAGCCCGTGTGCACATGTGCGGTAAGGTCAAAAGCTGCTTGCTCTTTCGTACAGTTTGTACCTTTACCCAAGAACAAATTGTGATGCCATATCTTGCCAAAGTAGGAGCAACGACGAAGTAATGGAGACTGACCTGAATTGCTTGCTTGCACAAGCACGACAGGGGAACGCCGAAGCTCAGTTCAAGCTCGGGTTCCTGTACGTCCAAGGTGAGGGAATAAATGTGGACAACGTTTTGGCGGCCTTCTGGTTCCGCAAGGCCGCCGAACAGGGACACGCTAATGCTAAGTTTCTCCTCGGCGTGATGCACTCCCAAGGCAAGGGGATAACGCAAGAAGAACGCACACAGTACACCCGCATGGCCGCAGAACAGGGCAGCATTGACGATCAGCTCAAGCTTGGCCTAATGTACTCCCTAGGCAAAGGGGTGGCGCAGGACGACGCGGTGGCCGCTCATTGGTTCCGCAAGGCCGCCGACCAGGGAGACGCTGCCGCTCAGTTCAACCTCGGCTTCATGTACTCCCTAGGCAAAGGGGTGGCGCAGGACGACGCGGTGGCCGCTCATTGGTTCCGCAAGGCCGCCGACCAGGGAAACGCTTGCGCCCAGTACTTCCTAGGAGGCACGTACGACCAAGGTGCAGGTGTGCCGCAGGACTTCGCCGAGGCCGTCCGCTGGTACCGCAAAGCCGCCGACCAGGGGTACCCTGCCGCTCAGTTCGAAGTCGGGCTAACGTACTACAACGGCAGCAAAGGGGTACCGCAGGAGCACGCCGAGGCCATCCGCTGGTTCCGCAAGGCCGCCGACCAGGGAGACGCTGACGCTCAGTTCATCCGGGGCGTCATGTACGACGAAGGCCAAGGGGTGGCGCAGGACAACGCTGAGGCCGTCCGCTGGTACCGCAAAGCTGCCGACCAGGGAGACGCTGCCGCTCAGTTCAACCTCGGCGTCAGTTACATCAATGGTGAAGGAGTGCCCCAAGACTATGCGGAAGCGCATATGTGGCTAAACATTGCGGCATCGCGCGCAAGTGGCGAGTCCAAAAGGAAATACGCAGATGAGCGAGAGAAGATTGCCAAGATGATGACCGCCGAACAGATCGCCGAGGTACAGCGTAGGGCGCGGGTGTGGAAACCAAGCATTACAGAAGATTGCATTCCTCCAGTCGAAGACGACCCGAACCGTACCATTCCTATCGCTGTCCAGAGAGAGGTGTGGCGCAGGGACCAAGGCCGTTGTGTAAGGTGTGGCTCAGTGGAACGCTTAGAGTTCGATCACGTCGTCCCGTTTTCAATGGGGGGCAGCAATACCGTCCGCAACACTCCGCTTCTTCGTGTGAAGTGCAACCGCGCGAAGGGAGGCCGACTCGCGTAGTGGCGAACGAGATCGCGGTGGATGAAGAACAAGGCCCCTGGTGCCTGACCCTACCCGCTTCTAAACACCTTGACGTCCTCACGTCTTGGTGTCGTGGGTGCGACGTTGTAACCTACTCTCTCGCCCAAGGATGACTCAGAAGCCTCCTTGAATTTGCGCGATGGGTTGTACAGAACGCAGGGGCCGTCTGGTATTCAGCGGGGCACAAAGAGCGTCTCAGCCTGCAAACCGCATTATTCCCCGACGGTTTGACCGGAGGCGAAGACGCATATGGAAGCGAACGCCGATGAGTTGGCGTCCCCAGGGGGATTCGAACCCCCGTTACCGCCGTGAAAGGGCGATGTCCTAGGCCGGGCTAGACGATAGGGACTTAGTGCCGAAGGAACAACAGCTTCTACTACTTTAATGTGCCGGCGCGGGTGCCGTCAACTTGGCCCGAGCCGCGGCTCAGAGCGTCTTCAGGTACGCCAGCAGGTCGGCGCGTTCCTTGTCCGAGAGGATGTCTTTGTACGGGGGCATGCCGTCGCCGCCCGTGTTGACGCGGGCCAGGACGGTTTCGTCGGTCACGGGTTTTCCGCTGTTGAGCTTGGCGCGGTGGAACAATCCCTTGAGTCCGGGGCCCACCTTCTTCTCGATGCTGGTGGCGTTGTGGCAAGGCGCGCATTGTTCAAAAACCTCTTTGCCCCTGGCCGCGTCGCCCGTTTTGGATTTCGCCGGCTTGGCCCCGGCGAACATGACTGCGGCCAGCGCCACGGCACACGCACCCACTGCCATCATTCTGACGAGCTTCATATCTACCAGTCTACAATTTCCGGGTCGCGCGGCGCGGCGCGATAATCAAATTAATATGCCCACTCCTACCGTCGCTTCCATCCGGGAAGGCGGCCCCGCCCCCGATATCAGCCTCCTGACGGACACCGGTGAACCTTTCCGGCTTTCCGCGCTCCGCGGCAAGACCGTAGTGCTCTACTTCTATCCGAAAGCGGACACGCCCGGGTGCACCACCGAGGCCTGCGAGTTCCGCGATTCGGAGCAGCGTTTCGACGCGGCCGGCGCCGTGATCGTGGGTGTGTCGCCCTGCCCGGTCGAGAAGCAAGCCAAGTTCAAGGCCAAGTACGAGCTGCCGTTCACGCTGCTTTCAGACACCGGGAAGACCGCGGCGCAGGCCTACGGCGTCTGGCGCGAAAAGAACCTGTACGGCAAGAAGTCCATGGGCATTGTGCGCAGCACGTTTCTCATCGGTCCTGACGGCAACATCCGCAAAATCTTCGCGAACGTGCGCGCCGCCGGACACGCGGCGCAGGTGATGGAAGCGCTAGCGTAGTGCGGCACAGATCCTGAAGTGTAAGATTCCCGGTGGGCAAAATCGGGTACAGGCACGAAGTTTCGCAAAAGCGGCGAAATTCGAGCCAGTCCCCATTTTGCGCATTGTGCCGATACCGCTAGCCGCCCTTTAATTCGACGATGGTGGCTCCCGCGCCGCCTTCGTTTCGAGGCGCTTCGTGGAACTTTTCGACGTGCGGGTGCGCGGTGAGCAACTCCGCGATGGCGCGCTTCAACACGCCCATGCCGTGTCCGTGCACGATGCGCACGTGCGACACCGATCCCATGACGGCACTGTCGAGAAACTTGTCCACTTCCTCGACAGCTTCCTGGGCGCGCTTGCCGATGACGTTGATCTCGCGAGAGAGCATCACGAGATCCGAGCTCGCGCGGTAGGAGACGTTCTTCGGCAGCTTGGACGGCTCGGGAGCGTCCGGCAGCACTTCGAGAACGTCGTCGAGAGGCACCTGAAGCTTCAGGAACCCGGCCTCGACTTCAATCCCATCCTTGCCCAGCAGACGGCGGACGCGCGCCGGTTCGCGAACGCCTTTCAGCCGCACGCGCGCGCCTTCCACCACGCGAGACGCGGCGGTTTCCAGATCGCCATGGCGCGCTTCGTCGAGCGTCGAAATGGTGTTGACCTCCATCTGCTCGCGCAATTCGCGCTTGGCTTGCGAGACGCGGCGCTGGGCGCGGTCGGCCGCCTTACGCTGATCGGCGCCGGAGTGAATGGCCTCGATCACCTCGCGCGCCTGCTCTTCGAACTGCTCGCAACACCAACTCCGCGCGGCGGTCGAGTTCCTTGAGCTTGGCGGTCTCCTTGGCGGCCCACTCCTTGGCCACCGCGCGCTCGCGCTCGGCCAGGGCGGCACGCGCCTGGTCGAGTTCCCGTTCGAGCGCCTGCGTTTGTCCGATGCGTTCGTGCAGTTGCGCCAGGAAGGCGGCAATGTCCCGATCGCTCGATTTCATGGCACGGCGCGCGCGGTCCAGCAACTCCTCCGGCATGCCGAGGCGGCGTGCGATGTCCAGCCCGGCGGATTTGCCCGGCGCGCCCAACCGCAGAATGTAAGTGGGCTGCAAGCTGGTTTCGTCGAAACCCATGCCGCCGTTCACCACGCCTTCCGTGTTGGCGCCGTAAACTTTCAGCGCGACCAGGTGCGTGGAAGCCAGCGTGAAGGCGCTCCGTTGGGCGAAGCGTTCGAGAATGGCGACGCCCAGCGCGCCGCCTTCCTCGGGATCGGTGGCGCGTCCCAATTCGTCCAGCAGCACCAGCGAAGCGCCGCCGGCGGCCTCCACCATTTCCCGCACGCGCGTGATGTGCGCCGAAAACGTGCTGAGGCTTTCCTGAATGGATTGATTGTCGCCGATGTCGGCCAGCACCTCGTCGAACAGCGGAAACTCGGCTTGCTCGCAGGGAGCGGGAAGCCCGCTTTGGGCCATCAGCGCCAGCAGCCCCACGGTCTTGAGCGTCACCGTCTTTGCCGCCCGTATTGGGCCCGCTGATGAGCAGCGTGCGGTGCGCTTCGTCCAGCGAGAGCGAGATGGGCACCACGGCCGTCCGGCGGCGCCGCAGCACGTCTTCGAGCAACGGATGGCGCGCGGCGCTGAGCGACAAGCGGCGCGCATCCGGCGGGCTGAAGCGCGGGGCGACGCAGCGGAAGTCGACGCCGAACTGCGCTACGCCGAACAACAGCTCAAGCTCGCCCAGCATCACGACCGTGCGGGCGATGGGCGCCGCGTGCGCGCGCAGCCGCTCCGTCATTTCGCGCAGGATGCGGTGCACCTCGCGCATCTCTTCTTCGTCCAGCCGCACCAGTTCGTTGTTCAACTGAATGGTGTCGAGCGGTTCGACGAACATGGTGTGGCCGCTGCCGCTGGAGCCGTGGATGACGCCGTCGATTTTGCGCTGCTGGCCGGCCACGATGGGCACCACGAAACGCTCGTTGCGGATGGTGACGAAATCCTCGCGCAGAACGCCGTCCTCGTGATGCGCGCGCAGGAAGCGTTCGAGCGAAGCGTGAATTTGCTGCTTCTGCTTTTCGATGTCGCGGCGCAGGCGCGCGAGCGCCAGGCTGGCGTGATCGGCCAGCGAACCGTCGGGCAGGAGTTTGCCGGCCAGCTCGCGCACCACGCCGCGGAAGTCGCCCAACTGGTCCGCCTTCGCGCCGAGCAGCGGGAAGCGTTCGCGCGTGGCCAGAAGGATGGCGCGCAGGTCGCTTGCGCGATCGAGCAGTTCGATGAGTTTCAGGACTTCCTGGGCTTCCAGTCCCGCGCCTTCGATGCGCAGTTTTTGCACGGACTCGGCCGGATCCGGCATGTCGGCGAAGCGCGGGCGCGCCACGGCGGTGCGCGAGGCCGGCTGGGGGCTGGCGGCCGCGCGGAGATATTCCATGGCCTCGGCCACTTCGGCGTGGCGGCTTTCCAGCGCGGTCCGGTCCGTGGATGGCTCGATCTTGCGCGCTTCGGCCTGGCCCAGCGGGCTCGGCGTGTAACGCTCCACCAGGCGCTTCAGCGCGTCGAATTCGAGCAGGGCGGTACTCCACTGACTCATGATTTCCTCGTGGCGCGGAAGGCGCGCCGGATGACGGCCTCGGTCCCTTCCGTGATGCGATACTTTCCCAAGTTGCGCTCTTCCACCCACTCGACCCGGCTCACGTCGTCGCCCGCGGCGAGCGCGCCGCCCCTGGCGCGGCACACATAGTCGAGCAGAACATAGTGATACTCGCTGCGGCCCTTTTCGTCCGGCATAATGCGCTCGAAAACTTCGAACAGGCGCGACACCTTCACTTCCAATCCGGTCTCTTCGCGCACCTCGCGGCGAAGACCGTCTTCGAGCGTTTCGCCCGTTTCAAGCACGCCGCCGGGTAACGACCAGTAGCCCTTGAGCGGCTCTCGCCCGCGCTCGACAAGCAGCACACGGCCGCGCCTTAATATCAGCGCGCCCACGCCCAGGATGGGCCGCCCCGGGTAACGGCGGGAATCGGATGAGCGGTTAATGCTCCGAGGCTCCCTTCGCGAACAGCACAATCCGATAGACGGACGTGCGCGCGGTGACGTACAGGTTGGCGAATCCCTCGTCGAAAGCCAGATTGGCCGGCGTCTCGCCCACTTCGAAGAATCTGATGCGCGCGCCCCGCGGCGAATACACGGACACGGTTCGGCAGGCCACCCAAAGATTGCCCCGGTTGTCCACCTTAATGCCGTCGGGAGGGCCGTCGATCGCGCGCACTACCACGCGCTCGTTGGAGGCGGCGCCGCCGCGGTCGAGATTCCACGCCGAGATGGTGCGCTCGTCGGAATTCGCCACGTAAAGGGTCTTCTGATCCGGGGAAAGCGCGATGCCGTTGGGCCGCGTCTTCCACCTGGCGATGGCTTCCAGCTTATTGCGAGGCGCGATGCGGTAGACGCCGTAGAAGTCCAACTCGCGCGCGTCGCCCGAACTGCCGTAGGCGGGGTCCGTGAAATACACCTGCGAGTCGTGACGCAGGACCAGGTCGTTGGGCGAATTCAGTTTCTTGCCTTCGAAACTATCGGCGAGCACTTCGATGCGGCCCTGTTTGTCGGCGCGCACCACGCGCCGTGTGCCGCCTTCGCAGGTGTAGAGGCGGCCGGCGGAATCGAACGCGTTGCCGTTGCCGCGTCCGGAACTCTCGCGGAGGATTTCGGGCGCACTGCCGGGCGTCCACTTATAGATGCGCTGGCTGGGCAGGTCGCTGAACACCATGTAGCCTTCGCGCGACCAGGCGGGCCCCTCGGTAAATCGGTACCCCGTAGCCACCTTTTCGATGGTGTAATCGTCGAGTAGTTGCGGCCAGGAGAGCGCGGCGCCCAACGAGATGAGCAACCAGAGCTTCATACCCCTCATGGTACTAAACCGGGACAGTCAGCAATTTCACCTTTTCCACCCAGGCGGTTTCGCACCATTTTGCGCGGCCGCTCAGTAAGGGGATAGGCTGTCTGGCCCGGCTTCCCCAGGTTTCCAGGGTTTGGCATAAATGTGAAATTGCTGACTGTCCCGGTTTTCGGTTGACAGGGCCCTTCGGCGGAGTACAATGGTTGCTCGGCGAATACCGGGTCTTATAATATGCCTATTCCTCCGGCCGTCGTGCTGGTGCTCACTGTGGCCGCCGGTGGAGCCGCTCTCGCTCTGGCCGGTTTCGTGTGGGCCGTGCGGCACGGCCAACTGGATCCCTCTAATTCGGGCGCGAACGTGATCTTCGACGACGAGGATCGCCCGCGATGACCGCGCAGCCTGCGGCGCACGCCGCGGACCAGACCGCGTTCCGCGCCACTCTGGACGGGGCCTGCGCCACTCCCGTGCTGGTCTACTTCACCAGCGCCGTGGTCTGGTTGCTGGTCGGAACGCTGCTGGGCATCGCCACTTCGATGAAGTTCGACATGCCGAATTGGCTCGGCACGATCCCGGAACTGACGTTTGGCCGCATTCGCCCGGCGCACTTGAACGCGGTGACCTATGGTTGGGCGTCGCTGGCCGGCTGCGGATGCCTGGTGTGGCTGGTGTCCCGGCTGAGCCGCGCGCCGGCGCGCTGGCCCGGCGCGTTGCTGGCTTCCGCCGCGCTTTGGAATATCGGACTCATCTATGGGATCGGCGCCATCCTATTCGGCTACAGCCTGGGCGTCGAGTGGCTGGAATTTCCGCTGCCGGCGGCCGCCCTGATCGCCGCCGGATTCCTGCTCTTCGCCGCCTCCATTCTCGGTACCTTCGCCAAACGCAACGTCGAACATCTCTACGTGAGCCTGTGGTACGCGGTGGCGTGCGTGGTGTGGTTTCCCTTCCTCTACGTGATCGCCAACCTGCCCATCTATTCGGGCGTGGAGCACGGCGCGGTGAACTGGTGGTACGGCCACAACGCGCTGGCCGTATGGTTCACACCGGTGGGATTGGCGCTGGCCTACTACTTCATTCCAAAGGTGATCGGACGGCCCGTCTACAGCTACTATCTATCGCTTCTGGGCTTCTGGAGTTTCGCGCTCTTCTATAACTGGAACGGCATACATCACCTGGTGGGCGGGCCGGTGCCCACGTGGATGCAGACCATCTCGATTGTAGCCAGCGTGCTGATGGTAATTCCGGTGATGGCCGTGGCGGTGAATCATCACATGACCACCTTCGGCCACTTCCGCATGCTGCGCGAGAGCCTGGTGCTGCGCTTCGTCGTATTCGGCGCCATGTGCTACACGGCGGTGAGCTTCCAGGGATCGCTCGAAGCCATTCGCAGTTTTCAGGAGGTGGCGCACTTCACGCACTACACCATTGGCCACGCTCACCTGGGTGTGCATGCCTTCCTCAGCATGATTTTGTTCGGCGCCATGTACTACATCATTCCGCGCGTGGCGCGATGGGATTGGCCGCAGCCGGCCTTCATCGAAGTGCACTTCTGGGTGACGGGCGTGGGCGTGCTCCTCTACACCATCGCGACCTGTACGGGGGGATGGTGGCAGGGCTGGGTGCTGAACATGTCCACGCGGCCCTTCATCGACTCCACCGTACTGGTGAAACCGTTCCTGGCCGCGCGCACGGGATCGGGAATTCTGATGGGGGTCGGGCACCTCATCTTCGCTTTGTTGTTCGTGCAGGTGCTGTTGCGCCAGGGCTCACCGCGCGCGCCGCGAACCGGAGGTGACGTCCCATGATGTTCATCCGGTTGTGGCTATTCTTTCTGGGCGTGCTGGCCACCCTGTTTCTCGGGTGGGCGGCGCTGGTGGGTGTGCCGGGCATACAGATTGGCGCGGTGCCTCCGCAGCCCGGCCTGCGCAACTACACGTTCGAGCAGATGCACGGCCGCGAAATCTACATTCGCGAAGGTTGCATTTACTGCCACACACAGCAGACGCGTTCCACCGGGTTCGGCTCCGACCAGGCACGGCGATGGGGCCGCGCCTCGGTGCCCGGCGATTACTTCTTCGACCGGCCGCATCTGCTCGGCACCAGCCGCACGGGCCCCGACCTGTTGAACATTGGCGTGCGGCAGCCGAGCCGCGACTGGCACGTTTCGCATCTCTACAACCCGCGCAGCGTGATGCCGCAATCGGTGATGCCGCCGTTTCCGTGGCTGTTCGAGGAGAGAACCAGCGTGGGTCCGCTGGATGTGGTGGTGGATCTTCCGGCGAAGTTTCAGCCGCGGCCGGGTGTGGTGATCGTCGCCGGCCCGGAAGCTATCGACCTGGTGAAGTACCTGCTGGGAATGGATCGCAGCTATCGCGTGCGGGATTGAATATGGCCGACGACCGACAACGCCGTGTTCCCGACGAGCCCTCGGGTGAGCTTCCACCTCTGCTCGGAGAGCCGGACCGCACGGATGTGGAGGACATCCACCAGGCGCTGGTGCGCCGCGAGCGCGAGGAGCCCCAAGAGGGCCTCGAGCCCACGCCGTGGTGGGTGTGGACCGTCTCGGTGATAATTCTGTTCGCCATGGGATTTTACGTGGGCCGTTACAGCGGCACCTTCGGGCCACGCGCGCACGAACTGGAACAACCGCTGATCGCGGGCGCCGCGGCTGCGGAGCCTCCGCCCGACGGCGCGCAAGTGTTCTCCGCCATTTGCCAGCCGTGCCACCAGGACACCGGCCTGGGCGTCGAAGGCAAGTATCCCCCGCTGGCCGGCTCGGAATGGCTTGCGGGCGAAGCATCCATTCCCGTGCGGATCGTCTTAAACGGATTACAGGGTCCGATTCAGGTAAAGGGCAAGACCATTGTCAGCGAGATGCCCGCCTTCGGCAATCAATTGAGCGATGCCGAAATAGCGGCGGTGGTCACCTACGTGCGTTCCGCGTTCGGCAACAAAGCGGGACCAGCCGATCCGAAAATGGTGCGTGAACTTCGCGACCGCACCGCTTCGCTGGGTCCCTGGACCGCGGAAAGACTGAAGGCCAAGCCATGAGGACGTTTCTCATCGCCGTTCTGCTGGCCGGCCTGTTCTCGAGCGGTTGCCGCAACGCCTCGGCCATCGGCGCCGCGCAACCCATCGCCTTCAGCCACAAGATACACGCCGGGGACAACAAGATCGAGTGCCTGTACTGTCATTCCGGCGCGCGCCGTTCGCCGGTTTCCGGCATTCCCAGCGTGCAGCTTTGCATGGGGTGCCACAAACTGGTGGCGGCCACGAAGCCCGAAATCGTGCGGCTACGCGGTTATTGGGACAAGAAACAACCCATCCGCTGGACCAAGGTGGTGTGGGAGCCGGACTTCGTCTTCTTCAACCACTCTCCGCACGTGGCGCGCGGCATACGCTGCCAGGAATGCCACGGGCCCATTGAAACCATGGTCGAGGTCCGCCTGGATCACACGCTCAACATGGATGTCTGCATTTCGTGCCATCGCCGGGAACGCGCTTCCATCGATTGCTACACGTGCCACCGATGAAGAGGAACACACCAGAATCGACCACATCCGGCGCCGGGCGCCGGGACTTTCTGAAGGTCCTCGGCATCGGCTCGGCCGCCGGCCTCACTTCCTGTTCGCGCACCGCGCCCGAGGCATTAGTCGCCTACGCCGTACCACCCGAACAGATGGTGAAGGGCCACGCGCTGTGGTTCGCCACGACCTGCCGCGAATGCCCGGCCGGGTGCGGCGCGCTGGCGAGGGTTCGCGAGGGCCGCGTTCACAAGTTGGAGGGCAACCCGGTCCATCCGGTGAACGGTGGCGGATTGTGCGCGCGCGGCCAGGCCGCCGTGCAGGGTCTCTACAATCCGGACCGTTTGCACACGCCGCTGATTCGAGATTCAAAGGGCGTGCTGCAGGCGGCCGCGTGGCCTGATGCGCTGGCGCGATTCAAGGAAGGCATAGCCAAGTACGCGGCGGTGAAAGACGCGGTCGGGGTGGTGAGCGGTTGTACGAGCGGGGCGATGGAAGAGGCCATCGCGCTGTGGCTCAAGAGCGTAAATTCGGCGCGCCATCTGCGCTACGAACCCATCGCGTACGAGAGCCTGCGAGAGGCCAATCGCGCGGTGTTCGGCGAAGCCCGCCTGCCGCAACTGCGTTTCGCCGAAGCGCGCTCGATCTTCGTTTTCGGCGCCGATGCGATCGAGACTTTTCTTTCGCCGGTTGGTTTTGCGCGCGGCATCGCGGACGCGCGCGCTCGCGGCGCCCGCATGGTGTACTTCGGATCGCGCCTGTCGCTTACCGGCGCTCACGCCGACCAACACGTGGCGCTCGCGCCGGGCGCCGAGGGTTTGGCCGCCATGGCGCTGGTGCGGGAGTTGCTTGCCTTGGGCGGCGGCGCGCAGATCGAGGGCGGCGCGCGAGCCAAACTGAAGGCCGCGAGCGATGCGTTCACACCGCAACGCGCGGGCCTGGACGCGGCGCTGGTGCGGGCGCTGGCGCAGGAATTGAAGGACCGTCCATGCATCGCCGCGACCGGTGGGACAGCCACTTGCGACGGCCGCGCGGCGGCCACGGCGCTGGCGGTGAATCTGCTGAATCTCGCGACCGGCGCCATCAACACTACCGTCCGCTACGACCGCACCGCGGCGCTCGAAAACGCGGCGACCTATGCCGAACTGCTCGACCTGGGCCGAAGCATCGAAGAAGGCTCGCTGAAGGCGCTGGTGATCCTGGACGCGAATCCGGTTTACAGCGCGCCCGCTTTCGCGCGTTCGCTCGCGAAGGCACAGTTCGTCGCCTGCCTCGCGACACACCCGGACGAAACCACGGCCGCGGCGGCGCACGTCGTGCTGCCGGTGGATTCTCCGCTGGAGTGTTGGGACGATACCGAGCCTTGGACAGGCGTGCACTCGCTCTCGCAGCCAGCCATGCGGCGCGTCTTCGATACGCGTCACGCCGGCGAGATTCTGCTGGAGGCGGCGCGGGCCCCGCAAGCCAACTTCCGTGAGTTTGTGCGCACGCGCTGGCAGAAGCTGCACAAGAGCGCCGGGGTGAAGGAAGATTTCGAAGCGTTCTGGATCGCGGCTTTGAAGCGCGGCGGCTACTGGCGCGACGTTCGTGAGCGGCGTGTGAGTTGGAACGCGCAATCGGTCGATACGCCGCTCAAACCTTTGCTCGACGCGGTGGAAGAGCCACGCGGATTGCATCTCGAAACGTACCCGTCGATTGCGTACTTCGACGGCCGTTCGGCCAATCGGCCCTGGATGCAGGAGCTGCCCGACCCTCTCACGCAGGTGGTGTGGGACACCTGGGTGGAGATGCATCCCCAAGACGCCGAGCGTCTCGGCGTGCGCACGGGCGACCGAGTGCGCGTGCGCTCCACGCACGGCGAAATCGAAGCCGGCGCTTACGTCTATCCCGGCATACAGCCGGGCGCGGTGGCTATCCCGCTGGGGCAAGGTCACACGGCGTTCGGCCGCTATGCCACTCTCACCGGCGCCCATGCCGTCGCACTCCTCGATCCCAAGCCGAACGCGGTTTCGGGGGGCATCGAATGGAGCGGCGAGCGGGTCGAGATCGATCCGCTGCACCGTCCGCACGGCCTGGTGGTGGTGGCTGGACACGACTATCAGGAACAACGCGAGATCGCGCGCTCGCGCTCGACCGGTGAACACACGAAATCACACGAAGAGCAGGCGCCGCGTCATCCGGAGTTGTCCATCTATCCGCCGCACGAGCACCAGAAGCATCGTTGGGGCATGGCGATCGACTTGAACGCCTGCAACGGCTGCAGCGCGTGCGTCACCGCCTGCTACGCGGAGAACAACATCCCCATCGCCGGCAAAGCGGAAGTGGGGCGCGGGCGAGAGATGAGCTGGATTCGCGTCGAAAGATTCTTCGGTCCCGGCAAAGCCGAATCGAGTCCGTTCCAGGTGGACCTGACGTTGATGTTGTGCCAACAGTGCGACAACGCACCCTGCGAGTCCGTCTGCCCGGTTTACGCCGCCTATCACACCGAGGAAGGCCTGAACGGACAAGTCTACAACCGCTGCGTCGGCACGCGCTACTGCGCGAACAACTGCCCTTACAAGGTACGGCGTTTTAATTGGTATCCGGGGCAATTCCCCGCCCCGCTCGACTGGCAACTCAACCCCGACGTCACCGTGCGCAGTAAAGGCGTCATGGAAAAATGCACGTTCTGCGTGCAGCGAATTGTGCAAGGGAAGGATCGCGCGCGGCGCGAAGGGCGCTCCCTCGCCGACGGGGAAATCGTACCGGCATGCGCGCAATCGTGTCCCACGCGCGCTATCGTGTTCGGCGATTTGAAAGATCCGGAGAGCCGCGTGAGCCGTCTCTCGAAGGACCAGCGCCGCTACCGGGTCTTCGAAGAGTTGAACACGCGGCCCGCGGTCACCTATCTCGAACGCATCAGGAGGAACCGGCCATGACCCCGCCTCCGGACTACACACGCATCGACAGGGACCTGGTGCGCACCATGCAACCGGCCGGGCGCGCCTACTACGTGGTGCTCGCGATTCTGGCGGCCATCGCCGCCTGGGGCGGCTACGCCTGGAGCGTGCAGATCCGCGAGGGGCTGGGAGTGGCCGGGATCAGCTATCCGGTGGCCTGGGGCGTTTACATCACGACGTTCGTTTTCTGGGTGGGCATCGCGCACTCGGGCACGCTGATTTCCGCCGTGCTGTTCTTGTTCCGCGTGCGCTGGCGCAGTTCCATCTACCGCACAGCGGAAGCGGTCACCGTATTCGCCGTGGCCACCGCCGGCTTGTTCCCGTTCATCCACCTGGGGCGCCCGTGGGTGGCGTTCTGGCTGATGCCCTATCCGCAGATGGGCGGATTGTTCCCGAACTTCCGCTCGCCGCTGGTCTGGGACGTCTTCGCCATCTCGACCTACTTCACCGTGAGCGCGGTGTTCTTCTTCACCGGGATGGTGCCGGACCTGGCCATTGTGCGCGACCGCAGCGTGGGCTGGCGCGAGAAGATTTACGGATTCCTGGCGCAAGGCTGGCAGGGCACCAACCGCCAGTGGCGGCACTACGTGGCGGCTTACGTATTCCTGGCGGGGCTGGCGACGCCGCTGGTGATTTCCGTGCATAGCATCGTGTCGTGGGACTTCGCCATGTCGGTGGTGCCGGGCTGGCACACCACCATCTTCCCGCCGTACTTCGTCGCCGGCGCCATACACTCGGGCCTCGCCATGGTGATCACGATCCTGATTCCCATGCGGCGCCTGTTCGCGCTCGATGCCTACATCACGCAAGAGCATTTGGGCAGCATGGCCAAATTGATGATCCTCACCGGCATGCTGCTGGGCTATTCCTACGGGATCGAGTTCTTCGTCGCCTGGTACTCCGGCAATCCGTTCGAGCGCGAGATCTTCTTCTGGCGCGCCTTCGGGCATTACGCCTGGGCGCTGTGGCTGCTGGTGGCCTGCAACGTGGGCGCGCCGCTGCTCTACTTCAACAAGCGCATTCGCGAGAGCACGCCGTGGTTATTGGCCATCAGCCTGCTAGTGAACGTCGGGATGTTCTTCGAGCGCTTTGTGATCATCGTCACCTCGCTGGCGCGCGAATTCGACCCGTTCTCCTGGGGGCTGTACGCCCCGCGATGGCCCGAAATCAGCATCCTCGTCGGCAGCTTTGCCTGGTTCTTCCTGTCTGATCCTGATTTTCGCCAAGCTGTTCCCGGTGGTCTCGATGTGGGAAGTGAAGGAACTGCTGCCCTTGCCGCGGAGGAAACCACTATGAGGGGCGGGCACAGCGTCATCGGATTCTTCGCCCAGGTGGACCTGCTCGAAGGCGCGGTGACGGGCGCGCGCGCGGCCGGCTACGAGCGGCTTCAGGTCATTTCACCCGTGCCGCTCGCCGGATTGGATCGCGACATCGAAAACAAGCCCAGCCCCGTACGATGGTTCACGCTGACCGGCGGGCTCGTCGGGTTTATCACCGGATGGGCGCTCACCATGGGCTCGGCGACGCATTACCCGCTCATCGTGGGTGGCAAGCCGCTCATGTCGCTGACGCCGTTCGGTGTGATCGCCTACGTGTGCACCATTCTGTTCGGCGCGCTGTTCACCGTGGCCGGCATGCTGCTCAGCGCGCGCCTGCCCCGGATTCAGGTGGGCCGTGGCTACGACGCCCGGCTCACCGGCAATCGCTTCGGACTGCAGGTGATCTGCGCGAATGAGCAGTGCGCCAGCGCCGGCGATCTATTGCGAACATTCGGAGCCGAGGAGGTGAAATATGTGGAGGTGTAGCACCCTCGTCCTCCTGGCTCTTCTGGTATCCTGCGAGCGCTATCCCACGGGCGGCGACCTGCGCATTCGACGCGATATGGTGAACCAGCCCTCTTTTCGCGCGCAGGAGGATCCGCGTCCCCTCGCCGATGGCGCAGTTTCGAACGAATATGAGGCACCGGTCTCCAAGGCCGACGCCGAGAAAGTGCTGCTCAATCCGACGCCCGCGACACCCAAGAGCGTCGAACAAGGCGAGAAGTTTTTCCGCATCTACTGCACGCTTTGCCACGGCATGGCGGGGCGCGGCGACGGGCCCGTTGCCGCCAAGATGGCCAAGGTGGCCAACCTCCACGATGCGAAGTATCTGAAGGCCGCCGACGGATTCTTCTACTACACCATCCGCTACGGCACCGAGATCATGCCGTCGCAAGCCGAAAACCTGGCGCCGGCCGAACGTTGGCACGTGGTGAACTACATCCGGAAGCTGCAACGAAAATGACCCAGGCCGCGACCGATTCGAAAATCGTCCGCATCTCGCAGCTTCTCACGCTGGTGGGTGTGGTTGTGTTCGCCGCCGCGCTCGCGCTGGGCCACGCGCAACGCGCCTGGGAAGCGCTGCTCGTCAATCTGGTGTTCTTCACCGGCATCGCGCAATCCGGTGTGGCCTTCTCCGCCGCCTACACGGTGTGCAAGGGACGCTGGGGCGACGTCTACCGGCGCTTGGGCGAGAGCCTGTGTTTCTTCCTGCCCATCTCTTTCGTGCTGCTGGTCGTGTTCCTGATATTTGGCGCCGCGCACGTTTTTCCTTGGGTCGCGAACCCAATCGCGTCGAAGCAGGCCTGGTTGAACCTGCCGTTCCTAGCCGTGCGCGACATTCTCGCGTGCGCCGTGCTGTTCGGGCTGAGCTTTTTCTACGTCTACGATTCGCAGCGTTGCGGCGGACGCCGCACGGCGCGGCTGGCGCCGGTGCTCTTGATCGTGCACGGCCTGGTGTTCACGCTCCTGGCCTTCGACCTGGTTATGTCGCTCGATCCAAGCTGGTACTCGACGCTGTTCGGCTGGTATTCCTTCGTCTGCGCCTTCTACGCCATGCTGGCGATGCTGGTGGTCGTAAGCGCTCTGTGCCGCGGCATCTGGAGACTGGAACCATTCATCGGACCCGACCAGAGCCACGACCTGGGCCGATTGCTCTTCGGATTCTGTCTTTTCAGCGGCGGATTATTCTGGGCGCAATGGCTGGTGTTCTGGTACGGCAATCTGCCCGAGGAGATCGCCTACGTGATTCGCCGCTACTACGAAATGCCGTTCGCGCCTTACGCCTGGGTGATGACCTACGGCGGATTCGTGGTGCCGCTGGTGGTCCTGCTCAGTAAGTCACTCAAGCGGCAACCCAAGCGCCTGATGTGGATCGGCGTCTGGATTCTGGCCATGATGTGGTTGGAGCGCTACGTGTGGATTGTGCCGGCCATCTCGCACGGGACGGAGGCGCCCATCGTGTTGGAGGCTTTGGTGGGCGTGGGATTCGCGGGCGCGTTTCTGTGGTGCTGGATCCTGCACAATCGCCGCTACCCGATCGCGGATATGACCGAGTTGCCCACACACCGCGAACACTAAGAACCCACATGGACCACTTCCTCACGATCTTGCCGGCGTTGTTTGTCATGGGACTGGCCGGGGTCCTGCACTGCGCCGGCATGTGCGGCGGATTCTCCATGCTGATTACATCCAGCCGCCCGCCCGGCCGCTGGATGTCACTGTTGTTGTACTTCACGGGTAAGAGCCTCGCCTACGTGTTGCTGGGCGCGATCGCCGGCGCGCTGGGCGAAGCGATTCTGCGCGCGGTGCCGTTGCGCGTGGGTGGCCGTGTGCTCACGTTCGCCGCCGCGGCTGTGCTCATCTTCGTGGCCTTCGAAACATTCGGCGTGTGGCGCTTGCCCGAGGCCGCCACGCGCTGGCTCGGCGCCATGGGGCGTATGTTCGGACAACTCGCGCACGCCGGAGGCCCCAGCGGAAAGTTGGTGGCCGGGATGGCGAACGGCTTTCTTCCCTGCCCCATGACCTACGCCTTTGTCGCCGCCGGCGCTTCAACGGGTTCTCCGCTGTGGGGGGCGGCGACCATGCTGGTGCTGGCGCTGACCAGCGCCCTGCCTCTCACGGCCATCTCGATCGCCGGCGGCAAACTAGCCCCGCTTGCCGGCCGCCGCATCCATTGGGTGTCGGGCGTCCTGATGCTGATGATGGCCGCCATGCTCTTGCGCAAAGGCTTCCTGGGTAGCATGCACCACGGTCATTGAGTTGAACAAGCCCGCAAACCCGGGTTTGCGGGCCGAAGCGCGTGTTATCCTCAAAGATCGGGAAACCTGCGGCCCGTTTCCTTCGTCCAGAGGAGTTCACCTAGCGGTGTCGCTACGTTCAGGGTCCATGTTGGAAGGGCAATACCACAAGTGAGACGCAGTTCGATGACGAGTGACAAAGTTTGCGGGCGCCGGTTGAACTGGGCGCTTACAGGATTGCTGTTGGCCGCCATCCCAGCGCTGGCCCAGACGGCGCCGAAGTTCGTGATCTCGACGTTTGCGGGCACGGGCACAGGCGAGTACTCCGGGGACTCCGGCAAGGCTGTCGAAGCCGGGATTAACGAACCGTGGGGCATGGTCCTGGACAATTCCGGTGCGCTCTTCTTCGCGGACCAAGTAAACTGCCGCGTGCGCAAAATCGTGGACGGCACCATCAGCACGGTGGCCGGCGACGGGACGTGCGGCTACACGGCGGACGCCGTGGCCGCCACCAGCGCACAACTGAACTACCCGACGCACCTGGCGTTCAACTCTTCCGGCAATCTCTACATCGCCGACACCTTTAATCACCGTATCCGCATGATCGCCGCCAGTGGCAACATCAGCACGGTGGCCGGCACGGGCGACATGGGCTACTACGGTGACGATGCCGCGGCCACCGCGGCCTACCTGAACTATCCGACCGGCATCGCCGTGGATTCTTCCGGCAACCTCTACATCGCCGACACGTATAACCACGTGATTCGAAAAGTGGCGACCGGCGGGACCATTACGACTTTCGCCGGCGACAACACGGCCGGATCGAAGGGCGACGGCGGCCCGGCGACCGAAGCCAGCCTGCGCTATCCCACGGGTCTCGCCTTCGATTCCGCCGGCAATCTTTACATCGCAGACTCCAACAATCACCGCATCCGCAAGATCACATCGGATGGCATCATCTCCACCGTGGCCGGCAGCGGCGTGTATGGATTTTCGGGCGACGGCGGCCCGGCGACCGATGCCACCCTGGAGTATCCGGACGGCGTCTACGTCGACAAGGCCGGAAACATGTACATCGTGGACACGGTCAGCAGTCGCGTGCGCATGGTGGGCACCGACGGCATCATTCAGACCATTGCAGGCAACGGCCGGTACGGCAATAAAGGGGATGGCGGCTTAGCCACCAGTGCCCAGTTGCGATTTCCTGCCGCCATCCTGATGAATTCGATCGGCAACCTGTATCTCGCCGACACACAGAACAACAAGATCCGCTTGCTCACGCCCTACGTAGACCCGGGTAGTGGCAGCACGACGCCCGCCATTAAGGCGGCGGGTGTGGTGACGGCCGGCGAGTTCGGCGCGTTTACCTCAGTCGCCCCAGGCACCTGGGTCGAGATCCACGGCACCAACCTGGCTTCCAGGTCGCGCTCTTGGACGGACACGGATTTCAGTTCCGGGAAGGCTCCGACTTCGCTGGAAGGGACTCGCGTGACCATCGACGGCCAGGCCGCCTACATCGCCTACGTCAGCGCGACGCAAGTGAACGTTCAGTTGCCGTCCACCCTCACCGCGGGCGATAAGAAATTGACCGTGACCAACTCGGCCGGCACCAGCGCCGCGTACGCCATCACGGTTAATTCCACGCAGCCCGGCCTGTACGCCCCGAATGTGTTCAACGTTTCCGGAACGCAGTTCGCGGGCGCCATCCTGGCTGACGGCACTACGTTCGCCCTACCGGCGGGTGCGGTGCAGGGCGCCAGCACGCGTCCGGTGAAGGCGGGTGAAACCATCACGCTTTACGGCGTTGGCTTCGGACCCGTGACCCCGGCCATCAGCGCGGGCGAAGTGGTTGAGGGGTTGAACTCGACCGAGTATCCACTGGAGGTCTTCATCGGCGGCGCGCGCGCCGCGGTCACGTATGCGGGTCTTGCTCCGACCGCCGTGGGCGTCTACCAGATCAATATTGTGGTGCCGGCAGTCGCCGCGGGCGGGAACTTGCCGTTGTCGTTCACGCTGGGCGGCATTGGCGGAACGCAGAAGCTCTCCGTGGCCGTGGAGCGCTAAAGAGCCCGCAGCAGGACTTCGGCCAGCTCCTCGTCCGTGAGACGGATTGGGTTGGCTTTCATGCTGCTCGCTTGGGCAGCCTTCTCGACGAGGGCGCTCACGTCGCTCTCCTTGATTCCGTACACGCCGAGTGGCGGGATGGCGAGTTCCCGCACCAGGCGCGCCACCCAAACCGGGCCCTCCTCCGTGGCCGCGGCGTCGTCGCCCGTGAGTGCGCGCGCGACGTCCGCGTAACGCCGCAACGCATCGCTCTCCGGCGCGCGCGCCCGCAGCGCGCGAATGTTCGCCTCCATCCCCGGCGAGAGAAGCGCCGCGCAAACCGCGCCGTGCGGCGCCGGGAACATCCCTCCGATGGGCGCGGCGAAACCATGCACCACCCCCAGACCGGCGTTCGCCAAAGCCATGCCGCCGAACAGACTGGCCAGCGACATTTCCGTGCGTGCATCCAGGTTCGCGCCGTCGAGAAACGCCGCCCGCAGCGCGCGAGCCACGCGGCGGATGCCGTCCAGGCACAGCGGATCGGTGAGTGGGTTGGCGCGCGCGGACACGTAGGGTTCGATCAACTGTGTCAGGGCGTCGAGTCCCGTCGAGGCCGTGATGGCCGGCGGCAGCCCGAGCGTCAATTCCGGATCGACCAGGGCCACCTTCGCCAGCATGTGCGGGCTACGCAAGCTCACTTTGAGACGATGTTCTGGCGAGGCCAGCACGGCGTTGCGCGTGACTTCGGCTCCCGTCCCGGCCGTGGTGGGAACGGCAATAAAGGGCAGCGAAGGGCGCTCCAGCGGCCGGCCGCGGCCGATCACCTCCAGATACTCCAGCGGATCGCCAAGGTTCACTGCGAGCAGGGCGATGGCTTTGCCGGCGTCCATGGCGCTGCCGCCGCCAAATCCAATAACCACGTCCGTTTTATGCTCGCGAGCCAACCCGGCGCCTTCGCGCACCAGCGCCACGGTCGGCTCGCCTTCGACGCGGAGTTCCACGGCTTCCAGCGCCACCGGGCAAGCCGCCGTTCCATTGCTGACTACCAGGACTCGCCGGCCGAGAGCCGCCGCCACGCGCGAGAGTTCACCGGCCGCGCCGGGCCCAAAGACCACCCGGGCGGCGGTCGCGAATTCGAAGCTCATGCCGCGCCTACCAGCCTTCGTCGCCCGGGAAGGCGTTCGAGTACTTGTAGCTGATGCGCGGCTCGGCCATCATGCCGGCGACGGCGTCGCGCCACTTCTGGTAGTGCCCGGTGTCCTTATGCCGCGCGGGCGCCTCCGTGTCGCGATAAACTTCGACCAGCACAAACCGCGTGGGATCGCCGTTCTGTTGGATGACATCGAAGCGCGCGATGCCAGGTTCCCGGACGCTGGAGCTGGCGTTATCGATAGTGACCGCTTTGAACGCCTCCACGCATTCCGGCTTCACGCGAACGTGGACGAGAACGATGAGCATGGGGGCTCCTTTACAGAAATTGTACGCCGAATCTTCGCCTGACAACTCGTCCCCGGCCGCTTCGCCGGGCGCCTCTCAAGCCGCCAGGTGCGCCGCCTTCCGCAGCGCGATCTCGTAGCCGTGTACCAGACGATAAACCAGGCAGTCGAAGAACTTGCCCAGGCGATGCTCGAGTTCCTCCTCGGCGTAAATCTCCATGGTCGTGTGCCCCATGCCCTGGTTGCGCACGAACTCGACCAGGATGTCCTTGAGCACCTGCAGTCCCCGCACCGCTTCGTGCAGCGGAACGGCTTCCCGGAAGCGCCGCTGGCCCAAGTCTTCGTAGCGCTCGGCCACTTCGCCCTCGCGGCCCTCCAAGATCCAACGGCTCAAGTTGCGCAGTATCCCCTCGCCCCATTCCAGGAGTTCGGAATCCGGCAGCCTCGCGATATGCTCAAAGGCGCGGTCCTGGCGGAGTTTGCGTATGGTTGTGGATGTAATTGTCTCCCAGTGGTCTTCGATCAGGCAGATCAGTTTGGACGCCAGCATGGAACACCTCCAGATACCTCAATGAGAAAGCCTGGACGGCGGTTTTGTCAACTCGCATGGGGAGGCCGGGAACGCCTCAAGGGGCCAACCACGGGAACGCCGTGACGCGCAGCTTGGCTGAGCCGTAAGGAATGAGCGTAAGCGTCTCGACCGGTTCGGTGCTGGCGACCGGACTGGGCGGCATCGGCCCCGCCGAGTTGTTCACCAGCTTCCATCCGTTCAGCCGCCGCCCTTTGACGCGTAGTTCCACCGGCGCGCCTGGCGGGCTGAAGGGCATTTCGCCGACCGGCTTTTCGACTACGTTGACGGAAGCTTCGGGGTTCGCCATGTCGATGGCCAGCGCGTAGTTCCACGGCGTGGTGGGACGCACTTCCCAATCGGCGGCCGGCGCTTTATCGCGCAGCTTGCGCCAGTCCTCGCCGATGCGGAGTGAATAAACCAGCGGGCCGCGGTCGAGCGCCACCGAATCCTGATGGCAGCGCGAGACGCGTACTTTCATCGGCAGTACGAGTTCCATGCGGTCGCCCTTGGTCCAAGGCCGCTCGAGGCGATGGAAGGTGCCCGCGCGCACGCCCACCACCGGTTTGCCGTTCAGCGTGAGTCGCGCCTGGGTCGCCCAACCCGGAATGCGCAGGTCGATGGGGAAGCTCACGGGTTTGGAGGGCTCCACGGTGAATCTGATGGTGTCGCGGAACGGATACTCGGTTTCCACCACCACCTTGACCTCCACGCCGCCGCGCACCCGCGCAACCACGCGCGAGGGAGCGTAGGCCACCGCGGCGAGGCCGTCGTCGCGAGTCGCCATCCACAGGCTGGCCGCGAACTTCGGCCAGCCTTGATGGAAATTCGCCGTACAGCATCCGAAATTCGGCTCCAGGCCGAACAGGTTCGATTCATCCCCGTTGGTGGTCCAGTCGCGCCTGGCCAGCGTGCAGAGCACCTGGTTGGGCTGCTGGTCGTATTGATGCGCCCACATGTCTCCGCTGAAGGCGCCGGGCAAGGCATTGAAGGCCATCTTCTCCAGGCGGTCGCCCAGCGCCGCTTCGCCCAGGATGGCGATCATGTTCTCGATCGAAAACATGCCCTCCACCACGGCGCAGAGTTCGGTCCCTTGCGAAGGGTTGCGTCCCGCGTAATGCTCGTCGCCGGAGTGCACGCCGTTCGGCAGCAGGTGGAAACGGTCCATCACGTCGATCTGTTGCAGCGCCGCGCGGCGGTCCGCGCCGTCGCCGGAGAACAGCCACCAGACGGCGGAGGTCTTCAGCGCCATGGCGTTGTTGACGACGTGCGTCTTGAGCGCGGTCTCTCCTTTGAGGGATTTTCCGCGAAATTGGAAATCCTCGAACTGTGCGCGCCAGTTGTAGCCCTGTTTGAAAAGCAGGCGCGCCAGATCCAGCAGCCGCCGGTCGCCGGTGCGGTTGTAAAGCCACGCGACGCTGAGGGCTTCGTCCTGCCAGCGATAGATGGCCCATTTGTCGAGCGGATGCCGTTCGAGCATCGACAATTGATAGCGCCATGTACTTTTCCATGAGCGGCACTACGCGCGGGTCGCCGGTAGCTTCCTGATACTCGGTGAGCGCTTTGAGCATCACCATGATGGGCCACCAGTCCTGGTTCTTCTCTGGACCGATGTGGCCGTCCGCGCGCTGATGTTCCAGCGTCCAACGCACCCATTTATCCGGCCTTCGCCTTCAGGCGCGCATCGTCGAGCAGGAACGCCAGCGGCACCAGGCCGTCCATGTAATAGGGACCGCGCTCCCAACTCTCGCCAGCGCCTCCCAACCAGCCGCTGTCGGATGCCAGGCTGGGCCAGAACTCGTCGATGTGCCCGCTCAATCCATCAGCCTGTATCTGAAGCTGGCGCTTGAGCCAGCCTTCGGGCTTCACCGCGCCCAGCGGCAGAAGGTAGTAGGAGTTCGGAGGCAGCGGTGCGCGGTTCTTCACCGCTGGCGCCGGCGCGGCGAGCGCCGCTATCGATAGGACCAAGGGGAGAAGGGCAACCCTAATTCGCATGCATCGATTATCCTTGATTCAGGTGCGCATCTGGCTCTACTACATCGGCAAGGCCCGCGACGCCGGAGCCAACACCATGGCGGGCGAGTATGTGAAACGCACCTCGCGTTGGGCGCGCTGCGAGATGCGCGAGATCCGGCCGGATCGCGTCGATCCGTTTACGCGGCACCCTTCCGCGCACAAGGTGTTGCTGGATCCCGCCGGACGCAAGCTGGACACGCCGGGCTTCGTCGCAATGATCGGCCGCGCCGAAACCGAAGCGCGCGACCTCGTGTTCGTGGTGGGCGGCGCCGACGGCCTGCCGCCCGACTGGCGTCCCCGCGCCGACCTGCTGTTGTCGCTTTCGCCCATGACCTTCCCGCACGAGCTGGCGCGCGCCATGCTGGCCGAGCAGATCTATCGCGCCTTTACCACTCTTCGCGGCCATCCGTACCCGAGGTAAAGTAGAACAGTCTGAACCATGCGCCACGCCATTGTCATCGCCGCCGTTCTGTTGTTCGCCGCCGGATGCGCGGACCAACCCGCCAGCGTGAAAAAAGCCCCGCCCGCGCTGCCGGAGAAAGCGCCGGAGGTTTACCGCGTCAAGTTTGAAACCACCCGGGGCGTCTTCATCGCCGAGATTTCGAAAGCCTGGGCGCCGCACGGCGCCGAGCACTTCTACACGCTCGTGCGCAGCCGCTACTACGACGGCGTGCCGTTCTACCGCGTGGTGCGCAACTTCGTGGCGCAGTTCGGCATCAGTTTCGACGCGGCCTCGGCCAACCTGTGGAGCCAGTTGCGCATTCCGGACGACCCCGTGAAGCAGAAAAACAAGAAAGGCACGCTTTGTTTCGCGGCCCAGGGCCCCGCCTCCCGCACCACGCAGGTGTTCATCAACCTGAAGGACAACCTCGAACTGGACAAATCCGGCTTCGCGCCCATCGGCCGAGTGGTGGAAGGGATGGAAGTGGTAGCTGCGACTGTATTCGAGCTACGGCGAAATGGCCCCGCGCGGCAACGGCCCCGACCCCCAGCGCATGGAGCGCGAAGGTAAGTCGTATCTCGACCGCGCCTTTCCGCGCCTGGACTACATCCAACGCGCAAGCATTCTGCCGTAGACGGTGGCGCCGTTCAGAGTTCGAGCAACAGGCGGAGGATGGCTTCCACCTGGCGCATCGACGCGGCCGAGAGGCGTCCGATCCGGCCATTGGAACGGAAGCGGCGAAGATCGGCCTTGCCGATCTGGTCGCATTTGATGCGGCTGGCTCGCTTCAACCCAGCCTCGCCGGCGGGCACGTTCACGTGGATCCGCAGAGGAGGGCTGGAACTGGACAGGGGTATAACCACCAGCACGCCGAAAGGGCTTCGGTTCAGATAGTCGGTGGACACCACCAGCGCTGGATGTTCGTCGCGTATTACGTTTCCGATCGACGGCGAGAAATCGACCCACCAGATCTCACCCCGCCGCGGCGTTTCCGGCTTGACGGCTGTCGCCGGCATCAGCGCGCTCTACGCGAGCGGTCGAGCGCAGTGCCCGAGTAAGACGCTCTCTCGGCCGGCTCGCCGGGATGCGCTTCCAGGTAACCGCGCGCCTCCTGGTCGAAGCCCTCCCAGAAGACCTCTCGTTCCAGGCGCCGCAAGGCGAGTTCGAGAACCTCTTCCTGGCTGGAGACGTGCAGGCGGGAAGCGAGTTGGCCGACGCGCTTTCGAGTAGCGGCGGAGACGCGGATGGAACTGGTAGCCCCGGCCATGACAACCCCAGACTATCGCATGCATGATCTGCATGCAAGCAACGCCGCCCCAACCATCCAGCGTGGATTTGCTACAGTGGCAGGCATGGCGACTACCCGAACCACCAAGACTCCTCCACCGCGAGCCAAACGCACCAAGACCGAAGTCCAGCGCGAGTTCGCGGAACTCGAGACGGAAATCGCGGCCGTGCGCGAGGCGGCGGACCCCAAAGCCGAACAATTGGCCGCGTTGAAGGAAGCCGAAGCGCGCCAGGCCGTCGAGGGCGTCACGGTCGAGGTGGTGGTGCAACGGATGGCCGGCCTGAGCCTGGAGATCACCAAGGCCGTTGCGGAGTTGTCGGCGAAGATGGTGAACGAAGTCGGCCACCTCTCGGAACTGCGCCAGGTGGTGGATCTCGAACGGCGGGAACTGGATCGTCTTCACAAAATCGATGTGGCCGCCACCGCGCTGGATCAACTTCTTCAGGAGCACGCGCACGAAAAGGAACGGCTGGAGGCGGAGATGGCCGCGCAGCGCGCCGCCTGGGAAGAGGAGACGGGCACGGTGGAGCGCGAGCGCCGGGAGCAGGAGGAGGCGCTCAAAAAGCAACGCCAGCGCGAGATCGACGAGTACGAGTACAAGAAGGCTCTCGAACGCAAGAAGGCCCAGGACAAGCACGAAGAGGAAATGCGCCTGCGCGACAAGCAGAACCAGGAAAAGCAGGAGGCTCTCGAAAAGAGTTGGGCGCAGCGCGAAGCCACATTGAAGGAGCGCGAGGAAGAATACCAGCGCCTCAAGAAGGAAGCGGACGCATTCCCCGCCCGCCTCGACAAGGAAGCCAAGCAGGCCGCCACCGAGGCCGCGCGCGCCGCCGAGGCACGACTGGAACAGCAGATGCTTCTGCTCAAGAAGGACGCCGAGAGCGAAAAGCGCGTGGCCGATTTACGCATCCAGACACTCGACGAACACATCGCCCGGCAGGCCACGCAGATCGCCGCTCTGGAAAAACAGTTGGACGAGGCCAAGAAGCAGGTGCAGGACATCGCCGTCAAGGCCATCGAAGGCGCTTCAGGGTCCAAGGCGCTCTCGCACATCAACCAGATCGCCATGGAGCAGGCCCGTCAGCGACAGCAGGGCTGACGCACCGGCGCGGCCCCGGCGCAGATCCTGGGGAACAAGAGCAAAATGGGGACAGGCACGAAGTTTCGCAAAAGCGGCGAAATTCGAGCCAGTCCCCATTTTGCGCGCCCGCGCTACGCCAGCGTCACCGCAAGTTTGCCGCCGGCCTTGATTTCGACTGGTTTGACGAAGGTCAGAATGGCCTCGCCTTTTTCGACGCGGACTTTCGCGCGCGCCTTCGACACCACGTTCAATTCCGCTTTCGGGGCGGGCAGGCGCAGGGTGGCGAGCGTGAGGGTGCCTTCTTCCACGCGGATCTCCGCGTCCAGTCTTTCGCTGGTGGCCTTTTGCGCGTAGCTGCCCCAGGCCGAACCGGTGGTGTAGAGCGCGCGGAAGTTATCGGCGTTGATGGCCGGATGGAACCGCAATTCCCGTAAAGGAGCCGAATAGCCGTAACCGGAGAGCGCCAGCAGCAGAGACCAGCTCGACATGGCGCGCGCGTAGTGATGGCCGCACTCGATTTCGTTCCAAGGGTTGCGGCTGATGCCGTCGTAGCGGTCGCGCACGGCCTTCACCACGGCCAGCCCTTCCTGGATCATGCCTTCGTAAATGAAGTGCGCGGCCACCTGGTATTCGATGCCGGTCCACACCTCGTCGGAATAGGGGAAAGGCAGCGCGGGGCGCTTGCCGTGCGGCCAACTGCAAAGCACCAGGCCTTTTTCGTCGTTGAGCGCGTAAAGGCGCTGCGTGTTGGGCCAGTCGCCGAAATCCTGGCGGAAATTGTAGCGCCAGATGGCGCCGAGCGCGGCGCGGATGTGCTCGCGCGGAAGCACCTTGCCCAGACGCACAACTTCGGCGAACCACTGTCCCAGCAACTGGTCCGACAGACATCCTTCGCCGTACTGATACTTGGCCGATTCCTTTCTGGATTCGTCGACCTTCTGCACATAGTACTCGCCGTTGTAGAGAGCCTGATCGAGGCGCTGTGTTCCGGCGGCGGCGAGCGCTTCATAGGATTGGGCCGAAGCCGTGTCGCCGAGATAGCGCGCCATGCGCGAAGCGGCCAGCAGCGCGCCCGAGGTAGAGCGAACCCATCATCGAGTTCGGTCCGTAGAACTCGATGTCGTAGGTGTTGTGCTGCTGCCCTTCCATGACGCCGTCGCGGTCGGCGTCCCACTGCTTCCAGGCGTACTCGAGCGAGCGCTTTACATCGGGCCAGAGCCGGCGCAGGAATTCGTCGTCGCCCGAGAATTGCCACTCGCGGTACACCTTCATGACGCAGCCCATCTGGCCGTCGGCCGCGGGGTAGAAGTTGTTGCCGCCCTTCTTCAGCGGGACCAGGGTGCGGAAGCTCATGCTGGCGTCGGGGCGCATGTTGACCAGGTAGTCGGTTTCGCGCATGCTGCGCTCCAGGTCGGGATAGAGGTGCGCGAGCGCCTGCTCGTAGTTGTAGACGTGCGTGCAGTTCATGGGGCAGCAACCGGTCTCGTCATTGCAGCCTTCATAGGCGAGTGTGCGCTTGCCTTCCATGACCATGACGGTATTGGTGCGCAGGATGGAGGCCTGGCTGGAGACGGCGTCGATCACCGGGGCGGGCAGCGTCGAGCCGTGCAGTGTGTCGCGATAGCGCGCCGAACGATCGCGCAACGACGTTAAGTTACGCAGCGCGCCGGTGGCCGGTTCCCAGGCCGAATTCCACTTCGTACCATATTCGTTCTTGAGCGCAACGCTTCGGGCTTCCGGCTCGCGCGCGCCGTAGTTCTCGCCGAGTGGGAAGTGCCAGGCCAAAACGAAGGTGATGTCCCTGGTTTCGCCGGGGGCCAGCGAGACGTGCGCGGCGAGCGTGGCGAACTCGGTGGTCTTGTCGGCCGACGGTTGGGTGGGCGTGTTGGCGAAGCGGCCCTTCAGGAGAAACTCGTCCCACCACTTCTGGAAGTCGTCCCACCAGGCGCCGTGCTCCCACTGCAAGCGGTAGGAGACGTCGCGCGAGTCGGTCGCGAGCGCCAGCGAGCCGTTGCGGAACGAGCCGGCCGGGTACTTGGACGACGTCATGAGGATGCCCTGAGACGCCGCCGTCGTTCTTGAATTCGTTGAGATTCGAGCCGAAATAATCCGCCTGGCGTCCGCCGAGCTTCGAGTGGCCGTCGTAGCCCACCGGATTCATGAGCGAGAAGGCCAGCGCGGCGTCCAGTTTCGATTTGGCGCGCGAGGTCAACCGGTAAGTGAGGATGGCGACCGGCAGGCTGGAATCGCCGGTGGCGAGCGGAATCATGGGATTGAACGCTTCGAGCGAAACCGCGACTGGCAGGGCCGCGTCGGAGAAGCGAATGTTGGCGAACGGATAGGCACCGGTGAAGGTGGCTTCGCGGAACCGCGGCAGGCCCAGCGCGGTGAGGCGCGTGGGGCCGTCGCGGCCGGTGAACGGCGGCATGGGCCGGCGCTCGACGACGCGAATGCGAGGCTTCACCATCCCGCCGCCTTCCAGACGCAGCGCCGCGAAGGTGAAGGGCAGGAAGCTGCCTTTGTTGGGACGATTGAAAATCTCCCAATCGCGCAGTGCACCGAAGCCGGTAAGCGACACCGTCCCGGTGCCGATGCCGCCGAGCGGGAAGGCGATCTCGCGCAGCGCCTGGCCGGTGAAGCGGCGGCCCATGGCGGCGGGCGTAATGGTGAGCTTCGCGGTCGTCTGAGCGGGTGCCGCCGCGGCCGCGGCGGTAGTGAGAAGCAGATTGCGGCGGGATACGCGCATAGAGTCTCCGTGAAGAGAAAATGTATCACATCGAATTCGGAAAAAGTGATTGAATAGAGGGAATTCAAACCATGACTCCCGAACGCTTCGACAGACGAGATATGCGGCGCGTGCTGTTGCTGCTCGCCGTGGCCGCGATGTCGGTGGCTTACACCGCCTATAACTTCAAGGCGGCGTTTCCGCAGGCATCCATCAATCTGCGCTACACCAAGGACCAGATCTCCGCGATGGCGGGACGGTTCCTCAACCAGCAGGGACTGCGGCTGGAGGGGTTCCATCAACTGACGCTTTTCGATCCCGACGAAACCGGCAGCCTGTACCTGGAGCGCGAGCTGGGCCTGGAGGAAGCCAACCGGCTGATGCGCGCCGAGGTGCCCGTCTGGCGGTGGCGCGCGCGCTGGTTCCGTCCGCCGGAAAAAGAAGAGATGACCGTGTGGCTGAGCCCGGAGGGCCGTCTGGTAGGCTTCGAGCACCAGATCCGCGAGGACGCCAAGGGCGCGCGTCTCACCAAGGAACAGGCGCGCGCCATTGCTGAAACGTTCCTGCACCGGCAGACTTCGACGCCGCAGCGCTTCATCGAAGAGCAATTGAAGGAGCGGCCCAACCGCTACGACTATTTGTTCACCTGGGAGCAGGAAGGTTTCAAGGCGAAAGAGGCTACCCACCGGCGTAGCGTGACCGTGCAAGGCGACCAGGTAGGCGCGTATCAGGAATTCCTGCACGTGCCCGAGAAGTGGAAGCGGGACTTCGCGCGCATGCGCGCCGCCAACGATTTGTACTCGCAGATCGCCACGGGGTTCTACGTGCCGCTCGTTCTGGGGGCCGTGGTGTTGATCATTGTCTGGATCCGCCGCAAGAATCTCGATTGGCGTTCGCTGGTTCTCATCTCGGCGGTGGTGGCCGGCTTGATGATGTTGAATGAGTGGAACCAGTTGCCATTCTTCATCGACCAGACTTCCACCAGCACGCCTTACTACGAGACTCTCACCATCGGACTGCTGCGCGGATTGGGCGCCGGCGTGTTCGTGTTTCTCTATGTGATTCTGGCGGCGGCGGCCGGAGAGCCGCTCTACCGGCGCGCGCAGCCGGGGCAGTTGTCGCTGGCTTCGAGCTTTGCCTGGCGCGGGCTGCGCAGCAAGCGGGCTTTCAATGCCTGCGTGGTGGGGTACGCCTTCGCGGCCGTGCATATCGCATTCGTGGTGGCGTTCTACTTGATCGGGCGGAAATTCGGAGTGTGGAGTCCGCAGGAGATCGAGTACTCGGACCTGCTTTCGACGCTGCTGCCGTGGATCTACCCGGTGGCCATTTCCCTGCTGGCCGCGACGTCGGAAGAGTTCTGGTTCCGGCTGTTCGCAATTCCCGCTCTGCAACGCATCGTAAAGTGGCGCTGGGTGGCCATTGTAGTGCCGGCTTTCGTCTGGGGCTTCCTGCATTCGAACTATCCGCAACAACCGGGCTACATTCGCGGGATCGAAGTCGGTGTGATCGGCATCGCGGCGGGCTTCCTGATGATGCGTTACGGAATCCTCAGCACGCTCATCTGGCACTTCACGGTGGATGCCGTGCTGATCGGGATGTTCCTGTTCCGCAGCGAGAGCGGGTACTTCCAGTTGAGCGGCCTGGTGGTGGTGGCGGCGATTCTGATGCCGCTCGCGATTTCGCTGATCTCCTATCGCCGAAACCGCGGGTTCGTCACCGTGCCTGAAGCGTTGAACGCAGGAGTGCGGCTGGCCGATGCGACCGCCGAGGCACCGGTGGAGCCTGTGCTGGAGACCGTCGCGGAACCCGCGGCCGCGCCGGCGCCCGCGCGGCTGTGGAGCGCCAGGTGGTTGCTGGTTGCCGGCGCGTTGGGCGCCGTGGCGGTGGTCGCGCTACGTCCCTTCGAGTTCGGCGATTTCGTGCGCGTGACGCTGACCAGGAGCGAGGTTGAGCTTGTCGCCGACCGCGCGTTGTCCGATCGCCATCTCAAGCCCGCCGACTGGCGCAAGGTGACGGAGTTCGTCACGAACTTCCAGGCCGCGGACTTCGAGTATCTGCGCCGCCTGGCCGGCCGCACCGTGGCGAACCATACCGTGCAGGACCGTACCACCACCGGCGTCTGGCTGGTGCGCTACTTCCAGCCCTTGCGGAAAGAAGAATGGCGCGTGTTCGTGAATGCCGAGGGGCGGGCGTTCCGGGTGGATCATGTGCTGGATGAAAAAGCCGCGGGGGCGAACCTTCCGGCCGCGGAAGCGCGCGCCATCGCCTTGCGCTACGCCGCCGGCGTGCAGCATGCCGACCTGAGCCGCTACCGCGCGCTCGATGCCGCGACCGAGAAGAAGGACCACCGCACCGATCACAGCTTCGTTTGGGAAGATCCGGATTTCAAGATCGGGGACGCCCAGGCGCGAATTTCGGTGGCCGTGCAAGGCGACGAGCCGTCGAATTTCCGGCGCTACCTCAAGCTCCCTGAAGAATGGGTGCGGGAGTTCGCGCGGCCGCGCGTGCAGGGCTTCCTGGTGGCCGGTCTGATCGGTGCGCTGGCGCTGCCGCTCCTGTTCGTTTTCATCAAGCGCCTGCCGGGACACGAGTACCGCTGGCGCGTCTATCTGACCGTCGCCGGCGTTACTTGCGGCCTTGCGGTACTGGCGGCCTTGAATCAATGGCCGACGTATCTGGCCGCCTACGAAACGGCCAAGCCGCTGGAGAACTTCTTCGGACAGACCATCGTCGAACGGTTGATCGGGGCGTTGTTCTTCGCCGGCGCCGGGTTTGTGGGCGCATTGGCGGTGGACGTGTTTCTGCGATTAGGAGTGGAGGGCCGGCGCATGGAGACACCATCGCTTCTCTTCACGGTCGCGCTGGCGCTGGTGGTAGCCGGCTTCGCGCGCCTTGCGGGCGTGGCCGGAGATATGGTTGGCGGACCGCGGCTCACCGTGCGCATGTGGAGTATGGCGGGCACGGACGTGCTTGCTGCCGGGCTTCGCGGTTCTAGCGCAGGCGGCGTTCGCGGCGCTCGGGAGGCTAGCCGCGGCGGTCATCGTCTTGAGCGCGGCGGCGAAGTTGCTGACGCCCAGGCTACGGCTCGCCATCCTCGCCCTCGTGGTGGTGGCGGCGGCGCTGGGACGCGCGTTGACGCCCGCGCAGTTCGGCATGAGCGCGCTGATCGTGGCCGGTTGGATGGCGCTGTTCTACGCGCTGCTCAAAACGCGCGGCGCGGACGTGGTCGGGTTGGGCGTCGCCCTCTTCTGGCTGGAAACGGCCTCGCGCACGGCCACCATGATCGGCCAACCGTCACCGTGGTTCCAATGGAACGGCGTGGCGGCGGCGGTAGTGGCCGCCATCGTGGGCCTGGTGGCGGTTCGCGTGGCTGCGCGCGCGCTCAGCGCATCAAGCGAAGCGTGACGCTTCCGGCCAACTCTGCCCCGGGGCCAGCGTCGAGGAGATCTTCGGCCTTCTCCGCGTGCCGGGTTTATGGCCGGACTAAATCACTTGCCGGGAGCATCGGGCGGCGCCTCTTTCACGTCGTCGAACAACATTGCCGGTCGTGCATCCGGAGTCCGAAGCTGGATTCTCACATTGCGCATGGTCAGTCCCTCCACGTGCCGCGCGAACAGGCCGACCGCCGGCAGTTGGCCGAACATCCAGGCTTTGGGATACCCGTCCGGCATCTCCGGAACCACGGCACCAACGGGTCCGCTGCGCCCGCCCTCGGCTTCGATGAGGATGTTGTGGAGCATCACGTCGCGAATTGGATGCGAGGGCAGACCCGTCACCGATGCCGCCAGTTCCACACCACGGGCCACCAGGTTGTCGACCAGCACGCCCCGCAGGACGCCCGGTTGCGGGCTCGCCTGCCCGCGCCCGCGATTGCCCAGGCGAATGAAAAACGGCGCGCTGGCGCCCTGCATCGTTATGTTGGAGATCACGACGTCCTCAATACGGCCGCCATCCACCATCGAGATTTCGAAGCCCGCCGTCGACCGGCGACCCGCGGCCTTCGGCAGGATCACCGAGTTGCTGAAAGCGATATTGCGGAACGTGCCCGCGCTCTCCGTGCCCAGCTTGAAATTCGCCGAGTTGGTGCGGATCACGCAGTTGGTCACCGCCACGCCTTCCGTGAATCCCGGCCGCCCCAGCGCCATGCTGGCCTTGGGGCAGATGGCGTCGTCCCGCGATTCCACATGGCAGTTGGAGATGCGGACATAGCGGCAGTTGTCCGGGTCGATCCCATCCGCCTGGCTGTTGAGCACGGTGACGCCGTCCACATCCACCCAATCGCAGCCCAGGAAACTCAGCGAGTAGTTGGCCGAGTTCTGGACCGTGATTCCCCGGATGGAAACATGCCGGCAGTTCTTCAGCGCCAGGGTCTTCGGTCCCCCACGCTTGTAGCGATTGCCGTCGATCACCCCCTGCCCCGATACCGCCACATGTTCGAGACCTTCGCCGGTGACCAGCGCGTGACGGAAATACGTGGTCTCCTGGTCCTCCAGAATCGGATAGGCGAGCTTCTCGTACGCAGCGTAGTCCGCCTTGTCCGGACTGCCGAACAGCACCGCTCCGTTCTGCAATTCAAGCGTGATGAAGCTGCGCAGGTGGATGGTGCCGCAGAGGTAGCGTCCGGGCGGGACCACCACCGTGCCGCCGCCGCTCCCGGCCGCCTTATCGATGGCGCGCTGAATGGCCGCCGTGTCTTTGTGGACGCCGTCGCCCTTGGCGCCGAAGTCGCGGATGTCGCGATTGGCGGCAATCGCCAGAGCCGCTAGGAGAAACTGGGCAAGAATTTTCATGGTTGCCTCCTGGCCGCTGCCCCACGCGCCGCGGCTCGGTTACCGCATGATTTCGACGGCCGTGTTCCGGGCGCGCGGCAGGCGTTTTTCGATCCGCCGGCCAGAGGACCAAACCCGTAGGATAGTGTCGCGCGGGGGTCCGCCGGTCAGCTTGATGGTAATGGACTTGGCGCCCGGCACGCACTCAACCAGCGTGCGGTCGCGGGCCATGCGCGGCGGGAAGTTGGCGGTGTCCCAGACCACTGCCTGGGTCGGGTTGGGGCCGGGGTAGATGTCCATGGTGCGCCAGCCGCGCGATGCGGCGGCGCCGTGTCCGACGGCGTCGTTTTCGACGTTGAGCGGAATGATGGCGCCCAGCTTGACGAAGACCGGACTGCGATCTTCGGGGACCGCCACGGTGCGCGTCTCGCCGCCGCGATACTCGGTGCGGTTGTCCCAATAGTCCAGCCAGGTGCCCTCGGGGAAGGTGATCTCGCGCTCTGGTTTTTCGTTCATCATGACACCGACAAGAAGCGCGTCCCCGAGGAGGAATTCATCAGAACCGGGGCCGGGGTGCATGAGCTTGCCTTCGCGCAGGCTCGCCTGGACGGACTGCGAATAGAAGAACGGCACCAGTTCATGGTGCAGCCACATGTAGCGGCGGAAGGTCTTGAAGAATGCCGGGTCGAACTTCCAGGGGCGGTGCTCATCGTGGCCGCCGTTCAAAAAGAACGGGGTCAGAGCGTTCCATTGCGCCCAGCGGAGGAAGAGCAGGCGGGGCATGGTCTTCCGGTGGGCCGGGTCGGTCTGGTAGCCGCCGGTGTCGGAGCTGACGATGGGGTAGCCGAGATCGAGGGCGCGGAAAAAGCTGCGGGCGGCCTCGTCGAGCCCTTTGCCGGTCCAGGAGTGCCGCTGGTCGCCGGTCCAGGTGAGTGGCGCGGCGTCCAGGGGCGCATGGGGCTGGTCGGTGCGGCTGTTGGCGATATCGACCGAGCGGACCATGGTGACAAACTCGGGCTTCCAGCGGCGGCCGTAATGGAAGATGTCGCGGTAGTAAAGATCCAGATACTCGCGCAGGTCGATCACACCGCGGGAAGTCTTCCGTCCGGTGCGATAGAACATCTCGGCGGCACCATCGACTTTCCAGCCGTCGACGCCGAGCGCCAGGGCACGGTCCATGAGCCGATGCCACCAGGCCACGGCCTGGGGATTGGTAAAGTCGATCATGGCGCCGGCGCCCTTCCACCAGCGGATCACCTGAGCGTCGTTGACGAAGTAGCCGCGGGCCTTGCCGATGGCGTAGAGGTCCTCATCGCTGCCACGCGCGTCGGATTTGTCCTGGCGGGTGTTGATCATGTGGGTCATCCAGAGGACCGTGCGGACGCCCATCTTGTGCCAGGCTTCGATCATGCCGCGGGGATTGGGGTAGCGGGCCTCATCGAAGACGAAGTTGTTGTAGGCGGTGGACCAGGGGCTGTCGAGCAGCACGGCGCCGATGGGAACGATCGTGTTGCTTGCAGCCGTTGACGAGGTCCCAGACGACCGCGGCGGTGTTGACGTCGTCCTCCCAAATCCACGGTTCCATGGACCAGGGAGGAGCGATGGCGGGAGCTGCTGGTGTCAGCGGGGGCCGCTGACACCAGCATGCAGAATACTGCCGCACAGACGATCGTCCGCGGCACGGATCAGAAACCGAATTTCAGGCTGAACTGAAGTACGCGTGTGCCGCCGACGCTGGCGATCTGGCCGAAGGTGGCGCGTCCCAGACGGACCTCCGGACTGCCGAGCTGCGGGTGGTTGAACAGGCTGAAGAACTCCGCGCGGAACGCAACATTCATGTTCTCCCGGACGAACTTCATGCGGGAACATCTTCGACATGCTGACGTCCGTGCCGGAGCCGCCGGGTCCGCGCAGAATGCCGCGTCCCGCGCTGCCCCATGTGCCGGGCTGCGCCTGCTGCACCGCCGCGGTGTTGAAGTACTGTGCGATGCGCTGTCCTCGCGGACGGTCGTTCGGCAGATACAGGTTGCCGGAGATCACCGCGAGCGGGGTACCGGCGCCGGCCATGGCGTCGTTGGTGCTCGTGAAACTCAGCGGCCCGCCGGTATTCCTGCTGTGGATGCCGCTGAACTGCCAGTCGTCCGTGATGATCCCGAGATAGGGGGACTTGAGCGCCTTCCCGAGCTTCGGCAGGTTCCACACGAAGGAGCTCACGAACAGGTGGGTCCGGTCGTAATCGGAAGGACCGTGTTGCATGCGCCAGTTGTATCGGGTTCCAGAAACTGCCGGTGGACGCTTCATTGTTCGTGGAGCGGTAGTCGAGCGCCTTGGAGAATGTATACGACGCCTGAACGCTGAAGCCGCGGCTGAATCGTTTCCTCGCCGAAGTCTGCAACCCGTTATAGAACGAGGTGGGACCATTGAAGACGCCGGAGATTCCCGAGAACTCCTGGAAGGGCCGCCGCTGGTTCACCGTGCTCCGGTTCCGAGGCCAGGTTCTTGGTGGGATCGGGATCGAGATTGTAGTTATAGATGGGGGCATTCAGCTGGATGTCCGAGGTCAATTGCGATGCCTTGCTCCCCACATAGCTTGCCTGGAAGGTCCAATCAGCTACCCCTCGCTCCAAACTCACGTTCCAGTTCTGCGTGTAGGGCAGTTTCAGGGTGGGCTGGTATACAACGGCCGAGGTGGGAAGCTGGTACGGCGTATTCTTGTCGAAATCGCCGGAGAACGGGAACAGGTTCAGGTTCTGGCGCCCGCGGTACGGATCGTCAAACAGCCCGTCCGGGAAGGCGACCGTGAAACTGAACGGCGTCTGCAAATTCATGTTGTTGAGGGCATACATCATCGGGACGTCGTAGAAGATGCCGTAACCGGCGCGCAGGCTGGTCCTCCCGTCGCCCTTCACGTCCCACGCAATCCCTATCCGCGGCGCGAACTGCTTCTTGCCCGCCTCCACGCCGCTCTTCGGAATGGTGTATCCCGACACGGTGTCCCCGGGGTAAAAGAGTCCCCTGGGCGCATTCACGTAGCGCTGGGACTTCAGGTTCTGCCTATAGTCGTCGATCCGGAATTGAACCTGCCGGTCCTGCAGGTCCGTCATCGGCGTGTAAGGTTCCCAACGGATGCCATAATTCAGCGTGACGCGCCGCGAGATGCGCATCGCGTCGTTGAAGTAGAATCCCTGGTAATGGTAGCGGCGAGCTTCGTTCTCGCCGTTGCTCTGGTCGAACGAACTCATCAGACCCAGGATGTAGTCCGCCTCGTCGTAGTTGGTGTACCGTCCGTTGAAGCTGTAAACGCCGGACCCATGGAAGGTGTTGTACTCGTTGTAGCGGGAGAACATCACGTCCACTCCGGCCACGATGCTGTGCCGCCCCTTGATCCAGCGCCATGCGTGTGTCAATTCGAAGTTTGTTCGGGCAAAAACCGCCGGCGGGTTGGGTGTCGAGGGAGCGGCGGTTCCGCTCGTGCCGCTGAAGCCGACCGAAATTTGATTGGAAGTTGGGCTGACCTTCACGCCGAAATCCGCGATCGTAAACGGGAAGTCGTAGCCACGGGTGCCGGAGGTTCGCGACATGGTCACATGGGTATCCGCGATGAGCGTGGGAGAGACAATTAGGGTGTACCCCATCGTGGCATTCTTGCTGTAAGACCACTGCGATTGAGCCACCGAATGGATGTTGGTCGGGTCGAAGGCGACTAGGATCGGGTCGGTGTTCTGCAGATACCGTCCGAGAAGGTTGTGTTTGGCGTTGGGCCGCCAATCCACACGGAGAATGTATTCTCTGGGATCTTCCGTCGTCACGCTCCTCCAGCGGGTATAGCCGTCGGAGCCGGGAACGGGCGACAACTTTATCAGATTCTGCGCCGCCGGCGAAAAGCGGCTCGAAGGAATCAGGTTGCCGGAGAACGGCTGCCCGGTGTCGGGATCGAGAAGGGTGACCGGTTTCGATCTCGTGAGCAGGTCCGCGAAATTCCCGGTGCGGTGGGCTGCGGGCATCGTCAGAGCCTTGCTTTCCGTCGGCGTGCGCCGGTACCACGTTCTTTGAATCCCGCCAAAGAAGAACAACTTGTCCTTTATGATTGGTCCTCCGAACGTAAAACCAGCCTGATTCCGCTTGAGATCGTCGGACTGGTGCAGGAAGTAGCTGCCGGCGTTGACGCTGTAATTGCGCAGGAACCAGAAGCCGCCCCCGTGGAATTCGTTGGTGCCGCTCTTGGTGACGACGTTGATGGCCGCGGCCCGAACTCTTGCCGACCTCCGCGCTCATATTGCTGGTCTGCACGGAGAACTCTTCCACCGCATCCGGGAACGGATACGGCGCGTTGACGTTGGTCAGGTTGTCCTGGTTGTCGCCGCCGTCCAGCGTAAACCTGGTGGTGTTCTGCCGCGAACCGTTGATCGAAAACTGCTGGTTGTCCGCGGGGCTCTTGGCGCCGCCCGTCACGCTGCCGCCCGCGCCGACCGCGCCGGGGACCAGCAGTCCGAGTTGCAGCACGTTGCGGCCGTTCAGCGGCAGTTCCAGTACCCGCTTGCCATCCACGACGTTCTTGATGGTGGCGCTGCTGGTCTCCACCGTCGAACCTATGGCCTCAACCTGCACGCGCGTGTTCACGTCGCCCACTTCGAGCGTGACATCAATCTTCGCGTTGTCGCTCACCTGGAGCAGGATGCCGGTCTGCTCGAAGGCCTTGAACCCGGGGTGCTGAACCGCGATCTTGTAACCGCCGATGGGGATCAGCGGGAAGGTGTACTGTCCCACTTCGTTAGTGACAGCCTCCCGGCTCTGGTTGCGCTCGATATGTGTGAGCGTAACCTTTGCGCCGGGGATGGCTCCGCCCTGCGCATCGACGACGCTGCCGTAAATGCCCGCCGTGCCAGACTGCTGGGCGAAGGCGGAGGTGTTTAAAACGGGTCCTGCCAGAAGACTGACCAGGACCAAAGCAAGTGCGAGACTAGGTTTGCTGCCCCTCATTTTTTCTTACCTCCCAAAGCACTCTTCTTCGCAGCCCTGCCTGGGGCCGTAGCGCCAGCGTTGCCGGCTTCCTGAACGGCGGTCTTGGGCGCGTCGACAATCTCCACTGACTTGCCCACCCGGGTAAAGTCGTTGCCCATCACCGTGATGCCCTTGCTATCCGTTCCACTCACGCGCAGGAACGTCCTGGCGGGGGCGGTTCGCGAACCGCGAATAAATGCGTCTACCACATTATTCAGCCACACCACGGGCGAAGCGCCCGCCACGGTGTCGGTGCGGAAACCGTCAATGGTGAGATCCTTCACATCGTCGATAACCATGGCCGGACGCAGATCCTCCTTGTCCCAGCGCAATTGAACGTTGCTGAGCGCGAGGCCTTCGGCGTGGCGCGCATACAAACCGAAGCCCGGCAGCGTGCCGAACATGGTGCTCTCGGGGTACTTGGCAATGTTTTCGGGCACATCCAGTCCTTTCGGATCCTGGTTGCCGCCTTCCATGGTGATCATGATATTGGAAAGCGAAACACGCCGTGCTTGGTAGCCGGGAATGCCCGTCACGGAAGAGGTCATGGAAGCGCCGCGGGCGATGATGTTATTGAAAGAGACGTTTTCGATTGAACCCGGTGTGGGTGGGTTCATGCCGCGTCCGCGATTGCCCAACCGGACGAAGATGGGGGCCTGGATGCCCACCATCGAGATATTCGAAACAGCCACGCCATTGATGTTCGCGCCGTCCACCGCCTCCAGGGAAATTCCCGAAAGCGGCTGGCGGCCCTTGTCGCGCGGCAGCATGGTGATGTTGCTCACCGTGACGTCCTTCAGATCCCAACTGGATTCGGTACCGAACTTGAAGTTGCTGCAATTGGTGCGGGTGACGCAGTTGGTGACCACCAGGTGCTCGACGTTGCGGCGTTGATCCATTCCCATCGAGGGACTGGCTTTCGGGCAGATGGCGTCGTCGTAACAATCGATGTAGCAATTTGAGATGCGCACATACCGCGAGGCGTCCGGATCAATCCCATCCGCATAGCCGTTGAGGATGGTCACTCCGTCGATGTCGATGTAGTCGGTGCCCCAGAAGCTGATCGAATAGTTGGGCGAGTTCTGCACCGTGATGCCGCGAATGGTTACGTATTGGCAATTCTTGATGGAGACGGTCTTGGGCCCGCGGCGCCGCGAGCGGTTGCCGTCCACGACGCCCTGGCCCGTGATGGCGATGTGGTGAACGTTTTCCGCCGTCACCAGGCCCGAGTGGAAAAAGGTCGTTTCGTTGTCGGAGACCGACTTGAAAGGCAGCGTTTCGTATGCGTCGAAGTCGCCGTTGTCGGAGCTGGCCAGAATGGTGGCGCCGTTATCCAAGTGCAGCGTCACGTAGCTCTTCAGATGAACCGTGCCGCAGAGGTACTTGCCGGCAGGCACCCATACCGTGCCCCCACCCTGCTTTTCGGCCGCGTCGATGGCCTTTTGCACCGCGGCGGTGTCCTTGGCGGTGCCGTCGCCTTTGGCGCCGTAGTCGCGGACGTTCAGAGTGGCGGCCTGTAGAACAGCCAGAAGAGAGAGTGCCGACAATCCACACAGCCGGGCAAACGAACGTCATCATTGCGTCTCCTGAAGTACGAATATGTCGCTTGGCGGAATTGTAACCGTTTCCAGGTGGAAATGCAAGACTCTCCTTGCGGTAAAATCTAAAGATTGGCTGAGAAGGTCTTCAAGACGGTGCACGACGTCGCCCGCGCGGCCGGCGTCAGCGTGGCCACCATCTCGCGCGTACTCAATCAGCATGCCAGCGTGAGCGCGAAAACACGTGAGCACGTGCTCGCGATCATCCAGCAGTCCGGATTTCGTCCCAACGCCATGGCCCGGCGCCTGGCGCACGGGCGCAGCGGCTTACTGTGCTTCCTGCTGGCCAACCGCGACATCATTCACTCGTTCCACTCGCGGGTGCTCAAGGGAGTGGAAGACTACTGCCAGCAGCAGCATCGCCAGGTGATCTTCACCACCTTCGATTACGGCCCCAACGAGAGTATGCCCGCCGAAACGCTGCCGCGCATGGTGCGGGAGTATCGCGCCATCGACGGCCTGCTGGTGGCCGGCACCAACTATCCGAACCTGTTGCGCTACCTCGCCGAGGTGGAACTGCCCTATGTGCTGTTCGGTAACAATCTCGTAACCGGGGCGCTGCCGCTGCCGCGCAAGAACTGTGTCTCGTTCGAAGAGCAGGCTGGCGCGCGCGAGGCCGCCGAATTCCTGATCGAGTTGGGCCACCGCCACATCACCTTCGTCGGCGATCTCGGCAAACCGTGGTACATGCGCCGGCAGGAAGGATACCGCGAGGCCATGGAACGCCGCGGGTTGCCCATCGCCACCGTCGACATCCGGGACGAGGCCGACTGCGAGGAACTTGGCCGGCGCGCCGTGCCGCGTCTGTTGCGCCAACATCCCACCACCACCGCCATTCTCGCGCAGGACGATGAGACCGCCTGCGGTGTCCTCGAAAACCTGGAGCGGATAGGCATTCGCGTGCCGCGCGACATGAGCCTGGTGGGTTACGACGACATCGCGGAGATTCGCTACTTGAGGCCCGCCCTCACCACGGTGCGCGTACCCAAGGCCCGCATCGGCTGGCAAATGGCCGAATCCCTCTCCGGCATAGTGGCCGGTAAGCCCGTCCGTCTGCCGGCGCCTCTATCCACCGAACTGGTGATCCGCGATTCGTGCGCTCGGCTGTAACGCGGCTGTAACCGGTTACGAAATTGTTTGACACAACCCGGACGGCTGGCGTACTATCGAGTCGATGCACGATCTGATGTGCCGCGTTCAGGAGCAGGCTGCCCACGGACCGGCTCGGATCGCCGGCCATCGGATCACCACAGGCAGAGCGCGGAGGAACGGGAAATGCGGAACCAGAAAGTAACTCGCCGGCAGTTGCTGGCAACCACATCCATGGGGAGTGCCGTTTTGTCCACTCATGGCCGAACGTACGCCGGGACAAGCCGCGGTAGCGCCAGCGTTCCCGCCATTTTGGGGGGCCAGCCGGTCCGGACGTCGCGCTTCCCTCGCTGGCCGAATTTCCGCGAGGCCGACGAGAAGGCGGTGCTGCCGGTCCTCCGCAGCGGCGTCTGGTCCCGGGCCAAAGTCGTGGACGAGGCCGAGCTGCGATTCGCCCGGCTGATGGGAGCGAAGCTACTGCCTGGCGACCTGCAACGGAACCAACGCCATCATAACTGCCGTGCATTCCCTGGGCATCGGGGCCGGGAGACGAAGTCATCACCACGCCCTACACCTTCGTGGCGTCAGTTCTTCCGATTCTACTGGCCAACGCCCTACCCGTCTTCGTCGATATCGATCCGGACACATGGCAAATCGACCCCGCCAAGATCGAAGCCCGGATCAACCAGAACACGGCTGCCATCCTGCCGGTTCACATCATCGGCGGCATCTGCGACATGGACCGGATCAACGCCATGGCGCAGAAGCACAAGCTCAAGGTCATCGAAGACGCCTGCGAAGCGCACGGGGGAGAATGGCGCAACAAGAAGGTCGGGACGCTCGGAGACCTGGGTTGTTTCAGTTTTCAGAACGGCAAATCCCTGACCTGCGGCGAGGGCGGCGCCGTCCTGGGAAGCGATAAGGCGTTGATGGACCGTTGTTATTCATTCCATAACATGGGCCGTCCGCACGGCAGCATCGTCGCAAGAAATGGAGCAAGCCCACGTCATGCTCTCAACTAAGTGCCGCATGGCGGAGTATCAGGCATCCATCCTCATGACGCAGATGGAGAATTTTGATGCGGAGTGCAGGCGCCGCAGTGAAAACGCGGCATATCTCACCGGGAAGCTGAAGCAGATACCGGGAATTGTCCCTCGTAAGGACTATCCCCAGGTGACCCGAACCGCATTCTACTATTACGGGTTCAGATTCAAGAAGGAGCCATTCGACGGCCTCTCCCGCGACAAGTTCATCGCCGCACTGGGCGCGGAGGGCATCCATGCGAGTCAAGGTCTTGGAGTCATCGAAGGCCAACCCATGAACAGGGAGGGGTGCATCGAAGACGCTCTCAGTTCTAAGGTTTTTCAGAAGATTTATCCCCACGAGAAGCTCGCCAGTTACAGCGCGGACAACCAATGTCCCGAATCCGACCGGCTGGTCGAGGAAACCGTCGGCTTTCATCAAAGCATGCTTCTCGGCACCCGGCAGGACATGGACGATATCCACGCGGCGATCCTCAAGATCTACGAGAACCGGCAGAAACTCAACGCCAGGGCGTAGGTGCTCGTGGCCCAAACCGCATCCGGCCCCTACGAGGCATGACGAAGCCCGTTCGCGCCTTGCGCCGGCAAACGCGTAACCGCTTTCATGCTCCCCCTCGCGATCATAGCGGTATCGCGAGGGATGGCGAGCAGAGGTCCCCAGGCCCTCGGCCGGCGTCCGCGGTGAGCGCGTCTACGCCACCCCTGGGTGGGCACCGCGCACCACTCTCCACCGAACTCATGATGGGCAATTCGTGCGCGTGGCCTTGCGAATTTTTGTAACCGGTTACGATTTCGTTTGACACTCCTGGATCCGCTGGCGTATTGTCGAATTAATGGACCAGGATCTTAACCCGAAACTCGCCATGTACGGCGGAGACCAGGCGAAATCGACTCCCTTCGGCGCTGGCAAGCGCCACGGCGAGTTGGAAAAACAACTGCTCGCCGAGGTGATCGATTCCGACATGCTGTTCTACTTTATGGGCAGCAAGGTATTCGAATTCCAGCGCGAATTCGCCGCCATGTACGGCATGGAGCACTGCATAGCCTGCTCCAGCGGCACCGCCGCTGTGCATATTGCTCTGGGCGCTCTGGAACTGCCCGCCGGCAGCGAGGTCATCACCTCTTCCATCACCGACATGGGCTCGCTGACGGGCATCCTCTACCAGGGACTGGTGCCGGTGTTCGCCGACGTCGATCCCGACACGCTCAACATGGACCCGGCTTCGGTGATCCGCCTGATCACGGACAAGACGCGCGCGATACTCGTGGTGCATCACAGCGGGCTCGCGGCGGACATGGATGCCCTGCTGGAGATCGGCCGCGAGTACAACGTGGCGGTGGTGGAGGACTGCGCGCAGGCCTACTGCGCCGAGTACAAGGGGCGCCTGACCGGCACCATGGGCGAGATCGCGGCCTTTTCGCTCAACCACTTCAAGCACATCTCCTGCGGGTCGGGCGGCATGGTGCTCACCGGGGACGTGAACCTGCGCTATCGCGCTTCGCTGTTTCTCGACAAGTGCTATCAGCGGGAAGAGAAGATCCGGAATCCGTTTTTCCTGGCGCCGAACTATCAGATGACGGAGTTGCAGGGCGCCGTGGCGCTGGCGCAACTGCGCCAGGTAAACACCATCGTCGAACGCCGCAACCAGCTTGGCACGCGGTTGAGCGCGCAATTGGCGGCGCTTCCCGGCATCTTCCCGCAGGCCGTGCCGGCCGGATCGAAGCACGCCTACTTCCTCTACTTGTTCCGCTTGGATCTCGACAGGCTGGGCTGCACGGCGCGCGAGTTCTCCGACGCGCTGGCCGCCGAGGGCGTGCCGAACAGCGCGCATATGATCACCGGCGGCCGCCCCGTCTATCTTTACGACATCTTTCAGAAGCGCTCGGCCTTCCCCGGCACCCAGTGGCCTTTCTCACCCGAGCGCCACTACCGCAAGGGCGACTGCCCGGTGGCCGAAGCCGCTTTCGACCGCTGGATCACGATGAACATCTACGAGCACTACACCGAACGCGATATCGACGAGATCGCGCTGGGCGTGGGCAAAGTGGCGCATCATTTCTCGCACGTGCACGCGTAACCGCACCGCCCTCAGCGCGGGAAGCGGTCTTCGCGCGCGGGCATGGGAGGCTGCGGCTTGTGCGGCTCCGCCTGGTACCAGTAACCCACCGAAGCGATGTCGTCGGTGAGCGGCTGGTACTTACCGTTGGGCCACCAGCCGAGCGCCTGGATGGTCACCCGCAGGTTCTTCTTGAAACGGATAGGATCGGGCACGTGCCAGCGGTACAGCGCATGTTTCGGGATGTCGCCGCTCTTGGTCTCATGTAGCGGATAGCCCAGAAACGGCGTTGAGAACGTATCGCCGAAACCCCAGGCGCCGCCGAAGTAATCCTCCGTGCCGGTACCGCAGATGGTAGGGTTCTTACCATCGCCGTCGATGTAGAACTTCACTTCGCCCTCACCCCACCAGCCGTTGGAGAGCTGCTCCCAAGCCAGGAACGTGCCCACATAATGTCCTGGGCCTTCGATGTTCTCCAGAATCGCGTGCTCGGGATGCTGGCGCGAGGTCAGTGTGCGGCGCCAATAGGCGTGGAAGTATCCGGCGTCCGCGGCCACCGGTTCGAGCGCGTACGTGATCTGGTAGAAAAAGCCGTCGATCTTCTCGGGCCGCTGGTTCTCGATGGTGATGCGCGCGCGCTTGCGGAACGGCATGGGCCAGTAGGAGTTGAATCCGCCGGAAGGATTCACGGCCACCATCAGCGAGTTCACTTTGTAGCGCAGGCCGTGTCCGGAGGCGAAGAAATCGCCGAGCGGCGCTTCAATGGATGGGCTGGTCTCTCCGTCCCAATAGAACCGCAGGATGGTGTCGCGGTAGGCTTTGGGGTGCACCGTCATCCAGATGTGCTGGATCACACCGGGGCCCTCCACGTCGGCCAGCGTCACAGTCTCGCCCTTCGGGAGCGTGATGCAGGGCCGTATCTTCCACCCGGTGCCCAGACTGGAGCCGGCGCTGGTGGGCGCAGGCACCTCGGTGGCGCCGGCGCCGCGCTCGCCGCGCGGATTTTCAGCCGAAATCGACCGCGTCTCGGAATTCTTGATCGTGGCCAACCCGCTCACGTTGAAAAAGCCGGAGGCGGAAGGCTGTGCGAGTGCGGCGAGAGCGGACCCGAATAGTAGAGCCAGGACGTGCGTGTTCCTCATGGCATGCGTCTCCTTCAGAACAACACGATATCAGGAAGCGGAGTTGGCCCGCCGTGTTAGAATTAGACGCTTAACCCTCTTTCCCTCGGTAACATCCATGCATTGGAACAAACTCTTCATTCCCACGTTGCGGGAAGACCCCGCCGACGCCGAAGTCGCCAGCCACAAACTCCTGCTGCGCGGAGGCTACATCCGCCAGCTCGCGCTCGGGCATTTACAGCTACCTGTTTCTGGCGCAGCGCTCGCATCCTGAAGATCATCGGCATCGTGCGCGAAGAAATGGATGCCATCGGCGCGCAGGAGATGCTGCTGCCGGCGCTCAATCCAGCCGAAGTCTGGCAGGAGTCCGGCCGTTGGGACGTGATGGGCGACAACATGTTCCGCCTGAAGGACCGCTTCCAGCGCGACCTGTGTCTGGGCATGACGCACGAAGAAGTCATGACCGTGATCGCGCGCGGCGAACTGCGCAGTTACAAGCAACTGCCGCAGCTCTGGTATCAGATTCAGACCAAGTTCCGCGACGAGCCGCGTCCCAAGTCCGGCCTGCTGCGCGTGCGGCAGTTCATCATGAAGGACTCCTACTCGTTCGACATGGATGCGGCCGGTCTCGACGCCGTTTACGACAAGCACTACCAGGCCTACTGCCGCATCTTCAGCCGCTGCGGTTTGCGCTACGTCGCCGTGGAGGCGCACTCGGGCTCCATGGGCGGCAGCCAGTCGCACGAGTTCATGGTCGAATCGGAAGCCGGTGAGGATTGGGTGGTGAGCTGCAAGGGCTGCGGCTACGCCGCCAATCTCGAGAAAGCCACTTCGGTGGCTGTGCCGCCCGCCGCCGGCGACCCCGCGGGCGATCTCACGCCTGAAAAGTTCCACACGCCGAACCGCAAGACCATCGCCGAAGTGGCCGAATTCACCGGCCTCCCCGAATCTTCGCAGATGAAGAGTCTGGTGCTGGTGGCCGGCACCACGCCCGTGCTCGCACTGGTGCGCGGCGACCACACGCTGAGCGAGACGAAGTTCGCTGGCCGCGGTGGGCGAGAGCGAATTCCGCCCGGCGCATCCGGAGGAGATCCGCGAGTTGTTCGGCGCCGATGCCGGCTCGCTGGGTCCCATCGGCGTGAAGAACCTGAGGATCGTCGCCGACCTCGCGCTCAAGGGCCGCCGCAACATGATCGCCGGCGCCAACGAGAACGACTACCACCTGCGCAACGTCACGCCCGGCGAGGATTTCCAGGCCGAATTCTTCGACCTGCGCCAGGCCGTGGCCGGCGACAAGTGCGAAGGCTGCGGTGGCACGCTGAGTTTGCACAAGACGGTCGAGATCGGGCACATCTTTAAGCTCGGCTACAAGTATTCGAGTTCCATGGGTCTGCGCGTGCTTGACGAGAGCGGTAAGGAAGTCACGCCCATCATGGGCTCCTACGGCATCGGCATCGAGCGAATCCTCAGCGCCGCCGTGGAACTCTTTTACGACCAGAACGGCATGTCGCTGCCGGTCTCCATCGCGCCATTCGAAGTGGTGGTCACGCCGGTCAACAGCGGCGACGCCTCGCAGATGGCCGCCGCGAACGACATCTACAACGCCTGCCTGGCCGCCGGCATCGACGCGCTGCTGGACGACCGCGACGAGAGGCCCGGCGTCAAATTTAAGGACGCCGACCTGATCGGCATCCCGTTCCGCGTCACCGTGGGCAAGAAGCTCGCGCAGGGACAAGTCGAGATCGTCGAACGCCGCACGCGCGCGGCCACGGATGTAGCCGTCGCGGAAGCCTCCGCCTACGTCGTTGGTAAGATCCGCGAGGCGCGCGCCCATGGGCGTTGATTGGGCTAGCATACGGCTCGAATTCCCGGCGCTGGATCGATGGACGTTTCTGAACACGGCCACCTGCGGCCAATTGCCGCTGCGCGCGCAGCAGGCCATGTCACGGCATCTCGAACGCCGCGACGAACACGCCTGCGCGGATCTGGTCGAGTGGTTCGACGACGCCGATTCGGTACGCGCCTCGGCGGCGCGTCTGGTGGGCTGCGCGCCCTCCGACATCGCCTTCATTCCGAACACATCGACGGCGCTGTCGCTGGTAGTGGCCGGCATCGACTGGCAACCTGGCGACCGCATGGTGACGCTCTCTGACGAGTTCCCGAACCACCTGTATTTTTCCGGCGTGCTCGAGCGTCGCGGCGCCAAGTTCATCGAAACGTCGTGGGACAAGTTCGAGGAGGCGGTCGGGGAACGCACGCGCCTGGTGGCTTTCAGCACGGTGAATTACACCAACGGTTTCCGTGCGCCGCTCTCTGAAGCGGCTCGCATCGCATCCGCGAGCGGCGCGCTGCTCTACCTGGACGGCACGCAGAGCGCCGGGGCCTTGCGGATCAACCTGAGCGACATCCAGCCTGATGTGTACGCCGTGAACGGTTACAAGTGGTTGCTCTCTCCCATGGGCGCGGGCTTCCTGTACGTCTCGCCGCGGTTGCGCGAGCGCCTGGCGCCGCACGTGATCGGATGGCGCAGCCACAAGGACTGGCGCGACTTCGGCAACCTGCATCACGGCGCCCCCCAGTTCAGCGACACCGCCGAGAAGTACGAAGGCGGCATGCTGAACTTCCCGTCCCTCTACGCCATGGGCGCATCCATCGAGATGATTCTCGAAATCGGCCCCGAGGAGATCGAGGCGCGCGTGATGGAACTCGCCGGAAAACTACGCGCCATGCTGCGCAGCCTGGGCGCCCATCTGCCGGGCGACGAGGCTCCGCATTTCGATTCGCCCATCGTCGCCGCGCGCTTCCAGGGGCAAGACGCCGGCCGCCTGGTGCGCGCGCTGAAGGACCACCGCGTGCTGATTTCCGCCCGTCATGGTAACCTGCGCATTTCGACGCATTTCTACAATAGCGAGGAAGACCTCGAACGGTTGGAATGCGTCCTGCGGGCATTGCTGTAAATACGCACGTCGCGGAGGCGCAACACACATGCAGTCGGCATGGTTGGGTGAGTTCCTCGGTACACTGATTCTCGTCTTGCTGGGCAATGGCGTGGTGGCTAACGTCAATCTGAAGCGCTCCTACGCGGAAGGAGGCGGGTGGATCGTCATCACCGCCGGATGGGGTTTCGCGGTGATGTTCGGTGTACTGGTGGCCATCGCCTGCGGCAGCCCGGAAGCGCATCTCAACCCTGCGGTCACGCTGGCGAACGCCATCATGACCGGCAGCGCGGTGAAAATCGTGCCGTATGGCGCCGCGCAATTGCTCGGCGCGCTGTGCGGAGGAACGCTCGTGTGGCTGTACTTTCTGCCGCACTGGAGCGCCACACCCGATGCATCCACCAAGCGCGCCTGCTACTGCACGGCGCCGGCCATTCGTCGAACCGCGTCGGCCGCTTTTTGCGAGGCGCTGGCTACGGCGATTCTCGTTTTTGTGATCGCTGCATTTTCGTCCAAGCGCGTCGCCGCCGCTGGTTTGGTTCCGGGTCTCGCTCCGTGTCTGGTTGGCACGCTGGTGTGGAGTCTCGGCATGTCGCTCGGTGGAACCACGGGTTACGCCATGAATCCCGCGCGCGATCTCGGCCCGCGCATCGCCCACGCGCTCTTGCCCATCGCGGGCAAGGGTTCCTCGGAATGGGGCTACGCCTGGGTGCCCATCCTCGGTCCGCTGGCGGGCGCGGCTCTGGCGGCCTGGCTCACGCTCGCGATCGGGTTCTGACTTACTCCAACACCACTCGCCGCCCTTCGATGCGGTAGTTGCCCGACAGGACGATGTTGATGGCTTCGGTGTAGATCCGGTGCTCCTGTTCGAGAATGCGCGCCGAGAGCGTTTCGGCGGTGTCGTCGTTCACACACCGGCACGACGGCTTGCACCAGGATGGGGCCGGAGTCGAGATTCTCGTCGACGAAGTGCACCGTGCAGCCGCTCACCTTGACGCCGTGGTCGATGGCCTGGTGCTGCGCGTCGAGACCCGGAAACGACGGCAGCAGCGCCGGGTGGATGTTCAGAATCCGCAAGGGAAACTCGCGCACGAAGTAGGCGCTGAGCAGCCGCATGTAGCCCGCCAGGCACACCAGATCCACCTGGTGCTTCTTTAATTCCGCGACCACCATGCGGTCGTAGACTTCGCGGTCGAGTCCCTTCGATGGCAGTGAAACCGCCGTCAATCCGAGCCGGCGCGCCGTCTCCAGGCCTGGCGCCTCGGGGCGGTTCGAAATCACCACGGCGATGCCGGCGTCGATCATGCCCGCGGCGACGTTGCGCGCGATGGCTTCGAAATTCGAGCCACGCCCGCTAAGCAGAATGCCGATGCGTTTCTTCATTTGTAGATCACCCGGGCTGCGGTGCCGCGCGGTGGCTTCCTGACGCGGCCGATTTCGTAATACGTCTCGCCCAACCGCTTCAGCGCGCGCGCGGCCGTGGGCAGGTCCGTCTTCGCCACCACCACGATCATGCCGATCCCCAAGTTGAACGTGCGGCGGAAATCATCGTCCGGCACCTTGCCGATCTTCTTGAGCAACTCGAAGACGCGGCAGCACCGGCCAACTTCCCACCGTCACTTCCGCGGCCAGTCCCTGGGGCAGAATGCGCGGCGTGTTGTCCGTGATGCCGCCGCCGGTGATGTGAGCCGCGCCCTTCAGCACGCGCGCCTTGGCCAACGCGTGGAGCGGCCTTGAGATAGCTGCGATGGCACCTTGAGCAGTTCGTCGGCCACCGTCGCAGCCCAACTCCGCCACGCGTGTCGAGGTGCGATATCCCGCCACCTCGAACAGCAGCTTGCGCGCCAGCGAATAGCCGTTGGTGTGCAGTCCGGTGGAGGGCAGCCCGAGCAGCACGTCGCCGGCGCGAATCGCGCGCCGGTCAGCATCCGGCTGCGCTCGACGCCGCCCACGATGAACCCCGCCAGATCGTATTCGCCCGGCTTGTAGAGGCCGGGCATCTCGGCCGTCTCGCCGCCGATGAGCGCGCAACCGTTCGCGGAGCAACCGCGCGCCAGGCCTTCGACCATCTGGGCCGTCACCTCGGCATTCAGCTTGCCGGTGGCGAAGTAATCCAGGAAGAACAACGGTGCGGCGCCCTGCACGGCGATGTCGTTCACGCAGTGGTTCACCAGGTCCTCGCCCACCGTGTCGTGGCGGCCGGCTTGTGAAGGCCACCTTCACCTTGGTGCCCACGCCGTCGGCCGACGACTACCAGCACGGGCTGCTTCCAGCCGCTCAGCCGGTACCCGGCGCCGAAAGTGCCGATCTCGGTCAGCACGCCGCGCGTGAACGTGCCGCGAGCCAGGCTCTTAATGCGCGAAACGGCGCGGTCGGCTTCGTCGATGTTCACACCGGCGTCTTTGTAGCGAATGGATTTGGCGCGTGCCATAGGGAGTAATCTTCATTATGCCGGACGCGGCGCGGCGGCCGGTAACGAATCCGCCCTATAATAACGCCTTACAGGTTTCACTCCCATGATTCGGTTTATCTGTTTTCTCATTGTCGCGGTGTCTTTGTACGCCGGGCCGCCCACGGCCCTGGCGATACGCAACGCTCGGATCGTCACCGTCAGCGGTCCAGTGATCGAAAAGGGCACCGTCGTAGTTCGCGACGGACTCATCGAAGCCGTCGGCGCGAACATCGCGATTCCGGCTGACGCCTGGATCGTCGAAGGCGAAAAACTGACCGTGTATCCGGGGCTGATCGACGCCCTCAGCACCGTCGGCATGCCGGAGCGGCGCCCGCGCCTGCACCGTGCGCCCGCCGCGCCCGGCGCACCGCCGCAGCCGCGCACGCGCATACGCGGGCCGGAGGATCGCCCCTCCTGCACAAGCTGGCTGCGCGCGGCCGATCAACTCAACCCCGCGGACCGCCGCATCGAGCAACTGCGCAGCCTCGGCTTCACCACCGCCGTGATCTTCCCGACGCGCGGCATTTTCGCCGGCCAAGGCGCCGTGGTCAACCTGGCCGGCGAGAAGGCGCGCCATGGTGGTGGCCTCCCCCGCGGCGCAGTATCTCACGCTCTCGACCGGTCGGGTTCTCCGGCAGTTTTCCCGGATCGCTGATGGGCGTGATGGCCTACATGCGGCAGATGTACATGGACGCGGCGCACTACCGCGCCGAGCGCGATCGCTACAACGCACAACCGGCGGGCGTGAAGCGGCCCGACTACGACCGCGCGCTCGAAGGCGTGCTGGAATCGCCGCGCATTCTGCTGCCGGCCAGCCGCGCCGTGGAAATCGATCGCATGATGCGGTTCGCGCGCGATCTGAAGCAGCCCACCGTGCTCTATGGCGGAGCGGAAGCCTACGCCTGCCGCGCGCATGCTGCGCGATGCCGGCATGCCGCTGCTGGTGAGCTTGAAATGGCCCGAGCGGCCGCGCGAGGCCGACCCGGACGAAGTCGACCCGCTTGCGCGTGCTCGAGATGCGCGAGCGCGCCCCGTCCACGCCCGCCGAGCTCGCCAAAGCCGGCGTGCGCTTCGCGCTCTACACCGACGGCCAATCCAGTCGCGCGACCTGGCTGCGCGCCATGAAACGCGCGCTCGAGTGCCGGTCTCACGTCGCTCGATGCCGTCGGGCCTTTACGCTCGCCCCGGCCGAAATCTACGGCGTGGCGGACCGTTTGGGCAGCATCGAGAAAGGCAAGATCGCCAACCTGGTGGTGACGGAGCGGCGAGATGTTCAGCGAGAAGACCAAGATCAAGTACATCATCGTCGACGGCGCGAAATACGAACCCGCGCCCGAGACGCAGCGAGGAGGTGGCGCGATGATCCGCTGCGCGACTCCTGTTGGCGGCGGCAAGTCTGGCGCTCTCCGCGGCGCCGCCGGTCGTGGTACAGAACGCCACCGTGCTGACCGTCACCAAGGGCACCTTCAAAGGGTCCGTGCTGATTCGCGACGGCAAGATCGTCGAGATGGGCGAAAAGGTCACGGTGCCGGCCGGCGCGCAAGTCATCGACGCCGGCGGGCAGTACGTCATGCCCGGCATCATCGATCCGCACTCGCACATCGCCGCCGAGAGCGTCAACGAGGGCAGCATCTCGGTGTCGTCGATGGTCGACATACACGACGTGATCGACCCCCGCTCCATCGCCATCTACCGCGCGCTGGCCGGCGGCGTCACCAGCGTTTGCGTGCTGCACGGCAGCGCCAACGCCATCGGCGGCTTGTCGGCCGTGATCAAGATGCGCTGGGGCCAGGACGCGCGAGGACTGCTGCTCGACGGCGCCAAGCCTATTTTGAAAATGGCGCTGGGCGAAAACGTGAAACGCGCCGGCACGGCGCTGGCGCTCTACGGCGATGCGCAGCCCAGCCCGCGCTACCCGGCCACGCGCATGGGCATCGAGGACGTGATCCGCGAAGCGTTCACCGAAGCGCGCACTTATCAGAAGACGTGGAAGGACTACGAAGCGCGCCGCGCGCGCGGCGAAAGTCCGCTGGCTCCGCGCCGCGATCTGAAGCTCGAACCGCTGGTGGCGGTGCTCGAAGGCAAGTGCCTGGTGCATGCGCACTGCTACCGCGCCGACGAGATTCTGATGTTGCTCAAGCTGTCCAAGGAGTTCAACTTCAAGATCGCCGCCCTCATACACGTGCTGGAAGGCTACAAGGTGGCCAAGGAAATCGCCGCTCACGGCGCCGGCGCCACCACCTTCAGCGACTGGTGGGGCTACAAAGTGGAAGCAGCCGACGCCATCCCTTACAACGCCGCGCTCATGACGCGCAAGGGCGTGCTGGTGTCGCTCAATTCGGACGACCCCGAACTGATGCGCCACCTCAACACCGAAGCCGCCAAGACCATCAAGTACGGCGGGCTCACCGAGCAAGAGGCGCTCGCCACCATCACCATCAACCCGGCAAAACAGTTGGGCCTCGAGGCGCGCATCGGCTCGATCGAGCCGGGCAAGGACGCCGACCTGGTGATCTTCGACAAGCATCCGCTGTCCAATTTCGCCAAGGTACAGAAAGTGCTGATCGACGGGCAGGTGTATTTCGATCGCGACCGCGACATGAGCGAGCGCGCCGAGCGCGATTCGCGCAAGAAGGCGCTACTCGAAAAGGCGAAGCAGCGCGAAGCCGAGCAGAAGAAGACGTCACCCCGGAGGCCGCAATGACGAGACTCTTACTGGCTGCGGTTCTGATCGCGGCGCCCGCGGCCCATGCCGGCGCCCAGGACAGTTTTCTTTTGCGCGGCGCCACCATCCACACCGTCTCCGGCGCGGACATCCCCGCCGGCTCGCTGCTGGTGAAGGACGGCAAAATTGTCGAGGTAGGCGTGAAGGTCGCGGCGCCCAAAGGCGTGCGCGTCATCGACGCCAAGGGTCTGCATGTCTATCCGGGCATGATCAATGCGGCGACCGAGATGGGCTTGTCGGAAATCGGCAGCGTCCGCGAAACCAGCGACGTCGCCGAAATCGGCGCCTTCAATCCGCAGATTCGCGCGCTGGTGGCCGTGAATCCGGCCAGCGAACACATCCCGGTGGCGCGCGCGGGCGGCATCACCATGGCGCTGAGTTTGCCGCGCGGCGGTACCATCGCGGGCCGCGCCTCGCTCATCCATCTGGATGGATGGACCTGGGAGGAGATGGAAGTTCGCGGCGATGCCGCGCTGCACCTGGTGTTTCCGGTGCTGGAAAGTGGCGGTGGCCGCCGCGGCGGACCCGCCAAACCGCCGTCGCTCGCCGAGCGCAAGCGCGCGCTCGAAATGAAGCTGCGCGATTTGCACGAGTTCTTCGAATCGGCGCGCCGCTACCAAAAGGCCAAGGCCGCCGGCGCCCCCGATCTCAAAACGGATTTGAAGCTCGAAGCCATGGCGCCGGTGCTGGACGGACGCATGCCGGTGGTCGTCACGGCCTCGCGCGAAAAGGTCATCAAGGACGCCATGGCCTTCGCCGAGCGCGAGAAGATCAAGATGGTCCTGGCCGAGGCGTCTGAGGCCTGGAAAGTGGCGGCCGAACTCAAAGCCAAGAACATCAGCGTGATTCTGGGCCGCACCATGTCGCTGCCCGAATACGAGGACGATCCCTACGACAAGCCCTACACGCAGCCGGCCGAACTCTACAAAGCCGGCGTGAAATTCGCCATCGCGAGCTTCACCACATCCGCCGCGCGCAACCTGCCGTACGAAGCCGCCATGGCGGTGGCTTTCGGATTGCCGCACCAGGAAGGGTTGAAAGCCGTGACGCTGGCGCCGGCCGAAATCCTCGGCATCGCCAACCACTACGGCTCCATCGAAAAGGGCAAGTACGCGGACCTCATGATCACCGACGGCGACCCGCTCGAAACCCGCACCCAAGTGAAGCAACTCTTCATCAAGGGGAAGCCAGTCGACCTGATGAACAAGCACCGGCGTCTGTACGAGCAGTATCTGAAGCGGGAGTAGCGGGCAGGGCGGCGAAGAGCTTCTCAAGTTTCGGGGACAGGCTACGTGATCCCAAACTGTCGCGTCCGCCCCAAGCAGAGTTTCGGGATTGCGTAGCCTGTCCCCGAAACTACGCGCTTTCGTATTCGAGCAGCCGGCGCTCGCCTTCCAGCGTGCGGATGCCGGTGATGTCCTGCGTCACTTCCAACGTGCCCAGGTAATCGCCTTTCTCGTTGCGCACGGGGAAGTAGCGGATGTGGACGAAGCGTCCCTGGAAGTTGATCCAGAACTCGGCGACGTTCTGGCGGCCGGCGCGGAAGTCGGCCAGGATCTGGTCCACCACCGCGACGCTGCGCGGCGGGTGGCAGTGCTGCGCTTTGCGGCCTACCACCGTGCGGCCGCGCGCGAAGATCCGCTCCGGCCCTTCGGAGAAGAAGGCCACGCGGTCGTCGGCATCCACGAAAGTGATGTCCACGGGCAACGTCGAAAACAGCGCGATCAACTGCTCTACCGACAGCGTGCCGGTGGGCAGCGTGATGGACTCGGCCGTGGCCAGTGCCAGTCCCTTCTTCAATACGGCGGGAGGCGGCCGGTAGCCCGCTTGCGGTTCCACCAGGCACCAACCGTAACGCGGCGAGGCGCTCCAGATCTCGGCCCAATCCTCTTCAGTGAACGCGTCGAGGCACATCGGGATCAGAATGCGATCCTCTTTGTAGATCATCTCCTCGACGGCGCGCATGGCCGCTTCGGCCTTCGTCGCGGCGGCCGCGCCGTCCTGGTTAAGCGCCTGCCCCAGTTCCTTGAGCAGTTTGCGCACTTCATCGTCCTTGGCCCACATGACTTTGGACGGGCCCGAGATGCCGTGCAGTTCGAGCTTCGGGAAGATGGCATGCTCCTTGCGCTGATAGTGCTTCTCGATATCCATCAGCTCGTTGAAAGCCAGGCGCAGGTCGGCTGGATTTCCGGCGACCGCCGCGCGCATCTTCCCGACAACTTCCCGCAGCGCGGCGTTCTCGCGACGGAACGTGTCGGCCGGATGTCCCGGTTCGAGCGGTTTCGCGGGGAGTTGCACCAACACGTCGCGCGTCACCTGGCTGTGCAGGTCGCACATGGATTGGAGCTCCTCGACCGGCATGCCCTCGGCCAGCAACTCCTGCTCCATGGCCACGATCTCGGAGTAGTCGGTTTCGCGGACGATTTGCGCCAGTTGCTGTCTCACCGCATCCGGCGCGGCGCCGGAATGCAGGTGCTGGATAATCTCCTTCAGTACGCGTACCCGGTGGGCTCTATTGTCGATCAGTTCGCTCATGGATTCTGGCCTTCCATGACGAGCATAACCGCACAGCGGGTCCGGATCAGTGACTGCGGTCACCGGGTGGGGATGGGGCGTGAACCTTTTCGAACGACCGGCCTTCGAGATCGCCGATGATCTGCCGGGCCCGGGCCGGAACTGGAGCCGCCACCTGACGTTTGTAGTCGTACCACACCAAGGTCGAATCGACCTCCGCGGCGACACCCTTCCCTTCCAGACTCACCACGTAGTGCTCCATACGAATGCTGCTGTTGCCGATTCTGGTGACCCGCGCCCCCACCAGGACGGTACCGGGATAGTTCAACTGCATCTTGTAGTCGCACTTCAAGCTGGCCAGGATCGGTCCGATTCCGGAGGGCGGCAACTCGACCCACAGCGCCACGCGGCGCAGATACTCCACGCGCGAGGTCTCGCACCAGCGCAGATAGGCCAGGTTGTTGACATGCCCGAAGGCATCTTGCTCTCCCCAGAGGATCGGAATGGTGGTCACGACCGGAAACCCGGCCAGCAACGGATGAACATCGCTCATTTAACCCAGTGTAAACGGCCCAGCGGTTGCGAAAAGGGGACAGACGCATTTTCCGCAACGTGGTCTTGCACGTTATCCGGGCCGCCACGGCGGAAAATGCGTCTGTCCCCTTTTCGCCCGAGCCTCGGGCGCGCTGTGCTATCCTGTTAAGGTAAATAGAATGGAGATTAAGGTAAGACAAGGAGTAGTAACGCTCGAATGGCACTGGCGATAGACGTCAAGAAACAGGTGATCACGAAGTACCGGACTCACACGTCGGACACGGGTTCGCCAGAGGTGCAGGTCGCGATCCTGAGCGAGCGTATCGCTCAGTTGACCGAGCATTTCAAAACTCACGCAAAAGACCACCACTCCCGCAAAGGCTTGCTGCTGCTGGTGGCCAAACGGCGTCGTTTGTTGAAGTACCTGAAGGGCTCCAGCCCGGAACGGTACAAGACGCTCATCACGCATTTAGGCATCCGCCGGTAGTGTTCCCGACGGGAGCGCCCGGATGCGGGCGTGGATGTTGGAGCGTGTTCACCACGACGGACGTCGAAGTCGCCGCAGGACTATTTCAGCCTCCTTGGACGGCCAAATCCTCACAATGCAACCATCCGCCTGTTCAACGCGAACACTGGCCCGGATTGAAGGAATTTCCCAATGTCACATACGATTGAAATCGACCTGGATGGTCGAACGATAACCCTGGAAACAGGAAAAATGGCCAAACAGGCGAACGGCGCGGTTGTCGTTCGTTCCGGCGATTCGGTGGTGCTGGTCACCGCCTGCGCGAACGAAGAGCCCAAGCCCGGAGCCGGCGTTTTTCCCGCTCACCGTCGATTACCGCGAATACACCTACGCCGCCGGGCGTTTCCCGGGCGGCTTCATCAAGCGCGAAGGACGTCCCTCGGAGAAAGAAGTCCTCACCAGCCGCCTGATCGACCGGCCGATCCGCCCGCTGTTCCCCGAAGGCTTTCTCCTGCGAAACGCAGATCATCGGCATGGTGCTGTCGGCGGATCCGGAACGCGATCCCAGCACGCTGGCCATCGTCGGCGCCGGCGCCGCGCTGGCCATTTCCGATATCCCGTTCCAGCACGTGCTCGGCCGGCGTCCGCGTCGGCATGCTCGACGGCAAGTTGATCGCCAACCCCACCTACGCGGAGAGCCAAGCGAATCCGACGCTGAACATCGTCGTCGCCGGCACCGAAGACGGCATCGTCATGGTGGAAGCCGGCGCTCGACAGGTCAGCGAGGAAGACCGTTGTCGAAGCCATCGAATTCGGCCACGAGTGCTGCCGAAGATCGCCGCCGGCATTCGCGAGCTGATGGCCAAGGCCGGCAAGACAGAAGCGCGATATACGTTCCGCCCGCCATCAACGAAGAGCTCTACGACCAGATCGCGAAGGCAGTGCCGCGCCGAATCTGAACGACGCGCTCAACACCGCAGAAGTACGGCAAGCTCGAAAGCTATCGCAAGGTGGCGCAACTGCGCAAGACCACTGGCGCGAATCGGTCGCCCGAGGAGAGCAGAGGACGAAGCCGACAAGCTGCTTCGACGCGCTGAAGGAGCGAATCTTCCGCGACGAGATGCTGAAGGAACGCCGCCGTCCCGACGGCCGCGCCTTCGACGAGATCCGCCACATCGACATCGAAGTCGGCGTGCTGCCGCGCACGCACGGTTCGGCGCTGTTCACCCGCGGCGAGACGCAGGCGCTGGTCACCGTCACGCTGGGCACCAAGGACGACGAGCAGCGCATCGAACTGCTCGATGCCAGCCGAGACCAGCAAGCGCTTCATGCTGCACTACAACTTCCCGCCGTTCAGCGTCGGCGAAGTCGGCTTCATGCGCGGCGCCGGGCCGCCGCGAAATCGGCCACGGCGCGCTGGCCGAGCGCGCGCTGAGCGCGGTCATCCCGGACGAGCACGACTTTCCCCTACACCATGCGCGTGGTCAGCGACATCCTGGAATCGAACGGTTCCAGTTCCATGGCCACCGTCTGCGGCGCCACGCTGGCGCTGATGGACGCCGGCGTGCCGATCAGCGGCGCCGGTGGCCGGCATCGCCATGGGCCTGGTGAAGGAAGGCGACGACTACGCCGTCCTCACCGACATCGCCGGCGCCGAAGATCATTACGGCGACATGGACTTCAAGGTCGCCGGCACGCGCAAGGGCATCACCGGCTCTGCAGATGGACATCAAGGTCCCGAACGTCACCACGACCATCATGACGGAGGCGCTGGAGCAGGCGCGCGAGGCGCGGCTGTTCATCCTCGACAAGATGGACGCGGTCATCGCCGACGCCGCGCGGCGAGCTGTCGCCGTACGCGCCGCGCATCTACACGCTGCACATCCCGACCGACAAGATCCGCGAGGTCATCGGACCGGGCGGCAAGGTGATCCGCGGCATCATCGAACAGACCGGCGTGCAAGATCGACGTCGAGGACGACGGCACGGTGAACATCTTCGCCGATCGACGGCGAGGCCGCCAAGAAGGCGCTCCAGATGATCACCGACATCGCCGCCGTGGCCGAAGTCGGCAAGACCTATCTCGGCAAAGTGGTCCGGCTCGTCGATTTCGGCGCCTTCGTCGAGATCTTCCCCGGCACCGACGGCCTGCTGCACATCAGCGAGATCGCCGAGAACCGCATCAAGAACGTGCGCGACGAGCTGAAGGAAGGCGACCAGATCCTGGTGAAGGTCCTGGCGCTCGAAGGCAACAAGATCAAGCTCAGCCGCAAAGCGGTGCTGCGCGAGCAGCGCGAAAAACTCAAAGGCGGGGAACCCGGTGCCGAAGCCGCGGAACAGCCGCCCTCCGACCAGCCGCCTCAAGCCCGGCCGCCACGCCGCGACCGGCCCGAGCGCCGCGACCGCCGCGACAACCGGCCCAGGCGGTAGCAGCAAAGAAGTCAGAAGTCAGATTGGATGCGGATGGCCGCCCTCAGGGGCGGCCATCCGTGTTTTTGGGCGGCTGAAATACCGTCCGGTATCGGCACTGCGCGCAAAATGGGGACTGGGACGAATTTCGCCGCTTTTGCGAAACTTCGTGCCTGTACCCATTTTGTACTCCGTACATCTTCCTCTTCAGGATCTGCGCCACGCCACGCTGGGCGATTGAGCTGAAGTCGAAGCCGGCTCGTTACGCCACAGCGGATAGTTCCAGCGTGGCGATGACGGTGGGATCTTCCGCAAATCCCACTTCCGCCAGGTTCTCGCCATCGAGGTGCAACGCGATGGCTTCCCGGATGTTCACGGTCAGCTCGTCCAGAGTCGGAGCCTCGGTGACGATCGGGAAATCCAGACACTCAGCCACGTATTGCCGTTCTCCCCGGAAGATACGTACTTGAATGGTTCGCTTCACGAACATCTCCTCGCCCTCTATCGTAGCGCGCTCGCGTCTGTGACGGCGATAAGCCGGTGATCGGTTAAACGTTCGGCGCTCGATCTGCGTCAAGAGATTGAGACAGAGATCCGATAGGAGGCCAATATGGTGGGAGAGGCAAGACGAATGGTGCGCTGCGCACAATTACTCGTTTCTCATCCTTGCGTGCGGGCTGGCGGTCTCCGCCGAACAATTGTCGACGCCGGCGCGCCGGGTGCCTCTTCCCGACGCTGGCGTCCCTGGGGCGATTCCTCTGCAAGTGGGGCGGAGGCTACCTCATATCGTGGAGGACTACCACGATCGCACTCGGATGCATCGCACAACCTCGCGATCCACGACAGAGAGGGCCGCGTGGTTCTTGAGACGAGGGTGTGGATTCCCGATGCCACCGAAGTCTGGATCCGGGACGTTGCGGCGGTGGAGGGTGAGGCCGTCGCGGTTGGCAACGCCATGGTCGGAAGTCTGGAATATACCGGATTTCTGGCCTTTGTGCCGGTCAAAGGAGGCGCCGCCCGCATCATTCAAACCGCGCCCTTCGAAGGGATGTCGGTAGCAGTTGGCTCCGATCGGTCCGTCTGGGTCCTGGGGTGGCAAGCCGGAGAGGGGCGTAGAGTCCGCAAGGCTCCGGACCACGCGATGCTCCGCCACTACGGCCGGGACGGCAAACTGATCGGCGGGAGCCTGCCCTGGTCGTCATTCCAATGCGGCCTGCACCCCGTGGCTGTCTCGCGAGACGGCAACGCCGGAGTGAGAGCGTCGAAAGACAGAATCGGCGTTCTCCTTCCCGAGTGCCATGAATGGGTGGAGTTCAACCTCGCTGGCGAACTCACCGGCCGCTGGCCCTGGCGCGATGTTCCTATCACGAACGGCCTGAAGTCCAGTGCCTGGATCTCCTCCGCAGCTATGACGCCATCGAACGAGGTTTTTGCCCGCATAGGGATCGGCCTCTACCGTTTGAATCGCGAGCAGGGCGTTTGGGAACCGGTGGATCTCGCCGCCGCAACAGACTCGGGAGCAATGTTCAACTGGCTGGCCGGCAATGATGGCGAATCGCTCGTGTACCTCTCCGAGCGGGAACTGGTCTGGGCGAACGCCACGAAGCAGTAGGCGCGCCCGCCGCGCCCCTACTCCACCGTGACGCTCTTGGCCAGGTTGCGCGGCTGGTCCACGTCGCAGCCGCGGCGCACGGCGATGTGGTAGGCCAGCAACTGCAGCGGAACGATCTCAAGTAGCGGCGACAGCAGCGAGAGGCAGTCGGGCACTTCGATCACGTCGTCGGCCATCTTCGAAGCTTCGTCGTCGCCTTCGGTCACCACGGCGATGACGTGCCCCTGGCGCGCTTTCACTTCCTGAATGTTCGAGATGGTCTTTTCGTAGCGCAGGCAGCCGCGCACGCTGGTCTTGTCGCGCGTGGCGATCACCACCACGGGCAGGTTCTCGTCGATCAAGGCGTTGGGCCCGTGCTTCATCTCGCCCGCCGGATAGCCTTCGGCGTGAATGTAGGAAACCTCCTTCAGCTTCAGGGCGCCTTCCAGCGCGATGGGGAAATGCATGCCCCGGCCCAGGAACAGAAAATCGGTCGAGCGGAAAAGCTTGCGCGCCAACTCCTCGATGCGTCCGTGTTCCGACAGCACCTTCTCCATCTTGGACGGTATCTGCAGCAGGTCTTCCACCAGCGCGCGGGCGCGCTCCGGCTCGAGGGTTTCACGCGACTGCGCCAGATACAGGCCCAGCAGAAACAGCGCGGTGAGCTGCGAGGTGAACGTCTTGGTGGAGGCCACGCCGATTTCAGGGCCGGAGTGCGTGAGCATCACGCCGTCGGCCTCGCGGCCCAGCATGGAGCCCAGCACGTTCGAAATGGCCAGCGTGCGGGAGCCCTTGCTCTTGGCTTCGCGCTGCGCGGCCAGCGTGTCGGCGGTTTCGCCGGATTGCGAAATCAGCACGGTGAGCGTTTCCGGCGTGAGGATGGGATCGCGATAGCGGAACTCGCTGCCGTAATCCACCTCGACCGGAATGCGGGCCAGCCGTTCGATCATGAACTTGCCGACCAGGGCCGCGTGCCAGCTCGTGCCGCATGCCACGATGCGCAATTCGCGGAAGCTCCGGAACTCGGCGGGCGCAATGTCGATTTCATCCAGGAAGACGCGGCCGGATTCCTGGCCTACGCGACCCACGATGGTGTCGCGCACGGCGCGCGGCTGCTCGAAGATTTCCTTGAGCATGAAGTGCTTGTAGCCGCCCTTTTCGGCCATGATGGGATCCCAGAGAATCCGCGTCACGGCGCGCTTGATGGGCCGGCCTTCGAAATCCGTGAGCAGCACGCCGTCGCTGGTGAGCACGGCCACGTCGCCATCGTCCAAAAAGAAGACGTCGCGCGTGTGGTTGAGAATCGCCGGGACGTCGCTCGCGACGAAGTATTCGCCGCTGCCAAGGCCCACGGCGGCGGGCGGCCCCAGGCGCGCGACCACCACTTTGTTCGGGTCGAGCTTGGAGATGACCGCGATGGCGAACAGGCCGGTGAGGCGGCGCACGGCGGTGCGCACGGCCTCGGCCAGGTCGCCCTGGAAGGCCGCCTCCACCAGGTGCGCGATCACTTCCGTGTCGGTTTCGGTGACGAAGACGTGCCCGGCGGCCATCAACTCGCGCTTGAGCGAAAGATAGTTCTCCACAACACCGTTGTGGACCACCACGATCTCGCCCTTACAGTCGCGATGCGGGTGAGCGTTCTCCTCGGTGGGACGCCCGTGGGTGGCCCAGCGCGTGTGCCCGATGCCGCAGCAGCCGTCGATAGGGTCCATGCGCAACGCCTCTTCGAGATTGCGCAAGCGGCCTTCGGCGCGCCGCACCAGCAATTCACCGTCATCGGTGATGACGGCCACGCCCGCCGAATCGTAACCGCGGTATTCCAGCCTCCGCAACCCATCCAGGATGATGGGCACGGCTCTACGCGCGCCAACGTATCCAACGATTCCGCACATGGGGTTAGTCGACCATCTCGACGCGGTATTCCTCGATGACGGGGTTGGCCAGGACGTCGTGGGCGATCTGCTCCATTTCGGTCCGGACCTGATCTTTATCGGCGCCTTCGGCGATCGAGAGTTCGAAGTACTTGCCCTGGCGCACATCGGTGACACTCTTGTGGCCGAGGCTCGTGAGCGCTCTGCGGATGGTCTGCCCTTGCGGGTCCAGAACCGTGGTCTTCATGGTGACGTATACGCGTGCCTTCATGTAGGTTCCTTGGGTATTTACTTGCTCTCGGCGTCGATGTGCTTGTTGAATGCGATCTTGCTGCCGGCGCTTAGCATGCGGTAGACCCTCTCTATACAGAGTAGCGCGGCTGCGCAAAAAGGGGACAGACGCATTTTCCGCCCAGGTAGCGCCGGTCCGTTTGCGCCGGTGCCTCGTGGGCGGAAAATGCGTCTGTCCCCTTTTTGCTACATACTTATAAAAAGCTCGCGCGCGTTGCGGGCCATTCCATTCCACATGAAAAATCCACTGATCATTGCCCTGGATGTCGAAACGGCCGAGCAGGCGCGCGAGTTGGTGGCGCGGCTGGGCGGCGACGCTAATTTCTATAAGGTCGGCATGGAACTCTATGCCGCGGCCGGCATGGACTTCGTGCGCGAGCTGATCGGCCAGGGCAAGCAGGTGTTTCTGGATCTGAAAATGTACGACATCGGCGAGACCGTCAAGCGCGCCGTCGCGCAGGTGGCGCGTCTGGGCGTCGCGCTCACCACCGTGCATGGCAGCGGCCCGATCATGCGGGCGGCCGTCGAGGGGCGCGGCGCCGCCGGGTTGAAACTGCTGGCCGTGACCGTGCTAACCAGCTTCGACCAAGAAGACCTGGCCGACCTCGGTTACCCTTGCGAGGTGAGTGACCTGGTACAGTTGCGCGTGCGCAAGGCCATGGAGGCGCGCATCGACGGCCTGGTTTGCTCACCGCTCGAAGTGGCCGCCGTGCGCCAGATCACCGGCCCCGCAGCCGTGCTGGTGACGCCCGGCGTACGGTCGGCCGGCGCCGGCAAAGGCGACCAGAAGCGCGTCGCCACGCCCGCAGAAGCCATGCGCGACGGGGCCAGCTACCTGGTGATTGGCCGGCAAGTGACCCGCGCCGCCGACCCGCGCGCCGAGGTTCGCAAGATCCTCGACGAGATTGGCGGCGGCGCTATGCAAAAATGAAAATGTGACCGGTCACGAAATTCGCCAGCAGTTCCTCGACTACTTTGCCCAACGCGGCCACCGCATTGTGCGCAGTTCTTCGTTGGTGCCCGCCAACGACCCGACGTTGCTGTTCGCCAACGCGGGGATGAACCAATTCAAGGACACTTTTCTAGGCGTGGAAAAGCGCGATTACGTGCGCGCCTGCTCCTCGCAGAAGTGCGTCCGCGCGGGAGGCAAGCACAACGATCTCGAAAACGTCGGCTACACCCGCCGCCACCACACATTCTTCGAGATGCTGGGCAATTTCAGTTTCGGCGACTATTTCAAGACCGACGCCATCGCCTTCGCCTGGGAGCTGATCACCAAGGTTTACGGCCTGCCGAAGGACCGGCTCTACTTCACCGTGTTCCGCGAGGACGACGACGCCGAGCAGTTGTGGCAGAAGGTTACCGGCGTTCCTAAAAGCCGCATTTTCCGGCTGGACGAAAAAGACAACTTCTGGCAGATGGGCGACACCGGCCCGTGCGGACCGTGCTCGGAAATCCACTACGACCTGGGTCCCGACGCCTGCGAGCCGGGCCACGAGGAGGAAGAGTTCCCCAGCGATTGCGGCGGCCGCTACGTGGAGATCTGGAACCTGGTCTTCATGCAGTTCAACCGCGACGCGGCGGGCGTGATGACGCCGCTGCCGCGCCCGTCCATCGACACCGGCCTGGGCCTGGAGCGCCTCGCCGCCGTGATGCAGGGCAAGCTCAGCAACTACGAGACGGATCTGATTCGCCCCATCGTGGACTACGCCGCCGAGCTGGCCGGCGTCATTTGCGGCGAAGATCCGCGCACGGATTCCGCCCTGCGCATCGCCGCCGATCATAGCCGCGCTACCGCGTTTCTGATTCACGACGGCGTGGTGCCGGCCAATGAAGGCCGCGGCTACGTTCTGCGCAAGATCATGCGCCGCGCCCTGCGCCACATCCGCCGAACCGGGTTGGAAGAGCCGTTCCTCTACAAGATGACGGGCTTCGTGGCCGAGCTGATGAAGCCCGCCTATCCGGAACTCCTGGAGAGCATTTCGCGCGTGGCGCGCATCGTGAAGGACGAAGAACACCGCTACGCCACCACCTACCAGGTGGCCGAGCGGGTCTTCCACGACGAAGTGAAAGCGGCCAGCAACGGCGTGCTGCCGGGCGCCATCGCCTTTAAGCTCTACGACACGTACGGCCTGGCGCTCGACGAGCAGGAGGAGATGGCGCGCGAGTACGGCCTGCGCATCGACCACGGCGCCTTCGAATCCGAAATGGAGAAGCAGCGCGAGCGGGCGCGGGCGAGCTGGAAGGGCGCCGAGAAGGACACCATCGCTCCGGCCTATCAAGAGTTGCGCGCGCAAGGCGCCACCAGGTTCCTGGGCTACGACATGCTCTCGACGCCGGAGGCTAGGGTAATCGGCTTGCTGGTGGATCAGAAACCGGTCCAGAGCGTCGGTCCCAACACTGCGGCCGAGGTGGTCCTGGATCAGACGCCGTTCTATGCCGAAACCGGTGGACAGGTCGGCGACAGCGGCACGCTCTACAGCTCGCACGGCGGCGTCAAGGTGGCAACGGTCGAAAGCGTCTATCCGGCCGTGGCCGGGTTGAGCGTGCATCGCATCCTCGCGACCGATGCAATCCACGCCGGTGACGTGCTGCGCGCGGAAGTCGACGAAGCTTCCCGCCACTCGACCATGCGCAACCATACGGCGACGCATTTGTTGCACGCCGCGCTGCGGCAGGTGCTGGGCGCGCACGTCAAGCAGGCCGGCAGCGTGGTGGAACCCGCGCGGCTGCGCTTCGATTTCACGCACTACACTTCCATGGACGCCGACGAGGTCACGGAAGTCGAACGTCTGGTGAACGAACAAGTGCTGCGCAATACCCGCTGTCACCACCGACGTCATGGACCTCGACCAGGCGCTCACCACCGGCGCCATGGCGCTGTTCGGCGAAAAATACGGCGATAAGGTGAGGGTCGTTTCCGTTCCCGGTTTCAGCCGCGAACTTTGCGGCGGCACGCACACCACCCGCACGGGCGATATCGGGCTGTGCAAGATCGTCTCCGAAGGCAGCATTTCAGCCGGCGTGCGCCGCATGGAAGCCATCACCGGCGAGGGCGCGCTGGGCCGTTTCCAGGAAGTGACGGGGTCGCTGGCCCGCGTGGCGGGATTGATGCGCGCCGCCGAGCCGGAACTCTACGAACAGACCGAGCGGATGCTGGCGCGCGAGAAGGCGCTCGAAAAACAGCTCGATCAACTCAAGCAGAAGCTGGCGCACTCCCTGGTGGCGGATTTGAAAAGCCGTGCTCGCAGCGTCAAGGATCTGAAACTGGTCGCCGCGCACGTCGAGGACGTCGACCGCCAGCAGTTGCGCTGGATGGCGGATTCCCTGCGCAACCAGGGCGTTGACGTCATTGCGCTCGCGAGCGGCGCGGGCGAGCTGGTCATCGCCGTTCGCAAGGAAGCCACCGCCCAGGTGCACGCCGGCAAGCTCGCGGGCCGCGTGGCGCAGGCCGCGGGAGGCAAGGCGGGCGGGCGTCCGGACATGGCCGAGGGCGGCGTGAAGGATGCCGCGCGGCTCCGGCAGGTGATCGAGCAGGAGATCGAAGGACTGCTGTGACCCAGCATGACGTGGTGGTGGTGGGCGCGGGGCCCACGGGCTTGGCCTGCGGGATCGAGCTTCAGCAGCGTGGGCTGAACGTGGTCCTGTTCGACAAAGGCTGCGTGGTCAACTCCCTCTACAACTACCCCACGAACATGGTGTTCTTCACCACGCCGGAGTTGCTCGAAATTGGTGGCATCCCCATGACCAGCCTGGGCGAGAAACCCAATCGCATCGAGGCGCTGAAATACTATCGCCGCGTGGCGGAGCACTACCGTCTGCCCATACGACAGTACGAGCGCGTCACCCGCATCGAAGGCGAAGACGGCGCGTTCGTAGTCCACACGGAAGACCGCGACGGCCACGCAAGCGCATGCGGCGCGCGCAAAGTAGTCCTCGCAACCGGCTACTACGACCGGCCGAACCGGCTCGGCGTTCCCGGCGAGGAGCTTCCCAAAGTCGCGCACTATTTCAAGGAAGCGCATCCTTACTACGCGCAGGACGTGGCCGTTGTCGGCGGCAAGAATTCGGCGGCCATCGCGGCGCTCGAGCTGCACTGGAGCGGCGCGCGCGTCACGCTGATCCACCGCGGCGAGGGCCTGCACCGCCACGTGAAGTACTGGATCAAGCCCAACATCGAGAACCGCATCGCGGCCGGCGAAATCAAAGCCTGTTTCCGTTCGCGCATCGTCGCCATCGAACCGCGGCGCATCCGCGTCGCGACCCCGGATGGCGAACAATGGCTCGCGAACGATTTCGTCTTCGCCATGATCGGCTATCATCCGGATCTCGAATTTCTCGCCGCGCACGGCATCACGCTCGGCGAAGATGGCCGCCCCGCGGTCAACAGCGAAACGCTCGAGAGCGCACGCGCCGGCATGTATCTTGCCGGCGTGCTGGTGGCCGGTATGCACACCAACGAGATCTTTATCGAGAACGGGCGTTTCCACGGCGCGCGAATCGCCGAAGACATCGCCGGGAAGCTGTCATAGAATCCGGAACAGGCAGATACTGCCCACGCGCGCGGCCAGTTCCACGCCCCAAGCCGCACTCTTTTCGAGCAGATCGCGGCCTAGTAGTCCGTTCCCGCTCTGACCAGCCTGCGCGAGGATGTGCGTGAAACCGCCGCGCTTGAGCGCACGCGTGGCCTGGTACCGCAGATCGGCATCCTGCCGGACTTTCGAGGTGGGCTTGTCGCATAGGAGGCGCCATGCACCATCCACACCCTGTCCGTAGAAAGCCACCCGCACTTTCTGCTCGATGCGGAAGCCGGTAACGGCGGCGCCGGTGAGCCACTGTGGACGGTCGAACCGCACTTCCAGGAACATGCCCGGCTTGGCAGGCTCCCACGCGGCCCAGTACGTCGTCAGGTTATTGTCCAGCGCCCACGGCGCTTCCCATGCGTTCGGCCAGGCGTTGAGAGTCCAACGCACGCTGGGACGGAGACAGTAATCGCCGTGGTAGAAGCGCACGTCGGCAATGCGCCAGTCCGGCGCGCCGCTGGCTTCCTGGCGAAATCGCAACGCGGTGAACTGCGTATCGGGCCAACTGGCGCTGAGATCGTGAAGCGGTTGGAAGTGCTGGTAAAGGCCGGACCGGAGGGCATCGGCGTACGCCTCGGTTTTCGCGGATTGGTAGAACAAGCTCAACTCGCGATTCACGTAAGCGGGGGCCGCGCCGAACAGGTCCAGGATGCGCGCGTTGGGCGGCGTGACCTGTTGGATCGCCTCGGCCATCTTGTACTCGTCCATGGTGCGGCGAAGATAGTCCTGCTCGGGTTCGATCCGTAGCGCCGCGCGCACCGGCAGACCGTGTAAACGCCAGACGTAAGGATCGGCGTAGAGACCTACCACCGCGGGCCAACTCAACACGGCGTGCCCCACGACAAGCACCCACGCTAACCGCCGCGGCAGGCTCAACAACATCGCCAACGCGAGGAAAGGTAGCGCCGGAATCAGGAATCGCGCCGACGTGTTCAGCCACCACGGCACCGCGAGCAGCACGCCCGCGCCAAGCAACACGCGGCCCGCCGGGCGTCGCAGCGCAAGTAGCGCGAGCGGCGCCAGCAGCCACATTGGCCCCAGCAGGCCCAGGCTGGACTGGCCATGGAATGCCAGATCCATGATCTTCCGCGGCCAGGTCGTCCCGCCGTACTGCCGCATCAGGGAGCCCAAGGCCTGCTCACTCAGGATGTGGAAGTAGGGGTTCGGGAAGAACCGGTTCATGAGTGGCGCGACGGGGTTGCCCGTCATGGCGAACGCCCGGATCATCCACGGCGCGATCATCGCGGCGGCGGAGGCGCCGAACAGCGCCGCGTCTTTCCACTTGCCTCGCCCCAGGAGCCACGCCGCCACACCCGCCGCCACCATCAGGCCGGTGATCTTTACGCCGTAACAGAAGCCCGCCGCGAGCCCGGCTGAGATCAGCAGGAGCTTGGTGCCTTCCTCGCGCCATCGCAACACCAGGTACACGGTGGCCAGCGCAAAGAACGCCAACGCCGCATCCACGTAAGCGCAAGTGCCTGCCGTACCAACCACCGGCGTTACCACATAGAACACGGCGGCAAGCGCGGAAACCGGCCGCTCCAAACCGAGGCGCTTGCCCACCGACAGAATCAGCGGCACGCTCGCCGCCAAAAACGCGAAATGAACCAGCTTCGCCGCCGAGTGCCCGCCGAAGGCGAACGCGAAGGTGAACAGCATTTCCACGCCATGCGGGATGATCTCGTAGAAATCGACGCGATCCGGAAATCTCCCCAGGCGCAGGTACTCGACGACGTTGCCCAGGTGATAGCCCACGGCGTCGGGTTGAATTTCCGGCGCCAGCGCGTGCACCAGGTACAGGACACCGAAGGGGAGCAGAATCCACAACGGGCGCGGAAACTCCATCGGCCCGGGCCGCATGCCGTTGCGCGCGAGAACTAGCAGCGAGAGGCTCACCGCCGCCACGGCCGCGAAGGCCGGCTTCCCCGCAACTCCCGCCACCAGCAGCAGGAACACCACCAGGCTGAGCAGCGCGGCGCCGATGGCCAGCACGATGGTGTGCGGCACATCCGTCTTGCGAAACCACGCCCGGCCCAGCCCGTAGGCGGCGAGCAAGGTGAGCAGAGCACCGAAAAAAATGGAGAAGACCGGCGGCAAACTGGTATGATGGCATATTTCCAGGAGGCCTTGAATGTATACTCGACGCGATCTCGGTAAATTGGCTCTCGCTTCCCTGCCCGCGGCGGCACTGGCGAAGCCCGATTCGAAAGTGCGCGGCGTGATGATCGGCGCGCAGAGCTACAGCTTTCGAGACCGTTCTTTAGACGACGCCCTCAAGGCCATGGACCAGATCGGTCTGAGCTACCTGGAACTCTGGCAGGGCCACGTCGAGCCGCGCGGCTCGCGCGAGGACGTGCGCAAGTGGCGGCTGTCGGTCTCCATGGACGAGATCAGGAAGATCCGCGCCAAGATCGACGCCGCGGGCATCCACCTCTATGCCTTCAACTACAGCTTCCGCGACGACTTTTCCGACGCCGAAATCGAACGCGGCTTCGAGTTCGCCCATGCGCTGGGCGTGAAGTACCTGACGGCCTCGGGCACGGTCAGCGTGGCCAGGCGCATTTCACCGTTCGCCGAAAAGGCCAAAGTATTCGTGGGCATGCACAACCACTCCAATATCAAGCCCAACGAATTCGCGCGGCCCGACGACTTTGCGGAAGCCATGCGCGGAACCTCCCGCTACATCGGCGTCAATCTCGACATCGGCCACTTCACCGCCGCCGGATTCGATCCGGCCGAGTATCTGGCCCAGCACCACGAACGCGTCTTTGTGATTCACCTTAAGGACCGCAAGAAAAACCAGGGCCCCAATGTGCCGTTCGGGCAAGGCGACACGCCCGTCCGCCAGGTGTTGCGCTTGCTGCGCGACAGGAAGTGGGCCATTCCGGCCATGATCGAGTACGAGTACAAGGGCGCGGATACGGTCGAAGAAGTGAAGAAGTGCTACGCCTGGTGTAAACAGGCTTTGGCGTAGGCGTTGGCGCGGCGCGCCGCGCTAGTCGCGGTAGTGGAACATTCCCACGAACGAGCTGCGCGAATCGTGAGTCATCCAGGTGGTATCCAGCCCCGCGCCGCCATAACCTTGCGCCAGCGTGTAGGCGGGCATGGCGTGATCCAGCTTGGTGAGCGGCTTGTACCAGACGCCTTCGTTGTGGCAGATGTTGTCGCCTTCGCCCAGGCTGCGCGTTTCAATGCGCGCGAGTTTCCCGGCGGCCAGGTGCGCCTCCATGCTGTGCACATTGCCGTGCGCGAAGCTCAGCTCGACGGGTTGATACTCTACGCGCACAATGTTCTGCAGCAGGTCGCCGCCCATCTGTTGGGCGAAGCCGCGCAGCGCCATGCGCTGCAGCGCGTCAGCGCGCTCGTCGACAATCAGCACCGCTCTCACCGGGTACGGCGAACGGTCCACGTTGCCAAGTGTCGAACTGGCGGATAACACGCCCACCACGGAGAGGCCATCGAGCTTCACGCCTTGCCAGGCGCCTTCGGTGATCTTCCAGCCCATCACCGCCAGGTCGCCCGCCAGGTTCACTTCGGAATTGGCGAAACACGGTCCGGTGTAGACGTCCGCCGTGCGCGCCTCGACGTATTCACCGCGCACATCGGTTTTCTGAAATGAAGCGCCCGCGGCAGAACAAGCCAGGATGGAAACACCCAAAACGATCCCAGAGAAGACTTTCATCCCAGGTCTCCTTTGGAATCAGTATAACATAGTCAAGATTGGCGGCCGGCTGCTGGTCGATCACACCGGCACGACTTCAACCCCAGTCAATTTCCCGGCGCGGCGGGAGAACTTCCGGTCGAACGTCGCAAACTTATCAGCTTCTCCGCGGCTTGCCAGGTGCAACGCATCGGCGAAGTCCATGCCGGACGCCGACCAGCGGATTGCGCGCGCGACGCTCGCCGCATCTTCGAACTGCACGTTCGGCAACCCGGCCAGCGCTTCAATCGCCGCCAGAATGCTCTCGGCAGGCAGTTTGTAGAGGCCGCGCAGAACCCATTCCGTTTCGAGAAGCACGGTCTTGGACACCCAGATCGGACTGCGTCGAACCAGCCTCGCGGCCCGGGCGGCCTGCGCCGGCTCGTCCGCGGTAAAGAACCGCACGAGAACGTTAGTATCGACCGCGATCATGGCGGGCCTTCAGTTCCGCGGTAACGGCCGTCTGCATCTGTTGCACCGTTTTGGTGGCCTGACCACTCTTCAAACATCCGTAGACTTCCTCAAACGCGCGAGCACGGAAAGGCTTTTGCGGCCGCAACAAGACGCCGTCCCCGACTGGCTCGACGGAGAACTCCGTGCCCGGCGTCCACTTGTGGGCGTCTCGAACGGGTTTGGGCAGAATCACCTGGCCTTTCGACGACAGTCTGGTAGTTTCCATGACGCACTCCCCAGCAAAAGTAAGACTCCAGTAAGACATTATACGCCGAAGCCGGCTGTAGTGTTTATGGTATGTCTGGATGTATGAGGACCACGGTGCGACTCGACCCGCCCCTGTTGGCCGAAGCCAAGAAACTCGCTGTCGAGCAGGGCACCACGCTCGCCGCCGTTATTGAGGGGGCTTTGCGCGAGGTGCTCGCTCGCCGCCGCGAGGCGCCGTCGGAGGGGCGAGTCCGCCTCACGACCTTCGGCGGGAAGGGCATGCGCCCGGACGTGGATCTGGACAATTCCGCCAGCCTGCTCGTTCAGATGGAACAGCGCGATACTTCTCGTTGACGTGCTGGCCTACGCCCGCTTCCCCGGACTACGCTGGCGCCATCCGCTGGAGTGAGCGCCCCCTTACAGCGCCCTGTAACACGGCCGCGAGGGGTTGCACTCTTCGTCGTCCGCGATCTTGCCGTCGGGGCCGAGACAGGTCTGCGTCGTGTGACACCAGAAGAGGCGGTCGCCGCTGGCCAGGCTCGGGTCCTGGATGGCATCGACGAAGAGGCCTTTCCAGCGCAGTTTCTCGCAACGCTCCGTGCCCGGCGTCATCGATCCTGGATTATCCATTTCGATCTCCTCTCCGCCTTCCTCAGGCTCTAATGCCGGCTGCCGCCATGAGGGCGCGCTTCACCGCCGTGCGCACCAGTTGCACTTTGTAGGCGTTCTGGCTGAGCGGCGTGGCGCCCGCTACGGCACGGTCGCCGGCTTCGGCGGCCACCTCTTCCGTGATGGTCTTGCCGGCCAGCATGGCCTCGGCCTCCCGGGCCACCCAAGGCGTGGGCGCCACGTGCCCCAACACCACACGAGCCGAGGCCACCGCCCTGCCCTTCATGCGCAAGACCACCGACGCGGTGGCGAGCGGCCAATCCATCGTCTCCTTCTGGTGCACATCGTAGCTCGCGTTGTGTCCGCGCGCGGGCGGCACCAGGATTTCGGTGAGAATCTCGTTGGGCGCCAGCACGATCTCCCGCCCCGCATCGTCGGTAGGCGCGACGAAAAACTTTTCGACCGGAATCTCGCGCGCGCCCTTCGCCGAAACGGCTTTTACTTTGGCGCCCAAAGCTACCAGCACTGGCCCCAGGCTGGACGCGCTGACGAACCACGCCGGCCCCCCGCCGAAGATGGCGTGATAACGATTCTCACCTTCCGGCACCATGGATTTCCCCGCCGCGTCCTGGGCGAGCAACCCGAAGCCATTACGGAAATACCAGCAGCGCGGGCGCTGGCACAAGTTCCCCCCCACCGTGGCCATGTTGCGGATTTGCGGACCCGCAATCCTGGCAACGGTGGCAGTGAGCGCCGGATACTCTTTGAGGGCGGAACTCTCCAGCATCTCGTCGAACGTGGTGAGCGCGCCGATGCGCACGCCGGCGGCGGTCTTCTCGATCCCGGCGAGTTCCTTCAGCCCCTTGATGTTCACCACGCGCTTGGGCGTGTGGATGTACTCCTTCATCAGCGAAACCTGATCGGTCCCGCCGGCCAGAATGTCGGCCTCGCCCCAACGCGGAGCGAGCAGCGCCACGGCCTCTTGGAGCGTGGCCGGAGAAGCATACGCGAAGGCTTGCATCAGGCTTTCCTCCCTTCCAGCGCCCCCAGAACTTTGTCCGGCGTGAACGGGAGCACCGTTGGGCGCACGCCGATGGCATTGGCGACGGCGTTGGCGATGGCCGGGATGCCGCCGATGGTGGGCGGCTCGCCCAAGCCGATCACGCCGCGCTGGTCGTGTTCGGGCGAGATGTCCAGGTGCACCACGATCTCGCCAATGTCGTCGATGCCGGGCAGTTTGTAAAACTCCATGTCGGCGTTCAGCATGCGCCCGGTGATCTGATCCATGACGCGCTCTTCACAGAGAGACGAGGCGATGGAAAGAATGCAGGCGCCGTAAATCTGGCTCTCGGCGGTCTTGGGATTGATCACCAAACCACAGTCCTGCACCGCGACGATGCGGTTCATTTTGACCACGCCGGTCTCGATGTCCACGCTCACGTCGGCGATCTGCACGCCGCCCACGCCGCCGGTATTGAGCCCCATGGGATTTTGCGGATCGTTGTGTCCGATTTCGCTGATGGTCTTTGTGCCGAGCTTGCGGCAGGCCGCGCGCCAGGTGAGCGACTTGGCCGCGTCGCCCTTCACCTGAATCTTGCCGTCCACGGCTTCGAGTTGGTCCGGCGCCGCGCCGAGCGCCGGCGCCGCCACCTCGAACAGCTTCGCCAGCGCGTTCATGGTGGCCTTGCGGGTGGAAGACGAGACGCCGCCCACCGTGGTCGAACCGCCGCTCGACCCGGATCGCGGGAAATGGTTGTCGCCGATGGAAACCTTCACGGCGCCCAGCGGCAGGCCCAGCGTTTCCGCCGCCACCATGTTGATGACGGTCCGCGTGCCCGTGCCCAGATCCTGGGTGCCGAGTTTCACTTCCACCGAACCGTCGGCATGAATGGTGGCTTCGCACTTGCTGTCGTGCCCGGCGCCGCCCCAGGTGCAGACGCCGATGCCGAGCCCGCGCCGCATATGCCCGGCGGCCTTCTCGCCGCGCGGATGCCACAGCTTCTTCCACTCGGCCAGCTCGGCGGCTTTTTCGAGTTGCGCGCGATACACTGCCGCGCGGTCGGTAAGGTCCGCATTCTTCAGGAAGACTTCCAGCGGATCGAGCTTGGCGGCCGCGGCGAAGTCCTCGATCGCCGCGCAAGTGAGATAAGACACCTGCGGATGGTTCGGAGCGCGCCAGGCGCGCGCGCCGCCCGTGTTGATGGAAACGGTGGAATGCAGGAAGCGCCGGTGCGGCACTTTGTTGAAGACGTAGGGAAGCAGCCCGGGCGCCAGCCCGCCGCCGCCCACGCCGCCCGTGCCCCAGGTTTCGGACTGCCACGCCGTGATACTGCCATCTTTCTTGCCGCCTACTTTGATGTTGCCGAAAAACGCCGGGCGATTGCCGGCGATTTCCAGGTCGGTGGCGCGATCCAGGAACAGCCTTACGGCGCGTCCGCCGCTCTTTTTGGATAGATTGGCGCACACCGTGGCCCAGCGGTCCGGCGAAAACTTGCTACCGAAGCCCACCCCCATGTGCTGCTGCATCACATGAACGTTGGCGGCGGGGATGGTCAGGCTCTTGGCCAACTCACCGGCCAGTCCGCTCACGTTCTGCGTGCTGGGCCAGTAGTCCAACTGCGCGCCTTTCCACTCGATCACCTGCCCGTGCGATTCCATGGTGCAGTGCGTGATGACCGGGATGCCGTAATAGCCTTCGCTGGTCACCTCGGCTTCCGCGAAGGCTTTGTCGGGTTCCCCCTTCACCATCTCGCCGCCGCGTTTGACGCGCGCGCCGGGTTTCGCGTAGTCCCGCTCCCGCACCATGTGCGGCAGCACTTCGTACTCGACTTTGATCTTGCGCAGCGCGTCGCGCGCGATGGGTTCACTGGTGGCGGCCACGGCCACGATTTCGGTTCCCGCCCACTGCACTTCGGTTCCGGGTGGAGAGACGATCTCCACCGCCGTAACACCCTTCATCGCCTCCGCGGCGCTGGCGTCGATGCTCACGATGCGGGCGTGCGCGTGCGGCGAGGTGAGAATGGCCCCGAAGAGCATCCCAGGAGGATGAATGTCGTAACCGTACTTGGCCTTGCCGCTGGCTTTGACGAAACCATCCACGCGGTTGGTGCGCTTGCCCAGCAGGCGCCGCTTGTCCATTGCCGGCCAGCTATAGTCAGCCACGAGCGCCTCCTTTCATCCGGGCGCCCGCTTCCACCACCGCCTTGCGAATTCCCATATAGGTGCCGCACCGGCAGAGGTTCCCACCCAGACCTCTTCTTACCTGTTCGTAGGTGGGATGCGGAGTTTTTTCGAGGAAGCTACTGGCCGCCATGACGAAGCCGGGCGTGCAGAAGCCGCACTGTTGCGCGTCGTTGTTGACGAACGCACCAATCAACGGGTGTGCGTGGCCGGGCGTCGTGAGACTCTCGATGGTCTGTATCTGCTTGCCTTGCGCGTCGACGGCCAGAATGCTGCATGCGTAAACCGCCTTGCCGTCCAGGATCACCGTGCATGCGCCGCAGGTGCCGCGGTCGCATATTCGCTTGGCCCCGGTTAATCCTAAGTGATCGCGCAGCGCATCGAGCAACGTTACGCGCGGTTCCACGCTCAGGCTGTGGGGCCTGCCGTTTATCTGCAGAGTAATCGGAATCGCGCCGGGGCCCAGCACTTTGGTTTGGCCCGGCGTTTGCGCCAGCGCTTCGGATTCGAGCAGATCCGTCCCCAGCGCCCCTCCCCCGAGTCCCACGCCGCCCATGAAGCCGCGACGCGTGACTTTGGAAAGGGGTTGGGATGGAACGTCGGGAACAATGTGCTTACTCACCAGACACCTTCCTTTCGTGTCCAAAAAATATGCCCAGGCAGGTAGATTATCGCTTCACTGAAATGAATATATCACGAAGGGAGGGGAGGCAAAAACAAAGGCCGCCACGAAGGGCGGCCTTTACCACACACACGGAACTGAGAGGAGGACCTAGCTAGGTTTCGTAACGTTCTCCGCCTGCAGCCCTTTGGGGCCTTGCTTGACTTCGAACTCCACCTCCGAACCTTCGTCAACCGTCCGGTACCCATCCATTTGGAGGGCCGAATAGTGCACGAACACATCCTCGCCGGTGGACCGCTGGATGAATCCGTAGCCCTTGGCGGCGTTAAACCATTTCACAACACCTTTTTCTCTCACTACAATATCTCCTGACTAGACTGGCGGGGAGCGATACGTCTTGGAGGGCCTGAAAATGAAAAAGCTACGCCGTCACTTCCGCGTAGCTCCTCTGGTCATTCCGCAACGAGCACAATTTACCGCCCACAACTACCACGGTATTGTCGCAGAAAAGGATCTGAAGGGCAAGAGAAATCTTAGGGGTGATTTGGGGGGGGCCGGTAAGCTTCCGCCCCCCTCACGCGCGGCGGCGGAACTCGCGCCTAGGGCCTGTGCAAAGCCGCCAGCCAGGTTGCGAAAGCCTGGGGCCAAGTGGCGGCGGTGCCATCTTCTTTACGGAGCGCGAAGCCATGGCCGCCGCTGGCGTAAATATGCATCTCAGCCGGCACTTCGGCTTCTCTTCAGCGCGATGTAGAAGCGTACCGCATGGTCGGCGGCGGAGAGCCTGGGATCGTCGTGAGCCGCGGCCAGAAACGTAGGCGGCGTGGACGAGGTCACTTCCAAACCTTGCGGAATGGCGGGATAAAGCAGCGCGAGAAAGTTAGGCCGCGCATCGGGCGGCGCCAGCATTCCCGTCATGGCCGCGAGATGCCCTCCGGCCGAAAAGCCCATCATGCCGACGGCGACCGGCCGGATGTGCCAGCGTGCCGCGTTGGCCCTGGTAACGCGCACCGCTTCCAAGGCGTCGTCGAGCGGGGCGCGCAAATCTTCGGCCGCCTGATGCAGATTCGCTAATGCACCGCGCGGCCGTCCGCCCACCGGCAGACGGTACTTCAGCACAATTCCGGCCACCCCCAGCGAATTCAACCAGCGCGCCACCTGATGGCCTTCGCGGTCGATCATCAACTGCGTGTAACCGCCGCCGGGGCAAATGATGATGGCGGTTCCCGTAGCTTTGTCTTTTGCCGGCAAGTGGACGGTAAGTGTCGGCAGGCTGACCTTGGAGATGGCGCGGGCCGTCGCTCCGCCCTTGGGATCGGGTTGGGTCACTTCGGCCGGCGCCCCCGGGTCGGGTTTCCAACCTGGCCGAAGCGGGAAAGTCTCCTCTGCCATCAGTGGGGCCGCCAATAGCAGCGCTAGTACGAACTTCATCTTTTCACCTCCCTGAATTCAGAGGGTAACGTCACTTGCCCCACTCGGCCAGCAGCGCCGCGATGCGGTCCGGATCGTTCGGCACTACCACCGGTTGATTGCCGAAAGTGGATCGGATGGGCACGCCGCCGGGAGCCTCGAGTTGGCCAGTGTGATAGCGGAAGATGTAATCCGGGTCCTTGAGCACGTTTCCGGTGAGCACCGCCACCACGTCCGCGTCGCGGTCGATGACGCCGGCGTGCGTGAGCTTGCGGATGCCCGCCAGGGTGGCCGCCGAGGCCGGTTCGCAACCGATGCCGCACGCGCCGATGACGGCCTTCGCGTCCGCGATTTCCTGCTCGGTCACTTTCTCCACCGCGCCGAGCGAACTCACCACTTCGTGCAGCGCCTTGGGCCAGGAAACCGGGTCGCCTATTTTGATGGCCGTGGCCAGCGTTTCAGGATGCGAAACAGCTTTGAGCGTGGAGCGGCTTTCGGTGCGCATCAGGTCATAAAATGGCGCGGAGCCCTCGGCCTGTATGACGGCCAGGCGCGGCGAGCGTTCCATCAAACCCATTTCCACCATCGCTCGCAGGCCTTTGCCGAAGGCCGACGTGTTGCCCAGATTGCCGCCCGGCAGCACCACCCAATCCGGCGGACGCCAGTCGCGCTGGTCCATCAGTTCCACCATGATGGTGGTCTGCCCCTCGATGCGGAACGGGTTCATGGAGTTGAGCAGATAGATTCCAGTCCGTTCGGCCAGCGTGCGCACCAAAGCCAGAATCTGGTCGAAGTTGGCCTCCACCTGCAGCGTGCGCGCTCCGTACTCCAGAGCCTGGGCGAGCTTGCCATAGCTGATGTTGCCGTGCGGAATAAAGATAATCGGGTCGAGTCCCGCGGCGCTGGCGTAAGCGGCCATGGATGCCGATGTGTTGCCCGTCGACACGCAGGCTACACGCTTTCTGCCGAGGCGCACGGCCTGGGACACGCCGCAGGTCATGCCATTGTCTTTGAACGAGCCCGTCGGATTGAAGCCCTGGTGCTTAAAAGCGAGCCGCTTCAAGCCCCCGTAACCGGCCGCCTTGGGAGCGTCGAGCACCGGCGTGTTGCCTTCGCGCAGGCTCACCACCACGCTGGTCGATTCGAGAAATGGTATGAACTCCCGATAACGCCAGACGCCGCTTTGATCGAGCGGCGCGTTGCTCATGCGGCGCTCGCGCCACAGTTTCTTCAAGTGGCCGGGGTCGGAGGCCGGAGGATAGACGGCTTCCAGAAGCGCGCCGCAACGCGGGCAGTTGTAGATCACCTCGGTGATCGGGTAGCGCGTGCGGCAGGAAGGTTCGAAACAGACCAGCTCAGCGGGCATTAGCTCACTATTATAGCGGCGCGGCTCCTTCCTCCGCCTCCGGTGCAGCCTCCTTTTTCATCGCCCAGGGTCCGAGAATGTTGAATTCCGGCTTTGGATTCATTCCAATAGAGAGAAGTGGACCGCGACCAGATCCTCGCCCGGCTGCGCGAAAGGATTGTGGGCTTCGCGGCATCTCGTTTAGGGAGGGACGTAGCGGAGGATCTGGCGCAGGAGGTCCTGCTGGTTCTGCACCGCAAATACTCGCATCTCAACGATCTGGAGGATCTGCTGCCGCTCTCGCTCAAGATCGTACGGTTCAAGATGGTGGCGCAGATACGTAAGTCCCACCGCCGCGGCGAAGACACGCAGGTTTCCGCCGACGAGACCCCGCTCGCTGACGGCACGCCCGATCCGCTCGACCAGGCCGAACGCCGCCAGATGCTGGAGCGTCTCGAACGTGCCATGGCCGCGATGGGTGAGCGTTGCCGTGAGTTGTTCCGGCTGAAACTGGAAGGCCGGAGTTTTCCGGAGATCCGGGAAAGCCTGGGTGCGAAGTCGATCAACACTGTCTACACCTGGGACTTCCGCTGCCGCAAGGAATTGCTCGAGCGGATGGGTGGAAACTGGGAGCAGGAGCGATGAAGCGCAACGACATCGAGAAACTTCTGGGCGCATACGCGACCGGAACTCTGACCGCCCCAGAGCGCGCCGCGTTGTATGAAGCCGCCCTCGCCGATCAGGCGCTCTACGACGCGCTGTCGCGCGAGGAGCCGCTGCGCGAGTTGTTCGAAGATCCCGTCGCGCGCGCTCGTCTTCTCGCCGTGCTCTCCGGCAGGCCGGAGGGCTTCGCCGCGCGCCTGGGCGCCTGGTTCCGCCGCCCCGCGCCGTGGGCCATGGCCGGCGGCTTGGCGGCCGCGGGCTTGATTGCATTTTTCGTGCTCGCGCCTCGCCCACCGGCCGCCGTGCCGCTGGCGCGAATGCAGTTGAAGTCCGTGCCCGCGCCGGCGGCCCCTGTCACCACCAAAGAAGAAGTGAAGACGCTCGCACGGCTGCCGGCGCGTCGGCGCCGGACGGAGGATCTGCCCAAGCAGGTCGGGTTGGGTGGAATGCCCTCGCCGCCCATGGCCGATGCGCAGGCCGGTTTTCGCGAAATGGAACGCGCCGAAGCCCCCGCGTTGGCTTCCTCGCTCGCCGTCTCGCCACTGGCTTACCAAGTGCTGCGGCAATCCGGAGATCAGTTCGACGAGACCGCGCCCGGCGCCATCTTCGCCTCCGGCGACGTGGTGCGCCTGGCGGTTATCCCACCCGCCGACGGACACCTGGTGGTTACCTCAGAACCCGGCGTGGAGATCTACTCCGTGGCCGTAAAGAAAGGCGCACGCGTGGTGGTCCCGGCCACGGGCGGCATCGTACTGGGCCCCGGCGCGGGCGCGAAGACCGTGCGGCTGGTCTTTTCGGCGGATGCCGAAACGATGGGCGCGAGGAAGATGCGGCAGATGCGCGACGCTTCCGCTAACGAGATGCTAAAACCCGTTGCGCCGGCCGCGCCCGTCACCGTGGACGTGGTCCTGCAATTCCGCTAGCCGCCTGCTACACTGCCATCTATCAGCCATGGCAAAAACATCTTCGCGCAGAACCTTCCTACAAGCTTCGGCCGCGACTCCGCTGGCCGCTTCGGCGGCTACGGCCGCCGCGAAACCGTCGCGCGGGAGTATTTACTCGCGCATCGGCGTGACACCCGTCATTAATGGCGTCGGCACGGTGACCGTGCTGGGCGGCTCCATCATGCCGCCGGAAGTGGTGCAGGCGATGGCGGATGCCTCGCGCCATTTCGTGCCCTTGCCCGAACTCAACCGCAAGGTGGGCGCTCGCATCGCCGAATTGATCGGCGTTCCGGCGGCCATGGTCACTTGCGGCGCCGCCAGCGCCATCATGGTGGGCACCACCGCTTGCCTCACTCGCGGCGACGCGAAGCTGCTTGCGAACCTGCCCGATACCGCGGGCTCGCGATGCGAGGTGATCCAGCAGAAGAAGCACCGCTCGGGTTACGAACAGCAGATGCTGGCCACCGGCGCCCGCATCGTGTGGGTGGAAACGCGCGAGGAGGCCGAGCGCGCCATAAACGACCGTACGGCCATGATGTTCTTCCTCAACAAGGCCGAGCCCGACGGCGCCATCCTGCGCGAAGATTGGATCGCCCTCGGCAAGTCACACGGCATCCCGACTTTTAACGATGCCGCCGCCGACGTTCCGCCCGCTTCCAATCTCGGCGCCTACGTCAAGCAAGGCTTCGACCTGGTGACTTTTTCCGGAGGCAAAGGCCTGCTCGGCCCGCAAAACTCCGGGTTGCTGCTGGGCCGCGCGGACCTGATCGAAGCCGCCCAACCGTGCATGAGTCCGTTCGGGGGTATCGGCCGCGGCATGAAAGTCGGCAAAGAAGAAATAATGGGCCTGCTCGCCGCCGTCGAGCGCTACTTGAAGGTGGATCACGCGGCCGAAATGCGCGAGCTCGAACGCCGCGTCGCCGAGATGATTGAGACGCTTTCGAAAGTGAAGGGAATCACCTCGCGGCGTCTCTTGCCGGTGATCGCCAATGTGGTGCCGCACCTCGAAATCACCTGGGACGAGGCTGCCCGGAAGCCCTCCGCGGCGGACGTCGTGAAGCAATTGATGGACGGCAACCCGCCCATTCACATACAGAACCGCGGCGCCGGCGAGCTGGTCGTCTCGGTCTGGATGCTGCGCGGCAATGAACACCGCACTGTCGCGCGCCGCCTCGAAGAGATCTTCCGGCAAGTCGCTGAGCCTGATCTGCGCGGCTTTTCGACTGCTATTGGGCTTGCTCCTACAAAATCGCTCAGATCAGGCTGAGCGATTTTGCTTTGAGCCCCCTCAGAAATTAATCTTCAGCCCGAACTGGAACTGGCGCGCGTCGAAAGCCGACGTGAACGCCAGCGCTTCGGTGGGAATGCCACGCGTGCCCACCAGCGGACTGGGCAACTGGCTGATTGAGACGTTGCCCACCGTGTTGTTGATGCTCTTGAAGTTCGTGCGGTTCAGCAGGTTGAAGCCTTCCGCGGTGAACTCGATGTTGCGGACACCGTCGGCGCCCAGAACGAACTTGCGCGTCAGCCGGCTGTCCACGCTGAAGTAGGCGGGTCCCTGGCCGACGTTGCGGCCCAGGCCCAGCGGACGGTGCGTGGTGGAATGGCGGTCGCCGAGGTTGTCCACGCCGGCCAGCACGTTGAACGGGCGTCCGGAGTTGGCGCTCACAATGGGCGAGAAGATGAAATCGCCGAACAGGCGATTCACGATACCCTTGTCCTTCCCGCTCTGCCACGGCGACATCAGCACGGCGCTCGCCACCACGCGATGCTTCTGATGGAAAGCGCTCAGCGCGCGTTCGGCGCGGGCGTTCAACTGGTCGTGCGGCTGGAAGTCGGTGTTGAAGTCCGTCACCTCGTCAATGGCCTTGCTGAAGGTGTAATGCGCCATGAAGGCGTGGCGCCCGCGCATGCGGCGCGACACTTGCCCCGTGAAGGCGTGGTAGAAGGAATTCGCCGTCGATTCGAAGATGTTCAACTGCGAGATCATCGGATTGTAGAAGCCGAAGGTCGGCGTGCCGTCGGCGAGTCTTCCGGAGTAATAGAGGTTGCGGTCCAGAATGCGAACGATGTGCGCCGCGCGATTGAAGTTGTAAGCCAGGCGAGAAGGCCGTGTCTTCCACGGCGCGCTCGATCTCGAAGCTGGCCTGGTGCGCCCAGGGGTTCACGAAACCGGGCGCGATGCCAAATACCACCGAGAGCGGCGTGTTGGGTCCCGGGTTCAAGCCGAACTGCGCGATGTCCTCGCGCGTGATGGAGCGCTTGCCGATGACGCCTTGCCCGAGCAGCGTCCGGTAGACGTCGGACGAGGTGAGCGTCTTGCCGGTCAGCGGATTGTTCAAGCCCGGCAAGCCGGTCAGCGGAACGAACACCTGCCCGATCTGCTTGCCGGCCAGCGTGTCGGCCACGTTGGCCACCTGCAGGTTGTTCTGCGAGTAATACATGCCGTAGCCGCCGCGCATGACGGTGCGGCCGTCGGCGGTGGGAGTCCAGGCGAAGCCGAAGCGCGGCGCGACGTTGTTCGGGTCCGTGCCCAGGACCTTCTCGTTCACTTCCAGTTCGTAGCGCACACCGAAGTTCAGCGTCAGGCGCGGGTGCAGACGGTAGGAGTCCTGGACGAAGAAGTTGTAGCGCTTGAACCAGCCCACCCAGTTCGGATCGCCGAACCCTTGCTGATAAAATTCCGGCAGCCCCAGGTTGTAGGACTGCAGCGCCGAGATGCCGGCCGAGAGACTCGGAATCAATTTGCTTTGGCCGAGCGAGGCAAGCGTCGACGCCAGACCGGTCGCGAAGTTCGGATTGCCGGTCGCCTGGTTGAGCACTTCACCGAGCGGCACGCGCGAACCGAAGCTGAATCGGCCGCTGAAGAAGGTGGCCGAACTCACCACGTCCTTCACCGGGGCGATCTCCCCGCCGAACTTCACGTTGTGCTTGCCGCCTAGATAATTCAGATTCTGCTTCAAGTGCACCTGGCGTTCGAAGGTGTGCGAAGGCAGGAAGATCTCGCGGCCGAACAGGCCGAAGCCGGTGATGTTGATGTCCGGGCCGAACGGGTCGGTGGGGATCACGGCGACGCGGTTATAGGAGAACGAAGCGCGCGTCTCGCTCACCCATTTCGGGTTGATGATCCAGGTGTCGGTGAGCATCCAGGTACCGTCGAGCACGTTGACGCTGCGGCCGCGATTGAAAGCCAGCAGCGCGCCGAACTGCGCGTTCTCGCTGGGATTGTCGGTCAGGTTGCCGCGCAGAAACAGGCTGTGGTTGCCGCTGAAACGATGATCCAGCCGCAGGGAAGCCTGGTTGCTGGTCTCCTTGAACGGGAAGTCGCCGCTGTTGGCGGTTGAACAACTTGAGCGTGTTCGGAAAGTTATTAGTCACCAGCGCTTTGGTCGCGGTGGCGCCTAGCGATTGCAGACTCGCTACCCCGCTCGCATTGAAGAAATCCACCAGTGGCTGCTGCGAAGCGGTGAGCTTGCCGAACACCGAGCGGTCCTGATAGATGGGCACGAAGGCGGTCTCGTGCCGGTCCAGACGCTCGAAGGCCAGGAAGAAATGCGTCTTGTCCTTCACGATGGGGGCGCCCAGGGTGGCTCCCGACTGCACGCGCGTGAAGGCGGACTTCTCCGGATCGAAGTAGTTGCGCGCTTGAATGTCGCGCTGCCGCAGGAAGCCGAACAGGTTGCCGTGATACTTGTTGGTGCCCGATTTCGAAACCACGTTGATGGCGCCGCCGAAGCCGCCGCCGATTTCGGCCGAGAAACTGTTGCGGTTGACCTGGAACTCCTCCACCGCCTCCTGGCTCAGCGCCGGGCGCACGCCGCCCGAGTTGATGAAGTTCTCCACTCCGTCGATCGAGAACACGTTGCCGCGTCCGTTGCTGCCGCCGAAGCTCAGCCCGGACTGCGGCGCCTGCGCCACGCGGAAGTCGGTGCCGTCCACCATGTCGTTGGTCTCGACCACACCGGGCGTGAGCAGCGCGATGTCCAGATAGTTGCGCCGGTTGATGGGCAACGTCCGGATCTGCTCGAACTGTATGGTGCTGGCCTGCTGCGTTCGTTGCGTCTCGACCACCGGCGCTTCGGCCACCACGTTCACTTCCGTCGAGATGGGACTGAGGTCCAGGGTCACCGGTAAATTAATGGTTTCGCCGATGTGCAGTTCGATCCCCTCCATGATCTTGGTGTTGAAACCAGCCGCTTCGATGCGCACCCGGTACTTGCCCGGCTGCAAGGCCGGCGCATGGAACTCGCCCTCCGAGTTCGTCTGTACGGTGCGAGACCCGCCGCGCTCGGGGTCCGTCACCGTGACCGTGGCTTTGGCAAGGGCCAGCCCCGTGGCATCCAGAATCCTGCCTTTCAAATCGGCCGCGGCCACCTGAGCCTGGCCGAAGGCCGTGCCGGCGGCCAGCAAGAGTAGACAAAAGCGTAGATACATTTCGAGCTACCTCGTATCCGAATGTCAGGACGTTCGTATATAGTATCATTGAACCCGAGGCAAGGTAAGCTTCCATGCGCACTTTCCTAGTCCTGTTATTGGCCGCTGGTATGCTCCCGGCGGCGGGCTTTCGCGCCGGAGTGGGGCGCATCAAGATCACTCCGGAGAAGCCCATCTGGCTATCCGGCTACGCCTCGCGTAATCATCCGTCAGAAGGTGTCTTACACGACTTGTGGGCCAAGGCGCTGGCCATCGAGGATGGCAAGGGCCAGCGGGCGGTCATCGTCACCATGGACCTGGTCGGCCTGCCTCGCTCGCTTTCCGACGCCGTGGCCGCGCGGGTGGCGAAGGAATACGGGCTGGATCGCTCCCGGCTGGTGCTGAACTGCTCCCACACGCACACCGGACCCGTGTTGCGGGAAAATCTCGCGTCCATGTACAATCTGGACCCCGAGCAAACCGAGGTGATTGCGCAGTACACCGCCGCGCTGGAGAACAAGTTGGTCGGCGTCGTGGGGGCCGCGCTGGGCGATCTGGCTCCCGCCAAGCTCTCCGCCGGCCATGGCCAGGCCGTCATCGGGATCAACCGCCGGCAGGTGACGCCCAAAGGCGTCGCCATCGGCCTGAACCCCAACGGCCCGACGGACCCGGACGTTCCCGTGCTGAAGGTCGAATCCTTAGACGGTAAGCTGAAAGTCATTCTGTTTGGCTTTTCCTGCCACAACACCACTCTCACGGGCGAGCATTATAAACTGAGCGGCGATTACGCCGGCTTTGCGCAAATCGACATCGAGAAGGCCCACCCGGGCTCGACGGCCATGTTCATGCAACTCTGCGGCGCCGACCAGAACCCCAACCCGCGGGGCACACTGGAAGATGCCGAGCGACACGGCCAGACCCTGGCCCAAGCGGTTGGCGGGGTGCTCGCGGGGCCCATGAAACCCGTGCGCGGCAACATCCGGGCGGCGTTCATCACCACCGACCTCACCTTCAAGCCGCACACACGCGAACAGTTCGTCGAGGAACTCAATAGCAAGGACAAGTACCGCGTACGCCGCGCCCAGGCCATGCTGCGCACTTACGACGAGGGCCATCCGCTACGCCGGATTTCTTACCCGGTCCAGGCCATCCGCATCGGGAAGAACTTCACGTTGCTCGCCCTGGGCGGCGAAGTGGTGGTGGAGTACGCGCTCCGCGCAAAGAAGGAATTCCCCAAGGAAAACCTGGTGGTGGCCGGGTACTCGAACGAGGTGGCCTGCTACATCCCCTCGCTCGCGGTCATGAAGGGCGGCGGTTACGAACCGGATTTCAGCCAGATCTACTACGGGTACCCCGGACCGTTCACCGACGACATCGAAGAAACCATCTTCACGGCCATCCACAAGGTGATGGCGCGCGTGGGCGCGAAGTAGCGTCTAAGCGATCCGCCACTGGTCGCCGATGCGGCTGATGGCCACGCGGTCCGGTTGATTGCCGGCGGCGCCGTAGAATCGCTCGATGGGTTCCAGCAGCGGCTCCCGGCTCAACGGAAACGTCTGGTGATGCACGGGCAGGAAAAATTCCGCGCGCGCGTCGCCGCCCATGCGCCAGGCTTGTTCCGGCGTGCAGTGATAGCGCACCCAGGGGTCGTAGGTGCCGATGGGCATGATGGCCAGGTCGATGGGCTTGGATGCTCGCACGGCGCGGAATGCGTCGGTCGCGGCCGTGTCCCCGCCAAACAGGATGCGGTAGCGCCCGGCTTCGATCACATAGGCGTTGTAGCCGCGGTAGGTATCCGAGCGCATCCGCGCCCCCCAGTGATTCACGCGAAACGCTTTGAGCGTGGCGGGACCCACCCGCGTGAGTTCTTCCCAACCCAGCTCGCGCGTCTCCTTGTAACGGTCCGCGCGGAACAAGTCGCTGGTCGCCCTCGCCGTCACCACCGTGGTGGCACGGTTTTCCAATTTCTTCAGCGATGGAATGTCCAGATGATCCATGTGCGCGTGCGAAAGCAGGATCAAATCAATCGGCGGCAACTCGTGGATGGCCAGCGCCGGTTCCACCAGCCGTTTCACGCCCAACGTAAAAAGGCCCAGGTTCAAGCCGGCGCGTGTGCTGAACATCGGGTCCGTCAGGATAGTGAAGCCGTCCACCTTGAGCAGGACCGTGGCATGCCCCAGCCAGGCGGCATGTATGCCAGTGTCCGGCCACTCAGCAGGCTTCGGCCGCGCGGGCGATGGCGCCACGCTACGCTTCAAATCGCGGGCGAACTGCCGCCAAAAACTCGGAGCCGTGCGGTACAGTGCGGTGCCCACACCCGCCAGACCGGCCACGCCGGCCCCAGCAACAATTGTCCGGCGCGAAATACGCCCCCGCTGTGACTCGTGCCCCATATCTTTCAACCTACCAGTGTTTGATGCGCCGCCGCCAGGAAGGGTGCACTCACATCAGACTCGAAAAGGCCCCAGAGTGGCGCGGGCGCTTCCGCCTGCGCAAGAATAGTTGTAGATGATCGAATGTATCCACCCCGGAGTCACCGCCGGGAAGACCAAAGTTGTACTTTTTGATTTTGACGGCACGCTGTCGCTGGTCCGGGCCGGCTGGTTCGACGTGATGGTCCCCATGATGGTCGAGCTCCTGGCCGAATTGAAGAGCGGCGAGAGCGAGGAGGAGCTGACCGGGGTCGTAAAGGAGTTCGTCTCCCGCCTTACCGGCAAGCAGACCATCTATCAGGCCATTGAACTCGCCGAGCAGATCCAGAAACGCGGCGGCACGCCCAAGGATCCGCTGGTCTACAAGCACATGTACCTGGACCGGCTGCACGAACGCATCAAGGACCGCCTGGCGGAGTTGCGCGAAGGCCGCTGCTCGCCCGACAAGTACCTGGTCCCCGGCTCCCGCGCGCTGCTCGAAGCGTTTCGCGATCGAGGCCTCACCATCTATTTGGCCAGCGGCACCGACGAACCGTTCATGCGCGATGAGGCCCGCCTGGTGGACGTCGAAAAGTATTGCAACGGCGGCGTCTTCGGAGCGCTCGACGACTATAAGACGTTCTCCAAAGCCATCCTGATCCAGCGCATCATCGGACAAGCCGAGTGCCAGGGCGACGAGTTCCTCGGTTTCGGCGATGGCTACGTGGAAATCCAGAATGTGAAGCAGGTGGGCGGCGTCGCCATCGGCGTGGCCACCGACGAACCCCACTGCCTCAAGGTGGACGAATGGAAGCGCCAGCGCCTGATCGGCGTCGGCGCCGACTACATTATTCCGAACTTCCTCGAACACCAGGAACTGTTGCGGACCCTATTCCCGTCGTAGAACATGACCATCCCAGAGATCCTTGCCCAATTCCCCAAGCTGAGCGTGCTGGTGGTCGGCGATATTTGCCTGGACCGCTGGTGCACCTACGATCCGGCCACCGCCGAACCCTCGCGCGAAACCAACATCCCGCGCATCGGCGTCGTGCAAGTGGAAGTGACTCCCGGCGCCGGCGGCACCATCAGCAATAACCTCGCGGCGCTGGGCGCCGGACGCGTGACCGTGCTCGGCGTGGTGGGCGAGGACGGTTTCGGTTTCGAGTTGGGCCGCGCGCTCCAGGCTCGCGGCGTCGATTCCGGCCTGCTGGTGAAAACCCCCGCCATGCAGACGTTCACCTACACCAAGGTGATCAATTCCACCAACGGCGTCGAAGACATGCCGCGTCTCGACTTCATCAACACCCGCCCCATGCCGGAAGAGGTCGAGCGCGAAGTGTTGGCGCGCCTCGGTGCCAACTTCGCCGCTTTCGACGTGATTCTGGTCGGCGATCAAGCCGAGACCAATGCCGGGGGCGTGGTTACACCCGCCGTGCGGGAGGCGCTGGCCAAACTGGCCGCCGCGCACCCCAACAAACTGGTGCTGGTGGATTCCCGCCTGCGCGTGCCGCTGTTCCGCAACGTGGCGGTGAAGCCCAATCAGCAGGAAGCCGAACAGGCCTGCCGCGAACTGCTCGGCAAGATCGACTATCCGGCTCTGCGCCGGCACGTCGGCGCGCCGTTCCTCTACGTGACGCACGGCGCCAAGGGTGTCCTGGTGGTGGACGACGCCGGAGAAACCTGGGTGCCTACGCGGAATATTGAACACCCGGTGGACATCTGCGGCGCCGGCGATAGTTTCCATGCCGGCAGCAGCCTGGCATACGCCGTGACGCGTTCCGCCGCCGTGGCCGCGCGTTTTGGCAACCTGGTAGCCTCCGTCACCGTCATGAAGAAGGGCACCGGCACCGCCTCGCCCGCCGAGGTTGTGGCGGCCGACAAACTCATCCCCTGATGAAAACGCTCGCTATCGACGTCGGAGGAACCAAGTTCACCCTGGCCGTGTTCGACGGAGAGTCGCTGGTGCTGCGCGAGTCCCGCGCCACCGACCGCGAAGGCGGCCGCGACTGGATGCTGAACGAGATCCGTTCCATCGCTCTCCAGTGGAAACGCGACACCGGATTCGAGCGCTGCGGCATCGGTTTCGGCGGCCCCGTGAACTACCAGACGCAAACAGTCGCGCTGTCCACGCATGTCGACGGCTGGAAGGATTTCTCGCTCACCCGTTGGGTGGAGGAGAATCTCGGCGTCCCGGCCATCATGGATAACGACGCCAACGTTGGTGCGCTGGGCGAGGCCGTCTACGGTGCGGGCAAAGGATTCACCCCCACAGTTTTCTACATGACGGTGTCCACCGGCATCGGCGGCGGCATGGTGATCGACGGCCGCATTTATCGCGGCTCCGACAGCTATGCCGGGGAAATCGGCCACCTCACCGTGCGCCCCGACGGGCCCCAGTGCCTCTGCGGGGCCTATGGCTGCCTCGAGCGCATGTGCTGCGGCCTGTGGCTCGAAAAGGATTACGGCCGCCCCGCCAAAGAACTGCTCCAGGATCCCGAATTCGTGCGCCGCTATGTGGTGAACCTGGCGCTGGGCATCAAGTCCATGATTATGCTGCTCAATCCGGCTCGCGTGGTCATCGGCGGCGGGTTCAGCAAGGCGGGGGACGCGCTCTTCGTGCCGTTGCGCGCGGAACTGCGCAAACAGATTACAAATTGGTCGCGTGCGCGCATTGACGTCGTGCCCGCGGCGCTCGGCGACGACAGCATACTTTACGGAGCGCTGGCGCTCGCACAGGAGACTCAAACCCAATGACTTTTACCGAACATTACAAACAGGACCTTTTTGACGCTCTCAACAAGATCGACCTCGCCAAGGTTGAGCAGGCCATTGCGTGGCTCAAAGACGCTCGCGCGGCCGGCCGGACAATCTTCACCTGCGGCAACGGCGGCAGCGCCTCCACCGCCTCGCACTTCGCCTGCGACATGGTGAAGGGCGCCAGCTACGGTCGCGATGCGCGCTTCCGCATCATGGCGCTCACCGACTCGCTGCCCACCGTATCGGCCTATGCCAACGACGTCAGCTACGACGCCATCTTCGTCGAGCAGCTCAAGAACTTCGCCCAACCCGGCGACGTGGTGATGGGCATCAGCGGCTCCGGCAACTCGCCCAACGTGCTGCGCGCCATCGAGTACGCCAACTCCATCGGCTGCCGCACCATCGGCCTCACCGGCCGCGACGGCGGCAAACTCGGCCCCCCTGGTCGGCCTGAACATCCAGGTGCCCGTCCCGCACATGGGCCGCATCGAAGACGGCCACATGATCGTCGCGCACATGATCGGCTACTACTTCATGGAAGAGAAGTAGGGGAGCGGCACCCGTCAAATTGACGTCGGGCCAGCGTCACGGAATCAGTTCAGGCTCGGGACCGTATGCGCGCGGACGATCCCCGGATTTCCGGAGGCTTCCCGTATGGATCGAGTCGGAAATGAACCTCAATCTGCGTGATCACGCGAACTGGTTTGTCACCGATTAGGGTCGGGCGGTAAATCCACTGTCTGGCGGCTCCTCTGGCTGCCCGTACCAACAGCGGATGTCCGCTGATCAGGCGCAAGCGTTCGATGTGCCCGTCTTTCCCGATGACAGCACGGAACCGGACCGTGCCCTGAATGCGGTGCTGAATCGCGGCGAAAGGATACTCGGGGTTGACCTTGTGCAGAAGTTTCCATTCTGGCATCAAAGGCACCCGGAGCACCTGATCATCGGCCGCCCGAGGAGCGGCTGTCACGCCCACGCTGGCCACGACTACCAGGGCAATCAACCTGAGAACAGCCATCTTCTCGTCTCCCGCAGACAATTATGCACGCAGCGAATTATCGTTACAAGCCCGATGGCGCTATTTCTCTCCACAGCCAGTACCTCTGCCGCCCATCTTCCTCGAGCAGCTCAAGAACTTCGCCCAACGTGCTGCGCGCCATGGAGTACGCCAACTCCATCGGTCGCAAGCCCATCGGTCTCACCGGCCGCGACGGCGGCAAACTCGCCGCAATGGTCGGCCTCAACATTCAGGTGCCCGTCCCGCACAGGGGCCGCATCGAAGACGGCCATATGATCGGCTACTACTTCATGGAAGAGAAGTAGACGAGCGGCACCCGAAGCATTCACTCAAATTCGGCGCTGTGGATCGAAGGCGACATTCACGTGCTGCTGTGCAGGAGCGTCGAACCGTGACGCTTCACGGAACCGGCCCTGTTGTCTGCCGATAACCGTTTGGAAGACACTCGGAAGCATTGCCGCTGCTCCCCCGCGGGTGTAAGATCATCATGGGAACACTAGGTGACATTAAGCCGCTTGAATTTGCTCACTGCGGTCATTTCACTTGCGGCATCCTTGGTCTGGTTTGCCACAGGACAGAATGCGACTGGCCTCATCTGGCTTGCCTGCAGCTTGGTTTGGCTGGCGCTTGCCACAGGTCGAGTACGCCCGTCGATGGATGAACTTCATCCCATGGCGCGATTGATGCGCAGACTCTCACGCATGTTGCTTTGGAGCTAGTTCGCGCGCAGGTGCGCGTCGCGTCCGGCCTGGATATCGTGAGCGTAGGAACCCGCCTGGGTGGCGATTCCCACTCCATGCGTGGCTGTAGAATTGCCTTCCGTGTAATCTCCCAGGGGTTGGGTTTGCTGCCGGCCGGGCCGCCCGCCCGGACGCGGAACACCGAATCAGTCCCGCTTTCAACCCAGAGCGGGTTGCCAGCTCGAGGCCAGATGATGCTCGCGGCCCAGCGCAAACCGGATGCGGTCAATCTCCTGAAAAGGTTTGAGGAATGCGGCTTCCTCCAGCGGCCAGAGTCGTGCCGGCGGAGCGCTCGAACCGGAAGCCAACAGCAGGCAATTCACAGCCCGCCGTGCGGCTTCATTGGCTGCTTCCATGCAGGCGATATCCGTGTAAGTGCGTACGTAGTCCGAAGCCACGAAAAAATTTTCCAACTCCACCTGAGCTTCCGGCCGATACTGCAGCGAACCTGCTGTGTTGATGAGCAGTGGCTCGGCGTTGGTGGCCGCGCCCGGGTTGGGAAACTCAATGTCCGGATCGAGAAACCAGGCAACCAGGTTTGCGTCGTCAATGGGCATGGCCCCACGGTCGTTTAAGTGCTGCTTCAGTTGTGTCCAGACCTCCTCCTTGATCTGCTCCGCGGTGCATTCCCCTGCCGGCTTGCCCCACACCACACCGGGCGCCTCCCAGTCGGAGATATCCACCGAGAGGACTCCGCGGACCGTACCGTCTCCGTATTGCGAAAGGTCCACATGGGTCCAGAACTGGCGCTGCGAGATGGAAGTCAGCGCCCAAGGCGAGTCGAGGTAGATCGCATGACCGTTCACCACCGGTTCATCCTTGGCGAGGTAGAACTGGATTCCGTTCATCCACCGGGTTTTCAGCTTCTCCAGGTTGGCGAGCGACGGCGCTGCCCGTTTTAGGTCATCGGTCATCAGCTTGGCCATCACCTCCACCGGCACGGCCGCAATATAGAAATCCGCGGTGATACGCGAACGCCCGGAGGCGCTCTCCACCATCGCGCCGGTCACTCGCGCACCATCCGTTTCAATTCCGGCGACGCGAGTTCCGGGGTGGAATTTCACGCCCAGTTTCTCAAGGTACTGGACCCAAGGGTAGATCCAGACCTCATTGGTCGGACCCGACAACAGTCGATCAAATACCCGGCCCGGTGATACCAGGCCATACAGCAGTTGCAGTTGAGTGCAGCCGACCGTCCGTGTGCTGCTCTCTTCGGCCCGCATTGCGACCAGGGAGCGCGTCAGGCCCTGCCCCAGATACACCTGATAGGTCTTCGACATCCGCGGCGCCGCAATGAAGTCCCACCATGGAATGTTTTCAAATTCCGCGAGCCGCCGTTCGGGGCAACTTGTAGCCACCATCAACAGCCGGCTGATGAAGTAACTCAATTCGTCCCGCGGAACACCGAGAGGCGTAAAAAGCTCTTCCAGAACCACTCGAAAGTCTTCCAGCGTGGTTGGGGAACGGGCCAGCCAGGTGATCTCGGTCTGCCCGGCCCTTGCCAGAAGGATGCGCGTCGCCACGCTGAGATTATCGAACGCGTTGCTGTCAGCGCCGTAGGGCGTGCGGCGCATCGTGTCGGTGACGTGCTTGTAAAAACCCGGAAAGAACCGGAAACCGTGCTCGCCGGGAAGAGGCTTGCGGCCGTTTCCGCCCGAATTCGGCACTGCTAAACTGCGGGCTTTGCCGCCCAGAACCGGCTTGCGCTCGTAAACATGCACCTGAAAACCGCGCTCCGCCAGTTCATGAGCCGCGCTGAGACCTGCAACCCCTCCACCCAGAACGGCCACGGTCTGCTGCATCCCGTCATTCTACATCAGACATGGCTGTGCCCCCCGCCGGGGACCAGTCCTCACAAACGCCCTGCGCCCACCTGCGGCCGCCATGCCCAGGCTGTCGCTAGAATCGATCGGAAATGTCTCGGCGGGAGACGGTTCGGGTGAGATCCCATCACGCCGGGAAACCCTGGCGGAAGTGAGCGGCGCCATCCTACACCAGGCTGTAGCCGCCTTCCATGGTTCCCACACCAACTCGCGCTTCTTTTCGGTTTTACGCCGAACTGAACGACCACCCTGCGCCGGACCGGCGGTTTCGCATCCTTGAAAAGGAGTTCTTCGTCCCCGCCTCCGTGAGAGATATGATCGGGAGCTTCCGCGTCCCGCACACGGATGTCGCGCTTCCGCATCATGGCGCTCACCGACTCGCTGCCCACCGTATCGGCCTACGCCAACGACGTCAGCTTCGACGCCATCTTCGTCGAACAGCTCAAGAATTTCGCCCAACCCGGCGACGTAGTCCTGGGCATCAGCGGCTCCGGCAATTCGCCCAACGTCCTGCGCGCCATGGAGTACGCCAACTCCATCGGCTGCAAGACCATCGGCCTCACCGGCCGCGACGGCGGCAAACTCGCCGCAATGGTCGGCCTCAACATCCAGGTGCCCGTCCCGCACATGGGCCGCATCGAAGACGGCCACATGATCGTTGCCCAAATGATCGGCTACTACTTCATGGAAGAGAAGTAGGGGGGTGGCACCCGAAGCATTGATCGAAACCTGCTTCTGCCGCTCGTGATGCTTACGACGACTTCTTTGAGCTCGAAAAGGGCTTTGCGCGCCGATTCAACATGGACATCTCGGCGAATCGCCGCTACCTCCATCACGGTTTGGAATAACCTCCGCACGAGCTATCAGCCCTGCGTTACGACGGGATGGTCGATATAGGCATTCGGACTGACGGTACAATCGCTACTGGCCAAGCGGCAAGATCGGAGATCCTGGGTAAGGTGGATATGACGAGACGAGACTTCGTGTGCGCGGCAGCGCTTCCTTCCGTGGGTTCGGCGCTCATCGATAAGCCCGGCGACTACTCGCGAGTGCGCGGCTTCAATTACCAGCCCAGCTATCACTACAACGGCAGTGGTGTCTGGCTGGATTTCCGCGCCGGCCTGATGGATCTTGAACTCGGCCGTGGGAAGAAATACTTCCCCGGAATCAATACGGTGCGTTTGTGGCTTTCGGTCGACGCCTTCGCCGTGAGTCCCCGGAAGGTGGTCCGGAATTTCGATACCGCACTTGGCATCGCGGCTAAGCATGGTCTGCAAGTGATCCCGACGCTGTTCAACAACTGGCACAGCCTGCCCGACTTCGGCGGCGTAAGCCTGGAGATGATCCGCTATTGGGGCGATCCCAAGAACAAAACCATCCCACCGAACCTTCTGGCCGCCTATGTCGACCAGATCGCAGTTTCTCACGGCCGGGATGATCGAGTCCTGATGTGGGACCTCTGCAACGAACCATTCAACAGCGGACCCGACAGCCAGTACGTCGAATGGCTGACTCGGGTCTACCGGCAATGCAAAGCGGCCGGAGTGAAGGCTCCCCTCGGCGTAGAGCGTTCCGCCAAGTCTGAAGCAACTCGAACTGGTCGAGCCGATCAGCGACGTGCTCATGATTCATCCCTACGGCGACCAGAAGTTTCTCGACGGGTCGCTCGCGTTGGGGCGGCGGACCAACAAGCCGGTGATTGCCACGGAATGCTGCTGGGGACATCTGGATGACGCGCGGCGCGCCGCCATCGTCCAGAAGGAGTTGACCGCGCTGAAGGCCGCCGGCATCGGATTTCTTGCGCACGTACTCCATCACAGCCTGGTTGCCGATTGCCATCGTGAACCATATGGCGCGGTCAGCACAGCCGGCTACATGGCCTTCATTGAAGCCGATGGCTCGCTGCGACGGCATCACGAAGTGTTCAACAAGTTCTAGTGACACCGGGAACCGCGGAGATGGATTCGCGGAATTCCAGCGGAAGTGGGCGGCGCCATCCTACACTAGGCTGTAGCCGTCTTCCATGGCTCCCACACCAGCTCGCGCTTCTTTTCGGTTTTACGCCGAACTCAACGACCACCTTGCGCCGGACCGGCGGTTTCGCACCATTGAAAAGGAGTTCTTCGTCCCCGCCTCCGTGAAAGATATGATCGAGAGCTTCGGCGTCCCGCATACGGAAGTCGAGCTGGTCCTCATCAACGGCGAATCGTCGGATTTCTCCCGCCTGGTTCGGGACGGCGATCGTGTCGCGGTGTATCCCGTTTTCGAATCGCTGGACATCACCCCGGAACTGCGCATCCGCCGGCAGGCGCTGCGTGAATCGAAATTCGTGCTGGATGTCCATCTGGGCCGCCTGGCGGCCTACCTGCGCATGCTGGGGTTCGACGCCGCGTATCACAATGGCGCAAGCGACGCGGAACTGGTGCGGACCTCCATCGAACAGAAGCGCATCCTGCTCACACGCGACCGGGGTCTGCTGAAACACTCCGCCGTCACCCATGGCTACTGGCTGCGCGAGACGGAGAGCCGCCGCCAGGCCGCGGAGGTTGTGCGGCGTTTTGACCTGGCGCGGTCGCTACGCCCGTTCACTCGCTGCATGGCCTGCAATGAGCCACTCCGTCTGGCTTCCCAAGTGGAGACCCGCGACCGGGTTCCCGCACGCATCGCGGCATGCTACCAGGATTTCCACGAGTGCCCTGGTTGCCGCCGAGTGTATTGGCAAGGCTCGCATTACCAGCGCATGCGGCGCTGGATCGAGGACCTCGGCGCTGCGCCGCGCGGCCAATGCTAAAATTGAATTAACACATCGGGAAGTAACTGAGGACTTCCCGGCTTAGAGGAGGCATGACATGGGAACTGGGACCCAAGCGGCGGGAGCACCTTCGCCCGCGCTCGTTTTCGAAACTCTGACGGCTCACCAGCGAACGGCGACGCTGCGTGCGGCCATTGAACTGGACCTTTTCCGCGCAATCGGCGAAGGCCCGGGCGACGTCGCTTCGCTCGCCGGGCGCTGCTCGGCATCCGAGCGCGGCATCCGCATCCTGTGCGACCACTTGACCGTCATCGGCTTGCTCTCGAAGCAGGACGGCCAATACAGCCACACCCCCACTAGCGGGCTGTTTCTTGACCCCCGGTCGCCCGCCTGCATCGCATCCACCGCGCAGTTCCTCGGCAACCCGGCCATGTTGGAACCGTACCTGCACCTGGCGGACATTGTTCGCAACGGACGCACGGTACTCCCCGGTGAGGGAACCGTGGAGCCGGACAACCCCGTGTGGGTCCAGTTCGCCCACAGCATGGCCCCCATGATGGCGCCCATGGCCGGGCCTCTCGGCTCTATTGTCCTCGACGGACGCTCCGGCCCCATGTCCGTGCTCGACATCGCCGCGGGCCATGGATTGTTCGGCATTGAAGTCGCCCGCCAGAACCCCCAGGCGCGTATTCTCGCCGTCGACTGGGCCCCCGTGCTCGAAGTCGCGCGAGCGAACGCTCGCAAGGCCAACCTCGACGGCCGCTACCAGACACTGCCCGGCAGCGCCTTCGAAGTCGATTTCGGCGGCCCTCACGATATCGTGCTGCTCACCAACTTCCTGCACCACTTCGACCGGTCCACCTGCGTGGGGCTGCTGAAGAAGGTGCACGCGTCCCTCAAACCGGCGGGCCGCGCCGCCGCCCTGGAGTTCGTGCCCAACGAGGACCGCGTCTCCCCGCCCGTGGCCGCTTCTTTCAGCCTTACCATGCTCGCCAGCACCGCCTCCGGTGACGCTTACACGTTCAGCGAACTGGGGAGTATGTACCGCGAGGCCGGCTTCGGCGACATCACCGCTCACCCCGTCCCCACCGGCCCCCACACCGTCGTCCTGGGCCACGCGCTCTAAAGAGCCGCCGGGTAGAGCATTCGAGCCACCGCAGATTTCTCTTGACACAAACTAGTTGGTGTTGCATACTGGTTTGCGGAGGATCGGATGGGCGACTCGATCAAGCAGTACATGCAGCGGCCAAAGCGCTACGCTAATATCGATGGCACGGTCGAGATGGGCGTGGGCGTCTGCCTATTAGGCTTGGCCCTGATGGGTTACGCGGAGGCCGCGCTGCCCCCCAAGGATTCCATCTGGCAGCACGGCTTCCCTGGCCGGCTCTTTCTTGCATTCATCGTCATCACCTTTTGCTGCCTGGGCTACTTCGGCCCCAAGGCAATCAAGAAGTACATCACTTACCCGCGCACGGGCTACGTCGTGCTCCGCGGCCCGAAGGGGTTCAGTTGGACCAGTATCGCCTCCTGTCCTCGTAGGTGGCGCGGCAATCGCCGCTGGGATCGGATTGGCGGCGCGGCACATTGCGATCGCTCCTCCCCGGCTGGGGATTTTGGGTATGAGCGTCCTCGTGTGGTGCCTGATGGGTCTTTTCTTCGCGCGAACTAGTCGCTGGAAGTGGTTCGTCTACGGCCTGCTCGCGCTGGGGTTGACGGCCAGCTTCCTGGCAACCGGCGGGAAGTCTGAAGATGTGGCTCACCGCGGAATGCTTCTCACCGCGCTCACCTACATCGCCTCCGGAGCGGCGACGTTCTATCTCTACATGCGGCGCACGAAACCCGGGAGGATCGCATGAGCGACTCGATCAAGCAGTACATGGAGAGGCCGAAGCACTACGTCAATGTCGACGGCACCGGCGAAATGGGCTTCGGCGTCTGCCTACTGGGCTTGGCCCTGGTGGGCTACGTGCAGGCCATGCTGCCCAAGGAATCCATCTGGCACCATGGCTTCTACTCCATGATTTTCATATATCTGGTCTACATCCCTTTTGGCTGCCTGGGCTACTTCGGCCCCAAGGCAATTAAGAAGTACATTACTTACCCGCGCACGGGCTACGTCGCCTACCGCGGCGCGAAAGGGTTCAGTTGGGTCAGGGTCGCGCTCTTGTCCTTGGCTGGCGCGGCCATCGCCGCCGGCGTCGTCGGGATGATCGTGCTGGCGTTGCGGCACCATGCCACCACTCCTCTTCGTTTGGGGATGGCGGGTACGTCCGCCGCCGTGTGGCCCCTGATCGGCTTTGTCTGCGCGCGGGCCCAGCGCTGGAAGTGGTTCGTCTACGGCCTTCTCGCGCTCATGTTGGCGGCCATCTTCCTGGCGACCGAAGGGGGCGTCATGGATGCGGCTCAACGCGGGATGCTTCTCGCCGCGCTCACCTACATCGCCTCCGGAGCGGCGTCGTTCTATCTCTACATGCGGCGCACGAAAGCCCCGGCCGCGGAGTGCGAATGAACTCGCAACTGCGCCAAATCTCCGAACTCGACCGCATCATCCACGAACCCGGGCGGCTCATCATCGTGGCGTTGCTGTCGGCGGTGGAAGAGTGCGACTTCCTTTACCTGCAGCACGAAACCGAACTGAACAAGGGCACGCTCTCCAGCCACCTGGCGCGGTTGGAAGAAGCGGGCTACGTGGAGATCGAAAAGACCTATCGCGGCAAAGTGCCGCGGACCTTGCTGCGGCTTACGCCCGCCGGCCGCGCGGCCTTCGAGGACTATCGCAAGAAGATGAAGGCGGCGCTGTAGGGCCGCCGCGCTACCACGTCCCCATGCGCAGCACGATCCCCGCGGTCATGCGCAGACCGCCGGAGTAGTCGCGTCCGTGCCGGGAGCCGAAAGGAACAGCGCGGCGGTACTCGAGGCTCGCCACGCGCAGCGCCAGGGCGCGGTTCAGCCGCACGTCCAGCCCGCCTCCGGCCGAGAGCGCCAGTCCGCTCGACTCTTCGTGAATCAAATAGTCGGGCCGCTTTGGCGTCGCCGCTTTCGTGTTGGTAGCCAGTTTTTCGTAGGCCGCCTTCAGCTCCGGCAACGTGCGCTCCCAGGTCAGCTTGGTGCCGCCCACCAGGAATTGCAGGTGTGGCGACCAGCGGCCGTCCGGCGCCGGCGTCCAGCGCGACCCGATCAGATAGCTCAGAGCATCGCCGCTCGCGTTCGCGCCGGGGTTCCGCATCTTGCAGCCCCCAACGTCGAGCAGGATCTGCCAGACGGGCGCCATCCTGTAGGCTAATTCGCCGCCGCCCCCGGCACAACCGAGCGCGCCCAGGTTCACCGCTTCGGCCGCAAAGCCCACTTCGACGGGCGCCACGCCGAACTCCCGCGCGCCCGGCCGCTCCTCGCCGGTCTCCGATTCCAGGCCCTTAACCCGGCTTTGCTTATAGTGCGGAGCGGGATCGTAGTCCAGTACACCGGAGCGCGTGTCGCGATACCAGGGCACTTTCCCGCGCAGCACGTTGGCCACGCTTCGCGTGGGATTCAAGCTGCCGCGCACCAGCAGCCGCGCCCAGGGATTGCGCGTGAGCCGCTCGATGCGCTCGATCACATACCTGTCCAACGCGTCCTCGCCCACCACCCACGCCAGGCCCAAGCTGGGGGTGATCACGTGATCCACGAAGCCTTGCTGCGGATAGTTGCTCTGAACCTTGCCGATGGTGGCTTCGCTCACAAGGCCAATCTCGAATTGTTCGCTGAACGCCCAGGCGAAGGCGGCCGCCCGCAGGCGGCTTTTCCAATAGGGCGCGTTGCCGCCGAAGACGGCGCGACGAAATTGCGGATCGTTCTGAATGAACAGCCGGCCGGCCGCCGCGCCCTGCAGAGGGTGGCCGATGTAGTTGACGTAGGCCGGATCGCCGTCTCTCCACCCGTGCAGATTGCCAAGCGAATGGGTGTAGCCGCGCCAGAACGCGCCGCCCATATGCCGGCGCGTACCCAGCTCGGTGGTCAACCGGTAGCCGTGCATGATGCCGGTGAAGGCCGCCGACTGCATGAGCAGCGGCTTCCACTGCACGCCTTCGACCGGCTCCGGACCCGGCACCGGCCAATGCGTCCGCGCGGACGGGCGCGCTGGCCAGGAGCGCGAACGCCAAAGCGACGGCGATCGCCCAGCAGGGTGGAACAGGAATATCGGGGTTGCCTCGGAACATGCTCTCAATCACCAGAATATCCTGGTAGACGCGCCCGCGTCCGGCCGCCTTCAGTGGTTTCCACGCAGGGAGGAATCAACTTGCTTCTTTCCCCATCGGAACATAGACTTACTAGTGGAACGGGAGAATTCCACCATGCCCACAAAAGCAACTCGTAACACTGAAAGAACCCGCCGTGATGTCATACAGGCGGGCGCTGTCGCTCTAGCCGGCGCCGGTCTGGCCGTGAAGGCCCGCGCGGCCGCCGCCGAAGCGCTGGCGTTGAACGGAGGCGCGAAGACCGTCACGGTCCCCGCCGCCGTGCGCAACAAACTGACCCGCTGGCCGCCCTACGGTGACGCGGAAAAGCAAGCCCTCCACGCCATGGTCGACAAGGGCACCTACTACGACGAATTGCCGGTCTTCGAAAAGGAGTGGCAAGCCTACACCAAGAGCCCGTTCGTGAAGGCGCACATGAACGGCACCAGCGCCCTGAACTCCATGTTTTTCGCGCTCGATCTGGAGCCCGGCAGCGAGATCCTGGTGCAGTCCTACACCTTCTTCGCCACCGTGCTGCCGATGCGTTTCTTCTCCTACGTTCCGATCTTCGTCGACATCGACCCCAAGACCGGCTGCTTTGATCTGGAAGACGCCAAGCGCAAAATCACGCCGCGCACCAAGGCCATTCTGCCCATGCACTCCTGGGGCATGCCGTGCGAGATGGACAAGATCAGCGATTACGCCAAGGAAAAGGGCCTGATCCTGTGCGAGGACGCCGCGCACGCCCACGGCGCTTTCATGCAGGGCAAGCACGTCGGCACTTTCGGCGTCATGGGCATTTTCAGCTACCAGGCCACCAAGGTGATGCCCACGGTGGAAGGCGGCATGGGGATGTATAAGACGCGCGAATATTTCGAACGCGCCGCGGCCTATGGCCACTACGAAGATCCGCCCAAGTTCCCCAAAGACAGCCCCTACCGCAAGTATGAAAACACCGGCTTCGGGCAGAAGTATCGCATGCACCCGCTGGCGGCGGCCATCGGCCGCCAGCAGTTGCGCGGCCTGGACGAGCGTAACGCCGTGACGCGGAACAACGTCCAGTCGCTCAATAGCCGCCTGACCCAGTTGCCGGGCCTCTCCCAGCCCTTCGTGCGTCCGGATCAGACGCGCGCCTACTACTCGGCCAACATGCTGTTCCTCGACGAAAAGAAGGCCGGCTTCTCGCGCGCCGCGCTGATCAAGGCCCTGTTGGCCGAAGGCGTCGCGGCCAGCGTTTGGGAATACCCCGAGCAGCACACCTTCACCATCTACCACGAAGCCAAGTGGTGGCACCATCCGCCGGTCATCCCCGAGAAGATGCCGGGCGGCCTGCAGGTGAACAAGACCCACTTCTTCGTCCCGCTGTTCCATGGCGAAGCCACCGAGTTGAACGATCAGTACGTGAAGGCCTTCGAAAAGGTCTGGGCGCACCGGGCCGACCTGGCCAAGCTCTAACGGCGACCACCCACACGACCGATGAAGATCACCGGGATTGAGACGTATATCGCGGGCAACCCGTGGAAGAACTGGCTGTTTGCCAAGGTCTTAACCGATGAGGGGATTTACGGCATCGGCGAAGGCACGCTGAACTACTTCGGCAAGACCGTCGAAACGGCCATCCACGAATTGAAGCCGCTCATCGTGGGGATGAGTCCGTTCCAGGTGGAGATCATCTCCCAACGTCTCATCCGGGATGTTTATACCGACGGCGCGCAGGTCCATATGTGCGCCGTCGCCGCCATTGAAATCGCCTGCTGGGACATTATCGGCAAGGCGTGCGGCCAGCCCATCTACAACCTCTGGGGCGGCCGTTGTCACGACAAACTGCGCGCCTACGCCAACGGCTGGTATCGCGGCCCGCGTACCCCTGAGAGTTTTCACGAGAAGGCCCAGGACGTGGTTCGACGCGGCTACACCGCGCTCAAGTTCGACCCCTTCGGCGACAACTGGCGCATGACCACGCGCCGCGATTTCGATCTGACCATCGACATCGTCCGCGCCGTGCGCGACGCCGTGGGTCCGCACGTCGACATCCTGGTCGAGGGCCATTGCCGCTTCAACGTGGCGACGGCCCTGCAATTCGCCCAGGCCCTGGCTCCCCTGCGCCCGGCCTGGTTCGAGGAGCCCGTTCCGCACACCAACATCGGCGCCATGGTGGAAGTGGCGCGGCACAGTCCCGTGCCCATCGCCACCGGCGAGAGCCTGTCGAACAAGCAACAGTTCGCCGAACTGGTCAAGCACGACGTAGTCAGCATCTACCAACCCGAGCCGCTGAACCTGGGCGGCCTCTTCGCGGCGCGCAAGATCGCCGACATGGTGGACGCGCACTACGGCATGATCGCCCCGCACAGCGCGCAAGGCCCGGTGTGCTCGGCTGCCTGCGCCCAGTTGAACGCCTCCATTCCGAACTTCTACCTGCACGAGA
>CAVUYK010000022.1:0-39987 GCA_963745655.1 Terriglobales bacterium | reverse complement strand
ACGGCTTAATCTTCAGCAGGAACCCCGAAGGGATGCCGCCTTCGTCCGGCTTGCCGGACCCGTCGGTAGTGCTCAAATAGAACGAGTAAGTGCTGCCGGCGGCGAAGACGTTGCCGCCTCGCGTCGGCGGCCAGACCCGTGATGGCGTCTACATACGCGCCGCCAAACGTGGTGGTGGAAACCAGCCCGTCCGCTCCTGGTTTAGCCGGGTCGAACACACTCACGAAGGCATCCGCCATGCGGACCGCGGGCGAATCGCCGCGCCCCGGCATGTCGGCGGAAAGTGTGTAGCCTCCCCCGGCGACACGCCCATCGGAAAGCACCTTCACCGCATTCGGTACATCCGCGTCGGATCCGCCCAGGTAGGTCGAATACTGCAACGGACTGCCGGCAGTTGCGGTGGGATCGAAGCGAACCACGAATCCATCGACGCCGCCCGCGTAGTGCGGCTGGGCGGCATCCGCCGTCACGGGGAAGTCCGCCGAAAGCGTGTAGCCGGTGATCCACACAGCGCCATTCGCATCCACGTCGATGGCGTTCGCAAAGTCCAGGTCCGTCCCGCCAATGCAGGTGCCATATACCAGCGCTTCCAATCCCGGCCGGTCCAGATCCAGTTTGACGATATAGGCGTCTCCAATGCCTTGCTCGAAGGTTTGCCAGCCGTCCGAAGTGGTCGGAAAGTCGTCGGAGAAGGTGTAGCCGGTGAAGTAGACGAGGTTGCCGGCGGCGTTGACGGCCACGCCGGTGGCGATGTCCGTGCTGTCGCCTCCGAAGAACGAGGAATAGAGCAGCGTCTGCGAAGCACCGGGATGGGGATCTACCTTGAGGATGAAAACGTCCCAGCCGCCCCGATTGAAGCCCTGCACGCCGAACTCGACCGCAGTCAAAGTCTGGGAGGCCGTGGTTCCAATCACCACCACGTTGCCGTTCGCGTCCAGAGCCATGCCGCCCGCGCTCTCATCCTTGTCGCCTCCCCAATAGCTGCTGTACTTGAGCGAGTCCGTGCCGGCCACCGACGGGTCGATAACGAACAGGAACGCGTCCGTTAGGCCGCCGGCGGCGGTCTGTAGCGCCGTCCCCGCCGTGGGGAAATCCACGCTGGAGGTTTCGCCGGCGACGTACACCCAGCCATCGGCATTCACTCCCAGCGCGGTGGCCTCTTCATAGTCCGAGCCTCCCACATAGGTCCAATAGACCAGGCTGAGGTTCCCATCCTCGCTGAGGGAGAATTCCGCCACGAAGGCATCGCGATAGGCGGTGGAGACGTTCTTATAGGGCGCGGTGAGATCCGTCACATCGACTTCGCCGAAAGCGGAACCCGCAATCCACACGTTGCCGTTTTTGTCGAGAGTGACGGCGCGGACGATTTGATTGGATTGGCCCTTGGTATAGCCGGCGTAGATGATTGGATCGATCACCAGGGTGCCGGTCTTGTCGTAGGAACCCAGTGCGATGCGGACCTCGCCATGGGACGCCATCTGGTAGCGGGCTTCCACCCTCACGCGCTTGCCGCCGAGTTGCTGATAGGCCACCGGAGGAAGCTGGCGCACTTCCACGCCGCCCAAATCGAAGCGCAGAGCGCCGTCGGGATCCAGATGCGTGGCCCTGGCGCCGCTAAACTTGAGACGAATGCGGCTGGGGTCGGCGCCCGGCGCTACCACCAGGTCGTACTCCAGGCGCGCGTCGTTGAAATAGTAAGCCACGTCGATGCCCGGGTAGGGCTGATTCCATCTGACGCGGGCAAAGTGCGGTACATCCAACTTCCAGTGGTCCGGGCGATTGCCCACCAGGTAGTTGGTTCGCGCCCGCTGCGTTTGCTCTCCCACGTGGGACGCGTTCCGGTCGGCTCCAGCCAGCGTCAGATCGAGCGAGCCTTGCGGGTAGGAGAGGCGGGCACCCGTCTGATGGATGGCCAGGCGGCCCTGCGCCGAGCGCGCCGTGAATCGCACTTTCGGGTCCAGTTGGCCCCTATTGGGCTCGAACCAGGCGGGCATCCCGCCCAGAGCCTTCTCGCCCAAAGCGAGGTTGGCGCGAGCTGGAACTCCCACCGCGCCGAAAACCGGCGCACAACTCATCGAAACAATGAAGACAGCTATCCCACTGAACCAACGCATATAATCCACCCTAGTATTCTATCGCCATCCGCCGACGCCGTGGAAAGACACCCTTTTCCACTTTCGACAATTCCGGAACACCTTACCGTGGACGCAGCGATAGGGGCGGAGGGTTTCAACAACCGGTGGGACAGTCAGGGGAATATCCCCCGGGGTGGTGCGCTGCATGCGCCTCAGGTAGGCCCGAAGCACGGGACCGTGTCGCTGCGGTATCCCCCGTTTCAAAATATGCAGCCGCACCACCCGGGGCTGTTGATACAATTAGTAGCAAGCCTTGTGGCGCGGGCGGAAATCGAATCTTTCTATCCGTGCGATTCACATTTCTTTGCGCCGGGCGGCCCAGCCTAACGACATGGATCTGGACCAGTTACACACTTTCTTGGAGATCGTGAGGTTGAAAAGCTTCTCCAAGGCGGCCGAAACCTGCTTTCGCACGCAGCCGGCCATCAGCGCGCAAGTGCGACAACTTGAGCTGGATCTGAACACGGCGCTGTTCGACCGCCTGGGCACCAGGATCGCCCTCACCACCGCCGGAAGGATCTTCGCGGGCTTCGCCGAACAGATCCTGGATTTGCGCCGGCAGGCACAAGACGCCATCCACGAACTGGAGCGCGCGCCGCGTGGAGAGCTGATCATCGCGGCCAACGAGGCCACCTGCATTTACGTGCTGCCGCAAGTGTTTTCGCAGTACAACAGCCTGTTTCCCAACGTCCAACTGCATGTGGACCGTTCCTACGGCTCTAAAGTGGTAACCGCAGTGCTCGACAACCAGGCCGACTTCGGCATCACGCAGTTCCCCGTCGAGGAGCGCCGCATGCAGGCCGTGAAGATTCATTCCGACGAGATTAAGCTCATCGTCCCCGTCAACCACCCCCTGGCTTCCCGGCCCAGCGCCACTTGCCACGACCTGGTTCCGTATTCCCTGCTTTTGCCCAAGTACGGCACTACGCGCACGCGTCTGAACGAATGGCTGGAGTTGGTGGAGGATAAGATCCAGGTTTCCATGGAGTTGGATTCGACAGAGATGATCAAGCGATTCGTGCTAGCCGGGTTGGGACTGTCGTTCCTGGCGGCTTCCAATTGCGCGGAAGAGGTGGCTGCGGGCCGCCTGGCGGCGCTCTCTTTGGCGCCCGAGGCCATGGTGCGGCATGTGGGGCTCATCTATCGGAAAGACAAGGCGTTGTCGAAAGCGGCGCTGGGTTTCATCCAGGTAGTGATCGAGTACGCGGGCGCTGGGAGCGCGGCGGGGTCCGCCAAGCTCCCCAGAGCGGAAGAACCATGAGCGAACCGAAAGAAAAAATCGTCCGAAGCTCGGCGGTTCTGATCTCGTCGGGTAAGAAGGTTCGTCTCTATCGCAGCGTCGACGAAGTTCCCTCCCGGCTACGCAAACGGTTGATCGAATCCACCAACAGCATCAACTCGGGCACCATTCTGATTGCCAATCGCGCTGGCCGGGAACGTATTCTGGGGGCGCTGCGGTGGTTGCCGCAGGGCGCCCGCCAGCAGATCATGTCCGCATTGAAGGGTGAAACGGAAGAGCCTCGCGCCGGTTCGCGCCGTTGGCGTCGCCTGGCGGCACTGGCGCTTAGTCTGGCTACGGCGGCAGCCTTATGCTATTTACTGGCCGCTTGGTGGCGGATGTAGCCGCCTTAGCGGCGCACCCCTCTTTATCTCATCGGTCTCCCCCCTCTTGGGTGGATCAACTCCGGCCCTCCCCATACCGATCTATGGCTTGTCGACACAATAATGTACACCTCCACAAAGAGATGCTTCGTCCCGGAGAGGGAGGAAACGGCACCTCCAGCCGCGGACTGCCTGGAGCCGTCCGGTATCCGGCCAGAGCCGCACCGAGGGCCTGCCAGGCCGCTGAGAGCGGATCCGCTGGCTGGGGTTCCCGGGAGAGCGGAGGCCGAGGAAGCCTTGGCTGCCAGCATCGCCAGGGGCACGCGGGTGTTCGCCGCCGTGTTCATCGTCGATCGCATTCATCTGCTAAACGACTGTTTCGGCTACACTTTGGGCGACCGATTGCTTGGCGAGTTTCACGAGCGCCTGCGGCGGCGTCTCTCACCCACCGATCGTGTTTTCCGCTGGAGCGGCACCTCGTTTGTGGCCCTGCTCGAGCACCGGCGCGCGGTGAGCGAGGTCCGGGACGAACTCGAGCGGGTGGCGAGTTGCGACGCGGAAGTCACAGTGCACTTTGGGAGTGGCGCACTAGCCTTGGCCACGGCGGCCAGTTGGGCGGTGTTCCCTTTGCAAGGGGCCGCCTCCAAGGATGTCATGGTTCGCTGCATCGACCACTACCTCGCCGCCAACTTGGGCCACTGATTTTCTCTCAACTGCGCTCGCGCTTACCGATAAGAAGAAGCGTGGAACGTCGCTCGGAAGTGCGCTTCGAAGTCGACCTCCCGGTCCGCGTGACCAGGTTGGATGCTTGCCCGGTCTGCTGCACCGGCACTGTTCACAATCTCTCCGGTCGCGGCATACGGCTAACCATCCCCCAAGCCATCCCCCCTGGCTCCGCCGTGAGGGTGGACGCCGACGACATCATGATACTAGGCGAGATCTGCTACTGCGCGCCGGAAGGCCCCGGCTATTCGGCGGGTTTGATGGTGGAACACATCTTGACGGGGCTGGAAGATCTGGAACGTCTGAATCGAGGCATCTTCGGCGACCCCGAGGGCGAGGGCGAGGGCGCGACTTCGATTGCCGGCCTCAGGGCGCCGCCAGCGTCCTCACGCCGGTAAGCATTGCTACGGCCAAACTCTGCAGCAACGCCAGCAGGAGTAGAACACCTATACGGTTCGCCGTTCTTGCGCCACGCAACCCAGGCTGCAAAAGTGGGAGCACCGGCCCTCCTTTTATCCAATTTTGATGCACATTCCCCTCTTCGGGTCACGAGAATCAACCCCGGCGCAAGGATTCGCGCTATCCTGGCTTTGAAATGACCTCGAAAGTGCTCATCTGCGGCAGCGCGGGCCAACTGGGAATCGAGTTAGTGCATGAGTTTGCGGCGCGGGGCTATGAAGTAACCGCCTGGGACCGTCCGGAGCTCGACATCACCGACCGGGCGCGCGTGGAGCAATGCGTGGGCGATCTGGACCCCGCCATCGTCATCAATGCCGCGGCCCACAACCAAGTCGATGTGGCCGAATCCGAGCCCGCGGCCGCCCTCCAGGTCAACTCGCTCGCCGTGCGCAACCTGGCCCTGGTCAGCCGTCAGGTGGATGCATTCTTCGTGCACTATTCGACCGACTACGTCTTCGACGGCACGGCCGGCCGCTGCTACACCGAGGAAGACCGGCCGCACCCGCTGGGCGCCTATGCCATCTCGAAGTATGCCGGCGAATTGTACGCGCAGGCCTATCTGGAATCCCCGCTCATCATCCGCACCTCGGGGGTATTCGGTCCCGGCGGCTTGAACACCCCGCGGGGAAACTTTGTCGAGCTGATGATGCGTTTAGCCGAATCCGGCAAAACCATCCGCGTAGTAGAAGATCACGTGGCTTCCCCAACCTACGCTCCGGCGCTGGCCTCGCGCACGGCGGATCTGGTCGAGCGCAAGCTCACTGGGGTGTTCCACATCGGAGGCGGCACGCCCATCGCCTGGTTCGATTACGCCCGGCTGATCTTCCGCGTTCTGGGGATCTCACCCGAGCTACAGCCCACCAACGAGCGGGAGTATCGCACGGCGGCGCATCGTCCCAAGTACAGCGCCCTGTCGAACGGCAAGATGGAGAGGGCCGGCCTCGCGCCCATGCCTGGGCTGGAAGAGGCGTTGAAGGACTATTTTGCCCGGCGCGCAAAGTTGGTGAGCGCCACTAAGGCGTGAGAGCGAAGTAGCCCTTGCGCGCCTGCACTTTATATTCATTGTTCCGCATACGGATTTCGATTTTGCGGAAGCGGCCGTCCTTGGCCTCGTTGGCGGGCGTGTAGCCGATGGCGTACTGATTGCGCAGTTCTTCCTGCAATTGGCGGAAGATGTCGTCGAGTGAGGTTCTTCTGCCCGCGCGGAACAGCCTGCCACCGGTTTCTTCCGACATCTTCTTCAAGTCCGAGTCGCTGGGCGCGAAACCCCACGACCCGCGCGAACGGTAGGCGGAGGGGTCCACGTAGTAGATGCTATAGATGACGGTATCGGCCTTCTGCGCGGCCATCATGGCATCCTGCAGTTTGAGGCGGCTGCCCTGGTCCACGCCATCCGTGATGAGGACGATGGCCTTGCGGCCCACTTCGCCCTTCAGCCGGTCGGTAGTGGCCAGGTACACGGCGTCGAACAGCACCGTTCCGCGCGGTTGCGAAATGGTGGGCACCGGACCGGGCTGCAGCCCCGTGACGGCGGCGTTCACGCGCAGCTTGTCGAGAGCGTCTCGCAAGAGGCGGTGCGAGTTGGTGTAGTCCTGCAACAGCTCGGATTCGGAGCCGAAGCTGATCAAAAACGCCATGTCCTTCTTGCCCAGAACCGAAGCGAAGAACTGGGTGGCGGCCTGGCGCTCGACACCGATCAGGTTTTCCTGGCTGCCGCTTACGTCCACCAGCAGGCCGATGGTCAGCGCGAGGTCGTTTTCGCGGTTGAAATAGCGGATGGTTTGCGGTTTGCCGTCCTCGAAGATGGTGAAGTCGTCCTTGGTCAGGTTGCCGACGTAGGCGCCATGCTTGTCGCGGACCGAGCAGAGCACGCTTACGACATTCACTTCCACCTTGATGACGGGGGGTTGGTCCTGGCTCACCTGGGCCAACAGGGGAGCGGCCAATGCCATGAGCAACGGGAAGGCAGTGAGGCGCAGCATACAGTTACAATGACACTTTAGAAGACGCGGCCCGCGCGATTTGTGTTTCTTCCATGCGTAAAGCTTTGCGACATTTGCGAAACGCCGACCCCGTCATGGGCGCCCTGATCGATCGGATCGGCCCTTACCGGATCGAATATCTCGAACCCGCCTTCGACACGCTGGCCAAGGCTATCGTACACCAGCAATTGAGTGGCAAGGCGGCCCTAACCATCTACCACCGTTTATCGGATGCGCTGGGCGGTGAGGTGACTCCAGAAAACGTCCTGAAGCTGCCTCCAGCGCGCATGCGCGCCCTGGGCCTGTCGAAGCAGAAGACCGCCTACCTTCGGGACCTGGCCGGGCAAACCCTGGATGGTCGCGTGGACTTCGCCGCGCTGCTCGATCTGGACGACCGCGCGGTGGTCGAAACGCTGACCCGCGTGAAGGGCGTCGGCGTGTGGACCGCGCACATGTTCCTGATCTTCGCGTTGCGCCGGAGCGACGTTCTGCCGGTGGGCGATCTGGGAATTCGCGCGGCCGTGCGCCAGGCCTACGCTTTGGATGAAACCCCCACGCCCGGCGAAGTGGAAGAGCGCGGCCGCTCGTGGCGGCCGTATGCCACGGTGGCATCGTGGTATTTGTGGCGCAGCCTCGAATCCAAAGCCGCAATGTAGCGCGAAAAGGGGACAGACGCATTTTCCGCGCCTGGCCGCTTCGATCCATTTCCGTGGGTGCGCTGTGGCGGAAAATGCGTCTGTCCCCTTTTCGCTTATATTGAAGGTTCTACTCCATCTCCGAAGGGACGGGCATGCGGATACTGGTCCTCTGGTTGGCCGCGGTGGCGCTGGCCTCGGCGCAGGGCGTCGAATACATCAAGGCGCATTACACGAAATTCGAATACGAAATTCCGATGCGCGACGGTAAGAAGCTGTTCACGTCCGTCTACACGCCCAAGGATACGTCCGCGAAGTACCCCATTATGATGCAGCGCACGCCTTACGGCGTGGCGCCCTACGGAGCCGACCAGTACAAGTTCTCGCTGGGTCCGTCGGAGAAGTTCGCCCGCGAGAATTTCATCTTCGTCTATCAGGACGTGCGGGGCTGCTGGATGTCGGAAGGGGATTTCGTGGACGTCCGTCCCTACATCGCCGCCAAGCGCGGCCCGCAGGACGTGGATGAAGCTTCCGACACCTACGACACCATCGAGTGGCTGCTCGCGAAGATTCCAAACCACAACGCGCGTGTGGGCGTCTGGGGCATCTCCTACCCGGGCTTTTACGCGGCCATGGCCCTGCTCGATTCTCATCCGGCGCTGAAAGCCGTCTCGCCGCAAGCTCCTATCGCCGATTGGTTCGTGGGCGACGACTTCCACCACAACGGCGCGCTGTGGCTCGCCCACACCTTCAGTTTTTACGGCTCTTTCGGCCGCCCGCGCCCGGGCGGCCCCACCACCCGGCGCTACGATCAGAAATTCGAAATCGGATGGAGCGACGGGTACCAGTTCTTCCTCGACATGGGACCCATCTCGAACGCCGACAGGAAATACTTCAAGGGCGGGGTACCGTTCTGGAACGAAGTGATGCGGCACCCCAATTACGACGAATTCTGGAAGGCCCGCACGATTCTGCCGCACCTCAAGAATATCCGTCCCGCCGTGATGATGGTGGGCGGCTGGATGGATGCCGAGGACGTTTACGGGCCGCTGGCCATCTACCGCGCGGTGGAGAAGAACAACCCCGGCGCCTACAACATCCTGGTGGAAGGGCCGTGGCCGCACGGCGGCTGGGCCAACGGCGATGGAGACCGCCTGGGGAACGTAAGTTTCCACTCGAAAACCAGCCGCTACTACCAGGAACATATCGAGTTTCCGTTCTTTAATCATTATTTGAAGAACAAGGGCGATCTGAAACTGCCCGAGGCCTACGTGTTCGAGACCGGTACGAACCAGTGGCGCCAGTACGACGCCTGGCCCCCGCGGCAGACCCTCGCCAAGACGCTTTACCTGCGCGCGGAGGGTAGGCTGGCCTTCGAGCCTCCGCCGGAATCCGCGTCCTCCTTCGACGAGTACGTGAGCGATCCGGCCAAGCCCGTGCCGTTCATCCCGGACATCGAGCCGGGCATGGTGTACGAGTACATGGTCGAGGACCAGCGCTTCGCCTCGCGGCGCTGCGACGTGGTGGTGTATCAAACCGATCAACTTACCTCCGACATCACCGTGGCTGGACCGCTCACCGCGACGCTGCACGTATCCACCACGGGCACGGATTCCGATTGGGTGGTGAAGCTGGTCGACGTCTACCCCGACGACCGCCGCGATGTGAGCCCCAGCGGCGCGAAAATGGGCGGCTATCAACAACTGGTTCGCGGCGAGCCCATGCGCGGCCGCTTCCGCTCGAGCTTCGAAAAGCCCCGGCCATTCGAGCCTGGCCGCGTGACCAAGGTTGCATTCACCATGCCGGACATCAATCATTCGTTTCGCAAGGGACACCGCATCATGGTGCAGATCCAGAGTTCATGGTTTCCGCTCGCCGACCGGAATCCACAGAAGTTCGTCGACATCGACACGGCTACCGAAGCCGATTTCCAGAAGGCTACCCAGCGCGTTTATCACACGCCCAAGAACGCCTCGCGCCTGCTGTTGAGCGTACTGGAGTAACAAGAAAACCGCTCAGCCTGATCTGCGCGATTTATCGATTTCTCCAAGCCCCGCGCGCGCCGCATAAATCGCGCAGATCAGGCTGAGCGGTTTTTTCGATAATATGATGAGGAACATCCACCATGAGCAAATCGGAAGCCAACATCGATCTGATCAGCACCCTGAAAGGTTCCCTGCTCGAAGGGTTCTTTCCCGCCGGATGGGATCTGGCGAAGATGGACGCTTGCTGCTCGCATCCTCCGGAGACCGTGGCCGAGCGCCAGCCGTGGTGGCATCGTGAGTTCACGCCGGTGGCCTGCGACACGCTGGCCGATTTCGACACCTTCATGGGACACGAAATCGCGCTGCGCATCGGCAACGCGCGCATGGCCGGGAAGAAGCTCGCCTTAATCCTGCCGGTGGGCCCCATGGGCATGTACCGTTGGGCGGTGTATTTTCTCAAGGAGTGGGGACTATCCTGTGAGCACGTCTACGGGTTCAATATGGACGAGTGGAGCGACGGCGAGGGCAACACCCTGCCGCCCAGCAATCCCGGCGCCTTCCAATTCGCCATGGAACAAGCTTTCTACGGGCCGCTGGGCAAGCTGACCGTGCCCAAGAAGCAGCGTTTCTTCGCTACTCGCAAACTGCTGCCCACCTACCCGGACCGCATCGGCGAGTTGAAGGCCGAAGGCGCGGAGTTAATCGTAATCTTCGGCATCGGCCGCGTCTGCCACATTGCGTTCTGGGAGCCGCACTTCGCCGCCGAGTTCTCTTCCGACGAAGAATGGAAGAAGCAGAGCTACCGCCTGGGCGCCAAACTCCATCCGCTCACTATCGAGCAGAACGCCATCACCAGTTTCAAGAGCCGTACGACGCTGGTTTCGACGCGTGCCAACACCATTGGCCCGGGGCTGTTCCTGGCCGCCGACCGCATCATCGGCGGCGCCGACGGCACGCTCGGCCGCGGCATGATGTGGCAAGGCATGAGCTTGTGGATGACGCTGCGCTACGGCCCCAATCGCTGGGTGCCGTCCAGCTTTATGCCCACGCTGCGCGGGCGATTGTTCTTCCTGAAGGAACTCGCGGGACCCCTGGTCGCCGAATGTAACTAGCGGCCGTATCGCTGCATCACATCCTGGAGGACGGACTATGACGGGCAAGGAACTGCTGCTGGGGACGCTTCGTCACCAAAAGATGGATCGAGTGCCGTGGGTGCCCTTCGCCGGCATTCACGCCGGTAAGTTTCTGGGCTACAACGCGCGGGAAGTGCTCACCGATGGGGACAAGCTGTTCGCTTCGCTGATGGAGGCGAACCGGCACTACCAACCGGACGGCCAACCGGTTCTGTTCGACCTGCAGGTGGAGGCCGAGATCCTGGGCTGTGGTCTGGTGTGGGCCGACAAGGCTCCACCGTCGGTGGCTTCGCATCCGCTGGCTGCGGCGCTGGATGTGCCGAGCCGGTTGCCGGAAGCCCGGGATGACCGCCTGCCCATGGCGCTGGACGTGATGCGCCGTATGAAGAGTGCGGTGGGCGAGACCACGGCGCTCTACGGGCTCATCTGCGGGCCGTTCACGCTGGCTTCGCATTTGCGAGGGTCGGACCTGTTCCTGGATATTTACGACCATCCGGAATTCGTGGCCCAACTCATCGCTTACACCACGGCGGTGAACCTCCGCATGGCGGATCTCTACAGGGAAGCCGGCATGGACGTAATTGCCGTCGTCGATCCCGTGGTGTCGCAGATCTCTCCGAAGCATTTCGCCGCGTTGCTGGGCGAGCCGTTCCGCGAGATCTTCTCTTACCTGCGCGCGGCGGGCGTCCTTTCTTCCTTCTTCGTTTGCGGCGACGCCACCAAGAACATGGAGGAGATGGCCAAGACATCGCCGGATTCCATCTCCATCGATGAGAACATCGATCTTCCCCAGGCCAAGCGCATCACGGACCGCTATAACATCGCCCTTGGCGGCAACATTCCGCTAAGCTCCACCATGCTCAACGGCACGCAGCAGGACAACATGAAGTACGTTCTGGATCTGCTGGACCGCGTGGAGCACCACAATCTGGTGATCGCGCCCGGTTGCGACATGCCCTACGACGTGCCGGAGGAAAACGTCATCGGCGTGTTGCAGGCGATACGGGAACCCGAAAGCGTCCGTCACATCCTCAGCCACTACGTCGCCGCCGACGACTGTGTCCCGGCGGACATGCCGGACTACACGCATCTGGACCGGCCGCTGGTCGAGGTTTACACCATCGACGCCGATACGTGTCCGGCTTGCGGCTACATGCTCGACGCCGCCCAGGTGACCACCGCCAAATTCGGCGGCCGCGTGGAAGTGCTTGAGCGCAAGACCGTGGCGCGCGAGAACATTCGGCGCGCCAAGAAACTGGGACTGAAGAATCTGCCCGCGCTGCTCATCAACGGCGAGTTGAAGTTCTCTTCAATCATTCCCAACCGTAAGGAACTCGAAGCCGAAATCGAGCGCTACCTTTAGCGAAAAGGGGACAGACGCATTTTCCGCTATAAGAACGGCGTTCATCGGGCGGTCTGTTGTGGCGGAAAATGCGTCTGTCCCCTTTTCGCTGATCGTATTACGATGAATAGGTCTCCAGGTAGACGCCGTGTGGGACTCCGGGCGCGGCCTTGCTCAGTGACGCGATAGTCCTTCTTACATAACCAGGTACAAACCGTGGCGGAACACAACATCGCACGACGCGACGAAATCCTCAGGTTGTTGCGGAATCGTACCAGCGCCTCGATCGCGGAGATCGCCGGACAATTCTCGATTTCCGAAATGACGGTACGGCGGGATCTGGAAAGGCTGGCCGCGACCGGCCAGGTTATTCGCATCCCCGGCGGAGCCATGGTGGCGCGCGGCACGGCGATGGAGAAGACTTTCCTGGATCGCTCGGCTCAGTGTGCCGAGGCGAAGGACCGCATCGGGCGGGCGGCCGCGGCCCTGGTCAAAGACGGAGAAGCGGTGGTGATGGATTCCGGGACCACCACGCTGTTCATCGCGCGCCACCTGAGAAGGCACAAAGACATCGCGGTTTTCACGCTCTCGTTGGCCGTGCTGGACGAACTCAGCGGTTCCAGCGATGTGCGCGTGGTACTCACCGGAGGCACGTACCGGCGCAGCAGCCATGATCTGGTGGGGCGCGAAGTGGCCGAGTCGTTGCGCGCCATTCACGCGCAGAAGGTGTTCTTCGGCGCTGCGGCTCTATCCTTCACCAAGGGGATCATGGCCAACGATCCGGAATTCCAGAAAGAGTTGCTGGCGGCGGGTACCGAAAAGATCCTGGTCCTCGATTCGGCCAAGATCGGCCACGAGGCGCTCTACCACGTCTGTCCGGTGGAGACCTGCGACCTGGTGATCACGGACTCCGGCGTCAAACCGGCGGACTTGCGGCGATTGAAGGAACTCACCGCGGTCCAGGTTGTGGAACAGGAGTAGCGGCATGACTCGCAGAGCGTTTTCCAAAGTAGCGGTGGGCGGCGCTTTGCGCCCCACGGGACCCGCGATCCGGCGCGTGGACATCCTGCCGGCATCGTATGCCTTCCTGGGACATTTCAAATTCTTCTCCACGCCGGAGCGTCCCAGCGTGCTGGTGAAACTCACCGCGGAAGACGGAACCGTGGGGTGGGGACAAAGCGCCCCGGTCCCCAGTTGGAGCTACGAAACCAGCGAGAGCGTCGCGTCGACTCTGGAGAAGTACATCGCTCCCATTCTGATAGGCCGCGATCCCTTCGACATCGCCGGCGCGCACGAGGCCATGAACCGCGTCGTCGCGCCTTCTTTTTCGACCGGTATGCCCATTGCCAAGGCGGGCGTGGATTTGGCGCTGCACGATCTTTCCGGCAAGCTGCGCGGCCAAAGCGTCGCCGAACGTTGGGGCCGCCAACCGCTCCAGCGCGTCACGCTGAGTTGGACCGTGAATCCGAAGACGCTCGAGGAAACCGAAGCGCTGGTGGCCGAAGGCCGGGCGCGCGGCTATCAGAACTTCAATGTGAAAGTCGCGCCCAACGCGAAGTTCGACGTCGAGATGTGCCGCCTGGTGCGCAAGCTCGTGCCCAAGGGCTTCCTGTGGGCCGACGCCAACGGCGGCTACGATCTGGCCACCGCGCTCGCCGTGGCGCCGAAACTGGCTCAGGCGGGCGTGGACGTTCTCGAACAGCCGGTGGCGGCCAACCGTCTTACGGGCTTCCGTGAAATGAAGAAGCAGGGAGCGCTGCCGATTCTCATGGACGAAGGCGTGGTGTCGTCGGTGGAACTGATCGAGTTTATTAAACTCGGTCTGCTCGACGGCGTGGCCATGAAACCCGCGCGCACCGCCGGGTTGTGGGATGCGCGGAGGCAGGTGGAAATTCTGCGCGACGCCGGCTTGCTGTTCCTGGGCAGCGGCCTCACGGATCCCGACGTGGCGCTGGCCGCGGCGGTCCAGCTTTACGCGGCCTACCATCTGAAATTCCCCGCGGCGCTGAACGGGCCGCAGTTTTTGGCCGGGACGTATCTGAAGAAACCGCTGGTGGTGAAAGACGGAGAAATCGAGGTGCCCACCGGACCGGGGCTGGGCGTCGAGATTGACGAGGCGCGAATTAAGCGATGAAACAAGCACTGGTGTTACTGCTGGGAATGTGCCTGGCGTTGCGAGCCGCCGGCCCGTTCGAGTTTCGCGAGTTGAACGAAACCTCGATCCAGTTGCTGGAAGCCGGCCAACCCGTCTACGTGTACAACTACGGCATGACGCTCAAACCGGGAATGAACGAAGACCGGCGGCGGGCCTGCTACCTGCATCCGGTGTGGACGCCGGACGGCACCGTGGTGACCGACGATTTTCCCGTCGACCATCCTCATCATCGCGGCATCTTTTGGGCTTGGCCGCATGTAAAGGTTGGCAACCAGGATCTCGACCTGTGGGGTATTCAAGGCATCCACCAGAAGTTCGTCCGCTGGATGGAGAAGAAGACCGCGCCAGGCCAGGCGCGGCTGGGCGTCGAAAACGGCTGGTACGCGGGCGATCGCAAGGTGGTGAAGGAAACCGTGCTGGTAGTGGCGCACCGGGCCGAGGGCGGCCGGCGCGCGCTGGATATCACGCTGGTCTTCGAGGCGCTGACTGAACCGGTCTCGATCACCGGCGAGTCCGCGAGCAAAAAAGGATACGGAGGTTTTAACGTCCGTTTCGCACCGCGCGAGCACACCGTCCTTACCACCGGCCGAGGTAAAGAAGCCGGCGATTCGAACCTGGTTCCGCATCCGTGGGCGGAACTCGGAGCGGACTACGGAGGGCGCCACGCCGCGGTGCGCGTCGAAATCGCACCCCGTAATCCGGCCTTCCCCAACGGCTGGTGCCTGCGCCACTACGGCTTCCTGGGCGTGAACTTCCCCGGCTTGGCCACCTACACACTCGAGCCTGGTAAGCCCTTGCGATTGCGCTATCGCGTCATCGTCTCGGGCGCCACCGGCGCAAGGTACTAGAACTCGCCCCGCCGTCGCTGTCCAGTACAAACCCGCGTTCCAGCTACCCCGTTTCGGAACCTAAGTTCCATTGGTGAAACCCGCCTCATGCCGCAAGGTGGTGTGAGAAGGAGACACTATGAAGAACTTTGTAGCGGCAACTCTAATCGCACTGGTAGTGGTGGCCGCGAGCGCCACTGCAACACCCATCGGAACCGGCCTCAACGGCCAAACTGACTTTCGCAGCAGCACCTATTCCTCCTGCAACAGCACCACCGGTTGCACGAAGTTCGATGCCGCCACCGGCATGAACGTCACCATCACACCGAACCCCACGAATACCGGCGGCCTGTATTGGGATTCGACCGACGGCTTCGGCGTCCGCGGCGGCGAGAACGATGAAATCAACTATCCTGAAACGCTCACGGTCACCTTTGCCAGTCCGGTGAGCCTGGCCGGGATTTGGTTCACGGACCTGTTCATGGCTCCCGACGGAGTTGATGGCGAAACCGCCAAGGTCACGCTGTTTCTCGGGGCCGCCAATCTGGGTCTAACCAGTTTCAACGCCAATGAACCGCCTCCCGACGTGCATAACGGCGAACTCTACGGCTCGTTCGGAAGCGTCACCGTGGACAAGATCGTGTTCAGCGCGATGAACCAAAGCAACGACGACTATTCGGTGGCCGGCATCGTGACCAACCACGGCCAGGTCCCCGAACCGGGCACCATCATCATGCTGGGCGCGGGTCTGGTCGCATTGGGCGTGCTGCGACGCCGCGCGATAGCGTAACCGGCGTCAAGCAGTTGGTTATGATCACGCGGCGCGGCGCCGCCGTTACAGGCGGTGGATAGCGGCGCCCACCGGCGTGGAGCCGACTGGAATGACGGTGAACAGCGCCACCGAACGGGAACGGCGCGCGGTAACCGCGGAAATGCGGATCACCGCCATGTCTCCGGAGAGGCGATTGAGCACCAGGGCGTACTGATTATCCGGCGTGATGAGAATCGCGCCGGGATCGGCCCCCACGCTAGCGCGTGCCACCACGCGGAGCGTCTCAATGTCCAGGATGCTCACGTCGCCCGAGCCTGGGTTCGCCACGAACAGGTAACCGGGGACCGCGGATTCCGCCATCGCGCCGGGCGCGTGGCCGGCCAGGACCGTCCTGGCCACCTCGGTCGTATACGGGTACACCACGGCGACCGCGTCCATGCCGGCGCCGGTGATGAACAACTGCCCGCCATCGGCTTTGTAGCAGAAGTTACTCGGCTCGACGGCCAGCGGCAAGCGCACCACTATTTGCTGGGTGGCCACATCGATTACCGCCAGCGAGGGGATCTGCGCCACTCCCACCAGAAGCATTTTGCCATCTTTACGGAAGACCGCCCTGGTGAGCCGGGCGTCAATCTGGCGCGGCGGTTGAGCGCGCATGGCGTCAAGATCGACCAGGCTTACCGAACCTTCCTTCAGGAAACAGACAGCGCCGAGATTGGCAGCGGGCGAAATTTCTAGACTGCCGGGATCGCCTGCGAGTGGAATCGCGCCGCTGGGCCGCAAGGTGTCCAACGACAGACGCACCAGTTGCCGGGGTTCCTTGCAGAGTACCCACAAGTGGCGCGCGTCGCGGCTGAAGCGCATGTCGAGGGCCTGGGCGCCCGCGCGCGCCTTGCGGCGCACGGCCAGCGAGGTCACTTCGATTTCGGCCACCATCCCGGCTTCTGGTTCGAGAACGTAAACTGCGTCGCGTTCGGAGTGCGCCAAAATCACGCTGGGGGCCGCGTCCATGGCGATGTGCTTGATGACCGCGAAGAGGTTGAGGTCGACGGCGGCCACGGCACGGCCTTCGTAGTTCGCCACGAAGACATAGCCGGGGTAGCCCGAAGCTCTTTTCTTGCGGCACCCGGCGAGAAACCCTACACTTGTGTACAGGAAACAGCGGCGGCCGATCACGAGGCCTCCATTGTAGCGAAATGCCGCGATAGCCGTAGCGCGTTGAAAATAAAAGATCGTGGACCTGGGTGCGTTGAAGCGCGGTTCACAGTGTGTTACCCTTTGAGGGGATTGAGCGGTTCCCGCCGTCCCTTGACTCCAGCATGAACATTCGTTCCTTGTTTAGTCTCTTCTCCTCGGATCTAGCCATCGATTTGGGGACGGCCAATACCCTGGTTTACGCCAAGGGTAAGGGTGTTGTGGTCAACGAGCCTTCCATCGTCGCCATCAATAAGAACAACGGCGAAGTGGAGGCCGTCGGACGCGACGCCAAAGAAATGGTGGGACGCACTCCCGGCAACATCGTGGCCATCCGGCCCATGAAGGACGGCGTGATTGCCGACTTCAAGGTCACCGAGAGGATGCTCAACTACTTCATCCAAAAAGCCCATGGACGGAAGATGTTGGTGCATCCACGCATCGTCATCGGGGTGCCCAGCGAGATCACCCAAGTAGAAAAGCGCGCGGTGATCGACTCGGCCTATCGGGCCAAGGCCAGCGAGGTGCATCTGGTCGAACAGGCCATGGCGGCGGCCATCGGTGCCGGGTTGCCGATCACGGAACCTTCGGGCAACATGGTGGTCGATATCGGCGGCGGCACTACCGACGTCGCGGTCATCTCGCTTTCCGGCATCGTTTATTCGCGCTCGGTGCGCGTGGCGGGCAACGAGATGGACGAGGCCATCATGCAGTACCTCAAGCGCAAGTACAACCTGCTGATCGGCGAGCGCACCGCCGAGCAGATCAAGATCCAGATCGCCTCCGCGTATCCGTTGGACAAACCGCTGACCATGGAGATTAAGGGGCGCAATCTCATCGAAGGCGTGCCCAAAACCATCACCATAGACGACAGTGAAATTCGCGAATCACTGGCCGAATGCGTGGCCACCATCATGAACGCGATCCGCGTGGCGCTCGAGCGCACGCCGCCGGAATTGAGCGCTGACATTAGCGACCGCGGCATCGTGCTGACGGGCGGTGGGGCGCTGCTCAAGAACCTGGACAAGCGTATTCGCGAGGAAACCGGGTTGCCCGTCTCGATCGCCGACGACCCACTGGCTTGCGTGGTGCTAGGCACCGGCAAGATGCTCACGGAATTCAAACTGCTCCGGAGGATCGCCATCGAATAGCGCGTGCGCTCTCGGGTGCGGCGTCGAAAGCCATGGAATTCCCAATCAGTCGCTACCGTAACCTGACGGTGCTGCTGTTGGTGATCCTGGCCCAGCTTTTGCTGCTGGGCTATCAGGTCAAAAGCAACCAGGACGTACGCCTGGTCCGCGTCTGGGCGGTCACGGCGGTGACACCCATGGCACGGTTGCTGGAAGCGGGCCGTTCCAACACGGTGGGCGTTCTCGAGAACTACTTCCTATTGGTGGGCGTGCGCGGCAAGAACCGGCAACTCGAATCCGAATTGGGCAAACTCAAGCTCGAGAATCAGTTTCTCAAGACGGAGCTGGCCACGGCGGATCGCGCGCGCGCGTTGAACGCATTTCAATCCCGCAGCCCGTCGCGCACCATCGCGGCGAGAATCATTGGCACGGGTTCGAGCGCGAATTCCAAGGTCGTCTTCATCGACCGCGGATCGGCCAGCGGAGTCATGCGCGGCATGGCCGTCATCACGCCGGACGGCATCGTCGGTAAAGTGCTGGCGGCGTATCCCACCGCATCGCAGGTGCTGCTGATTACGGATCCGAGCTTCGCCGCCGGCGTCGTGTCACAAAAGAATTTCGTGCACGGCACGCTGAAGGGTCAGGGGCACAGCACTTGCCTGGTCGACTACGTGCAAAACGAAGAGAAAGTCGAGCCCGGCGAGTGGTTCTTTACTTCCGGCGACGACCGGGTCTTTCCGAAGGGCCTGCCCGTGGGCGCTGCCAAAGTCGTGCGGGCCGGCAAGACGTTTAAGGAAATCTATGTCGTGCCCAGCGGATTCCAGAACGGGCTGGAGGAGGTCCTGGTGGTGCTGGAAGGAGTACACCAGCCACTGCCCTCCGAGCAGGCTTCCACGCAAGCGGCGCCGATGTTGCCACCACCGCCGGCCGATCCCCAGGCCGTCGACGCGCCGGTCACGACCGCCGCTCCCCGGACGCTGGGTACCGACGCGGACCGGCTGCGCGAGCAGTACAAGCGCATGGGCGAAGCGCAGGGGCACGTGTTTGGAGAGGGCGCACCGGGGTCGAGACCGCCGGATTTCAACATGAAGCCGCCCGCGCAGGCCGCCGGCCAACCGCCCGCCGCGCCGCCCGCGCCGCAGAAACCGCCCGAGAAGAGCGTGGTCGCCACGCCGCCCCCGGGCAAGCCTCCCGTCCAACCATGACCGACTACGGCGAGCATTTGCTGTTGGACAAGCCCCGCAAAACCAACCCGCACTTCCGCGTCTGGGTCACGCTCACGGTGCCGTTCGCCGCCATCCTGTTCCAGGTTTACGTGCCGTTGTTCTTCCAGTACCTCTCGTACCTCGAACTGCCGCTGCTCGTGACAGTGTACTTCGCCCTGATGCGGCGGCAGCCGGTGGCGGGCACGTTCATCGGGGCAGGCATCGGATTGATGCAGGATTCGCTGTCGCATCAACCGCTGGGGATGTTCGGCATCGTCAAGACGCTGGTGGGCTACTTCGCCGGCAACGTGAGCATGCGGTTCGAAGTGGACAATCCGGTGCTGCGCTTCATCCTGGCCTTCTTCTTTTTCTTCTTCCACCAGTTCTTCTATTGGGTGCTGTTGCGCGCGCTGCTCGGCCAGCAACTTGGCTTCGAGCTTCCCCACACGCTGATGCTGGGGTTACTCAACGCGCTGGTGGCGTTGCCGCTATTTCATTTTCTGGACAAATTGAAGGAAACTGGTTGATGGGAGATGGTCTAAGGTGAGCGTGCCTTACAACGAGCGCGAGCGGGAAGAAGCGCCCGTCCAGCCGCAACTCCGGGACGACCTTAAATTCGCCACCGGCAAGATCGCGTTCTTCCAGTATCTGCTGGTGGCCGGCTTTCTGTTCCTGATTTCAGGGTTTTGGGACCTGCAGGTACAAAATCCAGCCCTGTACAACGAGCAGGCCGAACGCAACCGCATCAAGGCCCTGCCGATTCTCGCGCCACGCGGCAAAATCCTGGATCGCGACGGCCGCGTCATCGTGGACAATCACTCCTCGTTCAGCCTCATTCTTTCGCGCGAGAACCTGAAGAGCGAGCATCTGGCGGCCATCGCCGAAGGGCTGCATCTGGATCCGGAGGATCTCTCGGCGCGCCTGAAGCGCTTTCGGGCCCGGCCGCGCTACGAGCCCATCATCATCAAGGAAGAGCTGACGCCGGGCGAGTTGGCCTTCGTGGACGCGCATCGCGACGCGGAGACTTTTCCGGAGATGGAGCTGATCCACGCCCAACGCCGGCTCTATCCGCGCGACGAGCTGGCGGCGCACGCTATCGGTTACGTTGGCGAAATCAGCGAGAGCGATCTGAACTCGCCCGATTTCGCCAAGTACGAACAGGGCGACGTGGTGGGTAAGGTAGGCATCGAGCGCCAGTACAACGACATTCTGATGGGGGTGGACGGCCAGCGCCGCGTGGTGGTGGATAACCGCGGCCGCGAGCACCAGGTCATCGCCATGAAGGAGGCGGTGCCCGGCAAGAACCTGCAACTCACCATCGATCTCGACCTGCAGGTGGTGGCCGAGCTGGCCATGGAGAACCGCAAGGGCGCCGTGGTTGCCCTGGATCCGCGCAACGGCGAAGTCCTGGCCATGGTGAGCCGGCCGGCTTACGATCCTAACAAGTTCGCCGGCCGCATCCGCTCGAAAGATTGGAAGGAACTGATCGGCAACCCCGACAATCCCCTGCTGAACCGCGCGGTGCAGGCGCAGTTGGCTCCCGGCTCCACGTTTAAACCCATCGTGGCCCTGGCGGCGCTCGATAGCGGCGCGATCGACGACGCTTTCACCGCGTACTGCCCGGGAGGAGCCACCTTCTACGGGCGCTATTTCAAGTGCCACAAGAAGGGCGGTCACGGAACGGTGGACTTGCACAAAGGCATCGTGCAGTCATGCGACGTCTTCTTTTACAACACCGGGAACCGCGCCGGAATCGATAAGATCGCGCGAATACGCGGAGATGGTGGGGTTCGGCCACAAGACCGGCATCGATTTGCCCGGCGAGGCCGAAGGGCTGGTACCTTCGTCGAAGTGGAAGATTCGCACGCAGCGCCAGAAGTGGTATGCGGGCGAAACGATTTCGGTTTCCATCGGCCAGGGTGCGCTCATCGTGACACCGCTGCAACTCGCCTACGCCATAGGCGGTCTGGCCACGGGTGGCGTGTGGTGCGCGCCACATATCGCCAGAGACAGCGCGCACCCGGAGAAGACGCGCCGCGTGGAGTTGAATCTCGAAAACGTTGCTAAGGTGATCGACGGCATGTACGGCGTGGTCAACGAAGGTGGCACCGGCGGGTCGGCGCGGCTGCCGGGGATCGAAGTGTGCGGAAAGACGGGGAGCGCCCAGTTGACTTCGAACGAGCTGATGAAGAGCGCGAAACTGGGGGACGCCTACAAGGACAACGCGTGGTTCGTGGGCTTCGCGCCGCGCGTCAATCCCGAGATCGTGGTGGTGGCCTTGTGGGAACAGGGCGCTCACGGTAATCTCGCCGCGCCCATCGTCAGGGATGTGATCAAAGCGTATTTCGACAAGAAGGCGCGGATGGCGCCGCCGCGGTCCCTGCTGGCCCGAACGCCCTTGGCGCCACAACCGCGACTGGACATGCCGGCGGAGGAAAGATAACGCAAGATGGCCCGCTACCGTTCCCTGCGCGACTTCGATTGGCCGATGCTGATTCTCGCGCTCCTGTTGTGCGCCGTGGGTGTGCTGCAAATCTACAGCGCCACGCGTGACACCGGCTGGCGGGACGCCTGGTGGAAGCAGTTGCTCGCCGTGGGCTTGGGACTGATTCTGTTTTACGTGATTTCGTCCTTCGACTATCACACACTGCTGGGGCAAGTACCATTGATGTACGCAGTTTCCGCCATCACCCTGGTGGGGGTTCTGGTTGCCGGCAAGACCGTCTTCGGAGGAAGACGCTGGATCCCTCTTTTCGGAGGCTTCCACCTCCAGGTGTCCGAATTCGTTAAGATAGTGATAGTTCTGCTTGTGGCCCGCTACTTGACCGAATTGAAGAGCGAGCGGCCCGAGTGGCGCGACCTGTTGAAGCTGGGAGGCTTGGTCGGGCTCCCCATGATTCTGGTTTTGCGGCAGCCCGATCTGGGAACCTCTTTAACCTACATCCCGGCTTTGGCGGCGGGTTTGTTTCTGGCGGGTATCCGATGGCAGCATGCGCTGGCGATCGTGTTGGTCGCCGTGCTGGTGTTGCCTGTCGGATATTACTTTCTGAAGGATTACCAGAAAGCCCGCCTGCTGAGTTTTCTGGATCCTGGCCAGGACCCCAAAGGTTCCGGCTATCAGGTGATTCAGTCGAAGATCGCCATTGGCTCCGGCGGCCTTTGGGGTATGGGCGTGACGCGGGGCCTGCAGACGCAGTTGCGGTTTTTGCCGGTGCCCCACACGGACTTTATTTTCTCGGCCTTCGCCGAAGAACATGGATTCGTGGGTGTGGTGGTGATTTTAGGATTGTATTTTCTGCTCTTGATGCAGTTGATTCAGAATGCGCAAATGGCCCCCGACCGGGCCGGCATGTACATCTGCATGGGAGTGGCCGCGGTATTTTTGTTCCACGTTCTGGTGAACGTGGGTATGGTGGTGGGACGTATGCCCGTCACGGGCATTCCCCTTCCGCTAATGACTTCTGGCGGCTCCAACGTCCTGTCTACGTTTCTCATGTTGGGGCTGGTGAACAACGTCCGGTTACGGCGTTTCGTGAATTGAAGCGGCGTTCGCGTGGCGCGGTAAGAAGATTTCGCGAGGTACACGAGTTTGGTTGCGTGAGTTGATTGCGGGGACCCGAAAAGGTTTTTGAGCCTGTGTGGACGCTGTCTGGATGCTTGGCACGACGGCGCGATCGGGCGGCTAGCGGTTCCCAGCGGTTCCCGCCGCCGGCGCGGCATGTAAGAGGCAACTCCATGCCCGCCGCCGAAGAGTGGTCTGGACGCCGTCGCGGAGGTTGAGGCCTGATGGGCCGCGGCCGCCGCGATTGAAACTCGCACCTCCTCCTCTTGCCGTTCCCCACGCCGTTTATGGGAGAGAGTGCATGAGCAAGGAATTGGTCATCTCCTCCAATCGCCATGAGACCAAAGTGGCGATGCTGGAGGACGATCAGCTCGTCGAGATCTTTTTTCAGCGGGCCAATGAGTATTCGCTGGCCGGCAGTATCCACAAGGGGCGCGTGACGCGCGTGTTGCCAGGTATGCAGTCGGCGTTCGTCGATGTGGGCCTGGACCGCGACGCGTTCCTGTACGTTTCCGATTTCTTCGAGGAACACGAAGAGTACGACTGCATAGGGCCGAGCCCCGAGGAGCGGCCCGCGCGCGCACGTGAGCGCGCGCAGCCGGCTGCGGTGGCGACTCCCGTGCCTGCCGCCGTGGAGGCGCCCGGTCCCGAACCGGCAACGGATGCACCCGCCGAAGAGACCACGCGCGGCGCCGCGGCCGACCCCGATCCGCGGGGACGCCGTTCCCGCCGCCGTCGTGCGCGCGGTCGCGGTTTACCCGACTCCAAGTACGCGCAACCATCCACCGGGAGCGCGCTGCGCTGGCTGCGCACCGACGAACCGGCCCCCGCCGCAGCCGTGGCCGAAGCGGCTCCGGCCGAGGATTTCCAGGTGCTTCCCGGTGAGTCGCTGGCCAAGTACGCCCGGCCCGAAGAAGCCGAAGAGGCCGCGGAAGAGATTGCGCCCGCGGAAGCTCCGGAGCCTCTCGACGCCGCGCCGGAGTTGGAAGAACCGCCTGTCCAGGAAGCTGTCCCGGAAGCTCCGGTTGTCGCGGCGGAAGCCGCAGCCGTGTGGGCGGCGGCAGAACCGGTGCCGGAGCCGCCCGAAATAGAAGCAGCGCGAGAAGAGCCCGCGGACGGCACCACTGCCGAACTTCAGCCCGAGACTGAAACCGAATCCGGCCAAGACGTCGAAACGGCTGAAAGCGCCGAAGCTTTGACCGAAGAGGTTCTCGCAACCGTCGAAGACGAGATCGCGGAAACCTCCGAAGCTCCCCAGGCCGCGCCGGAATCCGAAACGGCCAGCGCCGAGGTGCGCGAACCGGGTTCGCGCTACATGCACCGCATGTCCCGCCGCATGCGCCGCAAAGTTCGTGGCGCGGCCCCGGAAGCACGTCCACCGCGAGCCGAAAACCGCTCCGAGGCGGCGGACACGCCGCGCACGCAACCGGCCGAAACGCCATCCAGAGCCGATAAGGTCCCGTCACCCTCCATCTCGGATCTGCTCAAGGAGCGGCAGGAAATTCTGGTGCAGATCGCCAAGGAGCCGCTGGGACAGAAGGGCGCCCGCATTACTTCGCATATCGCGCTGCCGGGCCGTTACGTGGTCTTCATGCCAACGCTCGAACACATGGGCGTCTCTCGCAAGATCGCCAGCGACGAAGAGCGCGCGCGGCTGCGCCGCATTCTGCAAGCCCATAAAGTAGGCATTTCCGGCGGCTTCATCGTGCGCACGGCCGGCGAGGGAAAATCGGAATCCGAAATCGCCGCCGACATGGACTTCCTGCTCAACCTCTGGATGGACATTCGCCAGAAAGCCGAGAAGCGCGCCGCGCCGGCGCTCATCTACCACGACGTGACGCTGGTGCAGCGTATCGTGCGCGACCAACTCGCCGACGGCTTCAAGACCATCTGGGTGGATAACGAGGACATGTACGAGGACATGCTTCGTTTCCTGGAACGCTTCCAGCCGGCGCTGGTTTCGCGCGTGAGGATGTGGACGCGCCAGGTACCCATCTTCGACGCTTTCAACATCACCGCCGAGCTTGAAAAAGCGCTGCGGCCCAAGGTCTGGCTCAAATCCGGCGGCTACATCGTCATTAACCAGACCGAGGCGCTGGTGGCCATCGACGTGAACACGGGCAAATTCGTGGGCAAGTCGAACCGCCTCGAGGACACCATCGTCAAGACCAACACGGAGGCCGTCAAGGAAATTGTGCGGCAGATGCGGTTGCGCGATCTGGGCGGCATCATCGTGGTGGACTTCATCGACATGGACGAGCGCAAGAATCGCGCGAAGGTGATGCAAGCGCTCGAAGAGGCCATGCGCAGCGATCGCGCGCCGTACAAGATTCTCCAGTTCAACGATTTCGGACTGGTGGCCATCACCCGCAAGCGCGTGAAGCAGAGTCTGGAGCGCACCCTGTGCGCGCCCTGCCCGCATTGCGAAGGCGCCGGCTACGTGAAGAGCCCGCAGACCATTATCGGCGAGATCCTGCAGGAGGCCCACCGCATCGCGGGTGACGTCGAGGGCAAGGAAGTGGTGTTGCGCGTGCACCCCGAGGTGGCCAAAGTGCTCAAGTCCACCGGCAACACGTATCTGGAAGAGCTCGAGGAGATCCTGAAGCGCGCGGTGCTGGTGACCGGCGACCCGCTGCTGCACCAGGAGAAATTCGACTTGGCCTGAACCGGCCGCATGCTAAACTGTAAGGCGGACGGCATACCGCCCGCTTTCGATTTGTAGACCACCTCCCGGAGAGATGGCCGAGTGGTTGAAGGCGCACGCTTGGAAAGCGTGTATAGGGGTAACTCTATCGAGGGTTCGAATCCCTCTCTCTCCGCCAAAGTATTTATAATTAATAGTTTACGTATAGAATGAGCCCGCTTTTCAAGTGATTGAATAAGCCCCTTCTCTCTCTCCGCGATTCCCCCCGCACTTGGACGCGCTCCATGTTGTGCCCCGTCGCCGCGAAGTCTGCGAACAAGGTTAGTCGGCAACTCCCAGCACTTCGCTACAGCCGGCATGAACGCTCAGGATCGCACGTTACAGCACGTTACGGGACTGCGATTTCGACCCTTACGGATTCGAGCAGATCCACTTTTCGGGCCATACGCAAGACGGACATAAACGGTTAAGATCCCACGTTACAGAACGTTACTGGAACAGGGTTTCAGCTCGGAAGAAGTCTTTGCGGAAGCCGGGTAGCGTCAGCGCCGCCGCACCGTGATGGCGTGCTTCCCGGCTTGGGCATCGTCGAATCGCAGCACGCCCTGCGCGTTGACTTTGGCGTGCGCCAAAGTTCTGCCGCCGGCTTCGATCACCACATCGGCAAGCGGAGGCAGTTCGGCAATGAGGTGCTTTGCCGGGGCGCTGGTCTCGATTTCATATCGTAGCGGTAAATGCCCGCCGAACATGACCACCTGGTTGCGGTCGGGCGCCACCAGGTGCGCGCCCACGGCCAACCCGTCAGCATCGCGCACCAGGCGCGCCGCCCGCGGGCGCATGCCTCCATCGCCGATCTGGATGGAGTGCAGAAACCGGTCCGATGCGGCAGGCTCAGCCGGAGAGACTTCCATGCGCCACTTGCCCGGTTCGCGCACGTCCGCGGCCACGGCGGGGTTCGACACCGGATAATTCTTTCCCGTGAAGGCGTTGAAGTACTCATACCCGGCGCCGCCCACGGTGGTGATCGCCGGATGCTCCGGCAGAAGCGTCTCCACGAGTAATGCGCCGTCGTAGCGCACGGGAGGGCCGCCCAATTCCAGCACACCTTCACGCCGCACCAGGACGGCGCGCGCGTCGTGAAAGATCTGGACGCCCGCGGCCGGTTGACGGCCCTCTACCCACGGCGCATCCTGCATGTGGAGCAGCCATCGTTTCAAAAACCCCTCCGCGGAGGAGGTCACGCGATCGAACACCACCAGCCAGTCGGCTTCGGGCAAATAGGCGAACTGCCGCTCGTACCGCGTCACCTTGGCGCCATAGGCGCGCCGCAGGTCCACTCGCAGGTAGGCGTATTCGCGTTCCCGGGTATCGTACGCGATGACCTCGCCGGTGTGCAGCCCCTCGGCCTCGCGATGCGCCACGTAGGTCTGCCAGTCGGGGTGGTGCTGCTTGCCGCGAATCACCACCTGGCCGCCATCGTTGCCGTAGCCCTTCGGCATGGCCTCGCCTGGATCGTAGACCAGCAGGCAGTTGTGCGCCAGGGTGCGTGGCGCGTACTCGTTCGAATGCGCATCGGGCTTGTACATGCGATCATAAGCGCCGCTGTCAATGGCCAGCCCGCCGCGGTGATAGATGAGGAACTGGCCTTTGTCGAAATGCTGGTGGTCCGTGTAGTGGTCGCCCGCGACGATGGTGACCTGCGTGCTCCCTTGGTCGAACCCGTTGCGGAAGACGAACTGCTCGTACGTCCCGGCGCCCATTCGGTCGAAGAGCGGCAGTGTTTTGTAGGAGGGCGTCACGGAGGCGCGCGGGTTCCAAAAAATCCGCATGCCCCACTGCAAGCCCGCGTACAGGGCCTTCCCGGCGTACGCTTCCAGAAGCGCCCGGTCGAAGGAACGAAGGCGTGCGGCATCGTCGGAGTCCTCGACGCCCGCGGCCAGCATCTCGACGGTAACCGGAACGGTCGGCCACGCTATCACGCGCGAGGCCAGAGAGTCGCCCGTGCGTTCAAAGGTCATGTCCGGCCGCGTGCACCCGATGAGGAAGCGGCCCGCCTTGCGGATGAAGTCGCCATGCCGGGCACGGATCTCCGCGAAATAATCGCGGTCCGAAGCGCTGCGGTAGGCGTGCAGCGCGAGCACGAGATTGCGCAGGGTCTCGTGGAACGTGTAGTGGCTGCCCTCGGCCCATGCGCCCTCGCGCGCGTGCCACGTATCCAGCACGCGCCCGCGCTCTTCGAGGAACTTGCGCGCAAGCTCCAGGTAATCGCGCGCCTTCGTGCCGTACGGTTCCGCCTCCCCGTGCAACACGAGCCCGCACACGGCTACCCCGCTCAGCGCCATGTAGGTGTAGTTGTGGTTGATGTCCGCTCCGCCGGTGCGGAGAAAGCGCTCTGAGCTGGTGGCGGTGGTGATGATGTTGGCCATCGCGGACGCGCGCTCGGCGGACGTGAGGCCGTCGTAAACCCAGTCGAAAGCCGTGGCCATCTCGGCCGCGGCGAGGAAGCCGCCAACGTCGTTCTTCTCGTAAGAGAACGTCCGTTTACTCAGAAAATCGCTCACTGCGGCGAGGTCACCGGCATTGCCGTCCTCGAGGTACCGGGCGGCATGCTCCATGACGGCAGCCGCCGGAGGCGCCGCACCGCGCCACCGGGCGTAGGCGGGATCGCGCAGCCGGGCCCGGAACTGCGAGACCGCGATGCCCTTGCCGACGCGCGCCGAATCGTGGCGAACGTAGATACGCGGGTGGAGCGCCGATATATCCCCGCGCAGGGGCAGAAACACCAGAAAGAACAGGAACACGCGCGCGTTCATGACGTAATATGATCCCATAGCGCGCCAGGAGTCCGTCGGAGATAAACTCCACCACCTCTGCGGACACAACTCCTTCGCAAATGGTTTGAGCGACATGCTCTACCTGTCCTTCCGGAACGACGTTACGCTGTGTTACAAGAGCGGGTTCGTGCTCCTATGCGCCCTCTCAATCCTGGCCGCTCTCCGCGTCTTCTTCCGCAGTCGAAACGATACCGCCCTCCAAGTCCTCGCCCTCCGACAGCAGGTCGCCGTGCTCAAACGCAAACGGCCGCGGCCAATATTGAACTCTTTTGATCGACTCTTCTGGACGGCCCTGCATCACGTGTGGTCCCGGTGGCCCGAGGTCCTCGTCATCGTGAAAGGCGAGACCGTCATCGGCTGGCACCGCACCGGTTTCCGTCTCTACTGGCGTTGGCGATCCCGGCCGCGCGCCGGCCGACCGAAGATCACCGATGAGATTCGTGTTCTGATCCAACGCCTGGCGGAGGAGAACCCGGATTGGCGAGCCCAAAAAATCCACGGAGAACTTCAGAAGTTCGGCTTCGTCGTCTCCGAACGGAGTCTGGCCCGGTATCTTCGGCGTGTCCGCCGCCGTGACGACCCGGGTAAACGGTGGTTGTCGTTTCTCCAAAACCATCGCGAGGTGATCGTGGCCTTCGACTTCTTCACAGTGCCGATGGCGATATTCAAACTGCTGTACTGCTTCTTCGTGATCGAGCATGGGCGAAGGAAGATCCTGCATTTCAACGTGACTCGCCATCCGACTGCCGAGTGAGTTGTCCAGCAGTTGCGGGAGACCTTTCCCGAAGCTGGTCCATATGGTTACGTCATTCTCGATCGCGACTCGAAGTTTGACGCCGATGTCATCGCCTTCTTGAAGGCGACGGATCTGAAGCCCGAATGGACGAGTGTCCGAGCGCCTTGGCAGAATGGCATCGCGGAAAAAGACGTGTGCCGGGCCGCAGGTCTCGGCGGGAAGAAAGTCTCACGACGAATCTGGGGCCGAGATCCGTCCGGACCGCTCGTAGCAAGTCGTTAAAATCGCCAGCATCCGCGCTCACCTTCAGCTCACGGCTCCCACAAACCAACATCCACAGCCGCATCACGGTTACATAACGTCGTGCGGGGCTGCGGATCCGCTTCTGGCTACCCACAGGAGTCCCACTGTTCGGTTCGGCTTCCCGCAACCAACCCTCCAGCCGAAGCCGCTCATCTCCGCCGTGCCGCTATTGCGAAATTGCTGTGTTGCCAGCCGGACGCCCCCTTTTCCCATCTGCCTGCGATAACATGACTGGAATGCCAACCAGCAACCTCGCGCGTCGCGCATTCTTGCGCTCTGCGACAGCGGCGACCACCGCCTCCGCCTTCGCGGCCCGCTCGATCTCAGCCAATGATCGTATCTCCACCGCCTTCATTGGCGTCGGCACCATGGGTTCCGAGAACCTCGGTGCAGCCATGAAGCAACCCGGCGTCACCGTCAGTGCGGTCTGTGACGTCTTTCAACCCAACCTCGAACGCGCCGGCGCCCTCGCCCGCCGTGCGGGCCACCAACCCAAGGAGGTTCGGGATTTCCGCCAGATCCTGGCCGACCCCTCCATCGACGCCGTCTGCATCTCCACTCCCGACCACTGGCACCCTTACATCACCGTCGAGGCATGCAAAGCAGGCAAGGACGTCTATGTCGAAAAGCCCGCCTGCGTGGCCATCGGCGAGGGGGCGGTCATGGTCGAGGCGGCCAGGAAGTACAACCGCGTCGTCCAGGCCGGCACCTGGCAGCGTTCGGGCGCGCACTTCCAGAAGGCCTGCGAACTGGTTCGCAGCGGCGAACTGGGAAAGATCGCGTTCGTCCGCACCTGGATTTACAGCAACCAATCTCCCCAGGGAATCGGCAACCCGCCCGATCAGGCCCCGCCGTCCGGACTCGATTGGGACCTCTGGCTCGGTCCCGCTCCGGCCCGGCGCTTCAACCCCAACCGTTTCGGCGTCTACCCCGACACCTTTTCCTACTTCCGGTTCTTCTGGGACTACGCTGGCGGCCAACTGACCGACTCCGGCATTCACATGCTCGACATCGTTCAAATGGCCTTCGGCGAGGCCATGCCCCACGGCGTCGCCGCCCTGGGCGGAAAATACTGGTTCCAGGACGACAGCGAAACCCCCGACACCATGCAGGCCACCTTCGAATACCCCGGCTTCCTCGGCTCCTGGGAACATCGCTCCAACAACACCGAACAGACCACCAGCCGCCTTATGGGCATTAACTTCCACGGTTCGCGCGGCACGCTCTACGTGGACCGCGCGCTCATCCGCGTCACCCCGGAGAAAGGCTCGGACCTCCGCCCCTTCGAGATGAAGCGCGTCGAGGACCCGCATCCGCTCCACTGGGCCAATTTCCTCGACTGTGTCCGAACCCGCAAGAAGCCCAACAGCGATATCGAAACCTGCGTCCGCTCCTCGATCACATCCATTCTCGGTAACCTCTCGCTGCGCGCCGGGATGCGCCTGGATTGGGACGACAAGCGCCAGACCGTCGAGCAGGAAGCCGCGCGTCCCATGCTGAACCGGGAATACCGTAGCCCCTGGAAGCTACAGGCATGATCCCGCGCCGCCACTTTCTTGCCGCGGCCGCCGCCGCGCTGCCTGCCGCCGCCAAACCGGCCTTTCGGGCCAAGGTCGGCATCAACATTTACAGTCTGCGCTACCTGGCTGAGAAGGACCTGCCCGCGACCCTGGCCCTCATCCGGGAACTGGGCTTTCGTGAGGTGGAAGCCGGCGATCTTTATGGGCGCCGTCCCGGCGAGTTCCTCGGACTTCTGAAGGCGGCCGGCCTGCATGCCACCTCCATCGGAGCCGCATACGCCGCTCTGGGCAAGGACCTCGACGCCGTGGCCGCTCAGGCCCGGACCCTGGGCGCCGACTACATCGTCTGCTCCACCATCCCGCACAGCGCGAAGCACCTGGCCGCCCAGGATTGCCCGCCCGCGGCGGATAATCTGAATCGGTGGGGCGAACGTCTGGCCGCTTCCGGATTCCATCTGTGCTACCACACCCATGGCACCGAGTTCGATCCCTCGCCCGACGGTACCCGGTTCGACACGTTGGCGAAGCTGACCAATCCGAAGTTCGTCAACTTCGAGATGGACATCTTCTGGATTGTTTATGGCTATCAGGATCCCGTTCAACTTCTGCGCCGCTATCCGGGCCGCTTTCCTCTGATGCACATCAAGGACATTCGCAAGGGCACCGTGCTGGGCGGATCGCCGGCCGACGTGCTGGAGGAAGAGAGTGTACCCCTCGGTACCGGCATAGTGGACGTGCGGGCGGCTTTGCTCGCAGCCCAAGAGTGCGGAGTGCGGCACTACTACCTGGAAGAGGAAGCCGTCGACGCGGTCCCGCAAATCCGGCAGAGCCTCCGCTATCTCGCGGGCCTTCGCTAAGCCGGCTGGGATAGAATTGCCAGTCGCGCGATTTAGGCCTGGGGGTTGCCGGAATTCCGGCGGAAGTTCCGCAAATGGACTTGCCGGACGTCTCCCGCTACCGGCGGGTTGTGGCAAACTGGTGGGGACAACCCATGGCGAGCGAGAACGCTACCGTTTTCAGAACTCCGACGGCCAGCGATCCGGTCCTGGCTGAAATGGTGCGCCGTCTCGTCGAGGCTTACCGGCCGGAGCGCATCTATCTTTTTGGCTCAGTAGCCAGAGGGGACGCCGGCCCGCACAGCGATTACGACATTCTGGTGGTCGTGCCCGACAGCGCTCCGCCCGAACGGTTAAGGAGCCGGCTGGCCTATCAGGCGCTGAGAGGAACCGGGACCGCGGCTGACGTCGTAGTGTGGCCCAAGTCTGGTTTCGTGCGGCGAGCTCGGGTGGTTTCGTCGCTACCGGCAACCGTATCGAGGGAAGGGTTGCTCCTCTATGGCGACTGATCCCGAATTGCTGGCGGAGACACGGGCATGGTTCGTGAAAGCAACCGACGATCTACGTGCCGCCGAAGCGCTCGTGGCCATCTCGCCGCCGTTGTTCGACCAAGCTGTATTCCATTGCCAACAAGCAGCCGAAAAGGTATTGAAGGGATTTCTGACATGGAACGGCCGAGCTTTCCGAAAGACGCACAACTTGGAAGAGATCGGCGAGCAGTGCCTGTCCATCGACTCCGCCTTGCGCGAGGCCGTCAACCAGGCGGTACCGCTCAGCGAATACGCCTGGAAGTTCCGGTATCCCGGCGACCCTTATGAACCAACGCCAGAAGAGGTCGTGGAGGCACTCTCGACAGCTCGCCGGGTCGTCGAAACGGTGCTGAACCGGGTACCCGCTGATTTGCGACCGTAGATTACGACATGTTATAGCGGTGCGGCGCTTATTTGTGTTGAGATGTGCCCTCAGGGCAATTGTGAATAGCCGCGGGAAGCGACATCTCACGGCGTGCTAAACCGTAGCCGGCGCGAGGGGCGAGTGGGATGACAACTGCACACTTCCTTATGGTCATCCGGATTGCCATCCGGTTCGTTTTCGCAGGCGCCCCGATGCTATCGCTGGGTGCGTGCCTGGCCGCAAGCCCGACAGCGCTGTTCGTGGACAGGGATTCCGGCGGCCCGGTCCCTGGAGTCGTAGTAACGCTTTCGGCGGGCACTGGAAGCTGGGAGTTTGAGACGGACGCAGGCTGTCGCGCTACGTTGAATAACGTCAATCCGGGCATCTATCGTCTGCGCATTGAGAAGCCCGGCTATCTCGATCCCGCGGCCCAGGTGTGCGGAGTGCGGCACTACTACCTGGAAGAGGAAGCTGTCGATGCGGTCCCGCAAATCCGGCAGAGCCTCCGCTATCTCGCGGGCCTTCGCTAAGCCGGCCCGCAGACCGGGAACGCAGAGAATTTCCGGGTTATGAGCAGTCCGCCGGGTCCGCGCTCACACGTGGCTGGTTACGGCCGGGCGGATGTTCTCGATGAACCGGTCGATCTCGCGGCGCGTCGTAGCCGGATTCATAAAAACCGCTTTTTCACCGGGGAGCCGGTGATATCGCCCTTTATCATCGTAATCGGTGTGCGCGACGAAACTCACCCAGTTGGTGAACAGTCCGACCTTGCCTCGCTCCAAGAATGCGGTGCGGTGCCAGTGGTTGTTTCTCGCGACACGAGCGAGGTATTCCTCGCTGTCCTGAATCCGGCGCTCGTACTCGAACTCGTCGTCTGGATCCCGCACCACGCCGGGGTCATACATCCTGAAGCCGACGCTGGGTCCCTGGTTCTCCGGCGCCAGCACTTTTACGAATCCCAACTGGTTCAGCCGGTAGCGGAAGTAGTTCGCATTCTGGAGGCAGTGGGCCAGGACCGTCTGATATCCCTCGACTCCCATATACTTCAACGCCGCGTAGGCCCCGAAGACGCCAGCCGCCCCGCGAGAGCATTCAATGGTGGACTGTAGGTGTGACTGTCCCTGCAGATCGTTCTCGAAATAGTGAAAGTTCTCGGGATCGTTTTCCAGGAACTTCAAATCCTCCCGGCTCCTGAACATCACAAGGCTCGAGGTGTAGGGAACATAACCCCATTTCTGAAAGTCGACCGTGAACGAGTCCGCGTACTTGAGTTCGCGGAAGAACTCGACGTTGTGTTCGATCCCCGCGAGCGTCACGGAATTGATGCACAGCGGATTCCGGCCAAAGTCATAGTCGAGAAAGAAGACCATGGGCCAGCCAATCGCGGAATCCACGTGAATGTGCGGTTTGACTGCAATCCCGTAATGCTCGCAGAGCCGGTCCCGAAGGTCGTGAACGGGCTTCACGTGGTCCACCGCGAAGGTGTCGGTGGTGCCCATGGTCAACATGATCGCGGGCACCACGCAATGCAGGCTGAAACAGGATCGCAGGTGTTGCTCCAGATCGTCGAGGTCGATCTCGTTATTGGAGTTGATCTTGATGCGGATGGTGCGGTTCCGGATGTCGACGCCCAGCAGCGACAGGTTTGTGATATTGGAGTAGTGGCCTCCCTGGGAGTTGAGGATGCGATAGTCGTGGATGTATCCCATTCCATACTGCTTGGCCTCGGGCAAGGATTTGCGGATGCCGGTCAGGTACCCATAGAGATTGCAGAACGTACCACCCTGAGTAAAGATGCCGGTGGCAAAATCCGAATTGTAGCCGACCAGCTTGGCGATCTGCCGGATCACAGCGTTGGACAGCTCATCGGCCATGCCGGAGTACTCGCTGTAGACCAGATTCGGATTCACCAGCGATCCGATCATGGCGCCGTAGATACCCGGATCGCAAGGCATCGTGATGACATTCTCGACGCTGGCGGGGTTCTCCCAGTCCTTGGAAAGGGCAGCGGCGAACATCAGAAGCTCGTCGGGACGGCCGTCCGGCGTTGTCGAACGGCGGGGCACCACTTCGTCCCTGGTGAGAACGTCAAGCAGTTTCGGGCCGTCGGGATAGGCCGCGAGCGTTTCGCCTGGAGGCAGGTATCGCTGGCGGAAGGCGATGATCGCGGCCAGGCCGGGATCGGAAAAACACGGCCAGTATTTCGGATCGCGTGAAAAGAAATGGCGCTTGATGGCTGCGAAGTTCTGTTCAAATACCGGGTGGAGGATATGGTCGTTGCCGCGATCGAAGACGACGCTGTGACGCATTTGTCAGCTCCTCTCAAAGGCTGTGCCGCCATGAAAGGCGGTCTCTAGCCAGCGTAAGCGACCGTATCGGAGGCCGGGCTAGCTTTCCATCCTTTGCAACTCCCCGTTCCAGCGGACACGGCGACCGCTTCTCAGTGATGCGACCGCCATACAGCACACAACATTTGTGCGCTGGCCCATTTCGATGGTGGCAACCGGTTCGCTGCGGTCGCGGAGGCTGCGCAGGAAGCTGGCGGTGTGGGCTCGGCCGGCAGGCTCGAATCCGCCCGGATCGCGCCTACCCACACTGGCCTTCAATTCCAGGTCGTTGGTCTGCGGGTAGAGGGCAAAGGACTCGCGGCCCAGGTCGAAGCGGGCCTTGGCGCCATGAAACTGCTGCATCTGGTCGTTGAACTGGCGATAGTGCATGGCCTGGTAGCCGATGGTGAAAACCAAGATGTACTTTTCGGGGAACTCGACCGTCATGCTGCAAGTTTCCGGTATCTCCGAGCCTTCGAGGTTGGGCGGTCCGCTGGCGCAGGTAACCGCCAGCGGATAGCCGGAGTTCATCATCCACTGGACGCCGTCGACGATGTGCGCCGCCTGGCTGATCGGAATTCCCCCCGAGTAATCGTAGTAGTGCAGCCAATTGAAATAGCGGCGCGGATCGAGCGGCCGTTTGGGCGCGGAGCCCAGGAAGAGATCCCAGTGCAGAGTCCCTTCCAGCCGGGCGGCGCTGAGCGAGTCCCGGTAGTTCAGCCACCACGCGTTGACCAGACGCACGGGGCCGGTCGCGCCCGAGTCCATGAGGCGCTTTGCCTCGGCGTAGAGCGGGTAGCTGCGGCGCTGGGTGCCGACTTGGGCGATACGCCCGGTGCGCCGCAAGGCCTGAAGCATGCGGAAGCCCTCCTCTACGCTGTGCGCGAGCGGCTTCTCCACATAGACATCCTTGCCGGCGTCGACAGCGTCGATGAACATCCGGGCGTGCTGGAAGTCGGGCGTGGCGATCACCACCGCGTCGATGGTCTTGTTCTCCAGCAGGCGGCGGTAATCGACGTATGTTTTCGCGCCTGGCGAAGCCAGTTGGGCGCCCTTCTCAAGGCGGGGTTCATAGACGTCGCAGATGGCCACGACTTCCGCGCCCTGCCTCCTGAAGTTCTCAGTAAGGTAGCAGCCACGGCCACCCATGCCGATGGTCGCGATTCGAATCCGCTCATTCGCACCCAGGATGCGCGCGCCGCTCCAGGAGGTTGCGGCGAGAAAGGACCTGCGGCCCATCATCATGAAAGTCACTCCTTCGTAACAGATGCGGAAGGCCCTGCGCCGAGGCGGCCGGGAGCCGCCGTGATCCGGTGGCTTGCGAGCGCGGGCAAACCCGGCTCAGGGGCCGCGCGAGCCCCGGCGCCGAAAAGACGCGCGATGCGCTCATAGGCCTGCTTGCGCGCGGCGACGATGGTACCGAGCAGTACGGCTTCATCGCTGATTTCGGAGATCTCGATGCGGGTCTCCCAGGGTACTACCCGGTTGACGATCGCCCGCAACTCTTCCTCCAAGGCCCCCAGCAGGCCACTCTGCAGCACCACGAGCGCCGGATCATGGACGACGATCAGGTTGGCTATGGCAACGCCGAGATGCAGCGCCACGCGTTCAAAGACCGCGTGGTCGGGACCGCGGCTGGAGCGGGCGGCAGTGAGAAACCCCAGCGCCGTCGAGGCGGAACTTCCCACGGCTCGAGCCGCGGCCAGGATGCGGTCCGCGCCCACTATCGACTCGAGGTACCCGCGCGAACTCCAGTCCTTTGCGGCGTTCTCGATATCGAGCACCATGTGCGCCACCTCGCCCGCCGCCCAATGGCTGCCGGGCAGCAAGTGCCCACGGCTGACCACGGCGGCGCCCAGGCCCGTCTCCAGTCTCACCAGCACCACGTCCCGCTCCCCGCGCGCGGCGCCGAATTGCACCTCGCCCAGAGCGGCCATTCTGACGTCGTTGTCCACGAATACGGGCGTGCCGAAGGCCAGTTCAAACTCTTCGCGGATGGCGACGTTCTGCCAGTTGAAGACATTGCCGGCCTGCAAGATCAGGCCCTGATCGACGTCGACGCGGCCGGGCGCGGCGACGCCGATCATGCGTTGATCGGCCGAACCGGGATGGTCAGCCATCAGTTGTTCCAGACCACGCCGGGCCAGTGCGAGCACGCTGACCGCGCGGTGATCGCTCCCGATCGAAAACGAAGCACGCGCGAGGATCTTGCCCTCCAAGTCGGCGGCAGCCAGGCGAACATGCCGGGCGTCAATCTCCACGGCGAACAACCGGCCCGCATCGGAGTTGAAGCGGATCAGAGTAGGTCTCTTGCCGCCTGTTGAGCCCGACTCCCCAGGGCCAAGTTCGACCACCCAGCCCCGGCGCACGAGCGCCTCCACTTGGCTGGAGACGGTCGGTTTGCTGAGATTACTCAGCTTGGCCAGACTCGCGCGCGAGACCGGACCGTGCTCACGGATCAGATTCAGGAGTTCGATGCCGTTGATGCTGCGCATCAAGGGCGCCCGAATGCTTCGAGATGTCAGATGGTCGTGCGGCAAACGCATGAGAGTAGGCCTCCTATCCGCTGTTGAAAGACCCCGTGCGCGCGGCGGCTCGGATCAACTGTGGCTACCGATTCCACGCGCACATTCGCAGCTACTCCTTCGGGTGGTCAAGCGGGAGTCGACGGGCCTTCCACTTCCAACCGAAGACGTGGTGCTGGTGGAACTGGAAGGCTTGATAAAGCGGTTCTTTGCCGTATCGCACGTCCGGCGTGAAGCGAAAACTCCAACTCTCGCAGTCGAGGATCAGAGGGATTCCGGTGCCGGCGGGCACTTCGCGGGACAGTCGCACGCGGCTGGTCCGATTCTGCGCACCGGTCCATTCGCGTTGTTTGTCCTCCTGGATATCGGCAACTTCGGTGAGCCATGGCGAATCGGTGTAAACCTTCGCCCGGCACCAGTTGTTCTTGTCAAATGGATCGAGCCCCTGCGGGAGCCGCACCCAGATGGTCGCTTCTTCACCAGGCTCGAGAACTCCGTTCCCGTTGCCGGCGCCTTCGGTGACGGTGCGGTCGATGCTCATTCCTCCACCCTGGTTCCCCTTCTGGCGGAAGACCGTAAACGTTCGTGTACGGCCGTCGAGCACGGCCACCTCAGCCGGCGCAGGCAACGGGTCAGGCGGCACGAGGACATCGAAGCTCTCTTTCGTCTCAACCCCGTCGAAGTGCAATCTGAGCTGCAGACGCGTCCGCGCGAAGTCGCCCGCGCCGGCAGTGAACTTGACCAGAAAGGCGTCGCTCAGGTCGGCCACTTCACCCGGGCCGAGCGAATTTCTTTCCGCCTTGCCTTTAACGATCTCGACCGTGGGGTAATCCGACGAGAGTTCAGCCCGCAGGCTGGCGATCTCGGTGACGCGCGGATTTAGAATCCTGATGGGCAGGTGAACGGGTGAGCCCACCGCCGGGCGAGTGACGTCGCCTGTGAGCAGCGGGGTCAGTGAGATTGTTTGGAAACCGGCGCCGGGGCCCGTAAAACTGACTTCGTGACCGCCGCAATCGAGCTGCAGCGCCAGGCGGCCTTCGGCATCGGCGCGCATCCCGGTGATGGCGGCCGCCTTACGTTCGAAGGAATAGTCGAGAACCTTGTAGTCCGCCCCCGGACGGTATAGCGGAGCGGTGAGCACGGTGAGCGACGAACAGGCAGCCGGCGGCCCGTCGGGCGACCAGCGCCTGGTACGCAGCCTGAGCCCTCCACTCGTAACCCGTTCGAGCAGTACGAGCGCGGGTCCATCGATGCCGGCACTCACGCGGTAGCCGAAGACCTCGAATTTGCGGTGAGCGCTGGCATAGCTCCACTGGAGCGGCGTTACGTCGAGCGCCGGATTATCGAACGCCCGCATGTGAAACTCGAAGGTTTCCGCGATCGACGTGGCCCAATGGCGGTGATACTCGTCCTGGCGAAATTCGAAATCGACCTCCGGCGCCGCGGCGTAGGCCGCGCGCGTCTCCTCGTGGTACTGGCTGATGTAATCGCCGCTAGCCCGCACCAGCCGGATCATGGTGTGCTGGTGACAGGCGACATGGTCCTTCGGCCTCCAGAGTGAGCGGCGCCCCGGTTCGCCCGCGAAGAACTCCGGCCCGGGGTTGAAAGCCGAGGCGCTGCCGACCAGTCCGGGGTAGCGGGCGCTCAGATACAGGCTCATGAATCCGCCCATACTGAGCCCCGAGGTGGCGCGAAACCGTCTGCCGGGCAGCGTGCGGTAGTTCGCATCGATGTGGCGGATGAGTTCCAGAAAGTACTCGCCGTAGTCGAACTCCCCTCCCCCACGCATCACGTCGTACGGAGCGCCGCCGTAGAAGCCGGAGTAGTCGCGCGCCACGTAACCGTCCGCCGCCACTACGATCACGTCGTGCCCGGCGACGAAGGCGGCGATCTTCGGGACGGTGTCCCGTCCGCCGTCATACTTTTCGAGCGTGTAGCGGTCGCTGTGCCCATGGAAGTAAAAGATCACCGGGTAGCGCCGCGTCGAACTGTCGTAGCCGGCGGGCAGGAAGATGCGATAGCGCCGTGACTCCGCGAACAACTTTGAGTCATGGCTGCGGTCCAGATAGGGCTGTCCGGCAGCGCTAAGTTGAGCTACGCAGGCCAACCACAGAGCCAGCCCGAGGCGCGGCGACCGGCTGCGAGCAGGCACGGCCCGCACAGCGCGCGCGGTAGGCGCCGCACTCGCCACCAAACAGAGGGCATGCCGCCCGCCGGAATGCGGCGTGCATGCTGCCAACCGAAATGGGAACAAGCTTCGGACCACCCCAAACATCTCCCACCTGTCAAGCGCGCCCCCCAACCGTTAACCGCTCACGGCACGCCTGATCTAGACTCGTTTCGCCGAGTAAGTTAATTTTCCAAACCTACTATTTTTGCTTCACTCCATAACCGTTGTCAATACCTGTTCGACCTCCGCCATGGTTGATGCCGCCACCAGCGGCCCACCAAGCGGTTGTGGGAGTCTCCGGCGCGAACCACCGAAAAATCCTGACTCATTGGGGGAGCCTGGCGCTCAACGGGTCGG
>CAVUYK010000021.1:0-213107 GCA_963745655.1 Terriglobales bacterium | reverse complement strand
GCGCCGCTACGGAGCGGGCAAACGGTCCAGACGCGACTGCTCCGCCATGCGCTGCTGCAACCGCGCGACCACTTGGGGTTCGCCCGCGACCCGGTCCCGGGTTTCGTAAGGATCTTTTTCGATGTTGTACAACTCGAACGTCTGGACGCCCTTGGCGCGCGTGGCAATGAGCTTCCACGCACCTTGCCGCACAGCGCGCTGGGCCGGTGTGCGCCAGTAGAGCACACGATCGTCCGGCGGCGCGGCGCCGGCGCGCGGCGGCCAGAAGTCGCGGCCATCCCAAACCTCGCGGCCCGATGTCTTGCAACCGGCCAGATGGCACAGCGTGGGCATCCAATCCACCACGTGCAACGGCGACGCACACTTGGCGGGAGCCAGAACGCCGGGCCAGTTTACGAACGCCGGCACGCGGATGCCGCCTTCATACACTTGGCCTTTCCATCCGCGCCACGGCGTGTTGCGCCCCAGCACCGCATTCGGCTCCAGCCCGTCGCCAGGATATTCGGATGGATTGGTCCAATTCTGCTGCGCGCCGTTGTCGGAAGTGAAGACCACCAGCGTGCGATCGCGCTGGCCGGTGCGTTCGAGCGCGGTAATGAGCCGCCCCACGGCGTCGTCCATGTGCGAAACCGCGGCGGCGAACCGGCGGCGCGAAGGGTCGGCGATGCGGCCCTGGTATCGTTCCAGCCACTGCTTTGGGTTCCTGCAACGGAATGTGCGGCGCGGTGAACGCCGTGTAGATGAAGAACGGCGATTTGCGCGGCGTTTCGATGTAGCGCACGGCTTCGCGCGCGATCAAGTCGGTGGAGTGTCCTTCTTCCTCGATGAATTGATCATCGCGGTGCCATGTCTCGGTGAACTGCCCGTGCTTGTAGCGATGCAGATATTGATTGATGCCGCCGGCCAGACATCCGTAAGTGCGGTTGAACCCGTACTTTCGCGGCCCCCACTCGAGGCGCGAGCCGAGATGCCATTTGCCGGAGAGGCAAGTGTCGTAACCGGCCGCGCGCAACGCCGCGGGCAGCGTGAGCGTGCTCTCGTCGAACACGCGGTTGTTGGTGGGCGCGGTAACGCCGTAGCGGCCGGGAAAGCGCCCGCTCATGATGGCGGTGCGCGTGGGACTGCACGTAGGCGTTGCGTAATGCTGGCCGAACTCGACGCCGCCGCGCGCTAAACGATCCAGGTTGGGCGTCTGTATCTCGGAGCCGTGGAAACCCACGTCGGCCCAACCGAGGTCGTCGACGATGACAAAGAGAATGTTGGGAGTGGTGCCGGCGCGGGCAAACGCGCTCGCGCCGGCCAGGGAGAGAAATTGGCGTCTGCTAGGCACGCAACCGTTCGAGAAGGCCGATGGCCATCTTGATGTCCTGGAGTTTCTGATTCTGATCTTCGATTTCGCGTTCGATGGTCAGCGGACCGCGATAACCGACTTCCTTCAACTTGGCGATGAACCGGTCGATGCCGACCGAGCCTTGTCCCAGCGCCATCTCGGTGCCCAGCGCGCCGGGCGAGTCTTTGGGCGGCCAGTTGCCGTCCTTGCAGTGGACGGTGACGACGTGTTTCGCCAGCAACCCCAGTGCCTCGATGGGTTCGCCCGAGCCGTACAGGATCAAGTTGGCCGGATCGAAGTTGATGCGCAGATTGGGCCGGTCGACGTCCTGGAAGAACTTCAGCAGGATGGGCGCCGGTTCCTGTCCGGTTTCGAGCGCGAAGGTTTGCTGGTTACGCGCGGCGTAATCGGCCACGCGCCGTACCATGTCGCGAACCGCCACGTAGTTCGCATCGGATTTGTCCTCGGGCACGAAGCCCACGTGCAAGGCGATGCTTCCCACGCCCAGCGCGGCGGCGAAATCGCTGATCTGGTAAGTGCGCTGTTCGCGTTCGGCGCGCGTTTCAAGTGGTATCCAACCCACCGTGCGCTCGACGGTCGGGATGTCGGCATAGCTCTCGCCGTTGTAGCCGGCAAATACCGTGACGATGGTGAAGTCTTCGGCCTTGAGGCCGCCTTCCACGCCGCGGCGTCCATCTGGTAGTCGCCGGGAACGCCCAGTTGGCCGCAGCGCAACCCCAGCGCCTTCACGCCTCGAATGGTGGCCACCGGGTCCGGCCCCGCCCAGAACATCAGGCCGATTTCCATGTCTCTCAGAACTGGCATGCGATTGTCTCTCCTTTCCGCTTCCGCGCTTCGACCATCAGCTTGGTCAACTTTACCGCCATCGAGGATTCGGCTGCCGGACAGATCTCCGGTTGCCGGTTCCGCTTGACGCAATCCACGAAGTACTCGATCTCGGCCTGATAGCCGTCCTTCTTGGCCACCGGCAGAATGACGGCTTCGCCGTCGGCCTTGTAAAGCGTCGGCACGCGGCCGGCGGAACTGAATTCGATGGTGCCGCCATCGGCGACCACGGTGTATTCCATGGAGAACGGGTAAGACTTCGGATGGTGCCACCCGCCGCTCACCGTCACCGTGCCGATGTTGGGGTAGTGGAGTTCCGCGGTAAGGATGTCGATGCCCTTGGGCATGTCCTCGTGGCCCCAGGCCGAGAGAGACTCGGGCGGTCCGAACAGGTGCAGGCACATGTCCACGTCGTGGATGAGCAGGTCGAAGATGCCGCCGCCGCTGATCTTCGGGTCCGCAATCCAGGCGCCCCAGGTGGGCGCCGCGCAGCGGCGGCGGAACACGCCGGCTCGCACCTGGCCCACGCTGCCGCTCTTGATCAGGTCGTGCATCACCACGTAGTCGGGCCAGAAGCGCAGTACCTGCGCCGTCATGAGTATCTTGCCCTGTCGGGCGGCCTCGGCGATCATCAGGTCGGCCGCGGCGCCGTCCAGGGCCATGGGTTTCTCGACCAGCACGTGCTTGCCGTGACGCAGCGCTTCGATGGCGACGGGAGCGTGCAGGCTGGTGGGAAGACAAATGTCCACCGCCTCGGCCTCCGGATCGCGCACGGCTTCCATGGCGTCGGCGTAGCGGCGCAGGAGCGAAAAATCAAGCTTCTCGCCGGGCCCGCCGATATTGCCCTGTATGCCGCTGAGATCGCCGCTGAGTTGCCGTTCGTCGGCCGAGCTGACCGCCACCAACTCCGCGTCCGGAATATTCTTGAGGGCTTTCAGATGGGTGCTGCCCATGAAGCCCAAACCGATCATGGCAATTTTCATAGGAGGATGTCGTCCTGAGAGTTCAGATCCGTTTGACGCGGATCTGTTTGTACTCGATATACCAGCCCGGCCGGTGCGCCTGCAACATGATGGGGCCGGGCTCGAGGTTGTCCAATTCGTGGTACTCCATCACGTTCTCGCCGTTGATGCGGACCAGGCAGAAACGGTCTTTCACCACCAACTGGAACAGGAACCACTTCTCCGGTTCGATTCTTGGATAAATCGACCGTTTGTAGTGATACAGCGACCCCGTCGGGTACACCGCGCCTTCCACGTCGTGCACCTGAATTTCGTAGTGCGTGCCGCCGGTGCCCAACTCGGGCTGTTGGTGGCGGAACAAAATGCCGCCGTTGCAGTGCTTGGCGTGCCGCATGTACAGATGCAGCTCAAAATCGCGATACTTCTCGAGGGTGCCGAGATGCCCCGCGCCATCGCCGCGCAGGACACTTCCAAGCGCTTCGAATTTGGGCTTGCCGTTGGTGATGCGCCACTTGGCGAAATCCGCCGGCCCGGCGTAGAGCGTCTCCCACTTCTCCTTGGACGGAAGTTCCTGGATGCGCAGATTGCGGAAGCGAATGGGGTACGATAGCGACTCGATGCCGAGATAACCGCTCCGCAACCGGTAGCGCAACTCCGGAATGGACTCGACGTTGAGGTCCTGCACCAGTTCGCCGTTGGTCCAGACTTTCAACGAGGGCCAGTCCATCAGGATGCGCATGGTGTTCCACTGGCCTTCGTTGCGCACGTTCACTTTGAGCGGCGGAACCAGCGGAAATACCGAACCCATCGACTCGGGCAGCATCTTCTCGTCCTGTTTGTGGAAGATGTTGATCTTCATCCCGGTCTCGGTATTGCGGCCGTGCTCGGGCGCATGCAGGTAGATGCCGGAATCGATCCAGCCTTTGACGAAGAACTCGCAGCGGAAATCGAAATTCTCGTATTGCCTGGCGGAACCGCAGCCAGGTTGGAAAACCGGAGCCTTCGTGGACCACGATGTCGCCGTCGGAAACATAGAACGCCGACTCCGGACCTTCGCGAATCGACCAGCCGTCCAGCGTGCGGCCGTCGAACAGAGACACGAAACCTGCTTCGGGCTGCCCCCTTAATGCCACGGGGAGAAGGGGGGCAGCGGCAAGGAACTGTCGCCGTCTCATCAGAATTTCTCCGGGACCACGTAGGGCTTGCGGTAGACGCGCGTGAGCATCTTGTTGGCCTCCGCGTCACCTTGGCATTTCATGGTGGCGCCGTCGTAATGCAGCGTGCGGCCCAACCGGTAGGAGACGTTTGCCAGGTGCATGAGCGTGCACGACAAGGCGCCCTCTTCGATGGGAGCATTCAGGTCCGCCTGCTTGCGCGAGCGCAAAGCCGCGATGAAGTTACCCCAGTTGCTGCCGCCTTCCGAGCGCGCCGGTCCGGGCTGCTGTTCCTTGCCGAGGTATGTCCAGTACTTACCGTAGCCGTCGATCACCATGTACCCCTTCGAGCCATAGAAGATGTTGCCGACGGTGTTGCCGGGCTTGTCGCCGCCGATACCGCCCTCGTGGTTCGAGATCCAGTGGCGTACTTCGAACACCATGAGCTTCTTCTTGCCGCCTTCGTCGAACTCGTAGCTGGCGGTCAGAACGTTGGGCGTTTCCTGATCGTCGTCGAACATGACTTTGGCGCCGATGCCAGAGATCTTGCTGGGAGACTTCACGCCCAGACCCCAGCGGCAGATGTCGACTTCGTGGATACCCTGGTTGCCGAAATCGCCGTTGCCGGTATCCCAGAACCAATGCCAGTTGTAGTGGAAGCGGTTCTCGGTGAAGGGGCGCACGGGCGCCGGACCCAGCCACATGTCGTAGTGCACGCCTGCCGGGACCGGAACCTCGGGTTTGTGGCCGATCGTGTTGCGCCACTTGTAGCACAACCCGCGGGCCATGTAGACGTCGCCGATGACACCCTCGCGAAGTTTCTCCACGGCCTCGCGCAACGCCACCGTGGAACGGCTGTTGGTGCCGTGCTGCACCAGGCGATTGTAGTGGCGCGCGGCCGCGACAATCTGCCTTGACTCGAAAACATTGTGCGAGCAGGGCTTCTCGACGTAGACGTCCTTACCGGCCTGGAGCGCCCAAATGGTCTGCAGTGTGTGCGAGTGGTTGGGCGTGGCGATGGAAACCGCGTCAATGGTCTTGTCCTCGAGCAACTTCCGGATGTCGGTGAAGGCCGCGGGCCGTTTCTTGCCCATCTTCTCCACCATCTGCAGCCGTTCGTTCAAAACTCTTTCATCGATGTCGCACAGCGCGGCGATCTCGACGTTGGGCATCTTCGAGTAGGCATTGATATGGCTGCGGCCCTGACCGCGCACGCCCACGCAGGCCACCCGAACGGTGTCGTTGGGGCTCGCCACGGCCCTTCGCGCGGCCATGCCCATCGCGGAACTCATCAGGAAGTACCTTCGATCCATAGAACCTCATTATCCGGATTAATCGCGCTCGCGCGCCTTTATTACTATACCGGAATCGCCATGGTGCCGATTACAGTCCCGGCTCACCGCCCCAGCCGCAGGACGAAAGACTCCGAGACCAGACGGCCGTCCTGACCTTCCGCCGTGAGCGTATACCGTGTGGTGGTGCGTGGAGCGATCTCGAAGCACCGGTTGAGCGAGGGCCATAGCCTCTCGATGTCCGGCTCGATGCGCACGGACTTGGCGTTCAGGACGCCGTAGCAGATCTGGGCCTTCTCTCCCTGCCGCAACTCGGCCGGCACGGCGTAGAACTGCACGATCTTCAGCTCCGACCCGCTCAAGCCCGGCGGCAGAGCCTGCATGGCGACGGCCCGGCGGCGTTGGTCGCCGCCTACCAGACGCCGGTTCTCGACGTAACGGCCGATCATCACCCAGGCCGCGTAAATCAAAGCGATGGCGGTGACCACCAGCATGTAGCGGACAACTCGTTTCATCATGCGTCAGATACAATGGGACAACATAGCAGTCGATGAACGCAACAGAGAGGACAAGCGAATGCAACCAGAACAAGCGAAGTTCCTGATGGAGCACTACGCGGAGGTCTGTTGTTCCGAGCTGGGAATCACTTCGCGCGTCATCGCCGCCATGCCGGCGGGCCGCGAGGATTACGCTCCCGACCCGAAGTCCAAGAACGCTTTGGACCTGGCCTGGCACATCGTCAGTTCGGAATGCTGGTTTCTGGACAGCCTGCTCAAGGGCGCGTTCGGAATGGAAGAGGCCACCCGGCCCGCCGGCCTGACCAGTGGCGCGCGGATCGTGGAATGGTACCAAGCCAACGTGACGCCGCTCTGGGAGAAGGTAAAGAAGATTGATGCCGCGAAGTGGGCTCAACCCATGGACTTTTTCGGCGTCTATAACCTGCCGGCGGTCGGCTATCTCTCGTTCATGGTGCGGCACTCGGTGCACCACCGTGGGCAATTGGCCGCCTATCTCAGGCCTATGGGCGGAAAGGTGCCGGATATCTACGGCGGCAGCGCGGACGAACCGTTCCAGCCGCCCAGCTAGGCAGGGCGAGTCCGCGTTTTCTAGTGGCCGGCGCCGTCCATCTGCTGGGCCAGGTAATTCGGGAGACCAATTTCTTTCACCATCCCGAGCTGGGCTTCCAGGAAATCCGCGTGCTGTTCTTCGTCCTTCACCATCTTCTCGAACAGCTCGCGCGTACCGTTATCGCCGGCCGCGGCGCAGGCGGCGACGGCTTCGTTGTAGTCCTTCACGGCGCCGAGCTCATCGGCCAGGTCGTTTTCCAGTTGCGCCTGCACGCTCATCCCCAAGTGGATGGGCGGCACCACGGCAAGATTCGGCTGGCCGTCCAGGAACAGAATACGTTCCACCAGTCCCTCGGCGTGCTTCATTTCGTCGATGGCCTGTTTCTTGATGTAGGCGCCTAGCTTGTGATAGCCCCAGTTGTGGCACATTTCCGAGTGCAGAATGTACTGGCAGATGGCGCCCAATTCGTGTTCCAGCGCCGCATTCAGGTGAGTGATGACCGTGTCGTTTCCACGCATGATGTGTGTCTGTCCTCACTAATAGTCTACACCGGCGCGGGTCGCGCTCCGGCGGTAAGGAGTCAGGCGTTGCGCACGGGCGCGTGGCTGGCGTTGCTGGCGGCCGACTCGGCGCGCTCCAAGGCTTGCCGCAGCCTTTCGACGCTGATGGGCTTGCTCACATACTCGTCCATGCCGGCCTCGATGCACCGCTCTCGATCGCCCTCCATGGCGTGCGCCGTCATGGCGACAATCGGTGTGTGCAGGAAATCGCCTTCCCGTTTGCGGACTTCCCCGGTGGCCGCGAAACCGTCCATCTGCGGCATTTGGCAATCCATGAGAACGCAATCGTAGGATCGCTCGGCCATCTTTTCGAGGACCTCCACGCCGTTCGTGGCGATGTCCACGCTGTAACCCAGCTTTTCGAGCAGAAACTTCGCCACCTTCTGGTTCACCGCGTTGTCTTCGGCCAAAAGGGCGTTCCGGGCACCGGCATGGGGAAGTGGCATCGCCGGCTGCGCCGCCGGCGTTTCCGGCCGTGGGCAGTCTTCCCGCATCTTCCGCTCAAGGGGAGCGGTCCGCAAACGCAGAGTGAACCAGAAGATGGACCCCTCGCCCTCGCGGCTGCTTACGCCGATGACGCCGCCCATGCGCTCGACCAGTTTCTTCGAAAGCGCCAGGCCGAGGCCGGTGCCGCTGTAGCGGCGCGAAGCCGACCCGTCCACTTGGGAAAACGGCTCGAAAATGCGCCCGAGCGCCTCGGTTGGAATCCCGATTCCGGTGTCGCTCACCTCGAAGCGTACAGTGACCTCCGCGGGGCCTGCCTCCAATTGGCTGGCTTGGATGAGCACCTGCCCCTGCTCGGTGAATTTGATGGCGTTGCCCAAGATGTGCGATAGCACGCGGCGCAGCCGCCGCGGATCTCCGTAAAGCGTATCCGGCACCGAGTTCTGAATCAGGCAGGCTAGATCCAGTCCCTTGCCTTCGGCTTCCTTGGCGAGCGAGTGCAGCACTTCCTGAATACCGGCGCGCAACTGGAACCGCTCTTCCGCCAGGATCTCCTTGCGGGCCTCCAGGCGGGAAAGATCCAGGATGTCGTTGATCACTTCAAGTAAGTAATCGGCGGCTTGCAGAACGCAGCCGGCATGCTCGCGCTGCTCGCTGGTGAGGGGAGTATCGAGCAGCAAACGAGTCATGCCGATGACCGCGTTCATGGGCGTGCGAATCTCGTGGCTGATATTGCCGAGGAACTCGGACTTTATCCGATCCGCTTGTAGCGCCTCGTCGCGTGCCCGGATCAGTTCCTTGGACTGCGCGATGAGCTTTCGGCGGGCCTCCTCCAGTTCGTGGGTGTGCCGCACCAGTTCCTGTTCGGCTTTCTTACGATCGGTAATGTCGGTCAAAGTGCCTTCGTAGTACATGACGCGGTCCTGCTCGTCCCGCACCACGCGGCAGCTATCCAGCACGGTGATCAGCTTGCCGTCCTTGCGCCGCAGCACCAGTTCGGCATTGCGCAACATGCCATCCCGTTCCAGACGGTGAAGCAGGTTCTTGCGCTGCTGGGGGGCGGCGTACAGATTACCGCCCACGTCGACCTGGGCAAATTCTTCCTCGGAGCTGTAGCCCAGCATCTCGATCAAAGCCGGGTTGGCGGAGATGATCCGTCCGTCGGCCGAACTCTGATAGACACCCTCGAGCATGTTTTCGAACAGCCGCTTATAGCGAAGTTCGGAATGGCGCAGACGCGCCGCGGCGCGCTTCCTGTCGCTCAGGTCGTGAAGAATCACCTGCACCGCTGGTTTACCGTCGTAGGCGAAGGGGATGGTGGCGATTTCCACGTCGATGGAATGGCCGTCCAACCGCAGGAACTTCCCCTCGCTGAGCGGCCCTTGCACCGCCACAGTCCGGCTGCGCTCCATGTGGTTGGCCAAGGCATTCCGGCTGTTCTGGTGGACGAAGGCGTCGAGCGGCTTCCCCAAAACCTCTTCCGGCGAGGCGGCGCCCAGCAGTTTCAAGCCTGCGCAATTGATGTAGCGGATCTTGCCCCCGGCTTCGACGGCGATGGCGTTCGGATTCAACTCAACTAATCGCCGGTAGCGGTCCTCACTTTCGCGAAGGGCGGACTCGGCGGCCTTGCGCTCCCGCAGATCGCGCCGGTAGGCGTGGAACAGCAGCACCGGGGAAACCCCGAGCATGCAGGTACAGACCACTAGCATGGACTGACGCTGGTCAACACCGAGCAGGGACACGGCCAGCAACGAAGTGAGCAACGCCGGTGGAACGGAGATCCAGGTCCAAACACGCGAATTGACGTTGAAAGGCATCAGTCCTCCGACGGGACACTGGAACCGGGCACAAATCCTCGCAATTCCCTATGCGGTTACATCGGCGTTCGGCGCCTTCGGCTTTAGGCGAGGGCGTAGAAATCGCTTAGGCGGAGTAGATCGCGCGCCGTAGCGCCGACCGCCAGCCGTCCAGCAAATCGTCACGACAGGTGGCCGTCATGCAAGGTTCGAAGGTGCGCTGTACTTGCCAGAACGATTCGAGCTCCGAGACCGATTTCCATAGCCCGGCGGCCCAGCCGGCCAGGTAAGCGGCCCCCAGCGCAGTGGTCTCGGCGTCGGCCGGGCGCACGATGGGGCGATCCAGGATGTCCGCCTGGAACTGCATGAGAAAATTGTTGTTAGCGGCACCGCCGTCCACCCGGAGTTCCTTCAACCGCTGGCCCGCGTCGGCTTCCATGGCCTGGATCAGATCCACGGTTTGGTAGGCCACGCTCTCCAGCGCGGCGCGCACCAGGTGCGCCCTCGAGGTGGAGCGAGTGATGCCACAGAGCAGGCCGCGGGCGTCCGGATTCCAGTGCGGAGCGCCCAGCCCGACGAAGGCCGGGACCAGGTAAACGCCTCCCGTGCCGCCCACCGTGGCGGCCACGGCTTCCGTTTCAGCCGCCGTCACCACCAACCCAAGCTGGTCACGAAGCCACTGCACGGCCGCCCCGCCCACGAAAATACTGCCCTCGATGGCGAACCGTGCCGAATGGTCCGTGGAGGCGGCGCGGGTGCTCAGCAAGCGGTGGCGGGAGACGGGCATGCGCGCGCCGTTGTGCAGGAGGGCGAAACAGCCGGTACCATACGTATTCTTGGACAAGCCGGGGCGGAACACCGCCTGGCCGACCAGCGCCGCCTGCTGATCCCCGGCCACGCCGCCGATCGGGATGGGCGCGCCGAACCAGGCCGCCTCACTCTCGCCCAGGATGCCGCTGGATGGAACGATGGCGGGCAACATGGCGCGCGGCACGTCGAAGATTTTCAGTAGTTCGTGGTCCCATTCCCCGCTTTCGAGATTCAGCAGCATGGTCCGGGAGGCGTTGGTGGGATCGGTCGCGTGGACACGCCCTCCGGTCAGGTTCCAGATGAGCCAGGTGTCCACGTTACCGAACAGCAGTTCGCCCGAGCGAGCGCGTTCGCGCGCGCCCGGGATGCGATCGAGAATCCAACCAATCTTACTCGCCGAAAAGTATGCATCGACCACCAGCCCGGTCAAGGCGGTAATCCGTTCTCCGGCCGGTGAGGCGGCGATTTCACGGCAGGCCTCGGCGGTTCGCCGGCACTGCCAGACGATGGCCGGGGCAATGGGCTTGCCGGTGGAGCGGTCCCAGACGATGGTGGTTTCCCGCTGATTGGCGATGCCGATGGCGGCCACCTCCCGCGCGCTCACGCGCACCGCGGCGAGCACGCGGACGGCGGCGTCGAGTTGGGCGTGCCAGATTCCGGAGGCGTCCTGCTCCACCCATCCGTCCTGAGGATAGAAGCACTGGATGGGCGCCGTTTCCATGGCCAGGCGCCGGCCTTCGCCATCGTAGAGCGCGGCGCGCGCGCTGGTAGTGCCTTCGTCGAGCGATAGTAGATACGGCACTAAGGCATTATAGTAAAAGCATGTTCTTCCGCAGAAAGCGGCCACACAACCCCACTTTTGAAGAGCGCCTGGGGAATCTGAAACGCATGGGATTCAGCGTCGAACGGCTGGAGGCCTCTCGCGCCCGCCTGCGGCGCGGAGCCTGCGCCGCGCTGGTGGTGGAGGACGCCATTCTCCACGCCGGCATCGAGATCCAAGGAGAGATCGCCGTGCTGGTTGACGGCGGCTTCCAGAAATTCCTCGAAACATCCACCGGCGCGCGCCAGCCGGCGCTCGCCTCCCAGCTCAAAGAACTACACGATTTCGAGGAAGATCTTCGTGCGGGGCTGGGGCTGACCAGCCTCTACAACCAGTCGCTGGGAACCACCTTCGACCGGCACGCCTACGACGGCCTCAAGAAATAAACACGGCGCCCGAATTCCGCTCCCTCACGATCGCGGCTCGGAAGCTTGACGTTGAAGCGGCAGCCCTTACCGAGCCGCGCGGTCAGCAAGCGGCTCAACCACTTGCGCCGCCGTGTTTAGCTTGGCTCAAGAACCGGCGCGCAGCGTAAGCTGCCGCGGATAGGTTAGGCAGGCGAAGAGCGAAAAACCGTTCGGCAGGGGGATCGGAAAGACTTCGAGCCACGGGGCGGCTTCCCGCTTATGTCCCGTTTCGGCGAGCGCCCAGCCATAGAGCGCCGGGGCGTTATCGCTGGAGCCGGGGCCGGAGTGCGGAACGATCTCTTTCAAAACCAGCGCGGCGGCGCCATACTCCTTGGAAAATAAAAGCGCGTAAGCCAGGGCATATTCCTTCACGCCGGTCTGCGCGGGCGAGGGAAAGACGCGCTCGGCGCGCAGCGCCCATTCGCTCGAGGAAGCGGGCGGCTCGGCGAGGAAGCGTGCCATCAAGAGAAGTTCGCCGTCCGGCGCCGTGGCGGCCTGGGGCGCTTTGGCGGCTGCCGCCCGTGCGGCGTCCCGGTCGCCCATGTCGAGGTGCCAGACTACCAATTGGATGGCGGCGCGCGGCAGGGACGCGGCCAACGGTTCCAGCCGGGCAATGGCCTCCCGGCGCTTCCCGCTCAAGTATTCCCATTGAGCGCGTGTGAACTCAATGGCCGGGTCGCCGGCCAGGCGGCGTGCGGCGGCGTACCTTTCGAACAATGCATCGGCCGCGGCCATGTCGCGAAGCATCAGGCGGGCCTGCGCCGCTTTGAACAATGTGCCGCCCGCAAGGAACTTCGGGTCCTTGCCGTAGGCGGCCAGGTAGTGCTGTTCGGCGCCGGCGAATCGTCCCAAATAGAAGTGCACGTCGCCGAGCGAATCCTCCGGATTCGCGCTGGCGGGCGCCAGCCGCCGGTAATGTTCGATGGCATCAACGGCGCCCTTAAGGTCCTTGAGATAGGCCTGGGCGTAACCCAGTTGATTCCAGAGAACTCCGTAGGACGGTTCGGTTTGGGCGGCGCGTTCGTACCAGCGCACGGCGGCCGGGTAGTCGCGCGCCGCGGTGGCGGCTTCGGCGGTTTCGCGCGCCAGGTCCGAGTCGGCCGGAACCAGCGTGGCCAGCCGGGACAACGCGCGGAAGCGGGTGAGCGGATCGGCGCCGAGCGACGCGGCGATGAGGTCGAGCTTGGCGGCGTGAATCTGGCTGAACTGCGAGCGGCGCGATAAAGCGTCGTCCACCACCTTGTTCGCCGCCGCGCGGTCGCCCATGGCGGCGCGCAGGCGAGCCAGGATGAAAATCGCGGGCGCGAAATCCGGATCGATGGACAAGGCGCGCTCCAGCAGAGGAGCGGCTTCGGCCGGAGTGTGCGCGAGCGCTTCGACGTAAGCTTTCCAGGCCCCTGCATCGCGCGCGCGCGATGGGGTAACCGCGGCGTCCAGGCGCCGGACCAATTGCCCGGCAAGCGGCAGCACGCCATTCGACGCGGGGCCGTCCACCGCGAAGTTGGCCACCGTGCGCGAACGCGCGGTATCTTCCACCTGGGCCGCCAGGTACATGCGGCCATTCACCACCGAGAAGTAGCCCCGCAGGGCGCGCGTTGCGCGGGCGTTCCAAAGATCGTCGTTCGATCCCGCCAGAACCGCGCAAAGCGTCTTCGATCCCGCCAGTGAGTCGACCATGTATTCGGCCGCGGCGCGGGAAGCCCAATCGAGCGAGCTATCCCCGGTCAGGTTTTCAAAGGCGAAAACAGCCATGCGCTCGGGGTGGGCCGGCGAGCGCGAACATCCCACCAGCGCCCAGAGCAGAACCGCCGCCAGCGCGAATCTGAACACAGCGTCCGAATTCATCGCGGATCTCTGAAACCGCTTCTCTCACGGTCGCGGCTCGGACGCCGGATCTGAGCCGCGACCGTGAGGAAGCGGACCCGCCATCACATTGGACGCCGTGTTTAGAATACACGCGACTCCAAAGCCAGGATCTCCTTGAACTCGGGCAGTTCCCGCAAGGGGGCGAACTCAGCGTCTTCAAGAAACCTCTTCTTTTCCCTAAATCCCTCTTCGATGGACTTGCGCATATAGAGCAGAGCCCGATCGTTGAGTCCGGCTTTGGCATAGAGTTTGGCGATGTGATAGTGGAATTTGGCGCGCTCGCCGACCGTGCGCTCCTGCAAGAGAACGCCCTGCGAGCTTCTGTGCTCGAACACCTCGGCATCCAGCGACATAGCCTTTTCCCAGCTCTGGACGGCGGATTTGTAGTTGCGGCGAGCGAAGTAAGCCGTGCCGAGGTTGCTGTAAATCGAGGCGGAATTGGGCGTGAATTCGAGAGCCTTCTTATAATAATGGATGGCGCGCCGGTAGTCGCGGCGGGCATAATGCACCGTTCCCAGGTTGTTGATCGCCTCGGCGTACTTGGGATTGAGCTTGACGGCGCGCTCGTAGCACCGCTTGGCGGCGCCCAGGTCCGTCAATTGATGATAGGCGATGCCCATCTTGTTTGCGACGACCGCGGAATCGGCCGGCGCTTCGCGATAGGTTTCGATGGCCTCGCGGTACATCTTGCGAGCCATCATGATATCGCCGCGCGTTTCGGCCCCCAGCGCGCGATTCGGCGGCGCGGGTCCGGGCTGCGCGAAAAGTGTGTGAACGAGCAACAGCAGGCCAGCCGTCAGCATGGTTGTCCTCCTGGAGATCCGTCTCATCTAACTCATCTAAATATATCCAACAACCGGCGGAAGATGCCCCTTTTTTCGGGTCGTGGCGGGGCCTGTGCCTGCACGGGTGCGCTGGCTTGCGGCTTGCGCCACGGTCTGCGTGCGCCGCCGGCTTCCTTGCTCGGGTCGCCGGCGCCCGCGGGAGCCGCGGCGACGTCGCCCGGCGCCGCTCTCGCGCCGGCATCCCATCCGGCCACCAGCGTTGAGGAATCACGGCCCGAACCATGTAGACGGCAAACTTCCACCGGCTGCGTGCCGGCGATGAACACCTCGGTTCGGACTCCGGGGCAACTCGGCGAAGCGAGCTGACCGGTGGCGGGATCGACCTCGACGCTGACCACCCCATCGGGGGCCGCGAAATCTCGCACGCCGCGATACTCGCGGTATTGGTGAGCGCGTTTCATGAACTCGGTCCAGATGGGCAGCGCCGAGTGCGCGCCTTCCAGATTGAGTTCGCGATTGTCGTCGAAACCCACCCATACCACGCAGATGAGCTTCGAGGTGAAGCCGGCGAACCAGCCGTCGTGCGAGGTGCCGGTCTTGCCGGCGGCGGGCAGCAGGAAGCCGCGCGAGCGCACGCCCGCGCCGGTCCCGGTGCGCAGGACCTCCTCCAGCATGTTCACCATCATGTAGGCCACCCGCGGGTCGAGCACGGGGTGGCTATCCGGCTTCGCGGTGAAGATGGTCTTGCCGCCTTCGTCGCGGATGATCTTGATCCAGTTCGGTTTCAGGTAAACGCCGCGGTTCGGGTAGATGGTGTAGGCGCCCGCGATCTCCAGCGGCGTGACTTCATAGGCGCCCAACGCCACGGCGGGCGTCGGCTTGATGTGGAGGTTCATCCCCGCGTTGCGCGCCAACTCGACCACCGCCTCATAGCCCACCTCTTCGGCGATCTTCACGGTGGGCACGTTCATGGATTTGGAGATGGCCTGGCGCAGCGTGACCGTGCCGTGATACTCGTTCTTGAAGTTCGACGGGTTCGTAAGGTTTGCCGTCGTACCAGAACGTGGTGGGCTCGTCCGACACGGTACTGAGCGGCGTAAGGATCTTGGGTCCACCTTCGAGCGCCGTGTTCAAAGCGGCCGCGTAAACAAACGGTTTGAACGAAGAACCCGGTTGCCGTTTGGCCAGCGCGTGATCTAACTGGCTCACGCCGTAGTTGCGCCCGCCCACCAACGCCTTGACCTCGCCGGTTTCCGCATCGAGTGCCACCAGGGCGACCTGCGGGTCCGGGATAGGTTGCAGGCTGCGCTTTCGGCGGCGGTTGATGGCCTCATCCACTTCCTTGAGGCCCATCTGCACGGCGGCGGCGGCCTCGCGCTGCAGGTTCATGTCGAGCGTGGTGTAAACGCGGTAGGAATGCGCCTGAAAATCGTGATCCTGAAATTGCTCCTGGAGATTATCGTTCACCAGGTCCACGAAATAGGGAGCGTCGGTGGATTCGATGCCGCCCGGAGCCAGCGCGAGCGGCGTCGCCGCGGCCATTTCGTATTCCTTGTCGGTGATGTAGCCGTTCTCCCGCATCAAGCCGAGCACCATGTTGCGGCGGGTGCGCGCGCGCTCCGGCCAGCGGATGGGATTCGTGTAGCTGGGCCGCTGGATCATGCCCGCCAGCATGGCTGCCTCGGGTAGGGTGATGTCCTTGAGATCCTTGGCGAAGTAAGCGCGCGCGGCCTGTCCGAAGCCGCAGATATCGAAAGTGCCGCGGCGTCCCAGGTTCACCTGGTTGACGTAATACTCGAAGATCTCTTCCTTGGTGAGCTTGGCCTCCAGGTGCATGGTGACCAGCGCTTCGGCGGCCTTGCGTCGCCAGGTCTTCTCCTGTGTGAGCACTAACCCGCGCGCTAGCTGCATGCTAAGCGTGGAAGCGCCGTACAGGCGGCCTTTCTCGATATCGGTGTATACCGTTTTGAGAATGCGAATGGGATCGAAGCCGGAATGGATGAAGAAGCGCTTGTCTTCGGCCGAGATGATGGCGTTCACCAGCACCTTGGGAATGTCGGCGAAGCGCACCAGGCGGCGCTTTTCGCGATTGCGGTCGAACAGGTTCGTGATCAGTTCGGGCTCGAGCAGATATTGCGTGCGCTCGGTGTTGTCGCGCAGCGAAACGATCTGCGAGACGCGCGAACCGTTAAACTTGACCACGCCGGCTTCCTGCTCGAAATAGGAATCCGGGCCCGGGAAGACTTCAATGCCATCCGGCCGGCGATGATACCAGCCCAGGCGATTATTGCGCGCTTCGGTGTAGCCGCTGGCGCCGAGTTGTTTGGCGATCTCCTCGACAGATGTTTCGTCGCCCAGTGTGACCACGCGAGGCGCCGCGAAGATCATCGACGTGGAAGTGAACGCTCCGCCGCGCAGCTTTTCGTCGATCATGCGCGCATATTTCATGTACCACCAGGTGGCGGTCAATAACAACAGAGTTCCCGCGCACACCCCAAAGATCAGCAGGAACTTGCCGACGGGATTCAGCAGGACTCGAACGAGGAAAGCTTTGCGCGGATTTTTGGAACGGGCGGGCACACCAATTTCTCTGCCCTTATTCTCTCATGAACGGTGGATGCGTCCGTAACCCGTCCGCGGCCGTGCCGGCATGATTCGGGCGCGACATGCCCAGTTCGGCCCGCCATCACCAATCATCCTCCGCGCTGTGGGGCGTGTTTTGCGAGAGTGCGGCGAATGGCTCCGCAGCTCCGCGCAACTGCGGCGGGCAGTGTGGGAAACGGTTGGCGCTGCGCGGCGGCGATTGCTGAAATTTTGCTTGCGGGCCGCGCGCCGGATGCGTCATAGTGGAAAAGAACGGCTTAGGAATGTAGAGCGCACCCGAGACGGTACCACTTCGATTAACGCCCGTGGGGCGCTCGCTTCGTTAAGTATGGAAACGGACGTTTTTCGATGCCTGAGAGCCACCTGTTCCTCACCGAACTTCTTGGGCTCAAGGTGTACGATCTCAAGCGCCGGCGCATCGGGCGCGTGAAAGACGCCGCGCTGGTTCCCTTGGTCCACCCGGTTCGCGTGGACCGGTTTCTGGTGGGTGGCGGATGGGCCTGGCTCACGGTCCGCCACGATCAGGTCGCTTCCATTTCGCTCGACGGCGTCTACCTGCGCGACGAGAACCTCACCCCTCATCACGGCGACGAGTACATGTTGCGCATGGTGCGCGATCTGCTCGACCAGCAGATGATCGACGCGCAAGGGCGCAAGGTGGTGCGCGTGACCGATCGTCACCTTCGAGATCCGCCGCGAGGACGAGCATGACGTCCTGTGGGTCTCGGACGTGGATATCGGCGTGCGCAGCATTTTCCGGCGGCTGCTGCAGGGTGTGCTGCCTCCGCGCTGGATTCGTCAGCTGCAGGGATCATTCCTCCCAACTCCATCCGCTGGGAGTTCTGTAACATCGTCGAGCCCGATCCGCAACGCCGTCTGCGGCTCAACATCTCGCACCATGCCGCTGGAAGATATGCACCCGGCCGACCTGGCCGACATCGTCGAGGACCTGAGCCCGGAGGACCGCGAAGCGATCTTCGAGACCATCGACAGCGAAGTCGCGGCCGACGCGCTGTCGGAAGTCGAGCCCGATATCCAGGCCAGCATTCTCGAATCGCTCGAAACCGACAAAGCCGCCGACATCGTCGAGGAGATGGCGCCGGACGAGGCGGCCGACGTGCTGGCCGAACTGGAGGACGAGAAGTCCGCCGAGATTCTCGACGAGATGGAGACGGAGCCCAAGGCCGAGGTCAGCGAACTGCTCGAATACGACGAAGACACGGCCGGCGGCATGATGAACACCGAGTACGTGGCCCTGCATGCCGAGCGCCACGGTGGACGACGCCGTGGCGGCGCTCAAGGGGCACGAGGATCTGCTCGAGACCCTGAACACGCTGTTGCTGGTCGACGCCGACGAGCGCCTGACCGGCGCCGTCCCGCTGGCGCGGCTGTTCGTGGCTACCGGCGTGACGCCGCTGCGCGAACTGTCGGCGGACCCGCTGCTGCACGTCTCAGTGAACGCGAAGCAGAATCGCGTGACGGAATTCTTCGACAAGTACAACCTGCTGACGCTGCCGGTTCTCGACCAGGAGGGAAAGCTGGCCGGTGTGATCACCGCCGACGACATCATCTCCGTGTTGAGGCAGAAGTGACGGGACTCCACCAGGGGCGGCGCGATCCATGCTGAAGACGGCTTCGCTACCACATCGCTGGTCTTCTTTTCGGTCATCGGGCCGGGCTTCATCACCGCCATGGTGGACAACGACGCCGGCGGCATTCTACACCTATTCCCAGGCCGGCGCCAAGTACGGCTACCTGCCGCTGTGGACGCTGCTGCCGATCACCGTCCTGCTCATCGTGACGCAGGAGATGTGCTCGCGCATGGGCGCGGTGACGGGCAAGGGCCTTTCCGATCTCATTCGCGAAGAGTTCGGCCTGCGCACCACGTTCCTCATGATGGCGGCGCTGGTGCTCGCCAACCTCACCAACGTGATGGCGAATTTCGCCGGCATCGCCAGTTCGCTGGAACTGTTTCACGTCAGCCGCTACATTTCGGTGCCCATTGGCGGCCTGCGTCGTCTGGCTGTTGGTCGTCAAGGGCACCTATCACAGCGTGGAGAAGGTGTTTCTGTTCGCCTGCGTGATCTACGTCTGCTACATCATCTCGGGCGTTCTGGTGAAGCCGGACTGGAAGGAGGCGGCCATCTACAGCGTGCGTCCGGTGCTGATGCTGCGATCCGGGTTACATCGCCATGCTCATCGGCATGGTGGGCACCTCCATCGCGCCCTGGATGCAGTTCTACCTGCAGGCGGCGGTGGTGGAAAAGGGCATCACGGCCAAGGAGTACGCCGAGAGTCGCGCATCGAGGTGATCGTCGGCTGCATCGTCATGTCGGTGATCGCGTTCTTCATCATCGTGGCCTGCGCCGGCGCCATCTGGACGAGTCGCGCCGCGCGACATCGACGACGCCACCGACGCCGCGCTCGGCCTGAAGCCGTTCGGCCAGTATGCCTATCTGCTGTTCTGCGCCGGGCTGTTCAACGCGTCGCTGTTCGCCGCCTGCATCCTGCCGCTTTCCACGGCCTACACGGTCTGCGAAGGACTGGGCTTCGAGTCGCGGCGTGAACCGCCGTTTCGGCGAAGCGCCCATCTTCTACTGGCTGTTCACGCTGCTGATCGTGGTTGGGCGCGGCCGTGGTGCTGCTGCCGCAATTCCCGCTGGTGAAGATGATCCTGTTCTCGCAGGTCGTCAACGGCGTGCTGCTGCCGTTCGTGCTGATCTTCATGATCCTGCTGGTCAACAAGGAATCGATCATGAAGGAGTGGACGCAACTCGCGGACCTACAACCTGATCGCGTGGGTGAGCGTGGTGATCATGATCGGGCTGACTCTGGCGCTGGTGGGCGTCACGCTGCGCGATTTGCTGGCGCGCTGAGGCGAGCGGGACCTACGTCATCCTCGACTTGGAAGCCGGCATCGAACACCTGGGCCGCGGCGTACCGCGCCGGCACTTCGCTCCTCGACAACGGGCAAAGCGAGCGCCTGGAATGGTTCCGCGCCATCCAACGCACCCTCGAAAAGTGGCTGAAGGCCTGAGCCGCTGTTCACTTCACGGCGATGGTCGCGAACGCTATACCGGTGCTCCCGCCGACGGTCACGCCGACGGGAAGCGCTGTCAGCGGGAAGCGCGTGTCCGAGTAATCGGATGGAATCCGGATGTTGACTTGCGTAACGCCGGCCACCATGCCAGGCGCGGCTCCCGCGTAGAGTATCGTCGCCGGCGTCACCCCTAACTTGACGGTAGCTTCGAACTCTGGGAAGATCGCTTCCGGTAATTGCGCCGTCGACGCTTGCCGGCGTCGTCTGCCCGGCCCCGGTTCCCCACAGGCTGACAACCGATCCGAGCCTGGCTGGATTGGTTGGCGAATTCAGAGTCCCGTCTTGGTTGAATGCCGCGGCTTGCCCTTTCCCTGAGCCATCCAGCGTGAAGAAGGCGAAGGCGGACCTATCGAGTGCCCATGGACTTCGTGGCGACGGCTTGGCCCTGGTACTCAACAGCAGCCGCAACCAGGGCGTCCGTTTTCATACCAAATGGTACGATGGCGTTCACTTGTTCGGCCTGCGCGTAGAGTAGCGGCGCGGCGACTCCATCAAACAGGACGCGCGTACCAGCGAGGGATGTGCCCAGCCGCCCATCGTTTCCCAATGTGTATGCCACACCCTGTTCGGGTCCCAAGCCCTTGCCAAACAGTGTGACGATCTGGCCGGGCGCGATGTAGGAATCGGCCCAACTAGCCGCGTTGACCACACACCCGAGTACGGGTGGTGCAGGCGCGGAGAGGTCCAGGACGGCTACGCCCGGCGAGGTCCTCAGCAGCGGAGCGCCGTTCGCAGTCGAGACTGTAAATGCTCTTCGCTGGATATGTGGCGAACAGCAGCCTCCAATCGGACGTGAGCTTCGCTATCATGCCCTGGCCGCAGTCCTTCGCGAGTAACGCGCCGCTTGTCGGAGCCAACGCGGTACTCGGTGGCCATGCGGAAACCCACAGGTTGTCCTGGGCATCGACGACCATGGGCACCTCTCCCCCGTTACTCTCAACCAGGATGCGCGAGCCGCGCGAATCGAGCTTGACAAGTCGATACCGTGAGTTACCGCAGCATTGACTGTTGATCCAGGTCACCACAAAGGCCCAGGCGCTGCCTTGGGAATCGACCACCAGGTCGCTGGCGTAGTCGTAATCGACACCGCCGATGTAGGTGGCGTAATCGAGCGCGGTACCATCCTTAGTGAGTTTCGCCACGAACCCGTCGCCGTTTTCGGCCGGAGTCGTTTGATAGGCATCCGCCGTGGGCCGGAGTTCTCCCGCATTGGCGGTGCCTGCGAAGTAGACCGAACCGGCCGCGTCCACGTCTGCCGCCATGGGGCCTGCCTCCAGATACGTGGCGTAGATCAGGTGAGCGCCCGAAGGGTCCACTTTGGCCACGTAGTCCACGTCGCACCGCGGGCAGGATGGCGTGGCGCGCATCGCGCCGGCGGTTACCGGCGTGCCGGATGCGCCCGGGCCAAATACGTAAGCGTTTCCGGCCGCATCCAGGCGAAGATTGGAGGCCCATTCCGCTTCGGGGCCGCCCAGAAACGTCGAGAATACCAGTCGCCCGTCAGCCTGGTTGAGCCGGGCCAGGAAGATATCGCCGGAGACGTCCTGGCTCGACACGGTGGTTGGGAATGGCGGAGTGGGGCCGGCGTAAGAAGTCTGCAACGCGCCGGCGGTGACCGGAAAATCGTTCGAGTCCGTTCCTCCGGCGGCGTAGATATTCTCTTTCGAGTCCAGCTTGAGGTGTGAGACGACTTCGCCGCGGACCCCGTGAAAATAGGAGATCCACGCCAGTTCTCCCGCCGCGGTGAACTTCGCCACGAAACCGTCCGAGCAGGGCGTGGGACTCAGAATGCCGTCCCACTGGCAGATCTCAAGGGCCGGCTCCAAACCTTCATTGGTCGATGCCGGGCCTACGCCCAGCGCGGCTACGGAACCCGCCAGCGTAGATGCTGCCGGAAGGACCTGCCACGGCGTCCCTGAAGTTGGACTCGTCGATACTGCTTCGACGAACCGTGAATTCAATCTCACGTCGCGACTCGGGGCCGGGTGCATCCATCTCGATTTGGAACGTATTGCCATTGGTCAGGAGAAAACGAGCCGGAACGCTCACTCGCTCCGATGAACCAGCGACGTACGCTGTCAAGCCATCGAGAAAGTACACAGTCATGCGGGAGAACCGAAGATTCATGTGGGTGGCGGTCCCGTCGATACTTTGCACGCCCAGCGCTTCTAACTTGACGGCGCTCAGGTCGGCTCCCGGCGCGAGCGTGAGTTGGCAGACGAGCTGCTTTTCGCGGATCGTGTAAGCGACCGAGATGCCCGGGTAAATCTGCTGAAATTCCACGCGGCCGTAGCGCGGGACACCGGTTTGCCAAGAGGAGGCAGTCGGAACCACGGAAGACGTTCACCACCCCGGGAAGTGGCTCCGACGCCGTCTCGGTAGCGGATGCACTCGCCGAAACGAATCGGAAGCCCACCTGTATCGGCGAAATAAACACGGAGTCCGGGGTGAGATACAGCCCCCTATCGTAACCTTGGCTGCGCAACAGGTATCGGGCGGGCGCGGGTGCCTGGCCCCGGTTTTGTTCAAAGGCGACCGGAATTCCCGAGACCTTCTGAATAATAGCGGCGGATTCAGCCAGGGCGGGGAGGAGTAAAATTCCCGCGACAATCCGCAAAGAAGCGGATGAACATATCTTAATTATACACCCGATGGCCAAGTGGGGGTGGGGAAGTGCCTTGTTGCGCTTGTGAGCATATGATATGCTCAGCTTGGGACCGTGATCACCGCCGCCCGTAGCTTCGAACGCGTCAAGGCGCCGGAAAACCTGCACGCCAAGGTCACGCGCGCCGTGGCTCTGCGCATCATCGAAGGCGAACGGGCTTCGACACCCGTCATTTTTCCCAACGAAGCCGGGTTGTGCGAGCAACTCGGGGTCAGCCGCAGTATTCTCCGTGAAGCCGTTAAAGTATTGGTAGATAAGGGGATGCTGGAGGTTCGGCCGCGCTCTGGCACGCGCTCGCGCCCGCGCGGCGAATGGAACCTGCTGGATGCGGACATCCTGGCCTGGCAATCGGAGTTGGAACCGGACGCGCGCTTCCTTCGGGACCTTTGCGAAGTTCGCCTGGCCATTGAGCCGACTGCGGCGGCCTTCGCCGCCCTGCGCGCCACCAGTGAAGAAATCACCGAGATCCGGAACTGCCTGGATCGCCGCGAGGCACTGCTCAAGAGCGCCGAGACGGACGAGGCCGTGGATCTGGATTTGCAGTTTCAGGCCGCCGTGATTGCCGCTTCGCACAATCGGCTATTTCAGCAGTTGAACGCGGTCATCCACCAACCCTTTCGCACGGCCCTGGGCTACACGGCGCGGCTTCCGGCGGCGGTGGCGCTGGATGTGGAGGGCTGCCGCGCTATTTTCGACGCCATTGTAGGGCGCGATCCGTTGGCCGCGCGCACGGCTTCGGAAGAGATCGTCGGTCTGGCCATGATCGCCGTTGAGCAAGTCATACGTTCCATGGAGAAATCAATATGAGTTTTGAACCCCGTTGTCTGGCCACCGGTATCGGCAGCCTGCCGCACCCGGTTCCCGAAGACGCCGTCGGCGTCATTCTCAATCACGTGAAGGGCGCGCCGTTCTGGCCGCAACTGCCCGCGCGCGGCCTCAACGAACAGATGGAAATCCAGTACAACGAGGGGCTGCCGCGCGTGGTGATCGACCGCGTGAAAGACCGCATGTACCTGGACACCACCGGCGACTACTCGATGGAACTGGCCACCTTCTACGAAAACTATCTGGCCGATAACTTGGATTACTTCCGCATTACGCCGGAGTTCAGCCTGGGCATTTACGCCATGGAGAAAGCCCTGGAGGCGCGCGGCGGGAAGCTCCCGCTGGTGAAGGTGCAGACCACCGGGCCCATCAGCTTCGGCCTCACCATCGTGGACGAGAACAAGCGCGCCATCTACTACAACGCGGAATTCATCGACGTGGTGGTGAAGGCGCTGGCGATGAAGTGCCGCTGGCAGATTCGCAAGTTCTCGAAGTTTGCCGATCGCATCATCTGCTTCATCGACGAACCGATTCTCTCGGCCTTCGGCAGCTCCACTTACGTGAGCGTGACGCGCGACGACGTGGTGGCGAAGTTGACCGAAGTGGTGGAAGCCGTGCACGCGGAAGGCGCGCTGGCCGGCGTACACTGCTGCGGCAACACCGAGTGGTCCATTCTGATCGACGCGGGCGTCGACCTGGTGAACTTCGACGCGTTCGACTACGGTGAATCCATCGCGCTGTATCCCGACGCCGTCAAGCGCCACATCGAATCCGGCAAGGCGCTGGCCTGGGGCATCGTGCCGACCAACAGCGCGAAGATCCACACGCAGACCGCGGAATCGCTGGTGGCCAAGTTCGACGCTCTGGTGGATAACCTGGCGGCGAAGACCGGCCTGGGCCGCGACGTTATTTTGCGTCAAGCCGTCATCACGCCATCCTGCGGAACCGGTTCGCTTCCGGTGGCTGACGCGGAACGGGTTTTCAAGGTACTCGGCCAAGTCAGCGCGACGCTGCAACAGAGAGCCTAGGGACCACGCATGCCGGCTCCGCACACTATCGCCATGACGGGCAAGGGCGGCGTGGGCAAGACCACGCTGGCGGCGCTCATCATTGATTGGCTGGTCGCCCGCGGCGACGCTCCGGTGCTGGCCGTCGACGCCGACTCGAACGCCAACCTGCACGAAGCTCTCGGAGTCAGCTATGCGGCCACCGTGGGCGCGATCCGCGAAAGCGCGCGTAGCGAGATCCCCGGCAAGCAGGGCATGGCCAAGCAGGAGTTCCTGGACCTGCGCGTGCAGGAAGCGCTGGTCGAGCAGACCGGCTTCGACCTGATCGTGATGGGACGGCCCGAAGGCCAGGGCTGCTACTGCTTCGCCAACAACATTTTGCGCAGCGTGCTGGACAAGCTTTCGAAACAGTACCGGCACATCGTGGTGGACAGCGAGGCGGGGCTCGAGCATATCTCGCGACGCACGTTGCTGGCGCTCGACTGGCTGTTGATCGTCTCGGATGCGAGCGTGCGCGGCGTGCGCACCGCCCGGCGCGTCTCGGAGCTGGCGGACGAAGTTTCGCTGGGGGCCAAACGTCGCGGGCTGATCGTCAACCGCGTACCGAATGGCGAGCTCACTCCGGCGCTGGAAGCCGAAGTGGCGGCCACCGGGTTACCGCTGCTGGCCGTCATCCCCTTCGATCCGGCGGTGGCCGCCATGGACGCGGGCGGCATGAGCGTCCGGCAGATTCCCGCCGATGCGCCCGTGCGTCGCATCCTTCATACGCTTCTCGAAGATTTGTTCAGCAAGGAAACGAATTTATGTCAACCAGTCCTCCCACCACGGTCGTAAAGGAAATCTCCTGCGACCAGGCCATCAACCAAATGGTGACGCTGGCCACCGCCCAGCAGATTCCCACGGTCTGGGACCGTCTGAAGAGCCAGCAGCCGCAATGCAAGTTCGGCTTGGAAGGCGTCTGTTGCCGGCTGTGCCACATGGGGCCTTGCCGCATTACGCCAAAAGCCAAGTTCGGCATCTGCGGCGCGGACGCCGATACCATCGCGGCGCGCAATCTGCTGCGTGAGATCGCGGCCGGGGTGGCGGCGCACTCCGATCACGGGCGCAGTTTGGTGCGCACGTTGAAGATGGTGGCCGACGGCAGGAGTGGGGATTACAGCATCGCCGATCCGCGGCGGCTGCGGGAAGTGGCGCGCTTCTTCGACCTGGAGACCGGAGATCGCGGCGATCTGGAAATCGCCGGGGCGCTGGCGGATTTCTTCATGCGCCAGTTCGGCTGGTCCGAACAACCCAACGACACGCTGCGGCTGGCTCCTGAAAAGCGCCAGGCGCTGTGGAAGAAGCTGGACATCGAACCCAAAGGCATCGATTCCTCGGTTGTCGAGCTGCTGCACCGCACGCACATGGGCGTGGACCACGACTACCGCCATCTGCTCATGGCCGGCCTCAAGTGCAGCCTGGCCGACGGTTGGGTGGGATCGATGATCGCCACCACGGTGGGCGACATTCTGTTCGGAACGCCCAAGCCGGTGAGCAGCAAAGTAAACCTGGGCGTGTTGAGCGAAAACATGGTCAACGTCATCGTGCACGGCCACGAGCCGACGCTGTCGGAGATGCTGGCCGTGGCTTCGCAGGATGAGGACCTGGTGGCCTACGCCCGGTCGAAAGGGGCCTCGGGCATCAACCTGGCGGGCATCTGCTGCACGGCGAACGAAGTGCTGATGCGCCACGGCATGCCCATCGCCGGTAACTTCATGCAGCAGGAGTTGGCCATCCTCACCGGCGCGGTGGAAGTGATGGTCATCGACGTTCAGTGCGTGATGCCGTCGCTCGGGGCACTGGCCAAGCGCTTCCACACACGCCTGGTGAGCACGTCGGAAATCGCGCAGACCTTCGAAGCCGAGCCCGTCAATTACGAAGTGGAGCACGGCTACGAAGACGCGCGGCGCATTCTGCGCATGGCCATCGACAACTACGAAAAGCGCGACCGCGACCGCGTGCACATTCCGCGCGAACGCATGGAAGTGGTGGCGGGATTCTCCAACGAAACCATCTTCCACATGCTGGGTGGGCGCTTCCGCAGTACCTTCCGCCCGCTCAACGACGCCATCATCGACGGCCGCATCCGCGGCGTGGCCGGCATTGTCGGTTGCACCAATCCCAAGATGCCGGTGGACAGCCAGCACGTGAAACTGGCTCTGGAACTGATCGAGCGCAACGTGCTGGTGCTCGAAACCGGATGCTCGGCCATCGCTTGCGGGAAAGCGGGGCTGCTGATTCCGGAAGCCGCCATGTCGCGCGCCGGCGCCTCCCTGCGCGAGGTTTGCGAGGCCGTGGGCATTCCGCCCATCCTGCACATGGGCTCCTGCGTCGATAACAGCCGCATCCTGATGGCCGCGACGAACCTGCTGCACGAGGGCGGCCTGGGGCAGGACCTTTCGGACCTGCCGGTGGCCGGAGCGGCGCCCGAGTGGATGAGCGAAAAGGCCGTGGCCATCGGTCATTACTTCGTGGCCAGCGGCTTGTACGTCGTGCTGGGACATCCTTTCTATGTGGAAGGCAGCGCGAACGTGAACCGGTTTCTCACCGAGGAAATGGAAGGCCTCACCGGCGGACGCTTCGAATGGGAGCCCGATCCGGTGAAAGCCGCCGACAAGATGCTGGCGCACATCGAAAAGAAGCGGGAGGCGCTCGGCATCAACGCCCACAAGGAGCGGAAGTTGTTCGACATGAAGGAAAGGAGAGGCATCGATGAGTAAGCTGATCGCCTCTTCCGCCATACGAGGCGCGCACCAGATCGTGAAAGACGCCGGAGGAGATGGTGGCGCGCGCCATCGCCGCCAAGGGCGCCGACCACCTGGTCGGGTTTCCCGACACGGCCTACTCTCTGCCGGTGATCTACTCGCTGCTGGGCCGCAGAGTGGATCGTCTCTCGGATATGCAAGCGGTGCTGGACGAGTGCCGTTCGCTGCTCGCGCCCATTCCGGAAGAAAAGAACTGGTTGCCCTATTTGGGCGGCGCGCTCGACTCCGGCATGGCTACGCTGTTCGCGTTCGAAATGATGGAGGCCTGCAAGTACCTGATCGGCCCCCACCCGGTGAACGGCTTGTGGCTGGGCGCGGCCAGCGACGTGATCATCCGCGAACGCGGCATCGAGTTCGTGGATGGCTCGGCCCCTGGCTTCGCCGCCGTGGTGGGCGCCGCGCCGGACAAGGAAACCGCCGTCCGCATTGCGCGCGAACTTCAGGAAAAGAACTTATACGTCTTCATCGCGGGTCATACCAACGGCGTTTCGTTCGCCGAGCAACTGGAGGAAGCCGGAGTCGAGTTGGGCTGGGAGACGCGCCTGGTGCCCTACGGCAAGGAAATCTCGGCGGCCATCTACGCGCTCGGTTTCGCCAACCGCGTGGCCTTGAGCTTCGGCGGCGTGCAGGCGGGCGATTACGAACGCAACCTGCGCTACAACAAGAACCGCGTTTTCGCGTTCGTGATGGCGCTGGGCGAAGTCACCGAAGAAAAGTACGCCGCCGCGGCGGGCGCCATCTCCTACGGTTTTCCCACCATCGCCGACACGGACATTCCGGAGATTCTGCCCACCGGCATCTGCACTTACGAACATGTGGTGAGCAACGTGCCGCTCGAGCGCATCGTCGAAAAGTCGCTCGAAGTGCGCGGCTGTAAAGTGAAGATCGCCAAGGTGCCCATCCCGGTATCCTACGGCGCGGCCTTCGAGGGCGAGCGCATCCGCAAGGAGCAAACGCACGTCGAGTTCGGCGGCAATCGCACACTATCTTTCGAATTCGTCGCGACGCGCGAGCTGAGCGAAGTCGAAGACGGCAAGATCACGGTGGTGGGGCCGGATGTGGGGGACGTGGCGGAAGGCTCCGGGCTGCCGATGGCCATCTGGGTGGAGGTGGCCGGGCGCAAGATGCAGGCCGATTTCGAACCCATTCTGGAACGGCAGATCCACCACCTGATCAATGGCGCCGAGGGCATCTGGCACATGGGCCAGCGCGACATCAACTGGATTCGCATCAGCAAGGCGGCCCAGGCCAAGGGCTTCACCATCCGCCACCTGGGCGACATCCTGCATACCAGATTCAAGAACGACTATCCGGCCATCGTGGACAAGGTCCAGGTGACCATCTACACGGATCTGGCCGAAGTCGAGTCTCGCATCGGACACGCGCGGCACGTCTATCGCGCCCGCAACCAGCGCCTGGAATCGCTCACCGACGAAAGCGTCGATACGTTCTACTCCTGCCTGTTGTGCCAGAGTTTCGCGCCCAACCACGTGTGCGTCATCACGCCGGAACGTCTGGGCCTGTGCGGCGCCTACAACTGGTTGGACGGCAAGGCGGCTTACGAGATCGATCCCACCGGCCCGAACCAGCCGCTGCAGAAGGGGGAGTGTATCGACCCGGTGCGCGGACAATGGGCCGCCATCAACGATTACGTCTACGCCAACTCGAAACAGACTATTCGGTCCTTTAACGCGTATACGCTCATGGAGCATCCCATGACCAGTTGCGGATGCTTCGAAGCCATTGTCAGCGTGCTGCCGGAGCTGAACGGCGTCATGATCGTCAACCGCGAGTATATGGGCGAGACGCCGGCCGGGATGAAGTTTTCGACGCTGGCGAATCTGGCCGGCGGCGGCCAGCAGACGCCCGGCATGATCGGCGTCGGCAAAGCCTACGTGACCAGCCGCAAATTCATCGCCGCCGATGGCGGACACAAGCGCATCGCCTGGATGCCGCGCGAGCTGAAGGAAACCCTGCGCGAGGATCTGACGGCCATCGGCGAACGTCTGGGCATCGAAGACTATGTGGATTTGATCGCGGACGAGACCGTAGGCACGGATCTGGTGGCAGTGCGCGCGCACATGGAAAAAGTGCATCACCCGGCGCTGGCGCTGAGCGACATCACGGCCAGCGATGCGGAGGAGCCCGCCGCCACGCCCGCCGCGGCGCCTGCCGCCCCCGCCGCCCCCGCGCCGCCCGGCGCCCAGCGTGGAACCCATTGCGGCCCCCGAACCCGCGCTCTCCGCGACGCTCCCCGTGGAGCCTGTGGCGCCCACGCCGCCCGCGAGAGCGAGCGCGCCTCCCGCCACGCCCCCCGCGCCGGCATCGACCCCCGTGGCCGGCGGCATCGACTACGTCATTGGCGTACTCGAGAAGATGCGCGGCGTTAGCGCGTCCAGCGAAGATCCCATGACCGCGCTGCAAATCTCCACGGCGGTTAACCTCCTTACCGCCGGGGCCAACATGCTGCTGATGTACAGCATGGGCCGGTCCACGATGCCGGCGCCTCCGCCGCCGATCCTTGCGGAACCACAACCCGCGCCCGTCTCCGTGGCGCCGCCTCCACCGATCGTTCGCGAACAGCCGGTGGTAGAGCGTCCCATGGCTTCGGCTTCGATCGTGGTGCCACAAGCTTTCACGGTGCCACCGGAGAAGATCAATGTCACCATTCGCACGGTGACGCTGGGCGGCACGGGTACGCGCACGTCGAAACTGGAAATCGGCGGTGCCGCCGCGTTGCCTTTCCGCCACTTCGAAGGCGACGTGGGCCGCGCGTGCGCCATCGCGCTGGAAGTCTTCGACGCGCCGCCGAAGAACTACCCGGCCAGCTTGCGCGAGGCCTACGGTGCGCTGCTGGACGATCCCGCGGCCATGGCGAAGCACTGCGTGGAGAAGTTGGGCGCCGACGCCATCAGCATCCGCTTATCCGCCACGCACCCGGATCAAGGCGACCATTCGCCGGAGCAGGCCGCCGAAGTAGTGGGCGCCGTGTTGAAAGCCGTGGGCGTGCCCCTCATCGTCACCGGGCCGAGCCACTTCGAAAAGAACAACGCCGTCATGAAGCACATCGCCGCCACCTTCGCCGGCGAGAATCTGCTGCTCAATTGGGTGGAGACGGAAAATTACAAGACCATCGCCGCCGCCGCCATGGGCTACCACCACGCGGTGGCGGCGCAAACGCCCATCGATGTGAACATGGCCAAGCAGTTGAACATCCTGCTCACCAACATGGGTGTGGCGCCGGAAAAGATCGTCATCGATCCCATGACCGGCGCGCTGGGCTACGGGCTTGAATACACCTATTCGGTCATGGAACGTATCCGCACGTCGGCCTTCACGGGCGATCCGATGCTGGCCATGCCCATGATCGTGAATCCCGGATTCGAAGTCGCCAAGACCAAAGAGAGCCGCGCTCCGCAGAGCGGCTTCCCGCTATGGGGGCCGGAGAGCGAGCGCGGCGCGCTTCTGGAAATCGCCACGGCCATGAGCTTCATCAACGCCGGCGCGGATCTGGTGGTGCTGTACTCGCCGCTGGCGGCCACCACGGTGAAGCGCAAGATCGCCGAGATGATGAGAGTGGAGAAATAGAGGAGGCGAAACCATGGCGCTGACGGGACTCACCATTTTCAAGCTGCTGCCGAAAACCAATTGCGGCGAATGCGGCGTGCCCACCTGCATGGCCTTCGCCATGAAGTTGGCTGCTAAGAACGCGGAACTGGCCGCCTGCCCTTACGCCTCCGAGGAGGCTAAGAAGACCATCGGCGCGGCCAGCAAGCCGCCCATCCGGTTGGTGAAGATCGGTCCGCCGGGCGCCGAGGTGGCCGTCGGAAACGAGACGGTCATGTTCCGTCACGAGAAGACCTTCGTGCATCCGGCGGCCATCGCCGTGGCGTTCTCCGATGGGCAATCGCTCGAAGAGTTGCGGCATCGCACCGCCGAGGTGCGCGAGTACTGTCTGGAACGTGTGGGCGAGAAGCTGCGCATCGACCTGGCACTGGTCGAAAATACTACCGGCGCGGTGGCGCCATTTGTCGCTGCCGTGAAAGCCGTGGCCGGGGGAACCGGGCGCGGCATCATTTTGCAAAGCGACAGCGCGGAGGCCATCGAAGCGGCGCTGCAAGCGCTCCCAGGGCAGCGGCCACTCATTCACGCCGCCACGCTCGAGAACTTCGAAGCGATTGGCGCGCTCTCGCGCCAGTACCAGGCGCCCGTGGTGGCGCGCGCCTCGACACCCGAATCGCTGGCCTCGCTCACCACCAAACTCGCCGCCATGGGTGTCGAGGACATAGTGCTGGAAGTGCCGGCCGGGAATCCCGCCGCCGTCCTGCAGAACAACACCATCCTGCGCAAGATGGCGCTCCGGTCGAATTTCGCTCCGCTGGGGTATCCCCTGCTGAACTTCGCCACGGGGCGCGATCTAGCCTCGCTGGTGGCCGACGCATCCACTTACCTTTTGAAGTACGCTTCTATCCTGGTGATCGACACGCTCTCGTATCAGGCGCTGCTGCCGTTGATGATGCTGCGCCAGAACGTCTACACCGATCCGCAGAAGCCCATTCAAGTGGAGCCGAAAGTGTACGCCATCGGCGAGGCGGGCCCCGCGTCGCCCGTGCTGGTCACCACGAATTTCTCGCTCACGTACTTTCTGGTGTCGGGCGAGATCGAGAACTCCGGCGTTCCGGCGCACCTGGCCATCGTCGAATGCGAAGGCATGAGCGTGCTCACGGCCTGGGCCTCGGGCAAGTTCAGCGGCGCCAAAATCGGCGCTTTCATCAAAGCCAGCGGCATCGAGTCACAAGTCTCCACGCGGCGCATTGTGATTCCTGGCTACGTGGCGCAGATTAGCGGCGAACTCGAAGAGTCGCTCCCGGGTTGGGAAGTAGTGGTGGGTCCGCAGGAAGCCGCCGATCTCGGCACCTTCCTGAAGGTGCACAGCGCGCGATAAGCCATGCCCTCCGTACGTTTTCTTCCCGCCGGCGTGACCGTGGAAGTGCCCTCGGGCACCTGGATTCACGAAGCCGCTATTCGTGCCGGCATTGCGCACCTGGAGCTCCCTTGTGGCGGGCAGGGCAGTTGCGGCTTGTGCCTGGTGGAAGTTTCGCGCGAAGGTCAGGAACCCGCGCTGGTCATGGCATGCCAGACCAAGGTGCGAGACGACATCGTGGTTCTTCTGCCGGAAACGCAGAGCCTGGCCATGCAGGTGGTAGGCGACAGCCACTTCCTGCTTAGCGAGGAAACGCTTCCCGACCGCGCGGGTCTAACGCCGCTGTTTCGCCGCCTGCCCATGGCGGTGCCGCCGGCCTCGATTGAAGAGCACTACAGCGATTGGCTCCGCCTCACGCGCGAGCTGATTCGTGCCGGCGCACCCGCGCCGTTCACTGCCGATCTCGCGCTGCTCCAGCAACTCGCCGCCACGTTGCGCGAACAAGATGGCCGAGTGTGTGTGGCGGTCGAGGACAGCGAATCGGCGACGCGCGTGGTGGAGATTCTTCCCGGACACGCCGCCGCCCGGACCTTCGGATTGGCCATCGACATCGGCACCACCACCGTCGCCGTGCAGCTTGTCGACCTGGCCGACGGTACCGTACTCGATACCGCGACCAGTTTCAACCTGCAGATTCGCCGCGGCGCCGACATCATCAGCCGCATCGATTACGCCCGCACGCCGGAGCGGCAACAGGAACTCCGCGCCCTGGTGCTCGAAACGTTGAACGGACTGGTCGGCGAGTTGACGCTCGCGGCGGCGATCGCGAGCGAGTCGATCCGCGCGGCTTTCATCGCCGGCAACACCACCATGATTCATCTGCTGCTGGGTTTGCCGCCGCGCCACATCCGGGAAGCGCCGTATGTGCCCACCATCAATCCCGTGCCGGCGCTCGAAGCGGCGGGCGTGGGCCTCCATATTCATCCGCGCGCCGTGGTGTGCTGCGCTCCAGGCGTCGGCAGCTACGTGGGCGGCGACATCACCGCGGGGCTGCTGACGACGGATTTTCTCACCAACCGCGACGAGATCTTCCTGTTTATGGACATCGGAACCAATGGCGAGATTGTCATCGGAAACGCCGATTGGATGGTGGGCTGTGCCTGCTCGGCGGGCCCGGCGTTTGAAGGTTCCGGAATCAAGTGCGGGATGCGCGCCTCGCGCGGCGCCATCGAACAGTTGGAGATCGGCCGGGACTTGGACGGCGTGCGCTACAAGGTCATCGGCGGGGGCCGGCCGGCGGGCATCTGCGGCTCGGGTTTGATCTGCCTGCTCGGCGAACTGTTTCTGCGCGGCGCCATCGACCAGGCGGGACGTTTCCAGATGGAAAGCGGTTCTCGCCGTCTGGTCGAAACGGAACATGGCCGCGCGTTCGTGATCGAGCGGGGCGAGAATACTTCCACCGGCGAAGATCTGCTGGTCACCGAGGCGGATCTCGAAAACCTCATCCGCACCAAGGGCGCCATCTACGCGGCCTGTTCGCTGATTTTAGAAAACGTCGGCCTTGCGTGGGATGCCATCTCGCGCGTCTACATCGCCGGCGGCTTCGGGCGCTACATTAACGTGGCCGACGCGATACTCATCGGCATGCTCCCGGATCTCGCGCCGTCGCGCTTCCGCTACATCGGTAATGCGGCGCTCACCGGCGCCTACGTCGCGCTGCTTTCCCGCGACCGGCGCGCCAAGCTGGCCGGGATCGCCTCGAAGATGACCTACGTGGATCTGAGCTCCGATGCGCGCTACATGGACAGCTACGTGAAGGCGCTGTTTCTCCCGCACACCGAAATGAGCCTGTTTCCCAGCGTGGCCCGCAAGCTGGAGACTGCGCGCGCCGCTCTTCCGGATCCTGCCGGCGGAGTTTGAACAAGCCAGGGACAGACACCTTTTCCGCCAAGATAGCCTCCGTCCATCTCTGCGGGCGCCCAACGGCGGAAAAGGCTGTCTGTCCCGCTTTCGCCCGCGTTCTCTCCATCTGAGCCGAACGCGTACCTGTTGGTGTACATTGAACGAGTGATGTCCACTTTCGTCCCCCAGGAGCCGCTTTTATGGATCGAAGATCTTTTATAAGAAACTCCGCCGCCGCGACGCTGGCCGCCGCTCCACGCGCGCGCGCTGCCAATGATCGCATCCAACTCGGCTTTGTCGGCGTCGGCGGGCGCGGCGGCTGGCTCGCGCGCGCCTTCAACGCCATTGGGCAGAAACAGGGGCTATGCCGCGTGGTGGCCGTCTGCGACATTTGGGAACGCCGGCGCCGGGAGGCAGCCGAGCTCTACAAGTGCCAGGGCTATACCGATTACCGCGAGGTGGTGAACCGGGCCGACGTGGACGCCGTGGTGGTCGCGACACCCGACCACTGGCACGCCACCGTGGCGCTGGCGGCCTTGAACCAGGGCAAGGACGTCTACGTCGAAAAGCCCATGTGCCACACTCTCGACGAGGCGCGGCGCATGATGGAGACCGGCCTGCGCACCCAGCGCATCCTCCAGGTGGGCGCCAACGGCGGTTCCTCCAATTTATTCCTGAAAGCCAAGGAGCTGCTCGCCAAGGGCGCCATTGGCCAGCTCATCATGTGCCAGAGTTCGGCGCACCGCAACTCCACCAAGGGCGAGTGGAACTGGAAGATCTGGCCCGATTGCGGCCCCCAGGCCGAAGGCGACCAGCACATCGACTGGCAGCGTTTCCTCGGCCCGGCACCGGAACACGCCTGGGAGCCGGACCGTTACTTCAACTTCCGCAAATGGTGGGACTACTCCGGCGGCATCGCGACCGACCTCTTCTACCACGTCCTGGCGCCGTTCAACATGATGTGGGACAAACCGCAACTACCCACGACGGTCACGGCTTCGGGCGGCATCTACGCCTTCCCGGATCGCGAAGTGCCCGACACCTTCCACATGATGGCCGAGTACGCGCAAGGGTTTTCGGTGGTACTCACTGGATCGATGGCCAACTCCTTCGGTACGCCTACGACGCTGCGCGGCCGCGAAGGCACCCTGGTGCTCGACCGTCAGGAAGGCGCTCTCATGCTCAAGCCCGAACGCCGCGTGATCACCAATCAGTACAAGTCGCGTTTCGGGGATTCGGATATTATGGTTCCGGTCGATCCCACGCCCGACGATGCGCACCTTCTGAATTGGCTCGAGTGCGTGCGAAGCCGCCGGCAACCTCACATCGACGTGGTCACGGGCGCTTACGCGCAGGCGGGCATCACCATGGCCGTCATGGCCTACCGCCAGCGCCGCGTGTTGACGTTCCATCCGGAAGGCTGGACCGCGACCTGATCCATTCAGCAGCGCACTTCCAGCGTTACATCTGACGTGGGGCGCGCGATGCGTAAACCGGTCGCGGGCAGCGGTGTGCCCTTGTCGCGCGCTACGCGCAGGGTGAGCGTGTGGCCGTTCAATCGGAGCCTCGCATCCATCTTATCCACGCCGGGCATCAGGCGCGGGTGTATGCGGATGTCGTTGAGCGTAGGCACCACACCGAGCAGGTGTGAAACCAAAAACATCACGATTTCGGCCCAAATCCAAGGAATACAGCTCACCTGCGGGAGCGGCGGCGAGGGGCGTTCGCCGTAAAACTCGAACCATGTGCCGGCGCGAGCGCCTTGCACATTGAGCAGCCAATCGACGCCGCGCCACACCTTGTCCCAATCGTCCATCTCGGCGTAGGCGCGCATCACGAACAGCGTCGCGAAAGGCCACGGGCCCGGCGAGTCCGGCTCCGACGTGACGTCGTATCGCCCGTAACCGCCACCCGACCAGCGCTGGTTCCAAAGCTTCTCGATCGCGGCCATGGTCTTGCGCGCCAACTCGCTCGAAGGCGCCACCAGGCCCAGCATCACGGGCAACGCCATGGTGGCGTCCGGATCGCAGTAGGAGACGCGCTCGAATCGCAATGGCATGCCCTCCGCTATAATGCTCCGGTCCGGCGGTTCCATGATCCACTGCGGTTCGCCGGTGGCCAGACGGCGTTTGATGAAGCGCCCGCCTTCGACCAGGGCGAACTTGGGATGCGCGAGCATGGCTTGCTTCATGCGTTCGGAGGCTTGCTGCCAGCGCGCGGCGGCGGAGTCCTTCTGATGCCGCGCCATCTCGGCGGCCGCTTCCAGACCCACCACGTTCCAGGCTTGATAGGCGAGTTCATAACCTTCGCGGACTCCGTGGGCCGGACCGCGCTCCCAGAACTCACGCTGGTTCTTTACCAGGCCGGTCTCGGGAAAGCTGAAGGCGGGCCTCAGAACGAAGTCGGCCACCTTCTGAATACGGGGCCAATACTCGCGGAGCAGATGGTCGTCGCCGGTCCAGAGCCAATGCGTGCGCAGGGCGTGGAGTAACTCGCCGTTCTGGTCGAGTTCGATGGTGCTGTCGGGACGGTGTCTCGACATGTCCGCCGTACGTCCGTCTTCGCCCACGGCGCGTTGCAGATTGCGCTCCAGAATCGCTGCGCCGATTTCCGGCATGCCGGCGAGCGTCGCGCCGCAACCCACCTGCACCGAATCGCGCACCCACTCCAGGTTGTACTGCATCGGGCCGCCGTCCATCTTGCCGTTGGAAGCGACCGCGCAGCGCATGCCTTTCTGCGCTTGTCGAAACAGGTGGTTCAAGCCGGCATGGCTGGTTTCGAGCCTGCTCTTGCTCCGCCACCATGCGGCGGTTTCCTCGCGTAGCTTGTCGAGGCCCTTCTCGCGCACCCGCGCGGAAGGATGATCGATCGACCAGACCAGAACCATCGGTGACGTGGTGAATTCCAGCCCCCGGTCTCCGAAGTTTGCTGGGGTGAAGGCGAACAACTCCAGGCGCGCGTAACCGGAAGCGGCTATCACGCCGTTGGCCTTGTCTTCCTCGTATTCGTCGAAGTGGAGGCGGTTGGCGGCAGAACGGCGCCACCATCGTCCAAGCGCGATTCGGCGCGCCCTGGTTGCGCACTTCGATTTCGCGCAGGAGCACGCGTTCGCCGGATGGGCACCACAAGCGTTCGGTGATGGTGCAACCGGCGGCGCGCCATTCGATGCGCACTGTCGGAATGCCGTTCGGAAATTCCCAATTGACGCGGGAACCGGCGGGCTCGGGAAAGTGCGTCTGGCCGTCCATGAACAAGCCCACTCGCGTGGCTTCGAGACCCGTGCGCTCGTGGTAGAGGTACGTCGCCGCCTTGCGGCCGAAATGCGCCGGCGAACTGAGCAGCAACCCGCAATGCGTGCCGCTCTGGGCCGATTGAACCGTCTGCAGCGCCGCCGTGATGAGCCCGTTGCCCACCATCCAGTATTCATAACCGGGCGCGTCTGTAAGCCAATCCGGATGCGGCGCCACGGCTCGCGGCGAAGTTGCCGCTTCCGCCGTGGTGGCCGCCGCCGCGCTCAGCGCCAAACTCGTTCGTCCAAGAAAGCTCCGCCTGTCCATCTTCTGTATTATCCACAGCCGGGACAGTACCCTCAATTCCAGATTTCCTGCTGGCACCGGCCGCTCCGCAAAACCGGATGCTGACACGGAAGCGGAAGGGTGCCAGATGGCGCTGGGAAATGGGGAATTGAGGGGTACTGTCCCTGATTGATACCGGATTGATATGATGTGAAGTTGCCTGATTCGTGCACACAGCAGCCGAAGACTTGCATTCTGCTCCCTACCTACAACGAGCGGGATAACGTCGCACCGATGATTCGAGCCATCTTCTCGACCGTTCCCGACATCCACATCCTGGTGATCGACGACAACTCGCCGGACGGCACGGCGGAGGTGGTGCGGGCGCTTTGCGGCGAGTTCGGCAACCTCCAGCTGCTTTCACGGCCACGCAAGGAGGGGTTGGGCAAAGCTTATATGGACGGCTTCGTCCGCGTGCTCGCCGAGTCCGGGTTCGAAGCGCTCCTGACCATGGACGCGGACTTCTCGCACGATCCCGGCTACCTGCCCGATATACTCGCCCAGGGCGCCACGTACGACATCGTCATCGGCTCGCGCTACACGCGCGGCGGCGGCGTGGAAGGCTGGGAGTTCTGGCGGCGCATGTTGAGTGGCTGGGCAAATTTCTATTGCCGCGCCATCACCGGCATGCCGTTGCGCGATTGCACGGCCGGCTACATGTTCATGCGGACGGATGTGCTGCGAAAGCTGAGTTTGAGCGGCATGCGCATGTCCGGCTATGCTTTCCTGATGGAACTCAAGTACACGTTCTGGCGCGCCGGCGCGAGTTTCGCCGAGGTGCCCATCGTGTTCCGCTGCCGCCGCAGCGGCGAATCGAAAATCTCCAGCCACATCATCGGCGAAGGCGTGTTCGCCCCGTGGAGGCTGCGGCTGCGGCGAAAACGCTAGGCGCGTTTTTCAAGTAGCCACACGCATGGCTCCAGGCGGCTCTGGCCTCCGTCGTTCACGGCGTAGGACGCCTGTGGGCCGCCCCACAACCGGCCGCCGGCGTGTTGGCCGTCGCGGCGTAAAGCGTAGAAGCTGATGTCGAACTGCGCCAGGCGCGAGGCGTCGTGGTCGAAATTCCGTGCGATGCGCTTGAGCGCGTCGAGCACGGCTTGCCGGGGCGTCATACCGTGCCGCATGTTTTCGACGACGGTGTGCGCGCCGCAAATGCGGATGTTCTCTTCGCCGCGGCCCGTCGAGCCGGCCGCGCCGACGTCCTGATCGACGTACAGGCCCGCGCCGATAATCGGCGAATCGCCCGCGCGGCCGGAAATCTTCCAGGCCAGTCCGCTGGTGGTGGTGACGCCGCTCATTTCGCCTTTGGCGTTCAGCGCCAGGCAGTTGATGGTGCCCGTGGGAGGATGCGTGGCGACCTCCCAGGCCCAGGCCAGAGTGGCCTCGTCGAACCGCGGGAATTGCGATTTCAACTGGGCCGGTGGCGCGGAGAGTCCCGGAGCCCAGTTGTTGTGGCCCGCGGCGTCGCGCAGCGATTGCTTCCACACCAACCAGGCCAGACGCGACTTTTCGGTCAGCAGATCCTCTTCCTTGAACCCGTGCGCCACGGCAAAACGCGAAGCGCCCTCGCCCACCAACATGATGTGGTCGGTTTGCTCCATGACCAGGCGGGCGACCTTGGAAGGATTCTTGATCCCGCGCAGGCCGGCGACGGCGCCGCAGCGGCGCGTGGGGCCGTGCATCACGCTGGCGTCCAACTCCACCACGCCGTCTTCGTTGGGCAGTCCTCCGTAGCCTACGGTGCTGTCGTCGGGATCCTCTTCGTTGATGTTGACGCCCGTGACGACGGCGTCGAGCGTATCGCCGCCCGCTTTCAGAACCTCCATGGCGCGGGCCGAGGCGCGGCGCCCGTTGCCGCTGGCAATGACGACCGCTCCGGCGCCCAGGGCGGCCGCGCCGCCGCTCGCGGCCAGCGCGGCGGAACTCAGCAGACAATCACGTCGCGTGATCATGACTACCTCTCCTTGCTACACTATTCTCCAATGAGAAGCGGTGTTGCCATTCTACTGACACTTGCGTCCCTGGTGTGCGCGGCGGAGAAAAAACCCAAACCCGTGAAGTCCCCCGATGTTCGCGTGGTGGAGATTCGATGCCAGCGCACGGAGAACCGGGTGACCGTGGATGGGCGTGTACACATTGGCGGCAACAAGAAGTTGGATCGATTCACGCTCTTCTTCGATTTTCTGGACACCGGCGGAGAGGTGATCACGACCCGCCGCAACGATTATGCAGAGGAGGTCCTCTCGCCCGGCCAGGACATCGATTTCAACCTCTACCTCCCCGATCCGGTGCGCGCCGTGCGCGTGATGGTCCGCGCCGAACATAGGGACGGCCGGGAGCTGCGCGTCGCCAATCCCGGACCACACCCCATCTTCTAAGGTTTGTGGTTCTCTCGCGCGGGTTCTCCCCGACCCAAACCCCCACGCGGCGTGGGATCGCTTAGCGGGACGACCAAGGCCGAGGGGACCTCAACGCGCAGGCGGCGGGCCAGAGCGTCGGCCTTCGAGGTGGTTGGCTCCGAACCTACCAGCACACGCCAGAGCGGCGGCTGTCCGGGCCTCTCGACCAAGCGTGCCGATCCGAAGAGAGCTTCCAATTTTGCGCGCTGTTGCTCGGCGCGCCGGCGGTCGGCGAAGGCACCCGCCTGCACGGCGAACATGCGCGCCGGAGCGGCGGGGATGCTCGCTGGTTTACTCGCTGTTGACGAAAGCGCGGGCGGCGCTAGGCGGGGCGCGAGAGCAGGCGCGGACCGCGCGACGGCCGGAGCCGGGGCGGGTGCTGGGGCGGCCGGCGCCGGCGTGGGTGCTGTGACGGCAGGCACCGGCGCGGGCGCTGTGACGGCAGGAGCCGGGGCGGACGCTGCGACTGCAGGTACCGGTGCGGGCGCCACCATGGGGACGGGCGGTTTCGGCGGATGCAGCGCCGTCCGGGCTTCTGCGAGCATCTGCAGAGCATCCGGATCGTCCGGCTTCAGCCGCAGACCGGCTTGCAGATCGTCCACCGCTTCTTGATAGCTGCCCATCAGAAAATGCCCATGGCCGCGAGCGAACCAAGCATCCGCGATCCGGGGATTCAGTTCGATGGCGCGATTCCGGTCCGCCAGCCCCTGCTGGTGCATGCCCAGCGCGTGGTAGGAGCCTCCGCGGGTGATGTATGCGTCCACGTTGGTAGGTTGCAGGCGGATGGCCTCGCTGCGATCCGCTAGCGCTTTCCCGTGCTCACCGAGCGCGGTCCAGGACACCGCGCGAAGAAGGTAGAGAAGTGGCTCGCGCGGTTTCGCCTGGATCACGGCGTCGAGGTCCGCGATAGCCTGTGGGTGCCGGCCGAGGCGCCGGTAGGCGGCGGCGCGCGTGAGCAGGGCCTCGGGATCGCCCGGCTTCAGCTCGAGCGAACGGGTGAGGTCCCGTACGGAGCGCTGGTAGTCTCCCAGTTCGGCGTAGGCGGCGCCCCGCGCCACATATGCTTCGCGGTAGAGCGGGCGGAAATCGATGGCGCGATCATAGTCGTCGACGGCGTCCCGGAAACGTTTCAGACGGACCAAGACTCTGCCGCGGCTCAGATAGGGCTCGGGGTTGTCCAGGCGTAACTTGATGGCCCGCGAGTACCCGTCCAGAGCCTGTGTCAGGCGGCCCAGGTTAGCGTAAGCGTCCGCGCGGCCGGTGTAGAGCGACGGGTGCGAGTAGTGCAGGGCCTCGGCGCGGTTGTAATCCTCGATGGCCGGGTAATGCTGGTTCAAATTGCGGTTGGCGTCGCCGCGCAACTTCCACGCCTCGCCGTTCTCGGGCAGTAAGCGTAAGGCGTTGTCGATGTCGGAAAGCGCTTCTTTCGATCTACCGCCTTCCAGGAATATCTTCGCCCTGTGCAGCCAGGCCAATCCGAAATCCGGATCGGCTTCGAGCGCCTTGGTGAAGGCGCGCTCGGCATCCAGCGCATGTCCGCCGGTCTCGAATCCAAGACCGCGATCGTAGGCTCGTTGCGCCGCTTTCCGCGCCTGGTTGGGTGCGCACCAAGCCGGATGAATCGAGCCTGCCAAGGCGAACAGCAGCGCCGCAAGAAAGCCTGTCCTATACATCATCTACAGCCTCAGTTTACCCGAACCTCCGGTGCCCGGCGCACTCAACGGTGCGGCTCACCACGTACCAGTTCGGATAGTTGCTGGAGGGCGCGAGCAGCGGGTTGCGCCGGTAGCGCCTCACGCCGCCATCGCTCGACGGAAGCGCGCGTGGCGCTGGTGCCGCCATAGGTCGCGAGGCGCGCCCAGGCTTGGTTCGCTTTCGCGGTGTCGCCCGCGCCCGCCTGGCAAAGCATATCGAGGGCATCCTGCACGCGGTAATCGGGATTGTGCGGCTTGCCGGTGCCCAGCCGTTCGGGATACTCGCGCGAGCCTTGCACGCGCTCGATGGCCGTCGCGTAGCGGCCCTCCTTCAGCGCCTCCAGCGCGAGCGCAAGCTGGCATTGCACAAACATAAGGTGAACGTCGCTCTGGCCTTCGAACGGCAGGATGGTGGCGTTTTCAAGCTGCGCGTAACAGTCCAGATAGCGTCCGCTGTTCAGGTAAGTCCGCGCCAACAGAATCCGGATAAGATCCTCGCGCGGAAACCGCGTCGCGGCCTCGCGAGCCAGGGCCAGCGCCTTGTCGTGCATTCCGCGAGCACCGCTAGTAACTTGCCAGGTGGTACCAGTTACGCCAATCGCTTTTGCCGACCTCGTGCGCCCTTTCATAATCCGCCAGAGCCTTGGCCGGGTCCGCCTGCCGCTCCAGATAGGCCCGGCTGATGTAGGCCGGCGCGTAGTCGGGCTGGTTGCCGCACGCTTCGAACGCGTGCCGTGCATCGGCGTTGCGGCGCAGGCCCCAGTAGATCAGTCCCAAGTAATACTTGGCTTTCCAGTCGGCGGGCTGCAGGCCCGCGGCCCATTCGAAAACGGGGATCGATTCCTCGCGGAACGGGAACACCAGATAGGGAGAAAGCGCCGCGGCGCGGCGGAGTAACTGGCGGCTGCGCTCAGGCGATTTTTCGCGCAGCAGGTAGGCTTGCCAATAACGCAACGTGGCCTGCTCCGGTGCGGCTTCGACGACGCGCAGCGCGTCGCCCGCGCGCCGTAGGTTCACATAGTAGACCGCGATCTCGAGATAAGTTTCGTGCGGCAGTTCGTTGCGAATCAACGCCTTGAAATCCGCGAGCGCCGCCGGATCGCTGTCCAGCAGATACCTCTCGAAGCGCGCCTGGTGATTAAGTGGGTCGATCTCCAGGATCCTAGTCAGCGTCTGGCGCGCCTGCGGACTTTGCCCGGCGGTGCGATACGCCGTGGCGAGTAACTGGAGGGATCGGATGTTATTCGAATCGTAGTCGAGCGCGCGCCTTAGATAAGTGAGAGCCCGCTCGAAGTTGCCCTCCATCAGGTAAATGGCGCCCAGTTCGCCGTAGGCGCTGGCGCGATACTTCATGGACCGTGCCGCCCAGCCCAGCGTCTCTTTGGCGTCCACCAGATTGTCCATGCGCCTCGAAATGATGCCGTAGATGAAATTGGCGTCCGGATCGTACATTACGTAATCCAGCGCCTTGCGAGCGTATTCGAGCGCGGCCGGGTACTCGGCGCGCCGGTAGTACAACTCGGCTACGCGCGTGAGCGCACGCATGTGCAGCGGTTCACGCTTCAGGCAGACCAGGTATTTCTCCAGAGCCAAATCGTAGTCGCGCGTCTTCTCCGCGCGCTCGGCGGTCTGGTAGAGGCCTTCGAGCGTGGTTTCGTCGTAATTGCGGAAGTGCAGCGGGCGCCGCAAGAGCTCGTCGTTCGGATCGTCCGTGTAAGTGAGCTTGTCGCCGAGTTCCACACGCAGGTCGCCCTTTTTCACCGTGATCGGGACGCGCTTCTCATAGACCTCCATGGGCTGAAGCTTGACGCGGTCGCGGAAGACTTCCTGGCCCCGGTCGCGCACCAGGATGGTTTCGTCAATTCGCTGCAATGCGCAGAAGCGCAGCGCCAACGCGCCGCCTTCGGTCCGCGCGTTGAGCGCGCCGAACGGGGTGGCCTTCACCATGGGCCCGGTCTTCTTGTAGGGAAAGTACAACTCGCGCCACTGGTCGGTGGTGTAGGGAGCGAAGAACTCATGATCGTTCTGATCCAGCAGGCGTCCGTTCTGCGGCTCGAAGTAAGGTCCGTCGTCGTCGGTGAGAAGTTTCTCCCAGATGGCGCCGGAACGGGAAAGCGGCCAGCGGAAGAACTTCTGGCCCGGCACCTCTTCATGCACGGCCCAGTGCCCGAAGCCAAATTGAGCGTCGTGCCAGTAGGCGCCGGAAAACTCGCTGAGTTTGCCGTATATGAAGAAGCTGCCTTCGTCGGAATCGTTGTGCTCTTTGTAGAGCGCGAGATTGCGCCCGTCCCCGGTCATGGGCCAGGGGCGGCTGGCGACCGAGTAGTCATGCCCGATGTGCCTGGTGCCGGGGAAGATGAACTCGAGATCGTCCGAGAGCTTGTTGGCCGCGTTCATCCACACGTAGTAGGACTGGTTGAGCGGTTGCGGGTTGTACCACAGCGACTGCACCTCGATGTAGGCTTTGTCGGGCGGGATGGTGAACTTCACGCGCCAGTGTGTGCGTGACGGCAAATCCATGGTGCCGACGACGCAACTCACGCCGCCGTCCGCGTTTCTTTGCAATCACGTAATCCACCGGCGTGGCGGTAGCGGGTGTGTGGCCGACGATGCCGAAGTTCAGTTCGATGCCGCCGGAGGTCCAGGGGCCGCGCAGCGCGATGTGCCGGAACTTGCGCGCGTGGTTGAGATAAATGAACTCCTTGCCGGTGCTCTTCTCGATGGCGCCGATGAGTTTGCCGCCTTCGGCCGGCATGATCAGCACTTTGATGTAGGGGTTCTCCATCACCACCACGTTCCAGCGCTGGTCTACGGCCGTGTAACTCAGGTTGTCGAAGGAGAAGTACGGATAGAGCCGCTGCCCGCGCCCCCACATGCTGGATCGCGTCATGATCGGCGAAGGATCGGCGCCGGAGAATGGATATGTCTTGAAGATCTGCGGCTCTTCCCGCACGCTGGCCTGCTGGCCGAAGAGACCTACGGCCGAAACCATCAGAATCGATAAGACAACCGGGCGGTTCTTCATTCGTCGCTTACCTCCTGCCGGGCACACCTGTGAAAGGGAGTCCGCTGCTCACTTTATCATCATGGCGACGCCGGCAACGCAAGGTGGAAGCACGCCGCGCCACCCGCGGAAGCCTGTCCCGATGTCCAACGGCGCGTCTACTGGACGACACGGGCGATGGCTTCGACGGCGAACGAGGCGTCCAGTGAGGGCAGACCTTCGAACGGCACCATGGTGGCGGCCGGTGGGGCGGATGGGTTGAGAAAGTCGAAGCGCACTTTGCGAATAGTTTCGGCGGTGGGCGCCGAAAGCGGATAGTAGCTGGTCCACACGGCGTCGCGCAAAGATGACTGGACGCTACCCAGAGCCTTTTCCAATCGCTGGAAGGCCAGGCGGGCGTCCCCGGCCTGATAGCCGAAGGCCATCTGAGAGCCCGTGAAGGCGAGCCGGATGGGGCCCACCAGAACGGCTTGCGAGTAGTTGGGCGAACTTGCCAGTCCGGGCGGATTCAGGAGCCTCGGCGAGGTTGCAGGCGCCGAGGACAGCCGCGCCACGCCTTCGCATTCGACCAGCGACACCCGCGGCTCGCGCTGCAATTGTGCCAGCACCGCGCTCGCGCGCGGAAACTCGCGGGCCACCGTCAGGCGCACCGCGTCCACGTCTTCGAGGGATGTCAGAAAACAGGTGATGCGCGTGAGATCGTCCTTCCTCGCTCCGGCGGCCTGCCAGCACCGTGCCGAGTTGAGCCACCGATTTTGCCACCAGCGGCTGCATCCGCGTGGTGGGGCTCTCGGCCACAATTTGCTGTCCGGCGAGAAACACCACCCCGCCGGGATTCACCGCCTTGCGATCCGCCGAAATGGATTCGAGCGCCAACTGCGCTCCCTCCAGAGGCAATCCGCCCACCTGAATCACACTCAGGGCAGGCAGCGGCTGATGGCGGTCGGCGAAGGTCTCGCTTACGATCTGCTGCACGCGCCGCATGTCGCCCGTGCCGGCGACGAAGGCGCGGAGCTTGATGAGCGTGGCGGAGCCGCGCAGGCGGTCGAGCGCCTTGAGCGCGTCGCGCACCTGTTGGGAAAGCAGGCCGCGGCCCGACAGCGGTGCGGTATGAAAGACCAGGTGATCGGCATCCGCCACGGCGGCCTGCGGCAGGTCCTTGGGAAGCTGCAGCACCTGTGTGGGCGGCTCCGGTTTCGCCTTCTTCCGGCGTCTCTGCGCGAACAAGGAACCATCGGCGAGTAAGACGAGCATCAACGAAGCGGCAAGGGCGGCTCGGAACATTGTTAAGGAGACGATTGTAGCAAAACGGAAGACGTTTGCCAGCGATCATCCAATATGGTATGGTGAACCCAGGCCAAACCATGTTGCCACCTTTCCAGATCGATCCTGCTTCCGATCTGCCAATCTACAGGCAACTATCTGATAACATTAAAGAAAGCATTCGCTTGGGGGCCATTGGTGTCGGCGAGCGTCTGCCGGCGACCAGGGAATTGGCTGGCCTCCTTGGCCTAAATCGTACTACTGTGTCCGCAGCCTACGAACTGCTCGAAAGCGAGGGGCTGATTCGCGGCCATGTGGGGCGGGGAAGTTTTGTGGCCGCCCACGCCCCGGGCGTGCGCTCGCCGGTGGATTGGGCGCGGCTGGCCGAGGATTTCGACGAGATTGCCGGACCTGCCCCACGTCGTGCCGGCGAGGAGTCCATCAGTTTCTCGACGTCGCGCCCGTCCGAGGAACTCTTTCCGATGGACGAATTCCGCACATCGTGCCAGGAGGCCCTGAACTCACCACAAGCCACGGCGATCCTGCAGTTGGGTTCGCCGGGAGGGTATCCACCGTTGCGGCATTATTTGGCCGAGGAGGCGCGCCGGGAAGGGCAACTCGCCGACGGCGACGACGTGATGGTGACCAGCGGATGCCAGCAGGGCCTGGACCTGGTGGCGCGCGTGCTGGTGCGGGCGGGTGACGCGGTGGCGGTGGAAGATCCAGTATATCCAGGCCTGAAAAGCGTGTTTCTCGCGCGGCGTGCCCGCCTGGTGGGCATTCCGGTGGGAGCGCGCGGCATGGACCCGGAAGCGCTGGAGCGCGCCCTGGCGCGCGAAGGCGTCCGGTTGGTGGTGGTGACGCCGAACTTTCAGAATCCCACCGGAGAGACCATGCCCGTCGAGTCGCGCATGGCGCTGCTGCGGGCGGCGCGCAAGGCCGGCGCGGCGGTGATCGAAAACGACATCTACGGCGAGCTGCGCTATGAAGGGGAGCGTTCTCCTTCGCTCAAGCAGATGGACGAAGGCTCGAGCGTGGCGCGGCTGGGCAGTTTTTCGAAGATCGCGTTTCCGGGGCTGCGGGTGGGTTGGATCGTGGGGCCGCGCGCCCTGTTGGCGCGCATGATGGAAGCCAAGCTCTGGATGGACCTGCACACGGATCAGCTCTCGCAGGCCGCGCTGTTGCGCTTCGCCGAATCGGGACGCCTGGAGGCGCACCGGCGCCGCATCGTGGCGGCCGGCCGCGAGCGATTGTCGGCCACCGTGGCGGCCTGCGAACGGTACTTGCCTTCCGGTACGCGGTTCACGCGGCCGCAAGGAGGCATGAGCGTCTGGGTGCGATTACCCGAGCCGCTGGACGCGGCCGAGTTGGCCGTGCGCGCGCAGCGCGAAGGCGTGGCGTATCTAGCCGGACGCTATTTCGAAGTGACCCGGCGCGACCCGGGCGCGCTGCGGCTGAGTTTTGCCGGGTTGACTCCCGCGGCCATCACCGAGGGCATCGCCATTTTGGGTAGGGTTTTCAAGAAAGAACTGGAGCGGGTGCGCGGCCACCAACGGCCGGAACCCGCGACGGCCATGGTTTGAGAGTTTCAGACCGGAGAAGATTCTCCGGCGACTTGCAAGGAGAAAGAACATGCTGTTCATGGACGAGGATTTCAGAGTCAAGGTGGGCTTGGCCGAGATGCTCAAAGGCGGCGTCATCATGGACGTCACCAACGCGGAGCAGGCGCTGATCGCCGAGAACGCGGGCGCCGCGGCGGTCATGGCGCTCGAACGCGTTCCCGCCGACATACGCAAGGAAGGCGGCGTAGCCCGCATGGCGCCCATTCGCAGGATCCGCGAAATCATGAAAGCGGTGAGCATCCCCGTCATGGCGAAGGCGCGCATCGGCCACTTCATGGAAGCCAAGGTGCTGGAAGCACTGGCCGTGGACTACATTGACGAGAGCGAAGTGCTCACGCCCGCCGACGAGGAGCACCACATCGACAAGCGCCCGTTCAAGATCCCCTTCGTTTGCGGCGCGCGCAACCTTGGGGAAGCGCTCCGGCGCATCGGCGAAGGCGCCGCCATGATCCGCACCAAGGGCGAAGCCGGCTCGGGCAACATCGTCGAAGCGGTGCGCCACATGCGCACCATTCAGAGAGAAATGAAACAGCTCACGGTGCTCGGCAAGGAAGAACTGGCGGCGGAGTCGAAGAAGCTGCAGGCGCCGCTCGAACTGGTCCTGTGGGTGGCCGAGCACGGCAAGCTGCCGGTGCCGAATTTCTCGGCCGGCGGCGTGGCCACTCCAGCCGACGCGGCACTGGTGATGGCGCTGGGCGCCGAGAGCGTGTTCGTGGGCTCCGGGATCTTCAAATCCGACGATCCCGAGAATCGCGCGCGCGCCATCGTCAAGTCGGTCACCTATTGGAACGACCCGGCGAAACTGCTGGAGGCCAGCGAGGAATTGGGGATCGGCATGCCCGGACTCGACATCTCCAAGATCGCGGAATCGGATCTGCTGCAAACCCGGGGATGGTAGACGTGAAGCGCGTCGGCGTACTGGCCCTGCAAGGCGATTTCGAGGCGCACCGCAAGGCCCTCGATCTGGCCGGCGGGGCCGAGACCGTCGAGGTGCGCGCGGCCAGCGATCTTGCGGGCCTCGACGGCCTGGTGATCCCGGGCGGCGAAAGCACCACCATGCTGAAGCTGCTGGATATTGAACAATTGTTCGAACCTATAAAGTCGTTCGGACTCCGTAAGCCTGTGTTTGGCACTTGCGCCGGAGCCATCCTGCTGGCCACCAGCGTGAGCCACCCGGCGCAGGCCTCCTTCGCGCTGATGGACATCTCGGTGGAGCGCAACGGTTACGGCCGCCAACTCGACAGCAGGGTGACCGAGATCGCGCCGGAAGAGGAGTTTCTGCGCCGCGCCGGGGGCGGGAAACTGGAAGCCGTCTTCATCCGCGCGCCCATCATTCGGACCGTGGCCGGCGGCGTAAAAGTGCTGGCGCGCTATCAAGACACGCCGGTCCTGGTCGAGCAGGGGCGCCACATGGCGGCCACCTTTCATCCAGAGTTGACCGCCGACCCTCGCGTTCACCGCCTGTTCCTCGCTAAACTTTAATGGTGCGTAAAGATCGCGTCCTGTTCGTTTGCATCGGCAACGCCTGCCGCAGCCAGATGGCGGAAGGCTTCGCGCGCCGTTACGGCGGCGATGTGCTGGAAGCGGCCAGCGCCGGTCTCGCGCACGCCACGCAAATACCCGTCGATACCCTCCAGGTGATGGAGGAGAAGAACATTCCGCTCGACGGCCAGTTTCCCAAAGGACTCGACGACGTTGAGTTCAGCGGCTTCGATCTGGTAGTCAACATGAGCGGCATTCCCCTGCCGCCCAATCTCACCATAGCGGTGCGCGAGTGGGAAGTGGCGGATCCCGTTGCCAAACGGATTGACTTCCACCGCAAGGTCCGCGACACGATCGAGGGTTTGGTGATGAAGCTGATTCTGGATCTTCGGCGCGCCAAGGGGTAATCCCATGCGGATGTCCGGAACGCCGTTCCCGCCCTCGCGCAGATGCGGTTGGGCTTGGGTGTCGTTGGCGCTCGCCATAGCCGTGCACGTTTTGGACGAGGCCGCGCACGACTTTCTGGCTTTGTACAATCCCACGGTCGAAGCCATCCGGCGCGCCGTGCCGTTTCTGCCGCTGCCGGTTTTCACCTTTCGGGTGTGGATCGGCGGTCTGGCGGCGGGCGTCACACTGATGCTGGCCGTTTCGCCGGCCGTGTTCCGCGGCGCGCGCTGGACGCGTCCGGTCTGCTACATTCTTTCGGTGCTCATGGTGCTCAACGGTCTGGGACACGCCGCGAGCAGCCTGTATCTGGGGCGCCCGGCTCCCGGCGTGTACTCATCGCCCTTGCTGGTGGTGGCGGCAGTCTGGCTATTCGTATGCACCCGCCGCGTGAGATGAAGGCGGCGCAGGGCGCCCGGCCTCGCATCCCTTCGAAGCGGACTCTCCCCAGGTGCGGTGCGCAGAAATAGTCGTCTTTCGCAAGACAATCTGGTGTATGATATTTTCGAATTGAATTGTCTAATGTTCACATTTCAGTCGACTTTATTGGCCTCTTGCAGCCTCCGGCGGAGAGATCATGTCCAGTTGCCTCCATTCATCCTGCGCCGTTTTGTGTTACGGATTCCTTCGATATTTTGCGCTTTTGGCAGTGCTGGCCTCCGGCGTTTTCGCCCAGTTGACACTTAGCCCTACCTTGCCAGACCCGGAAGAAGATGTGCCGTACAGCGCGCAGATTACCGCCAGCGGCGGAACGGCGCCTTACCATTTTTCGATGCTTCTCGGATACACGTTGCCCGTTGGGTTGACGCTGAGCGACGGCGGATTGATTTCCGGCACGCCCAAAACCTATGGGCCCTTCGGCTTCTACATCCGGGTGGTCGACAGTTCCACACCGGCTAAGAGCGATAGCCGCGCAATACAGCTTCACGATCAAGTCCAAGCCGCTGCCGCCGTTCCTCTTCGTGACGACAACGCTGCCGGCAGCCAAGCAGGGCAGCTACTACACATCCCAGATACAGGTGAGCGGAGGACGGACGCCGTACAAGTACTTTGTCGTGAGCAACACTCCGTTTCTCATGGATGTGGGATTGGATAATTTGACCGGCGAGCTGAAGGGTAATGTGCGGACCGAGTCCTGGCACATATCCGTTCACGGTCGATGTCTGGGACGGCTCCTATCCGCACCTGATCATAAGACAGATCTTTACGATCACAGTGACGCCCGGCATCAGCTTTTACTCCAGCGCCCTCCGCGGTGGAACGGTGGGGCAAGCTTATTCGAATATGCTCCTGCACTCCAACGGAACCGCTCCCTACCATTACGCCCTGACAAGCGGCACATTGCCGCCAGGTATTCAGCTCAACGGCAACACTGGCGCGTTGGCGGGGACTCCCACTGTGATGGGGAATTACGGTTTTCGGGTAACGGTAACGGATGCCGCGGGACTGACCGGTTATGGCGACTTTACGATCGCTATTGAGGGGCCAACCTTCACGATTCAGCCGGGAACCCTGCCAGAGGGACGGGTCGGCACCCCCTATCCCACGATCACCTTCACTGCCAGCGGCGGCGTTGCGCCGTACAAATTCGCGCCGTATGTATCGGCTCCTCCGGATGGACTCACTTTGAGTGAGGCCGGGGTGTTGTCCGGCACGCCTACCCGAGGTGCATACGATGCTAGCGTTCTAAATCTGAAGGTCACCGATGCGGTGGGCAACTACGTGACGATCTCGCTCACGTTCCTGATCCGGCCCGCGCTCGACATCACGCCAGCCACGTTGTTCGATGGTGAGTTGAACGTGCAGTATTCGCAACCCCTAACCGCAACCGGGTTCCATGATGACGTGCGGTTGTCCATAGTCTCAGGCTCCCTGCCGCCGGGAATCTCGTTGGCGAAGGTCAACATCTGGACTACCATGGTGGAAGGCCAGCCTACCAAAGCTGGCGCGTACACCTTCACCGTCCGCGCATTGGATTCCGCCGGGTGGACGTTCAGCCGCCCGTACACCATCAATATTCCGGATCCGCAGCAGGCTGCGCTCATCGTGGAACCTAGTTCACTACCGTCGGCCCGCGTGGGAGAAAGCTACAATCAGACGATCTCAGCCGGCAACGGGGTCATGCCGTACACCTTCACCGTCGCATCCGGCCTGCTGCCGCCCGGACTCACGCTCACGAACTCCGGATGGCTTACTGGCAACTTCACCACGGCAGGCACCTTCAGCTTCCGCGTGAACGTCAGCGATTCGTCAAACCGTAAAGCCAGCAAGGACTACACCATTCTTGTCTTCAGCGGACCTCTCACCGTCTCACCTGACAGCATTCCGGACGCCGAGGTGGGCAAGGACTTTTCGTTTACGTTTACGGCCTCCGGGGGAACGCCGCCGTATTCGTTCATGTCTATGATCGGGACCCCGCAGGGGATGATGGTAAGCTCGGCGGGCGTCCTCTCCGGCAAGCCGATGGTCGGTGGCGCCTACAACATGCGCATTCGCGCCACCGACAGCTTGGGCAACACGGGTTCGCGCGATTACACCTTCAAGATCGGCGGTTCGATCATCGTCATCCAGCCCGAGACGTTGCCGGCGGCCAAGTGGGGTGAGCCATACTCGGCCCGCGTGAGCGCCACGGGTGGGACGGCGCCTTACGTTTTCAAATTATACGGCGACCTTCCACGGGGGCTGACTCTGTACCCGGATGGCCTGATCGCGGGTACTCCTGATAGAGCGGCGTCCAATCCGTGCGTCATCTATGCCACCGACAGCACGGGCGGGCAAGGCGAGCGTCACTACACAGTCGAATATATTGCGCCTCCGTTTATCGTAGAGCCGCTCACCCTAAAGGATGGGACGGTGAACGTCTTCTATTGGGACAACATCATCGTGCAACAGGACGTTTTGCCGGTGCAGTTCTCCGTCTCCAACGGGATTCTGCCACCGGGTCTTGTTCCGGAAGTGATTAGTGGATTTTCCTGGAACCTGAAAGGCGTTCCGACGGCATCGGGCACTTACCCTTTCCGGCTTACTGTCAGCAGCGCATCCAAGGGCAGCGTGTCGGTGGACTACACGATCAAAATAGCGCCCCAGACGATTCTCGTCGGTCCGCAGACACTGCCCAGCGGGATCGTTTTCGCGCCTTACTCGGCCGATCTTACGGCGAGCGGAGGCACGCCGCCGTACACCTTCTCGGTGAGCTTGGGCTCACTTCCCGCCGGCTTGTCGATGTCCCCGGCGGGGGCTTTGCGCGGCACCACGGACCTGCGCGACACGTTCATGTTCACGGTCACGGCTGCCGACAGCAAAGGAGCCACCGGTACCAAGACGTGTGTGATCCTGGTTGCGGATGGTACGTTGTCGTTGGCCCCCTTGGACCTGCTTTCCGGCACGATTCACCGGGCTTACTCGGCAATCTTTAGCGCATCTGGCGGAAAATCGCCATACACGTTCTCCTTGGCGACCGGTAAACTGCCGCGCGGATTGACGCTCGCCGCCGGGGGGCAGCTTTCCGGCACTCCGGAAGAGAGCGGTACTTTCCTGGTTCGCATCATGGCGCGCGACTCGGTCGGAGCCGCGGGCCTTCGCGACTATCAAGTTAGAATCATCGGCGAGACTATCACGATCGGGCCCAATACGCTGCCGGACGCCTACCTGGGCAAGCCATACTCGGCGCACCTCACCGCCTCCGGCGGCACGCCACCATACAAATTCGAACTAACGAGTGCCACTTGGAACGCCGGTCTGAAAATCAACCCGGACGGTTCCATCACGGGGACACCTAGCGGCACGACCACCGGGCAGTTCACCTTCATGGTGATCGTAACGGACGCCAACGGCTCTTCCAACTCTCGCAGTTTCCAGATCAACGTTCTCTCCGGCACGTTTACGCTTCTGCCGGATTCGCTTCCGTCGGCGGTAAACGGGGCAGTGGTACGATGTCGAGCTGTCGGTGGCCGGCGGCGCGTACCCGTACACTTTCAAGCTGGCTTCGGGAATTCTTCCGCCCGGGCTGCAATTGGGCGCGCAGGGACGTCTATTAGGAACGCCGAGCCAGGCAGGTACGTTCAGGTTCCGGCTGGAGGTGAGCGATAAGAACGGCGCCGCGGCGGGCCGGGATTACGAACTGTTCGTGAACGATGGGAGCATGCGTCTGACGCCGACCTCCCTGCCATCGGGGACGGTGGGAGCTGCGTATGCCGTGACCATGTCCGCTGCCGGCGGCACTCGCTCCTTACGTGTTTTCGCTGGCTTCCGGAGCGCTGCCGCAGGGGCTGACGCTGAGTTCCGCGGGTGCGTTGACCGGCACTCCGCGGCACGGCCGGCTCGTACTCGTTCCGTGTGCAGGCGCGCGACAACAACGGCGCTACCGCGACTGTGGACCTGGTCCTTGAGGTTGTTCCAGTAGTCATCCAGGTGAAGCCCGGTTCGCTCCCGAGTGGCACGATCGGTTCCCCTTATTCGTTGACCTTCTCGGCGGAAGGTGGCACGGAGCCCTATGCGTTCTCGATCTCCAGCGGCGCCTTGCCACGCGGACTCCTGCTGTCTGCGTCCGGGGTGCTCAGCGGCAACGTTCAGGAAGCCGGAACTTTCCGGTTCCAGATCGAAGCCGTCGATAAGAACGCGGCCAGAGGACGGCGCGATTACGAATTGCAGTGTTCACCAGTGGTTGTCCTGCCCTATTCGCTGGGGGCGGCGACGGAGGGGAAAGCCTTCTCCGTTACTTTCAGCGCTTCGGGTGGGACGTCGCCATATCGATACGCACGATCCGCCGGCGACCTGCCACCGGGTCTATCGCTCTCGAATGGGACGCTGGCCGGTACGCCCACGGGATCCGGGATATTTCGATTCACGATTCAGGCGCAAGACGCCAACAACGCCGCCGGTTTGCGCGAGTACATGCTGGAGGTTTATCCATCGGGCGTTAGCTTGGTTACGGACTCACTCGCGGCCGGATCAGTAGGGAAAGCCTACCTGCAGACGATCGCGGCCACCGGTGGCACAGCGCCTTACGCATTCTCTATCACAAGCGGTGCCTTGCCCTCCGGCTTGACGCTGACTTCGTCCGGAACGCTTTCCGGAACCCCGTTGGCTAGTGGATCGTTCCCCATCACTGTGCAGGTACGCGACGCCGCTGGGGCCACTGGAACCCGCGCCTACACTCTGAGCATTTTCGACGAAGCGCCGCTCACCATCCTGTCCACTTGGGTGCCGGGGGCGCAGGTGAATACCGTATTCTCCGCGCTTCTGCAGGCTTCCGGCGGAACGCCGAGCTACACGTGGCAGATCACCGCGGGTGGGTTGCCTGCCGGACTGAGTTTCTCCGCACAGGGCATCCTCGACGGCAAGCCCACTGAGCCGGGGCAGTTCCCGGTCACGGTTACTGTCACCGACCGAAGTGCCAAGCAGGCCTCCGAGACGTTGCTGCTGGCCGTGTCCGCAGCGTCCGAGACTGCTAACACGCTCTTCACAGATCCCTCCGAACTCTCGTTCACCGTGCGTCAAAACGCGACGGCGGATAGCGAACCCAAGTGCGTGGCCGTGTTTTCGACCAAGACGGCGGCAACAGTGAGTGCGTCGTTATTCACTCCTCCGGTGGCGTGGGCGACGTTGAGTGCAAACGCACTGCGCACGCCTTCTTCGATCTGTCTGGCCGCTCGCCCGGCGGGGCTAGCGACTGGCACCTATCGAGGAGAGTTGCGGCTGACCGGTACGGATGCGCAACCCTCAACGCTCAGCGTCCCAGTAACGCTGGATGTGGAGCCGGCCCTACCTGCGCGGCTGCGCGCGACATCGGCACCGATCGGCCTCACCATGGTGCGCGGCGCCGCCCCGGCGATCCGTTCGGTCATGCTTTTCAACGACGGCGAGGGTTCCTTGGCGTTTACGGTACAGCCGACGGCGTCCACGTGGCTGACCCCCTTGGTCGTTACGGGATCCATTGTTGAAGGGACACCCATCCCGCTTCCTCTGCGCGTCGATCCCGCCGGTCTTGACCCCGGGGTTTACTCGGCCAATGTAGTCATTCGAGCCGGCGATTACACCGCGACTGTTCGTGTCGAGATGACGGTGAGCGACGGTGCGGGATTGCTTTCGCTTTCGCAGGCAGCCATCGAGTTGGTGGCTTGGGCTGGAGGCCCGGACACCACCACAACCGTGGGTGTGACGAACGTTGGCGTGATCTCGTTGTTGCCTGAGGTTTCCGCCGAGGCGACGGACGGCGCGGGTTGGTTGCGGGCGACTCTTGCTTCGACTGCGTTGGCGCCGGGCGAGACCGCGGCGCTCGACATGTCCGTGCTTACACGGAACTTGTCGCCTGGCCGCTACACGGGTTGGCTGCGCGTCCGCGCCGCGGGCGCGGTGAACGCGCCCCAGTCCGTTACCGTTGGGCTGACCGTGCTCGCTCAGGGTTCTCCACTTCCCACGGAGGCGCCGTTCAGCGCGATTGTACTGACGCCGTCGGCCACCCAGGCGTCGATCCGGTTCGCCGTTGCACCGGCCGCCGCGCTGGCGTTCTCCACGACCGTTTCCGGCACCGATGCCGGCTGGCTGAAGGTCTCACCGGCAGCGGGCACCGTGCCGGCGGATGGTTTGTTGCGCATCGCGGTCATGGCCGATACGACCAGCCGCGCCCCTGGGTTGTATCGCGGAATCGTCTCGATCGGATTCTCCGACGGTACCGCGCGTTCGATCCCCGCAGAATTGTTCATGCCCGCGTCGGCAGCTAAGCAGTCCGGTGCCCTGATGGCCGAATCGGCGTGTGATTCGTCGAGGCAACTAGCCGTGCATGCGCTTTCGCCATTGCCAGACTTCCGGCTCACGGCGGGCCGGCCTGTCGCCGTGCGAGCGCGAGTGGAAAACTGCGATGGATCGACAGCTTCAACCGCGGAAGTGATTGCGCGTGCTGGTAGCCAGGCCGTGGTGCTGTCACCGGAACCTCCCGGCACCTGGGCTGGTACCTGGATCCCGGAGGAAACGGGCAATCTTTCTCGGCTCGACATCACGGCCGCGGCGGATGTCGGTGCGTCTCGCATCGCTTCAAACGTTGCGGTGGTGGGGAAGATCGCCTCAGCCACGAGTGAGGATCCAGCGATCGCGGCGGCCATCCACGGCGCTAGTATGGCCGCGGGCGACCCCGTGGTGGGGGGCGGTTGGCTCACCTTGTACGGTCGTAATCTGGCGGCGCGAACGGTCGTCGCCGAAACTGCGACGTTGCCCAGATCCCTGGGCGGCGTCGAAATCCTGATCGGAGATCTGGCGCTGCCGATCTACTACGCCAGCCCCAGCCAGGTGAACGGGATTGTTCCACGAGCGCTCTCGGCCAACACGCGCCAGCAGTTAATGCTTCGACGCAACGGTGTGCCTGCAGCCCCCTTCCAGGTGGCCGTCGCCAGCCTACAACCCGGGATTTTCGCGATGAATGCGCAAGGTGCGGGTCAAGCCGCCGCCCTCGTGTCCGGCACCTCGAATCTGGCCGCGCCGGGGACTCCCGCATCGCGAGGCGCCGTCGTGGAGCTCTATGCGACAGGGCTAGGCTCTGTGAGCGACGCTCCTGAAGACGGATCTCCGTCCTCACTCACGCGGTTATCGCATGTGATGGTCCCGGTTGAGGCGAGCGTTGGCGGCCAGTCCGCAAGAGTACTCTTCGCGGGGCTTGCTCCGGGCACGGTCGGTCTCTATCAGATCAACGTTGAGATTCCGAGCGACGCACCCGTCGGCGACAGTGTGGCGGTGTTGGTGACACAGGGTGGAACGAAATCGAACGTGGTTACTATCGCGATTCGATGACGGCGGTCGTCTGGCTCCTCGTCTTCACCCGCCGCGCGAACTGAAGGAAACTTCATCCCGCCCGCATGGCGCGCGAGCTACTCAGCTTGTAGAATCGTAAGTTCGCCAACGGGGAGTCCAGACCAAGTCATGTTCCTGTACGCTCTGACCATCTTCTTAAGCGCCTTTCTGCTGTTCCAGGTGCAACCGATGATCGCGAAGATCATCCTGCCCTGGTTCGGAGGTTCGGCCGCGGTGTGGACTACCTGCATGTTGTTCTTCCAGCTGGCGTTGCTGCTAGGTTACTCTTACGCTCACTTCGTGGCTAAGCGGTTGTCGCCGAAAACGCAGTTGATGGTACACGCTACGCTGCTGGGGCTGAGTATCCTACTGCTGCCGATCGCGCCGTCGGCGAGTTGGAAACCGGTGGGGGCGGATCTGCCCGCGTTGCGCATTCTGGGATTGCTGGCAGTGTCGGTGGGGCTGCCTTACACGCTACTCGCGACAACTGGCCCGCTGTTGCAGGTCTGGTACACGCGCACACACCGGGGAGCTGTGCCGTACCGGTTGTTCGCGCTTTCGAACCTAGGGTCCATGCTGGCGCTGCTCAGCTATCCGCCACTGGTGGAGCCGTTTCTGTCGACGCGCAACCAAACGCTGGTGTGGTCGGGGGCGTATGCCGTTTTCGTGGTGCTGTGCGTGGCCACCGGACTGCGTAGTCGGTCCAGGCAGCCCGCGGCCGGCGCGGGGGACCTCGTCGTGGCAGACGAAGGTCCGGCGCCTGGCTGGGGCCTGCACCTGGTTTGGATATTATTGCCGGCCTGCGCTTCCGCGCTGTTTCTTTCGGTGACCACGCATGTGACGCAGGACGTGGCTGCGATTCCCTTCCTGTGGGTACTGCCGCTGAGTCTCTACCTGCTCAGTTTCATTCTTTGCTTCGACGCCGACGGCTGGTACCGGCGGGGCGTGTTCATGCCGCTGCTCGCCGCCGCGCTCGGCGCAATGGCGTACCTGCTGTGGTCCGACAGGGCCGAGATGAGAATATGGGCGACGGTCCTCATTTGGGCCGCGGCCGTTTTCGTTTCGTGCATGGTGTGCCACGGCGAACTGGCGCGCCTGAAGCCGAATCCGCGCTATCTGACGTCTTTCTATTTGATGATCGCGGTGGGTGGGGCGTTAGGCGGCGTTTTCGTCGGGCTGCTGGCGCCGGTGGTGTTTCACGGCCCGTTCGAGCTACCCATCAGCATCGCCGCGACGGCCGTGCTGGCGCTGCTGGTGGTACACCGGGATCCCACCAGCCGTTTCCACCGCGGATACCGGCGCCCGCTCTGGTGGGCGTTCGCGACCATGACGCTGGCGCTGTGTTACGCGCTTTCCTACGAAGTGCACGAGACCGTTTCCGGCTACCGCGTGCTGGCGCGCAACTTCTATGGCGCGCTGCGTGTCAGCGATTATGGAACCGAGGCGGACCTGGACGGGCAGCGCAAGCTCACGCACGGCGTCATCAATCATGGTGAGCAGTGGCTGCATCCCTCCATGCGCCGCAAGGCCACCGGCTACTATTGCGAAGACTCCGGCGTAGTGCGCGCGCTGCTGGCGAGCGGCCGCCCAGGACCGCAGAAAGTGGGCGTGATCGGCTTGGGTGCCGGAGTATTGAGCGTCTACGCGAGGCCGGGCGACCAGTACCGCTTCTACGAATTGAATCCGATGGTTAAGAAACTGGCGTACCAAGAATTCACGTTGCTGAGGGAATCGCCGGCTTCCATCGAAGTCATCCTCGGCGACGGGCGGTTGTCGCTCGAGCGCGAGCCGAGCCAGCAGTTCGACCTGCTCGCGATGGACGCTTTTTCAAGCGACTCGATTCCCGTGCACCTGCTGACGCGGGAAGCCTTCTCCACCTACATTCGCCACATAAAGCCGAGCGGTGTTCTCTGCGTGCATGTGTCGAACCGCTATCTCAACCTGGTTCCCATCGTGCAACTGGCCGCGCAGTCGTTCGGAAAGGACGCCGTGGTCCTGGAAACCGAGGAAAGCGACGGCAGGGGCTGCTACAGCACGACCTGGGTGCTGGTGAGCATGACCCGAGGATTCTTCGAACAGCCCACCTTCCACGCGGTGGGCTCGCGTCCCGCCATCCAAGCGGGTTTGCGCGTGTGGACCGACGACTACAGCAACCTGTTCCGCGTGCTGGATTAGGGCGTGGGCGTTGGCGTCGTCGAGCCGCCTCTCGTCACCAGCAGCGAGAGCAGGATCGAGGCGGCGATCAAGCCGCCGATGATCGCGAGCGACCAGCCGATGGGAAACTTGCCGCCGGCCAGGTCGTTGAGCCACGCCATCTTCAGGCCGACGAACACGAGTACCAGCGCCAGGCCATATTTCAGCATGGAGAACCGTTCGACGGCGCCCGCCAGCAGGAAGAACAGGGCCCGCAGGCCGAGGATGGCGAAAACGTTCGAGGTGTAGACGATCATCGGCTCCCGCGTCAGCGCGAATATCGCCGGCACGGAATCGACGGCGAAGAGGATGTCGCTGAGTTCGACAAACAGGAGCGCCACCAGTAGTGGTGTGGCGTGCAGCGCGCCGTCCACGCGCACGAAGAAGCGCGGTCCGTGGAACTGGGCCGTTACGGGAACAAGGCGCCGGAACAGCCGGATCAGCGGATTCTTCTCCGGGTCGATTTTGCGATCCGAAGCGAACATCATCTTGATTCCGGTCAGAATCAAGAAGGCGCCGAACAGCAGAATCACCCAGTGGTACTGGAGCAGGGCGGCGCCCAACACAATGAATACGGCCCGGAACACCAAGGCGCCCAGGATGCCGAAAAACAGCACGCGGTGCTGGTAGATGGCCGGGACGCCGAAAAACGCGAACACCACCACGAACACGAAGATGTTGTCGAGCGAGAGGGTTTTCTCGACCACGTACCCGGTGAGAAACTCCAGACCCACTTGCCGCGCCGCCGCCGCCGGATCAAAGCCCGGAATCCCGGCCAGCCTCGGATCGTGCTCGAACTTCCAGAGGGCGAACTGGTAGAAGAGATAATTGAAGCTCAGCGCCAGCGTGATCCAGATCACGCTCCACAGGCTGGCCTCGCGGAAGGAGACCGCGTGGGCCTTGCGATGGAACACGCCCAGGTCCAAGGCCAGCAGGATCAGCACGAAGCCCGTGAAGGCCAGGTAGAACCACCAGTAGTCGGCAAACGGAAAGTAAGTCGTCACCCTATTCCATTGGAGCGAAGGCGCGATCAATAGACTAATAGAAAGTTTCGAAGACAATCATCTGTTTTAACGATGACAGGAAAAGGTTGGCGCCTTACGGATTCTGCCTGGTCTTGAGCAGGCGCCTCAGGTCGTAGCCCTGCGCGGCGGCGCGTTTGAGAATGCCCTCGTAGACGGCCTGGTCCAGGTGCGGGGTGCGGCTGAGGACCCAGAGATAGCCGCGACCCGGCTCCCCGACTACCGCCCAGCGGTAGTCGGGATCCAGGTCGATGATCCAGTAATTGCCGCTGAAGGGCCAGAAGAAGGTGACCTTCAGCTTGGTGTTGGGCTGGTTGCCGCCAGCCGGCCGGGCGGTGCCCTGGACTGACTTCAGACTCCCGTCTTTCTTGCGGCAGGCGTTCACCACATCCACTTTGCCGTCTGGGCGAAACGCGTAGGTGGCCGTCGTGTCGCTGTCGCAGGCGCGCTGAAACCAGTTCGGCAGTCGCGCAATCTCATACCACTTGCCGGCATAGCGGACCAGGTCCACCGAAGGCTCTACCCGCAGGGGAGGACGGTCCTTCGCCGCGAGGGTTGACGCGGCCAGCGGCATCGCGCTAGCCGCCAGAAAAAGAAACCCAATCCCTCGAATGCTCAATTCTCCTTCTCTACTTGCAGGTTGTTCGTGACCGAGAAGACCCCGGACACTCCGTTGGCCTGCATGCCGGCGACGGTTTTCTGCATCTCGCTCGCAACGGTGCCCTCCAGCGTTACATTGCCATTGTCAACAATGATGTGGATGGGCGGAACGGCGCGAATCGCCAACATCTGCAGCACACCGTGGCCGTAGATGGCCTGGTAGAGAGCCTGGCGCAGCCGGTCGTCGTTGGGCGACAGCGGCAGGACCTTGATCTCATTGATAACCTTCTCCACGCCTTCAATCTTCTTGACCACATTTTCGGCGCCGCTCTTGAGCGTAGGCCTGGTGACCTTGCCCATCAGCGTCACGGTATAGCCGTCGATGCGAAAGCTGAAGTAGTCGAACAAATTGTAAAACGGCAATGTCACCAGTTCATGCCGCACTTCCCGTATGAGGCGGTTCCGAGCCGCCTGGCTGCCGCGCTGGGCGGCAAAACCCAGTTGCGCGGCCCACAGGGCCACGCTCAGAATCATCCCAGTTCTTAATGTTCGGGTCATGGTCATATGCTCCTTGCTCAGTGTTTGGGCATCTTGCCTCCCTTTCACCCGTTCAGATGCGCGGAAGGCGGAATTTGTTTCTTAGTTGTTTTGGAAGCGGTCCATCGGCTTTTACGAAGAGAGGATGGCGCGCGATCGGGCGCTTCCGGGGGGTGGCCAAACAGCTTGTCGCGGGCCGCATCGGAGATGGCCACGACCGCCGGATGCTTCAGCTTTCGTTCGACGGAAATGGCGTAGAAGCGTTCGACGACCGAGCCGGTGCGTCCCACGACGCCGACTTTGTAATGCTGGCGCACTTCCTTCTCGATGGCGCTGGGGGAAGCGAAGAGGCCGGCGCGCGCCTGACCAAACGTCATCATGAGCGCGCTGTCCTTGAACTCGCCCACCAGCGTGGGGCGGACCTGCTCGGACTCGAACCACTGTTCCAGCGCCCGCCGCAGCGTGGATCCCTCGAGCGGCAGCAAGAACGGAGCGCCGTCGAGCGAGGCCGGGAAATTGTTGCGGTAGCGGGCCGCCATGGAGGAAGCGCAGAACAGCGTCACTCCGCAGGAGCCCAGCAAGTGGTTGAAAGCTTTCGCGCGGAAGGCCGCCGAGACCGGCGCGTCCGAGAGCACTACGTCGAGACGGTGCTCGGCCAGGTCCGAGAGCAGGCGCTCCGGCGTGTCTTCCTGGCACACCAGTTGCACCGGTTCGCCCATGCTCAACGTGGGCTGCAGGATCCGGTAGGCGATCAGCTTCGGAACCAGGTCGGAGATGCCCACCAGCAGCCGCAGCGGGCGCCCCTGCGGCCGGCCCTTCAGCACGTCCTGCAACTCGCGGCCAAGATTGAAGATTTCGTCGGCGTAGCGGTAAACCACCTGTCCCATCTCGGTGAGAGCGAGGCCGCGGCCCGCCTTGGCAAAGAGTTTTTCGCCCAGAGTCTCTTCGAGCAGGCGCAACTGGCCGCTGATGGTGGGTTGCGCCAGAGACAACTTCTGGCAAGCCTTGGTGATGCTGCCTTCTTTCGCAACGGCCCAGAAATACAGCAAGTGGTGGTAATTCAACCACTCCATACGACCACTATACATCGGATTCCCCGATGAGATCCGGCTCGTAGCTCGAGTTATCGAAACTGGGGGAGAAACGGGACGTTACTGCGGCAACTGGCCGGCACGGTTGATCGGTTCGGTGTCGCCTTCTCGATCTTTCGGCTGACAGCGTGCGCTACGCGGCGCCTTCGATGAGGTCCACGCGATCGACCACGCCGATGACGGCCATGTCGATGGGCGCCAGTTTGCGGCCGACGCTGGTGAAGGCACTGAAGCCCTCGGTGGTGAGCAGCACGCGGTCGCCGACGCCGGCGTCGACCGCGTCCAAGGCCACGAAGGCTTCGCCGCGGTCGCTGCCATCGAGATTCAGCGGCTGCACCAGGAGGATCTTGCGTTCCTCGTGGGTGGGGTGCTTGCGCGTGGCGACGATTTCTCCGATGACTCTGCCGATGAGCACGTCTACTCCTTGGCCGCCCGCTTAATGTTCATCTCGTCGACGATGCCGACGATGGTGAAGTCGGCCGGCACGTCGGTCTGCGGGAGCGCGAAACTGGCCTCGCGACCGCGCACCCAATAGATGGTTTCACCGGCTCCGGCGCCCGTCATGTCGGTGCAGACGATGCGTTTGCCGACGCTCGAGCCTTCCGGCGTGATGGGTTGCACGACCAGGAAGCGCTGGCCTTCGAATGCGGCGTTCTTGACGGTGGACCAAACGCGGCCCACTACGCGTCCGAGGTACATGGCGTTTGCAGGCTTCCGGAATCGATCTGCACGGTGTCGACGATGCCGACGATGGCGGTATCGACGGGGCGGTCCTTGCAGCCCTCGGCCATGCGGGCGCTGCTGCCCGCGACGGTCAGGACGGTCTCGCGAAAACCGGCGCTCACTGTGTCAATGGCGACCACGTAGCCGGCTTCGTCCTTTCCTTCCGGAGAGACATAGCGGAGGACCAGGAGTTTCTTGCCTTCCAGGCGTGGATCTTTTCGCGTGGCAACTACGGTGCCCACGACGCGGGCTAACTGCATGCGTGTCCTTTCGAGGGCGTTCTTACTTCTGCATCTTGCCGATCGGCAGCACGTCTTCCAGGCTGGGATGCGGGCGCGGGATCACGTGCACGGAGATCACTTCGCCTATGCGGCGGGCTGCGGCGGCGCCGGCATCGGTGGCGGCGCGGACCGCGGCGACATCGCCGCGAACCAAGGCCGTCACGTATCCGGAACCGACCTTCTCCCAACCGACCAGCTTCACATTGGCGGCCTTGACCATGGCGTCGGCGGCTTCAATCATGGCCACCAGGCCGCGGGTTTCGATCATTCCCAACGCTTCCCCCATTGATCCTCCAGCCAGTTCCATCTTGCCACCACGCGGCGCGCTTCTCAAGCTACGCCACGCGCGCGCAGAGCCTCATCGATCATGGCGATGAGTTCCTCGCGCGTCACCCAAATCCTGTCGCCCTGCGCCGATACGTCCTCGGCCGCCACCGGGCATCCCGGCTCGCCGGCCGATGCCGCTTTGACGCCGTAGCGGGTGCGCGAATCCAGCAGTTTCCTGACTTCGGTCTCCGGCAAAACCTGCGGGCCGCCCAGTATCTCGGCCACCAGGGAAATGCGCGCGTAGTGCTCGACGGTCTCCATGCGGAAGAACGCCTGATAGACGTCCGCGCCGTAAGAGACCACGCCGTGGTTGCCCATGAGAATGGCGTCGTATTTTGGAATCAACGGGATGAGCGGCTCGATGAGCGCCGGCGTGCCGGGCAAACCGTAGCCGGCCAAAGGCACGCAGCCCAGGCCGATGATCACCTCAGGCAGCAGCGCCAGATTCAACGGCTTGCCGGCGGCGGCGTAACCGGTGGATGTCACCGGGTGCGCGTGCACCACCGAGCGCACGTCCGGCCGCAGTTCATACACTTTGAGGTGCATGGCAATCTCGGAAGTGCGTTCCCTGCGCCCCTGGATCTTGTTGCCCTGCATGTCGCAGACGATCAGGTCGTCGGGCTCCATCAGGCCCTTACTGACGGCCGTGGGCGTGGCCAGCAAGCGGTCCTGATCCATACGGACGGATATGTTGCCATCGTTGGCGGCCACCCAGCCCTTCTCGTATATCAGGCGGCCGATCTTGATGATGTCGTCGCGGTACTCTCGCTCAGTCTTGTTCATCCAGACTCCTGATTGTATCAAAGCCCACGGCGCCCGGCGGCGCCTGTAAGATGGATGATAGTGGATAAACGCCGCATGTGCCCGAACTGCCGGGCCTTCATCACAACCAGCGACAAGGTTTGCCCCTATTGCGACACGCCGGTGGGGCCACGGGCCATCGATCTGCGCGCCCCGGGTGAAATCCTGGGCGGGCTGATTCCGCAGGCGCATTTCACCACGGCGCTGATTCTCACCATCAACTTCGGGCTGTACGCCGCCACCGTGGTCTACAGCATGCGAAGCGGCCACGGCACACTGATGGATGTCGACGGGCAGACGCTGTTCGCCTTCGGCGCCAAGTTCCGCGCCGCCATCCTGCTGGGACAATGGTGGCGTCTGATCACGGCCGGATTCCTGCACGGCGGCCTGTTCCACATTCTAATGAACTCATGGGTGCTGCTGGACGTGGGCCGGGAGGTGGAAGAGATTTACGGCGCGCGGCGGTTCATCACCATTTATTTCGCCTCCACCGTATTCGGCTTCATGGCGAGCACGTTCTGGTCTGATAACTTGTCGATCGGCGCTTCGGCGGGCGTTTTCGGCCTGATCGGCGCGATGATCGCTCTAGGCGTGCGGCACCAGTCGCCGCTCGGCGCCGCCATCCGCGGCCATTACCTGCGATGGGCCATCTACGGCTTCGTGATCGGACTCATCCCCGGCTTTCGGGTGGATAACGCGGCGCACCTGGGCGGCCTGGCGGCTGGTTTCGCGAGCGCGTACCTGATGGGCACGCCGTCGTTGGTGGAGAACTGGCGCGAGTGGCTGTGGAAGATAACGGCCATCGGTTCGGTGACGCTCACGCTGCTGGCCTTCGTCGAGATGTACCGGTGGTTCGCGCGCGGTTAGCGCCCTGGGTACTCGTTAGCAGAAAAAACCACGCGCGCCGGTATCCCTGGACGGAACCCACGGGCCCGCCCGTACATCTCACTTCATCGAAGGGAAGAGTGTACCCATGCGTCTACCAGGGATTGTGAGCCGAAGAGGAGTCCTCTTGAGTGCGGCGTCGGCCATCGTGGGAGATTGGGTCGTACGCGCCCAAACACCACAGCCCGCCGCCAACGCCACGTTTTCGGCGGACGTGAAAGTGGTCAACGTCTTGGTCACCGTCCGCGACAAGAACGGCAATATCGTGAAAGACCTGGCCAAGGAAGATTTCACGCTCAGCGAGGACGGCCGCTCGCAAATCATCCGCTACTTCTCCCGGGAAAGCGATCTGCCCCTGACCATGGGATTGATTGTCGATACCACGCCCAGCGAATCGAACATGCTGGAGGAGGAGCGCCGGGCCAGCCGCACCTTCCTGAAGAAGATGCTGCGTCCGGAAAAGGACAAGGCCTTCCTGATTCAGTACAGCAACGAGGTGGAGTTGTTGCAGGACCTGACCTCGTCCTCCGAGAAGCTGGATGCCGCGTTGAACCTGCTCGAGCGCCATGAGTTCGGGGGCCGGGGCGGCCGAGGAGGGGGACCTGGACGGGCCGGGGGCGCTGGGCGGCCGAGCAGGCGCAACCCTTACGCCACGGTCCTCTCCGATGCTGTCTATTTGGCATCGGATGAGATCATGAAGAAGCAGCAGGGCCGCAAGGCACTGTTCATTCTCGGCGACGGCGATCACATCGGCAGCCGCGAGGAAATGGCCATTGCTGCCGCCCTGCGCGCCGACACGCTGATTTACGCCATCCGGATCTACGACAAGAATTTCGGTGGTGGTCGTGGCGGCGGCCGGCGCAGCTTGGGTCAGATACCCGGCATGGGCGGCCCCGGCATGGGACGTGGCGGCCGGGGCGGTGGTCCTGGCGGAGGGTGGGGAGGCCGTGGCTCCGGCGGTGGCCCCAACCCTGCCGATGGCAAGAAGAACCTGCAAATACTCTCGAGCCGTACGGGAGGCGCCTACTTCGAAGTGGGCAAGAAGGAAACGCTCGAACGGATTTACGGCAAGATCGAGGAAGAACTGCGTAGCCAGTACAGCCTCGGCTACGCACCGGATGCGAGCGCGCAGAGCGGCTACCGCAGAATCAAAATCGAGGCCCGGAAGAAGGGCCTGGTGGTGCAAGGACGCGAGGGATACTACCCGGGAAGCCGGTCCTAGCGGCTTGCGCCGCGCGCCGTGGCGATCATGGCGCGGAGGTTTTCGGGGGGCGTGGTCGAGGGTATGGCACAGCCGGCGTTCAATACGAAGCGCGGTTCGTCGCGGAAGACTGCCAGCAGTTCGCGCGTCTTTTCCGCTACCAGCGCGGGCGTTGCGAGGGCCAGCACGCCGCTGGGATCCAGGTTACCCAGAAAGACCGTCCGGCCGCCTAATTTCTCCCGCGCCAGGCGCACGTCGGTTTTGTAGTCGAGTTCGACGCCGGAGGCGCCGCTGGTAACCATGTCGTCGAGAATACGGTCTGTTTTACCGCAAATATGCAATACGTACGGCAGCCCCAATTCCGCGGCGCGGGCAGCCACGCGGCGCTCATAGGGCAGCGCGAATTCCCGGTAGACGGCCGGTGAGACCATGTCGGGTGAAGCCAGGCTGTCGCCGTTGGAGAGCATGTGCGCGCCGGTGGAGGCCATCAGCGAGAGAAAATCGGTAGTGACTTGGGTGGTGTATTCGAGCAGGCGGCGGAGGCGCGCGTGCTGGGACGGGTCGGTCAGCGCCAGCATCCAGTTATCAATGCCGAGCATCAGCGCGGCGAGATCGAACGGGCATTGATCACAATTACCGCGCACGCAGATTTCGCTCGAGAAATGACCCACCAGCAGGCGCGTGGCTTCCAACCACACTTCCACGCCGCGATAACGTGCCAGATCGACGGGCGCGAGATGGTCGATTTCTTCCATGCTCGCAAGCAGACTTCCGGAGCAGCGCGCCGGTTCGTCTTCGGGGAAATCCACGGGAACGCCCACGGCGCCGGCGAGGGTGGCCGTGTCCACATCGACGACGATGCCGTCGTAGGCGTACTTGTCGACGGCATGTATGAACGCGCGCGCGATGGCCTCGGGATTGGAGCGATACTCGCGCATGGAGACACCGGCCTCGCGCGCGGCCATCATGAAGTTGTGAAGCATGATGGGCGTCGTGTCGCTCATTTCGCCGCGGAATGCCGCCTGGATGCGTTGGTAGCCGTTCATGGTTGTAGTGGATACAGGTTAGCATGCGCAATGAGGTAGGATGGGCGGTCATGGGAAGATACGGAATCCTGTTCTTTGTCGCGGCGCTGGCGGTCGCTGCGGCGCAAACGCCGCCGGCCAAAACCACGTACGTCTACAAGACCGTCGGCGACTTGAAGATCGAACTCGACGTCTACCGCGGGGCGGGGAAGACTCTTCGTCCAGGCATCTTCTGGATACATGGCGGCGCGCTGATCGGCGGGCATCGCGGGAGTATCCATCCGAAGCAGTTGGCTCGATACCTCCAAGCCGGCTTCAACGTGGTGTCCATCGACTATCGTCTGGCTCCGGAAACCAAGTTGCCGGAAATTCTCTCGGACGTCGAAGACGCCTGGCGCTGGGTTCAGAAGAACGGGAAGAAACTGGGCGGAATCGATCCAAAGCGCGTGGCGGTAGTGGGGCACTCCGCGGGCGGATACCTGACGCTCACCACCGGTTATCGCGTGAGGCCGCGGCCGCGCGCGCTGGTGGCTTTCTACGGCTATGGCGACCTGATTGGAGATTGGTACAGCAAGCCCGACCCGTTCTACGCGAGCCGGCCGGCGGTATCGGAACAAGAGGCTCGTAACTCCGTTGGTGTTCGGCCACTGTCGGGCCCGACGGGTTCCAATCAGAGGTTCCGCTACTATCTTTACCTGCGCCAGCAAGGCTTGTGGCCCAAGGAAGTGGCGGGCGTCGATCCCGCCGCGCGGCCCGAAGCGTTCCGCCCGTGGTGTCCCGCGTCGAACGTCACCAGTCAGTTTCCGCCGACCATGTTGCTGCATGGGGACAGGGACACCGACGTTCCGGTGGGCCAGTCCGATCAGATGGCGGCTCTTTTGAAACAGCACGGCGTGGCGTGCGAGTTTGTGCGAGTAGCCGGGGCGGGACACGGATTCGACGGGAAGATGAACGATCCGGCGACCGCCGCTATATTCGAGCGCGCCGTCGAGTTTCTGACGAAGCGGTTGAGCGCGCATCCTTGACCACGATGGCGCGGTTGCCTAGAATCATGATCTGGGGGAGAGGAAGCCAGCCAGGTGAGGATTGACGACACAGCGATGACGCCAAGGAAGGCCGAAATCCTGCGCGCAATCGTGCACGCCTACATTCAGACGGGCCTGCCCGTGGCGTCGCGGACGGTTTCCAAGCGCCGCCGGGACCTGTTGAGTCCCGCCTCGGTGCGCAACGTGATGTCGGATCTTGTCGACGAAGGGTTCTTGTCGCAGCCGCACACCTCCGCCGGACGCGTGCCCACGGAAAAGGCTTTCCGTTTTTACGCACAGACTCTTTCGGGCGAATTCATGCCGCGCACGCGGATTGACAATCTGCGCGCGTTGTTCGGCGAGACGGCCAGCGTGGAAGAGCGCGTGGAGCGCTCCTCGCACCTGTTGACGGAATTAACGAGCAACGTCGGCATTGCCTCCGCGGCGCCGGCTCTGAACCAGACGCTCGATCAAATCGAACTGCTGCCGCTGGCCGACCGCCGCGTATTGATGGTCCTGGTGACCCGCGACCGCATGGTGCACAACCGCGTGGTGGCGCTCGACGAAGAGGTGACTCCGGACCAGTTGGCCTCCATCCGCAACTATGTGAATCGAGAGTTCAGCGGCTGGACCATGGACGCCATCCGGACGGAGTTGGAGCGGCGATTGGAGCAGGAACGCGCCGCCTACGACACGTTGCTGCACCGCTTGACGCTGTTCTATCAGAAGGGCCTGTTCGATTTCGTCGCGGTGGAGGAACTCCACCTGGAAGGCGCGTTCACGCTGCTGGCGGCGGATCTGAACCTGACGCGCGCGAAGATGCTCGAGTTGTTGCGGGCGCTCGAGGAGAAGAAACGCATCCTCCAACTTCTCGACGAGGTGCTGGAGCAACCGGCGGGAGAACTGGGCCTGCAAGTTGGGCTGGGCGCTACGGACCCTTTGATGAAGGACCTGTCGCTGGTGGGCCTGTGGGTGCGGCTGCCCGGCGGACTGGCGGCGAAGATCGCGGTGCTGGGACCCATGCGGATGAACTATCCGCGGGTAATGTCGGCGGTGCGCAGCGTGGGGCAAGCGTTCCGCGGGGCGACGGCTGAGTCGGAATAGCACCCCCCTCCGGCGGCCCATGCAATTCACCTGTTAATCTGGAAGTGTGAGTGCAGCGATGCGGAAAGGGAATCACATCATTACTTCGTCCAACGCGGCGAGCGAGGCGCCGGAACCCAGGGACGCGGATGCCACGCCGGTGGTGGAGGATTTGTCCGCGGTGCTCGCCGTGCTTGTCGCGGAGCGCGACAAACTGGCGGCGGAAAAGAGCGAATTACAGGAGCGGTTGCTGAGAAGGCAGGCCGAATTCGAGAATTTCCGCAAACGCGCGCAGCGCGAACGGGAAGAGTATCTGGAGTTCGCCGGCGCCGGCACCATGGAGGCGCTGCTGCCGATCCTGGACGATTTCGAGCGCGCCCTGAAGACGGAGTGCGCCGATAAGGAATACGCGCGGGGAACGGAGCTGATCTTCCAGCGTTTGCTGGATACCGCCAGGAAGCTGGGGCTTGAACCGCTTCAGGTGGTGGGTGAGAAGTTCGACCCGAATCTGCATCACGCGGTGGATCGGGTTCAAAGTGCGGAAGCCGAGGACGACACCGTGCTCGATGAACTGCAGCGAGGCTACAATTACAGAGGCCGGCTGTTGCGGCCGGCGATGGTGCGAGTGGCGTACAAGGGTTAATAGAATTCCGTGACCAAGCGCGATTATTACGAGATTCTGGGCGTGGGCCGGGAGGCCGACGATCAGGAGATGAAGAGCGCCTATCGCAAACTGGCGCTGAAGTTTCATCCCGACCGCAATCCCGGTGACCGGGAGGCGGAAGAAAAGTTCAAGGAAGCCGCCGAGGCTTATGGAATCTTGAGCGACGCGCAGAAGCGCGCGGCCTACGATCATTACGGACACGCCGGACTGCGCGGGGCGTCGGCGCCGGACTTCAACAGCGCGGTGTTTGCCGACTTCAGCGACATTCTGGGAGATTTCTTCGGGTTCGGAGATCTGTTCGGATCGGGCGGCGGCCAGCGCCGCAACCGGGCCCAGCGGGGCGACGACGTCCGCTACGATCTGGAGATCAACCTGGAAGACGCGGTGCGCGGCATGAGCGCGGAAATACAGGCGCCGCGCGTCGAGGCGTGCCCGCGCTGCAAGGCCACGGGCGCCGAACCGGGTAAAGGCCTGGTGACGTGTCCCACCTGCCGCGGCCGCGGCGAGGTCGTGTACCAGCAGAGTTTCCTGTCGATCCGGCGCGCCTGCGGACAGTGCGGCGGGCGCGGCCAGATCGTGCGGCAGCCGTGCTCGCATTGCGGCGGCGAAGGCTATGTACAAGTGGACCGGAAGCTCAAGATCAACGTTCCACCGGGTGTGGACACGGGAACGCGCCTGCGGTTGACCGGCGAAGGGCAACCGGGAGGCAACGGCGGCTCGCCGGGCGACCTGTTCGTGGTGCTGCGCCTCAAGGAGCATCCGGTGTTCGACCGTCACGAGGACGATCTGCACTGCACGGTGCCGGTGAACGTGGCGCAAGCCGTGCTGGGGACCGAGGTGGATGTACTCACCTTCGACGGGCTGCAGACGGTGCGGATTCCGGAAGGCACGCAAGGCGGCGCGGAGATCCGAGTGCGCGGCCAAGGTGTTCCGCGCTTGAACTCCAGTGGGCGCGGCGACCTGGTGGTTCGCGTCGACGTCAAGATCCCGGCCAAGCCTACACGCGAGCAGCGAAAACTCTTCGAGCAACTGCGCGAATTGCTTCCGGAAGAGAACGAGCCCGAGGAAAAGGGCATCCTCGACAAGGTCAAAGACTACTTCATGTAACCCGCCGGCGGCTTGACGCCGACCCCGATCAGCGACGTCGGGCCCCAGGGCAGGAAGCGGTCGATGCGGCGCCATAGCCAGACCAGGCGGTCGAACACGGCCAATGGAAACCTGCTGAAAGTACTTCGCCGCAGGATGCGCCCGCTCAAGAACCATCCCGGCAGCGAGATGCGGTTGAATTCGATAACGCGTTCCACCTTGAATCCGGCTTGTTCCATGCGTTGGATGAGTTCGCGCCGCGTGTAGCGGCGCGCGTGGCCGAGGGCGCGATCGAGAGTACCGTAAGCCCACGGGCCTTGAGGCACCAGAATCACGGCCGTGCCACCGGGCTTCAACGCAGAGAGCAAATTGCGGAGACCGCCGAGGTCGCCTTCAATGTGTTCGAGGACGTTCAGGCAAACCACGGTGTCCATCTGGCCCGCGTGAGGCGCGAAGTCCGCCGCCGAGGTCAGGTCGCAGAGCGCGGTTTCAAGGTTGGGTCGATGATGCAGGCGATTGCGTAATCGCGCGAGATGCTCCGGGTCGATATCGGTGGCGATGTAGCGGCGCCGGCGCGGCGCCAGATGGCGGGTGAGATTGCCGATCCCCGCGCCGATCTCCATCACCGCGCCGCCCAGGAAGGGACGCACCGTGTCGGCCATCCAGCGGTTGAAGTTCGGCGTGCCGGCGAGCACATCCAGGATCTCAGGGCCCGCTTCTTTGTATATATCCGTGATCAACCGGTAGTGGAGGATGACGGCGAGGGCCGCGAGGCCGTCCCAGGGCCGGATCTTCTTGCCCTCTTCGTAGGTGCGGCCGTGGTAACTGATGGGAATCTCGTAGATGCTCACGCGCCGGCGCGCCAGTTTCATGGTGATCTCCGGTTCGAACCCGAAGCGGTTGGAGTGGATCGGAATGCTTTTCAACAGCGACGTGCGAAAGGCCTTGTAGCACGTGCTCATGTCGGTGAGGTTCAGATTCGCCAGCAGATTGAGAAAGCCGGTGAGCGCGCGGTTGGCCAGCGCGTGCCAGTAATAAAGCACGCGGCGCTCGCCGGCAATCATGAAACGCGAGCCATAGACCGCGTCGGCTTTTCCTTCCACCAACGGCTTGAGCAGATGGGCGTACTCGTTGGGATCGTATTCGAGGTCGGCGTCCTGAATGACGGTGAACTCACCGGTGGCCTGTTCCAGCGCCGTGCGCACCGCCGCGCCTTTGCCCATGTTGCGCGCGTGGCGCAAAACGCGGACGACGTCGGGATGCGCGGCGGCGAACTCCGCCGCGACATCGCCCGAGCCGTCGGTGGAGCCGTCGTCGACCACGATGATCTCGCGCGTCATGCCGGCGGGCAGGGGCGCGTCGAGCACGCGGCCGAGAAGCGTGGCGACGAACTCTTCTTCGTTGTAGAGCGGAACGAGAATGGACAGGGACAAAGGCATAGTTCGGTTATAGGCGATAGAGCATCCAGTAGACCATGACGCCGGTGAGGCTCACGTAGAGCCAGATGGGCAGCGTCCAGCGCGCGATGGCGCGATGGCGCGGCCAATGGGCGCGTAGCGCGCGCGAGAGCGTTATGCCCGCGAGCACGGGCACGGCCGCGGCCAGCACGGTGTGCGAGGCGAGAATGGAAAGGTACAGCGTGCGAATCCCGCCTGTCTTCGCGAAGCGCACCGAGCCTGCCTGGTAGTGGTACACGAGGTAGGAGATCAGAAACAGGGTCGAAGTAGTGCACGCGGCCAGCATCGCGCGGCGATGGGCGTCGCGCCGTCCGCGACGTATGAAGAAATAGCCCAAGGCGAGCAGACACGCCGACACGGCGTTCAGCGTCGCGTTCACGCTCGGTAAATCGCGCAGGCCCATTTCGTGTCAATCCTCAACCTGGGAACTTCCATTCTATGTGGGCGCGCGTACGCGCGGGAAGCGGGTGTTGTATCATCCACGAAGGACCTTTCGATTCGAGGACAGACATGACAAGGACTAGCGCCATTGTTCGGGCACTTCTACTATCGGCCGCGGCGGCCGCGCTGTCGCACGCGGATGTGAGAGTACCCAAGATCATCTCCAATCACATGCTGGTGCAGCGCGGCGTGCCGGTGCGAATTTGGGGCACGGCATCCGGCGGCGAGCAGGTGACGGTGACGATGGCGGGCCAGAGCGTGAAGACGCAGGCGGATGCGACCGGCCGCTGGGAGGCGTTCCTGGCGCCCATCGGCCTCATCGGCCCGCACACGCTGACCATCGAAGGAGCGAACAAGCTCACCATAGAAGATGTGTTGGTGGGCGAAGTCTGGATCGGTTCCGGGCAATCCAATATGGGGTTTCCGGTGAGCATGGGCAACGACGCCGAACGGGAGATCAAGGAAGCGGACTTCGCGCAGATCCGGCTGTTCCGGGTGAAGAACGTGACGTCCGAGTATCCGCTGGACGATGTGGAAGGCGAGTGGACCTGGTGTACGCCGGAAACGGTCAAGAGCTTCTCGGCGGTGGGCTACTTCTTCGCGCGGCATTTGCGCGAGAAATTGGGCGCTCCGGTGGGGATCATCCAGAGCGCTTGGGGTGGCACGCCGGCGGTGTCGTGGACCAGCCGATTGACGCTGGCCGCGGATCCGGCGCTGGCGCCGGCGCTGGCCGACTACGCCAAGTCCATTGAAGACTATCCCGGAGCATACGCCCGCTATCAAATGCAGCTCAAGGATTGGGAAGCGGCTTCGGCCAAAGCGCAAGCCGAAGGCAAGAAGGCGCCGGGCCGTCCTGGCGCGCCCGTGGGACCGGGACATCCGTGGAATCCGTCGAGTCTCTACAACGGCATGATCGCGCCGCTCACGCCCTACGCCATCCGCGGCGTTATCTGGTACCAGGGCGAAAATGACGCCGTGATCCGGCGGGCCTACACCTACCGGCGGCTGTTCCGCACCTTGATCGAAGACTGGCGCCGCGCCTGGGGACTGGGCGATTTCCCATTCCTGTTTGTACAACTGGCGAACTTCGCCAAGGCACCGCAGGGACAATGGCCGGAATTGCGCGAAGCCCAGACCATGGCGCTGGCCCTGCGCAACACGGGCATGGCCGTCACCGTCGACATCGGCGACCCGATCGACATCCATCCGAAGAACAAGCAGGATGTCGGCTTGCGGTTGGGATTGGCGGCGCGTGCCATCGCCTACAAGCAGAAGGTCGTCTACTCCGGGCCCATGTACCGGCAACTCACCCGCGAGGGCAATGCGCTACGCGTGTGGTTCGACTCGACCGAAGGAGGTCTGGTGGCCAAGGGCGGCGAGCTGAAAAGCTTCGAGATCGCGGGTGCGAATGGTAAATTTGTTGCCGCGCAGGCGCGCATCGACAAAGACACCGTCGTTCTGACGAGCCCTGAGGTTGCTAACCCGGTGTCGGCGCGTTACGGCTGGGCCGACAGTCCGGAGTGCAACCTCTATAACGGCGAAGGCCTGCCGGCGTCGCCGTTCCGCACCAATCGCTGGATCGATCCGCTGGTATATCGCTAGCGGCGGCGGCCGCCCCGGTCGTCGCGCCGGTCGTCGCGGTCGCCGAACCCGCGCCATTCGAGATCGAACGTGTAGCCCTCGCGGCCGCCTTTCCTGTCAATAATGCGGACGACGGCGGCGCCGCGGTTCGAACGCGGATCGCGGATCAGCTCAACCTGGCCTCGCCCGTCGATGCCGCGGAACCGGAAATCCTCGGGATTGCGCGGGATCGGTCCAGTGCACTGCAACCGGACCCAGTGAGCGCGGCCGCCGGCCAGTGTGCGTATACGGCCCACATCGCCGGAGACCTCAACTTCAGCGGCTTCATCGACATTCACCTCGATGGTGCACTTCCCGCGATCCCCTCTCCCACCGGTTATGTTCGCGCGGATGGTATCGGGAGCGGCTGCCATCGGGAGGCAAGCGGCAGCGGCAAGCAAAGTCACGTAAATACTTTTTCGCATAGTGATTCGTCCTGGGCACATCATACCTGATTATCATAGATGAGGCATCCACATGAAAAGAGTGTTCTGGTTCCTGATTCTGGTGTGCGCCGGCGGCGCGGCGGCGTTGGCTCAACCGGAGCGTCGCGACGTGGTGGCGGCGATCGCGCTCGAAACGCCGCCGCCCGGGCGACGTGGAGTTCTCGAACCGAAACCACCGCGGCCCGTGCCGGCGATCGAAGTGGAATCGCGGCGAAACGACCCCCGCGTGCGTTTTCCGCGACGCGCCGTGATGCGGACGCGCGAGGAGTTCCGCGCGGCGTTGGTCGAGCTGCGGCAACAGTACGCGCCGTATCTGGCGGACCACACGCCGCCGATGCATTCGACGCGCGCGCGTGTGGAGTTCGATGTGTTCGACTTTCGCATGGAGGAAGCGGCCGACCGCGCCGACATCACACGTGTGTTTCGAGGAGAAGGCACCTGGAACAAGGTGCGCATTCCGGACTACCGCGGTCCCGTGGGTTGGTGGACCGGCTACTACCGCAAAGTGTTCCGCGTGCCGGAGAGCGTGGCGCGTCAGCCATCCGCCGTGCTGCACTTCGGCGCGGTGGACTATCGCTGCCAGGTCTATGTGAACGGCCGCATGATGGGCGCGCACACCGGATATTTCGCGCCGTTTGAAATCGACGTGACCGGCGCGCTGCGCGCGGACGGCGACAACGTGTTGGTCGTGCAGGTGGAAAACGAAAGCATCATGCTGGGGCTGGAATCCTGGAAAGGCCCGAACGTGGATGGCGACAAGATCTACGCCGCCGTTGGTCCGGGCTGGGATGATCCCGAAATCGGATGGCACGAATGCCCGCCAGGCGCGGGCATCTGGCAGAAGGTTTTTCTGGAGGGCCGTCCCAAGCTGCACATCACGGACGTGTTCGTGCGGCCGGATCTGGACCGGAGCGAGATTGAAATCCGCGTCGAGGTTTATCAGCCAGAGAAGCGCAATCGCGACGTCGAATTCGAGGTGTCCATCTATCCGAAGAATTTCCAGGGGCCGGCGGTCGAGAACCTCAAGATCGGCGGATTCGCCGCCGGTCCGGGCGTGTCCGAGAAGATTGCGCGCCTTCGCTTGACCGATCCGCGCGTGTGGCGCCCCGAGAGTCCGTATCTATACACCGCGCGCGTGGTCGCGCGGCCCGGTGAGGGCGGACGTGGCGACACGGCGCAAACGCAGTTCGGCATGCGCAAGTTCACCATCGACGAAACGTCGAGCGTGAAGGGTACGCTGCACTTGAACAACCAGCCGGTGATTCTGCGCGGCGCCAACACCATGGGGCACCTGATGGTGGCGGCGATGAAGGGCGACCGGGAGCGGTTGATCGAGGATGTGCTCATCGCCAAGCTTGCCAACATGAACTATTTCCGGCTGACGCAGTCGCCCGTGCAGCCGGAAGTTTACGACGTGTTCGATCAGTTGGGCATGATGGCGCAGACGGATTTGCCGCTGTTCGGCTACCTGCGGCGGCCGGTGCTCGAAGAGGCCGTGAAGCAAGCCGGCGAGATGGAACGCCTGGTGCGTTCGCACGCTTCGAACATCATGATCAGCTACATCAACGAACCGTTCGCACCGCGCGGCAAGGAGCACCGCCATCTAACGCGCCTGGAGATGGAGCGGTTCTTCGAGGCCTCTTCCGCCATCGTGAAGGTGTACAACCCGGATCGCGTCATCAAGCCCGTGGAAGGCGACTACGATCCGCCGGCACCCGGCCTGCCTGACAACCATATTTATTCGGCCTGGTACGGTTCGCACGCCGTACCCATCGGCAAGTTCATGCGCGGCTACTGGGTGAACGCGAAGCCCGGTTGGAAAATGGGCAGCGGAGAGTACGGCATCGAAGGGCTGGAAGACTCCGCGACCATGCTGCGGCACTATCCCAAGGAGTGGCTGCCGGCTTCGCCAGGCGCGCCGTGGAATCCGGGCAAGATTCCCTTCGCGCAAACTTACACGATGCATCACTCGTGGTTCGACGCCGAAGAGACCATGCCGGCGTGGATCGAGGCGAGCCAGCGCCATCAGGCGTGGGGCGTGCGCGAGATGACGCGCGCGTTTCGCAGGCAGTCGGATCGCATCGTGTCGACGGCCGTGCATTTACTCATCGACGCCTGGCCGGCGGGTTGGATGAAGACGCTGGTAGACGTGGACCGGCGGCCCAAGCCCGCCTACTTCGAGTTCAAGGAAGCGCTCACGCCGCTGATGGCGGATATTCGGACCGACAGGTTACGTTATTACGCGGGAGAGGATTTGCGGCTCGAGTTCTGGGTGGCCAACGACCGGCGCGCGGAGTTCGAGCGTGGCCGCCTGGTGTGGGAAGTCCTGCGCGGCGGCAGCCGCGTGTTCGCGCAGTCGGACGTGGCGCGGATTCCTTCTTACAGCGCGGCGTTTCAAGGGCACTTTCACTGGCAGACGCCCGCCGTCGCCAAACGCGAGCGGCTTACCGTGCGCCTGGGATTGATGGCGCCGGACGGAAGGTTAGTTCACGACACAGAAACGGAGGTGGAGGTGTTTCCCGCGCCCGCAACCGCCCGGAACGCATCGCGCGAAGTGGCCATTGTGGGCCGTGCCGGTGGGCGTGCATGGAAGCTGGCGGAATCGCTTGGCGCGAAGCCGAGCCGGTTCGCGGGTGCGGCGGCGACGGTGTTTGTGGATAGCTTCGACGCCTTCGAAGTCGCGCGCGACGCCGTACTGCGGGCGGCGCGAGAGGGCGCAAGCGTGGTGTTTCTGGAACAGTCCAAATCCGGCGAATGGAATCTGGGCGAGCGGGCGGTAAAGGTGCGCACCATGGGCGGGAAAGAATTCGTCTCGCGCAAAACCGGACACGCGCTGGTGGCCGGTTTCGCGCCGTTCGATTTCGCTTACTGGTACGACCCGGAGAAAGATTACATCGAATACGTCGCGCAAAGCTATGTGGAGGGCGAAGGGCTTGCGCCCGTGCTGATTACGGGCGAGAACGCGCGGCCGGGAGACCCTTATCCGATTCATCGCTCGATGAGCGTGGTCGGCGAAATGACGATGGGGCGCGGTCGGCTGATCTTCAGCGAATTGAAAACCACGCTTCGCGTCGCCACCGAGCCAGTGGCGCGAGCTTTCTTCGAGCGGATTCTCAACGGAGCGACGCGGTAGATTCTACGCGTTGCTGCTGGTGGGCTTTCGAGCGACCAGCGCCGCGGAGGCCAGCCACAACAAGAGGCCGCAGGCGATGGTAATGATGACGCTCAATCCGAGCGCCGGAGTGCCTTGGGGCGCCGTGCCGTCGAGAAGCCAGCGCAAAGGCGCCAGCGCGTAAGTGAGTGGGTTGACCAACATGATCGCGCGAATCCATCCATGCGCGCCGGAGGCGGGGAAGAGTGCGCCGCTCACCATCCACAGCGGAAGCAGCAGCAGGTTGACGATGGCGTGGTAGCCCTGCGTCGATTCCATGCGCCAGGCAAGCACGAAACCGAGCGCCGTGAAGGCGAACGCAATCACGTAGAGCATGCCCACGGTTTGGATCAGGGCGGTGAACGATGGCTTTATCCCGGCTAGCGGCGCGAAGGCCAGGAAGATGAGCCCCTGAAACCAGGCGAGCGTGGCCGAGCCGAGCACTTTTCCGTACACTACGGCCGTGCGCGGCGCAGGCGAAACGAGCATGGAGAGCAGAAAGCCCTCCCGGCGGTCTTCGATGAGGCTCATGGTCGAGAAGACCGCCGAGAACATGACGGTGAGCGTGAGAGCGCCGGGGAAAAAGAACTTCAGGTTCCCAAAGCCGGAACCAATCACCAGCCAGAAGATCAACGGAGAGCCGACGAAACCGGCCACGCGCGCCTTCTCGCGCCAGAAGCGAATCAGTTCGCGCATAACGATGGCGGCGACGGGCAGGAAGAATCCGGCGGGTTTCACAGGGTGGCTCCGGTTTCGTCGAGGAACACGTCCTCGAGGGTAGGTTTGTGCAGTGCGACAGATTGGATAGCGCCGGGAAACGCTTCGACCACTTCCGCGATGAAGCGATGTCCGTTTTCGATTTCCACGCGCAGCGAAGAATCGCTCGTCGTGGCGCGAACACCGAAGCGCGAGGCGATGCCGGCTTCGAGCGCGGCCAAATCGCCGGTTTCGAGCACCACGATGTCGCCGCCCACCCGCGCTTTCAGTTCGTCCGGAGTTCCAGCGGCGACGATGCGGCCCTGGTGCAGGAGCACGAGTTCGTCGGCGCGGTCGGCTTCTTCGAGAATATGCGTCGTAAGCAGGACGGTTGCGTTTTCCATCGAACGCAGGTCGACGATATACTGCCAGAGTTCGCGGCGCGCGGCTGGATCCAGCCCCGTCGAAGGCTCGTCCATCAAGAGCACTCGGGGGCGGTGAAGCAGCGCTTTGGCGATCTCGACGCGGCGGCGCAAACCGCCGGAGAGCGTTTCGACGACATCATCGATGCGGCTTGCAAGTTGGAGGCGCGTGGTCACCTCGCGGATGCGATCGCGCAGCGAGGCGCCGCACAGGCCGAAGAAATATCCCTGCGCGCGGAGGTTCTCGCCCACCGTGAGCTTGCGGTCGAGGCTCTGCGATTGGAATACCACGCCGATCAGCCGCCGCACCTGGGCTGAGTCGGTGGTAACGTCGAAACCGGCCACAGATGCGTGGCCCGCACTGGGAGCCATGACGGTCGAAAGAATCCGGAACAGCGTGGACTTCCCGCCGCCGTTGGGGCCGAGCATCGCGAAGATGCGCCCCTCCGAGACGGTGAACGAAATCCTATCGAGCGCCGTGCGCTCACCATAGCGGTGAGTAAGTTCGGAGACAGAGACGATCATAAGTCCTTGGAAGAGAACCAAGGATAAATTAAGGGTAGCAGGAACAACGTGAGGCCTGTGGCCGACACCAGGCCGCCGATCACCACCGTGGCCAGCGGACGCTGCACCTCCGCGCCGGGCGACGTGGAAAGCGCCATGGGCAGAAAGCCGAGGCTGGCAACGAGCGCCGTCATCAGCACCGGCCTCAGACGCACTGACGCGCCCTCGATCACCGCTTCCCGGCAACGCAAACCCTCGCCCCGCAAATGGTTGATGTAACTCACCATGACAATGCCGTTGAGCACCGCCACGCCGAACAAGGCGACGAAGCCGATGGAGGCCGAAAGGTTCAGGTTCAAGCCACGCGCCCAAAGCGCGGCGACGCCGCCAACCATGGCGAAGGGCACATTGAGCAGGATCAGCAGTGCGTGAGGCACCGAATCGAAGGTGATGAACAAGAGCGTGAAGATGATGAGGATCGACAACGGCAGCACGACGATGAGCCGGCGCGTGGCGCGTTCCTGGTTTTCGAACTGGCCGCCCCAATCTAGCGAGTAGCCGGCGGGTAGCGGCAGATCGCGCGCGACACGGCGGCGCGCTTCGGCTACAAAACTGCCCAGGTCGGTGCCGCGCACATTGGCCTGCACGACGATGCGGCGATGGCCGTCTTCGCGCGAGATGACCTCGGGACCACGCCCGACCTCGACGCGCGCGACATGCCCGAGGCGGATCTGTTCGCCGGCGGGCGCCGAGAGCGGCAGTTCGCTAAGCGCGGCAGCGTCCAGCCGGTAGCGCGCAGGTAGCCGTACCACGATGGGGAAACGCCGCTGGCCTTCGATCATGTCCGAAACCGCGCGGCCGCCGATGGCGGCTTCCACAAGCTCGCGCACGGCGGAGACGTTGAGGCCGTAGCGGGCCAAGGCCGCGCGATCCACTTCCACGCGCAACTCGGCGACGCCGGAGGCGATTTCCATCTGCGCGTCCGCCGCGCCGGGCACTTTCGAAATGGTGCGTAGCGCGCGCTCGGCGAGTTGTTCAAGCGTGCGCGGATCTTCTCCGAAAATCTTCAGCGCCACGTCGGCCTTAATGCCGCTGACGGTCTCGTCCAGCCGCATGGCCATGGGTTGTGTGAAATTGTAATCGACGCCGGGCACGGCTTGAAGAGCGGCGGCCATCTTCGAGATCAGCTCTTCCTTGGAGCGCACCTTCCACTGCTCGCGTGGCTTCAATAGCACGTATACGTCGCCCTCGTAAATACCCATGGCTTCAGTGGCGACGTCGGGCCGCCCCAGCTTCGTGACCACGCCGGCCACTTCGGGAAAGGCCACAATCACACGCTCGACGCCCTTGCTGAGCTCGATCGATTCGGTCAGGGAGATGCCCGGCAGTTTCTTGGTTTGCACCAGAATGGAGCCTTCCTCGAGCTTGGGCATGAACTCGGTGCCGATCCAGGCGAGCGAGCCGAGCGACACCACCAGGACCACAACCGAGACGCCGATCGTCGCTATACGGTGATGCAGCAGAACTCGAAGCAGCGCCATGTAGCCCGCGCGTAAATGTTCGAACCAGGCTTGCTGGTGTTCCTTCACGCCCTTGCGCAATAGCAGGCTGGCCGCGGTGGGCACTACGGTGAGCGCGAAAAGCAGCGCGCCGACGAGCGACGAGCAGACTGCGATAGCCATAGGCCGGAACATGCGGCCTTCCAGGCCCTGCAGAAACGCGATGGGCATGTAGACGGCAATGATGATGGCGACGGCAAACAGAATCGGACGCGCCACTTCGTGAGCCGCCTGGCGCACTTCCTCACGCGGGTCAGTCTTCGCGCCTTGCAGCCGGCGGATGGAATTCTCCATCATGACTACGGCGCCGTCGACGATCATGCCGAAATCGATCGCCCCCAGGCTCATCAGGTTCGCCGACACGCCGAACGCCTGCATGCCGATGAATCCCACCAGCATGGAGAGGGGTATCACCGCCGCGACAATGAACGCGGCGCGTACGTTTCCCAGAAACAAGAGCAGCACCAGAAAAACCAGCGCCCCGGCTTCGAGCAGGTTGTGTGTCACGGTCTTGATGGTGCGGTCGATCACCGTGGCTTGATCGTAGAAGGGTACGATCTTCACGCCTTCACTCAGGCGCATGGAAGCCAGACGCGCCTTGACGCGATCGATCACCTGGCGGCCGTTCTCGCCTTTCAGCATGATGGCCATGCCAGCGACCGTCTCGCCTTTCGCGTCGCGCAGCACGGCCCCCTGGCGGGGCATAGGCGCGACCGTGACGCGCGCGACGTCGGAAACCAGCACGCTGGTGCCCGCGCGCGCCAGCAAGACGATACGTTCGAGGTCGTGCACGCCCGATGCGCGACCCAACCCAAGCACGGTGTATTGTTCGGAGGCGTGCTCGATGTAACCGCCGCCGAAATTAGCGTTATTTTCTCGCACGCGCTCGAAGACGTCGCGCAGTCCAAGCCCATAGCGCTGCAAGCGGATGGGATCGACCTCGATTTGATACTGCTGGCTCTCGCCCCCCCAGGTGTTCACTTCGTTCACGCCCGCGACTGTGCGGAGGCCGAGTTTCACCTGCCACTCATGTAGCGTCTTCAATTCCATGAGCGAATGCTTCGCGCTTTCGAGCGTGTACTGGTAGACCTCGCCGAACGCCGTAGCCACGGGGCCCAGCGTGGGGTCGAGGCCCTCGGGGAGTCTGGCGCGCACTTCCTGCAACCGCTCGTTCACAAGTTGGCGAGCGAAATAAGTGTTGACGGAATCCTCGAACATCAGCGTGACCATCGACAGACCCAGCTTCGAAATCGAGCGAACGCCTTCGGTGCGCGGAATGCCCATGAGCGCGGTTTCGATGGGGAAGGTGACCAACTGTTCCACCTCAGTCGGCGCCATGGCAGGACATTCGGTGATGACCACCACCTGGTTGTTGGTGAGGTCCGGGAAGGCGTCGATGGGAATGCGCAGCATGACGAGGATGCCCACCGCGATAAGCCCGATGAGCCCCACCAGAACGAACAGTTGATGGCGAAGATGAAAGTCGATGAAACGCGTGAGCATGGCGGCGGACCCTACTCTCCGGACGTGCCTTTCATGAGTTGACTCTTAAGAACGAAGCTGCCGCGTGTGGCAATTTCGTCGCCCTGCTTAAGTCCGCTCGATATCTCGATGTAGCTTTCGAGTGTGCGGCCGGTCCGCACGGGGCGTGCCTGGAAGTGGCCGGGCGCGGTGCGGACGAAGACCGTCGGCCGGCCGGCGATCTCCTGCACGGCCTCCTGCGGAACGTACAACGCCGGAACCGATCCACCCAGTTCTATGGTGGCCGTCGCGTACATTTCGGGTTTGAGTTGGCCCGGACGGTTGGGCAACTCAATACGCACGCGGAGGGTGCGCGTAGTGGCATCGAGTTCTTCGCCCAGCTTTGTGATGCGGCCCGGGAAGGCGCGTCCCGGGAAGGCCTGCACTTCCACATGCGCCACGAGGCCGGTTCGGAGCTTCGCCAGATACTCCTCATTGACCGATGCGATCATCCAGAGTGCCGTGAGATCGGTGACCACGAAGAGTTCGTCCGAGGGCTGCACAACGGTGCCCGGCGTGACCTTGCGGGCGAGCAGAGTACCGGACGCCGGAGCGCGGATGGGGATCTGGTCGTGGTCGTCGGCGCGCGCGTCCAGGTCGTCGGCGGCGACGTCTAGAAATTCCACCAGGTGCGCGCGGGTGCGCTTCACTTCCACTTCGGCGTTGCCGAGGGCGGTCCGGGCGTTGCGCAATTCGGCCTCGGAGTGCTCGACCTCTTCGAGCGATGCCGCCTTGAGATCGAACAAACGCCGTGCGCGGTCGCGCGCGCGTTGCGCGTAAGACACGGCGCTCTTTAGACGCGCTAGTTCCGCGAGCGCCTTCTGATATTCCGCGCGCGATTCGTGGACCTCGTGACTGTGCAGGCGGGCGAGCACCTGGCCCGGCTTCACCGCATCGCCGGCGTTCGCGAGGATTGAGACGACCCTGCCGTTGGTGACTGCGCCGATACGCCACGTGCGTTCTTCGTTTACCGTGATGCGGCCCGATGCCTGGATGGATTCCGGCCGCGACCGCACGCCGACCTTTTCGATTTCGATGGAGGCTTCGCGTTGGGCGGTTTCGTCCAGCGCAACTTCCTGCGGCGGGACCGAGGGCGCACCGCCGGAAATCGCTTCGGCCTTCGGCGACGGCGTCTGATTTCGCGAACAACCGGCGGAGATGAGTAGGGCGATGAGCAGAGTATACCGAATCATGGAGCGACTCCCAGAGCGGTTTCGAGATTGACGATGCTCTGCCGGTACTCGGCCAGCGAGCGGCAGTAAAGCAGTTGCGCGTCCAGGCGGGCGCGCTCGGCGTCGAGCAGCCGTAACAAGTCCGTGCCGCCCTCTCGGTAGGCGGCTTGCGCGATGCGCGACGCTTCGACGGCATGTTCCATCAGGGGTCCCATCGACGTATGGATCTGGCGGCTACGCAGGTCATATTCGGTCTTGGCGGCGCGGGTTTCGGCGTGGATCAGCGCGGCGGTGGCGGCTTCGGCGGATTCGGAGACGCGCACTTCGGCGAGCGCGGCGGCGATGTTTCCCTGGTTGCGATTGCCGAGCGGCAACGCGATCTGCACCCCGCCGATCATAGTGTTGAATCCGGCGGTGCGTTTGTAGCCGACCACTGCGTCAACGTCCGGGGTGGCCGTGGCGCGTTCCAGATCTAGCTTCGCGCGCGCCTGCTGGACAGCCTGGCGCGCGAGTTTCATCTCGATGCGTGCGTCGAGCGCCCGCGCGGGGTCTGCCTCCGGCAACGCTACTTCCAATTCGTCGGCGCCGTTTTCAAACTTGATTTCAGGAAACGATAGTGCGCCCATCTCGCGGAACAACTGTATGCGGGCGCGTTCGGCTTCCAGAGTCGCCGTGTTGGCGGCCAGCGCGATGCGTTCGCTTTCCAGCCTTACGCGCAGCAGGTCGGCCTCCGCCATGACGCCTTCGCGCACCCGCATCTCGTGATACTGGACGATCCGTGCGAAAGTCTTGAGCGTCTCGTCGAGAGATTGGCGCGCGCGGTGGGCGCCTTCCGCGCTCCAGTAGGCCAACTTCACGCGCGAAGCTACTTGTCGCGCCAGTAGTTCGCGTTCGAGCGCGGCGCGACGCGTGGCGGCCGAAGCCGCATCCACACGACGTTGGCGCTTGCCGCCGGTCTCGATGGCCTGCGAGACGTAGGCGAACGTGTCCGTGTCTCGGCCGTAGTCAAAGCCCGGTCTGCCATTCGCGCCCAGGTTCTCGGATTGAAATACAAAACGCGGATTGGGGCGCAGCCCGGCCTGCAACCGCAGGCCTTCGGAAACGCTGACACGCTCGGCGCTCTCGCGCAGAGCCGGATGCGCGGCGAGCGCCCGCGCCACGGCTTCCTTCACCGTAAGCGTGGGCTGCGCGCCGGCCGTGAGCGGAATTATCGCAATGAGAATCCAGCTTCGCATAAGGATAGAGTCTCGTTAGTCAATCTAGCATTGCGGCGCCTGTTTGCGTGGCGGTCACTCATTTCTTTGATTTTGGCGCCCGTTCGAGGACGAGGTACATTTCCGCGCATCCCGTTGGCAACAGGTCCACTTCTTCGTCGCCTGAGGATGAGTTGAGCATTTGCCACCCCGGCAGGCGCACCTGCATGCGGTAGCGGCCCGGCGGCACCAGGTCGAACCGAAAGCGCCCGCCCTTGTGGCTGACAGTTCGCCGCTCGTACCCGTTTGAGTAGAGCCGCAGTTGGGCGCCTGTCAACCCACGTTCAGCGCCGTGATCGCCTGGTTTGTCTAAAGGACGACCGGTAACCCATCCGTATACGCGAGGCGGCAGGGTTTGTCCTCTCTTCAGAGCAGCGAGTGTTTTCACGTCCTCCGCAGCGAAGCGAAAACGCCGGGTGCCGCCGCAGATGCTGGCTACCCAACGTCCGCTTTGCGCGGTGCGATGTGCGAAGACCAGGTACTCTTGCCCCAGCTTGAGATCGACGCCGCAGTCACCCCCGCCGAGGCCCGAGTAAAGCACGAAGCGTTTGCCAGCAGGTCCGCTGAACGACTCGATCACATCCAATTCCACGCGTCGTGGAAACTCCCAATGCATTTCCGCGAGAGGGTTTTCCAATACTCCCCGCGATTCGGTGCCGCGTATTCGCGCGGCTTCGGCCTCGGTGAGCGTTCCACGCAGTAGCTCGAGAAGGAAGGCTTTGTGCGCATTCATCGGCGGCGGGTAACTCCCGCTGTGCATGGTTCTGCCGGTGACGCGCTTATACAAAGCTGCAAGGTGGGCCACGGATTTCGGATACGCTTCTCTGACCCTGCCGTGAAAGGTCGCGAGTCAGCGGAGTCATTTCCAGGTCGAGGCAGGTGATTGCAGAGCGCGTTGTTCAACGGCTTCCCTTGGCCGGGCATGACGGGAGGGGCTGCGCATTTACAGGCTAAGACGATGTTCGCCGAGGCTACCGACAGCAGAAAGATCACAGCGAAGCGCATAGATCTTATCCGCGTCACCGCGCGACTTCCTTGCGGCGAATGTACTCCTCCACGGCGTTCGGCTCCACGTCTATGTGGTGGAACTGTTCGGCGTAGTCGAGTTTGTAGCGGGCGCCGATCCTGCGGTCGCGCGCCAGGACGAATTCGCGAATGTAGTTCCGGTTGGCTGTTTGGTCGTCGCCGCCCAATAGCGGCAGCCGTTTGCCTTCCTTCTCCAGCCGCGCGCGCAAGCGGGCGCCGGTTTCGCCGGCCGGGCCCTGGGCCCTGTTCTCGAGATTCGCGTCGATCTTGCGCTCCACCCAAGGGTCGATGTCCACGACACGGTTCACGCGTTGCTCGAAACGCGCGAAATAGTACTTTTCGCGAACCGCCTGTGGTTTGAGACCGGCCGCGAAGTGTTCCGGATAGTCCTTCGCGCCGCCCGCCATCCAGCACGCCGCTTCGACCGACGCGGCGGTCACGTAGTGGTCCGGATTCTCTTCGTAGTGACCCCAAGGGTCGTAAGAGATCACAGTATCGACCTTGAGCAGCCGGAACAGAAAGATGAACCGCGCCCGGAGTTCCGCCCGGCTGATGTTGTCCATCATGTGGTTGTTGTAGTTGAGGTCGAACGACCGCTGGCAGCCGAAGACGCGCGCGACGGCGTTCTGGTCGCGCTCGTTGGAGGAGACCGTTTCGCCGTACCAACCCGGCCCCGCCATGTCATCATTGGTCACGCGAATCATGTAGGCCGTGGCGCCTTCCTCGATGAGCTTGAACAGTGTGCCGGCGGCAAACAGCGGGATATCGTCCGCGTGCGGTTGAATCGCGGCGACCACTTGACCGGCTCGGGGCTTGCCTTCACGGCGCCGTTCGATGACCAGTGGGCCGTGATCGTCAAACGCGTCGACGGGAGCGGACTCAGAGCGGGACTGCCCGGCCGCGGCGCCTGCGAGCGGCGCGGCCATCAAACCACGCAGAACGGAGCGTCGGTTGGGTTGCGGCATGGAGAGGATTGTAGCAACGTTTTGCGTTTCACTGGCGCTGGAACTTCGGGCATGTGCCGGAAGGCTTCAACACGTTTTCACAATTACGTTCCGTGTTCCGCCAGAGCCGGCTCAGCATGGTGTGCTGGCTCTATCCGCCGTACGCGAGACGTATTACGCGCTTCATCCTACGCCGGATGGCTGCCAAGCACTGGCTGGGGGTATGCCGCGGACCAAACCGAGACGGCAGCCATATGGGGTAGCCGGGTTTGAGGGTACTGCGACCGGGTTTAGCGCGTTTCGCCGGCGGCGCGGCGCTCGCGGCGGGTGCGGATCTCCCGGATGGCGTAGATGCGGCGGCCCTGGCTCTCGAAGTAGGTCCGTATCAGTACTTCGCCGAGCAGTCCGGTTCCGAACATCGAAAGGCCGGCCAACAGGAGCAGCGCACCAGCGACCATCAACGGTCCGTGCTGGATGACGATCTCGTTGCCCAGTAACTTATAGATGGCCAGATAGGTGAGGATGCCGCCGCCGCAAGTCGTGCCCACCAGTCCGATGCGTCCGAAAAAGTGCATCGGCCGCGTGAAGTACTTGAGCAGGAATTTAATCGTAAGAATGTCGAACATCACGTTGAACGTGCGGCTCAGCCCGTAATGCGAGCTGCCTTGTGGCCGCACCTGATTCTGAATGGGCACCTCGGCGATGCGCGCGCCGTAAAAGCTGGCCAGCGCCGGGATGAAGCGGTGCAGCTCGCCGTACAGGTTAATGTCCTTGAGGATTTCGGCACGGTAGGCCTTGAAAGTAGTGCCGAAATCGTGCAGTTCGACGCCCGAGATTTTGGCCATCAGCCAGTTGGCGATGCGCGAAGGAAACTTGCGCGTCACCAGATTATCCACGCGGTGCTTGCGCCAGCCACTGGCGATGTCGTAGCCTTCGTCGATCTTGCCGAGCAGCGCCGGAATGTCCTCGGGCGCGTGCTGCAGGTCGCCGTCCATCGAAATGATTACGGTGCCCTGGGCTTCGTCGAATCCGGCGGCGAGTGCGGCCGTTTGCCCGAAGTTGCGCCGCAGGCGGATCACCTTCAGGTGCGCGTCGGTTTCGGCCAGATTCGCCAGTAGCTCGAAACTGCGATCGGTGGAAGCGTCGTCCACGAAAATGATCTCGAAGGAGCGGCGCAGAGGATCGAGTACCGCCGTGAGACGATCGTAGAGCGGCAAAATGGATGGCTCTTCGTTGTGAATCGGGATGACAACCGACAACATGGCGACTACCCATAGTCTAGCAGGCCACGAGACGCCGCAAACCCTTGCTTGGTAAAATGGATTCTACTATCAGACGTATCGCGGACCGCAGCGAATAGAAGGCGAACAAATCCGCCCGTACACGAGGAGATTCATTGGCCAACCAAGAGCACCCCGAACCGCCCCAGGCGCCACCGCCCAAACCCGGCGCGCAACTGCCTTTGGGCGGCGACGGCAGCAAGAACCTGATCCCCGTCAACATCGAAGACGAGATGCGGCGTTCGTATCTCGATTACGCCATGAGCGTAATCATCGGGCGCGCGCTTCCGGACATCCGCGACGGCCTCAAGCCGGTGCATCGCCGCATTCTTTTCGCGATGCACGAGATGGGCCTGCATTACAACCGCGGCGCCCGCAAGTGCGCCAAGGTGGTCGGTGACGTGCTCGGCAAGTTCCATCCGCACGGCGACACGTCGATTTACGACGCGTTGGTTCGCATGGCGCAGTCCTTCTCGATGCGCTACCCGCTGGTGGACGGGCAAGGCAACTTCGGATCGGTCGACGGCGATCCGCCGGCCGCCATGCGATACACCGAAGCGCGCTTGTCTCGCATCGCCTCGACGCTGCTCGAGGATATCGACAAGGAAACCGTCGATTTCCAGCCCAACTACGACGACAACGAGGTGGAGCCCGAAGTGCTGCCCACGCGAGTGCCGAACCTGCTGGTGAACGGCAGTTCGGGCATCGCCGTCGGCATGGCCACGAACATCCCGCCGCACAACCTTACCGAAATCATCAACGCCACCATCGCGCTGGTGCAGAATCCGGCCACGCCGCTCTCCGAGATCATGCAGATGGTGCAGGGTCCGGATTTCCCGACCGGCGGCTTCATCCTCGGCCGCGAGGGCATCTACGACTACCTACACCCGGGGGCGCGGCAGCCTGCAAGATTGCGCGCGCGAGCCGCCATCGAGCACATGGGCAAGGACCGCGAAGCCATCGTCGTCACCGAGATTCCGTACCAGGTGAACAAAGCGCGCCTGATCGAGCACACCGCTTCGCTGGTCAACGAGAAGAAGCTCGAAGGCATCTCCGAAATCCGCGACGAGAGCGACCGCGACGGCATGCGCATCGTCTTCGAGCTGAAGCGCGGCGAGCAAGCCGAAGTCGTTCTGAACAACCTGTACAAGCACACGCAAATGCAGGTGAACTTCGGCGTCATCATGCTGGCCATCGTCAACGGACAGCCGCGCGAACTGGGCCTGGTCGACGTCATCAAGCGGTTCATCGAGCACCGCATCGACGTGGTCCGCCGCCGTACCGATTACCTGCTGCGCAAGGCCCGCGACCGCGAGCACATCCTGCTCGGCTTCCACCGGGCGCTCGACCATCTCGACGCCGTCATCGAACTGATCCGCGGAGTCGTCGACACCCAAGGCGGCGCGCGAAGGCTGTCGATCGAGCCGCTTCGAGTTCACCGAGCGGCAGGCACAGGCCATCATCGAACTGCAACTCCAGCGCCTCACCGGCATGGAGCAGCAGAAGATTCTCGACGAGCTGGCCGACATCCAGCGGCGCATCGCCGAGTACCTGGAGATCCTGGGCTCGGAGAAAGTCCTGCGCGCCGTGATCGTCAAGGAACTGCAGGAAGTCCAGAAGGATTTCGGCGACGAACGCCGCACCGAGATCATCGAAGACACCGGCGAACTCAACCTCGAGGATCTGGTGCAAGACGAAGACGTCGCGGTCACCGTGACGCGCGGCGGCTACCTCAAGCGCACTCCCGTGGACACCTACCGCCGCCAGACGCGCGGCGGCAAGGGCCGCATCGGCATGGGCACGCGCAGCGAGGATGTCGTCGAGCATCTGATCATCGCCTCCACGCACAGCTACCTGCTCATCTTCACCAACAAGGGCCGCGTCTACTGGCTGAAGATCTACGACATTCCCGACGCCGGCACCGTCGGCAAGGGCAAGCACATCTCCAGCCTCATCAACCTGCAGCCGGACGAAGCAGGTGAAGGGCTTCCTGCCGGTGAAGGAGTTCGTGCACGATCAATTCATCGTGATGGTGACCCGCTGCGGTGTCATCAAGAAATGCGAGCTGACGGAGTTCGACAACCCGATGTCGCGCGGCATCATCGCGCTCGCGCTCGACGAGGCCGATGAGTTGATCGCGGCCGGCCTCACCCGCGGCGACAACTTCATCTTCCTGGCCTCGCATCAAGGCATGGCCATCCGCTTCAACGAGCAGGAAGTGCGCGCCATGGGCCGTCCGGCGCGCGGCGTTCGCGCCATGACACTCGCCGACGGCGACTACCTCGTCGGCATGGAAGTGGTGGAGTTGGAAGACCTCATCCTGTCGATCTCCGAGAACGGCTTCGGCAAGCGGACCAAGCTCGATAACTATCGCCTCACCTCCCGCGGCGGCAAGGGCGTCATCAATATGAAGACCACCTCGCGCGTCGGCAACGTCATCTCCGTCATGTCCGTCAAGGAAGACACCGACGTGATGATCATCACCAAGGACGGCAAGATCATCCGCATCGAGTGCGCCGAAATCCGCCAGGCGGGACGCTCCACGCAGGGCGTGCGCCTGGTGAAGATGGAGGAGGGCGACACGGTGGCCGCGGCATGCGTTATTCCGGACACGGAGACGGAGGAAGCCTCGAACGGCGCGGAACAGACCGAACTGCCGCTATAATGCGATCAGGAGCTTGAAGGTGGGTCTGGGAACGGCTACGATCATTGATCCGATTGCGTTGCGCGCGAAGCAGGAGTGTCTTTTCGCGTCTCTCGGCGAACTGGGCCGCGTCATCGTGGCCTACTCCGGTGGGACGGATTCGGCGTATCTCGCCTGGGCGGCCCACCAAGTGTTGGGCGAAAACGCCGTGGCCATTACAGCCGACTCGGCCTCCATTCCCGCCTCGCACAAGCGCGACGCCGAAGAGTTCGCGCGCCGCTACGGCATCCGGCATGAGTATATAGAGACTTTCGAGTTCGATAATCCTGATTATGCCCGCAACGAAGCCGACCGCTGCTTCCATTGCAAGGACGAGATGTTCACTCGGCTCGATCGAGTCGGACTTGAACGCGGCATCCCGCATGTGGTCTACGGTGTGAATAAAGACGACCTGGGCGACTACCGTCCGGGGCAGGGCGCGGCGAAGATGCATCAGGTGAAAGCGCCGCTGGTCGAAGCCGGCCTCACCAAGGCGGAGATCCGCGAACTGTCGCGCCTGGCCGGCCTGCCTACTTGGGACCGCCCGGCTTCGGCCTGTCTGGCTTCGCGCATTCCCTACGGCACGCCCGTCACCATCGAGAACGTGAAGAAGGTGGAGACTGGAGAGGAAGCCCTGCGCGCGCTCGGCTTCCGGCAGTTCCGCGTGCGTTTCCACGGCGATCTGGTGCGGCTGGAGATCGCCCCGGACGAACTCGCGCGGGCGCTCTCGATGGAAATGGCGCGCCGGTTCACGGAGATCTTCAAGCCGCTCGGTTTCCACTACGTCACGTTGGACCTGGAAGGTTACCGCCAGGGCGCCATGAACGAAGCGCTGAGCCTCAACCGGTAAGGCCCGGGCATTCTCAGAGTTCCTTCATCGCCAGCGGGTCCCATTTACACACGCGGCCTTCGTAACAGCTCGTGTTGCACAACAGCGCGGGGCCGGCGGCGCGCAGCCCGTACGTCGCGTCCTCGATGACGTTGGTACGATTGCGCACGGCGTTCCAAAACGTGCGGTGATGCTCCTGGTGCGCGTCGTAGCGCGGCGGCAAATCGAACACCTGCTCGGTGCGAGGCCGCATCCCCGCCAGGGAGGGTTTGACCTCGGGATACTTCTCGCGATACTCGCGCAGGATCTCCGCTTGCACCTTCTTCGAAAAGGCCGAGGCGGAAGTGCCGGGTTCGAGTTCCGGAAGGGCTTTGGACAGCGTCACCGCGCTGCCGCAATTCATCACGCCTTCCTCGCCCGTGAAGCGGAATCCGAAGCCGTCTGATTGTCCGCCGTTCGCCAGGTTCACTCTCAGCGCCAAGGTGAATTCGGGATGCTCGGGCCGCTCGGGATACTCGATCAAGGCCAGCATCACGTCCGCCGCGTCGCGCCCGTCTTTCCAGTGCCGCAACCCACCGCTGGCGTACACTTTCGTGGGGCCGATGGAACCGGTGGCGAAATGCAGGCCGCTCAACAGGTGCACAAACAGGTCGCCGGCCACGCCGGTGCCGTAGTCGCGGTAATTGCGCCAGCGGAACAAGCGAATGGGTTCGAACGGCCGCTTGGGCGCCTGGCCGAGGAAGCGGTCCCAATCGATCTCGCTCTCGCTCGGGTTGACCGGAATGCTGTATTGCCAGGCGCCCATCGCGGTGTTGCGGTCCACCCACGCCTCCACCATGTTCAGCCGCCCGATGGCGCCCTCCGTCAACAGTGCCCTGGCTTTGTGGTAGACCAGTGAACTGACGTACTGGCTGCCCACCTGCAGCAGGCGGCCGGTGCGCTTCTGCGCCTCCACCACCGCCATGCCTTGCTCGACTTTCTGCACCATGGGCTTTTCGCAGTAGACGTCCTTGGCGGCGTTCATCGCGTCGACGGCGATGCGCGCGTGCCAATGGTCCGGCGTGGCGACGATCACGGCGTCGACATCCGGGCGCGCCAGGACCTCGCGATAATCGCGCGTCGTGAAAATGTGCGCGCCGTAAGCTTCCTTGATGCGGTCCAGGCGCCCCTGGTAGACGTCCGCCGCCGCGGCCAACTCCACGCCGCCGCAACGCAGCGCGCTGGAGAGATCGCTGGATCCCATGCCGCCGGCCCCGATGAGCCCCACGCGGATGCGATCGTTCGCGGAGATGGTCTTCCTGGTGGCCGCCGGTGCCATGCTGGCGGCGCTGGTCGCGGCGAGAAAGGTGCGTCTTGTGGTGTTCACAATGCCTCCGGACAATACTCTACCGTATCATCGGAAGGTGACTCTTCGCCGTTCAGAGTGGGTGCTGGTGGCCTTCTTTACCTACACATCCGTACTGGCATGCCTGCCGCCGGTGCATGCTTCGGTCGCTCAGGCGGCCATCGGCGCCAACGCCGGCGTCATCGCGGGTTGCTTTCTATTGAGTTGGGGCGAAACCCTGCGCCACCAACGGTTCTTTAGCATCCTGCGCGACTGGTACCCGGTTCCATTTATCCTGCTCGCCTACCGCGAGATGGGGTGGTTCGCTCCCGCCCAGCACAGTTACCGGTTCGAGCACGTCTGGATTGTTTGGGATAAAGTGCTCCTGAATCAGATGGGACTGAAAGCGCTGGTCGAATTTGCCGGACCCGTGGGGCCTTCCATCCTTGAAATCGCCTATCTGTCGTTCTATGTCATGCCCGTGTTCTGCGTCGCCATCTTCTACATTTGCCGGGCGCGCGCGCGTGTGGATAGTTTTCTGCTGCAACTTCTCATGGGGGTGTTTCTGGCGTACGCGCTATTCCCGCTCTTCCCGTCCGAACCGCCGCGCACGGTGTTTCCGGGCGAAGACGTCCCCTCTTACCAAACCATGTTCCGGGCCTTCAATTGGTGGATTCTGGGCGACTGGAGCATCCACACGAGCGTGTTCCCGAGCAGCCACGTGACGGTTGCCTTCTCGGCCGCCTTCGGTGCGATGCGGTTACTTTCCGAGTGCCGATGGGTAGGAAGATTTCTGCTGGTTCTGGCCGTGCTGATCGCGGTGGCTACCGTCTACGGCCGCTATCACTACGCGGCGGATGCCGCCGCCGGGTTGGTTACCGCAGGGGTGTCGCTTGTCGCCGCGCGCGCCGCCGATCGCCGCTCAGGGCTTTGACGCTGGCTTCGTCTCGGACTTCGCAGGTGAAGGAGTGGCGGGTTTCGACGTCTCGGTGGAGGCGGGCTTGGGGGCAGCGTCCTTCCCGTTCTGAGGGCTGCTGGTCCCCTTGCGGGCGTAGTCGTTGACGTAAAAGCCCGAGCCTTTGAATCGAAGTGCTGAGGTGGAGATAAGCCGCTCCACTGCGCCGCCGCATTCTTTGTGGACCGCCAGAGGCGCGTCGGAAAACTTCTGGCGCACTTCGAAGACCGTTCCGCAGGATTGGCACTTGTACTCGTACAGCGGCATCGCTATTCAAACCTCTTCCGCCGCTACAATCGCGGCTTGTGAAATGTATCGGGCACGGACGAAGAACCTTGCGCTCGCGCTGGATTGGCGGCGCTCTGCGCGGGGCCTCCGTCAAGAACCTCGATGGCCTTCTTCACCACGGGATCGTCCTCGGTTGGTCTGGCCGGTTCCACCCTCGCGGGTTTCGCCGGCGCGCCATCTTCTTCGTCGGTGTCGGTGAACGGTTCGGCTTCCACCGACAGGACCGACGGGGTCACGCCGCCATCCTGGATCGCTTTGCCCGAAGGCGAGTAATATTTCGCCACGGCCAGAATGATGGCCGAGCCGTCGTCCATCGTGATCGCGCGGCGCAACGCCGCGTAACCGTATGTGCGTTCACCCACCACCTGCGCGCGCTTGTCATCGAGCAGCGCGGCGGCGGCCACTTCGGCGCCTCCGGCCGTGCCCCGATTTGTCAGCACCGCCAGCGGCAGGCTGATCACCTTCTTGGCCGGGTCCGCGTCGAAGTTCTGGCGCGGATACTTCTGTCCTTGCAGATACGTGATCAACCCTTTGTCCAGAAACGCGTTGGCCACGGCTATGCCTTCTTCGGGCGTTCCCGTAGCCGTGTGGCGCAAGTCCAGAATGAGTTTCTTGGCACCCTGTTGCTCGAGAGTCTTGGCCGCCTGGATGGTCTCCGCGGCGCGCGTCCCGGCCAGGCTCTCCGCTTCAATGTACCCGGTCTGTCCACCCAACATCTTCGCGATCACCGCCGGGTATTCGACGGTGGCTCGAGTCAAGGTAATCTTCTGCGGCTCGGGGCGGCGAGCGCGCAGCACCGAAACTTCCACGCTGGTGCCCGCCGCGCCTCGCAGCAAATGCTCGGCGTAGGCCAGCGGCATGTCACGCGTCGAGACTCCCTGGATGGCTTCCAACACGTCGCCGGTGGTGAGGCCGGCTTTCGCGGCCGGAGATCCATCGATGGCATCCACAATGCCGACGTAGCCGTAACGGCGCACGAGCACCAACCCGACGTCGGCTTTGTGCGACTCCTGGCTCTTCAGGTAGGTCTTGTACTGCTCCGCGCTCAGATAGCTGGCGCCGGGGTCGACGGCTTCCAGGAGGCCGTTCAGTGCGCCCAGCGTCACGCTCTTCATGTCCGGCTCTTCCACGTATTCGCTCTTGATGCGCGAAAGAACTTCCGTGAAGACCGCCAGGTGCCGGTACGGACCCTCCTGGGGTGTACTTCCCCCCATGACACTGCCCACCACCAGCAACACCGCAAGAAACGCGGACGCCGCCACGAATAAGAATCTCAAACGGCTGTTCATACTAGGTCAATACGTCCTAACATTCAGTATAACAGAGCCTGCCAAAGCCCCCGTTCGCGCGCCCTTGTAGGAGGCGGATCTATCCGCCCTCTACAGGCGCCCTTGTTATATTGGTAGTTTCCAATGCAAATTGAGAAAGTCTACGAGCCCCAGCGGTTCGAGCCGCGCTGGGCCGAGTGGTGGATCGACTCGAAACTGTTCCATGCCTCGCCCGGCGTGCCGGGCGAGATCTTCTCGCTGGTCATCCCGCCGCCCAACGTCACCGGCAGCCTGCACATGGGGCACATGCTCGAGCACACCGAGATCGACGTCACCATTCGCTGGCACCGCATGCGGGGCGACAACACGCTGTGGCTGCCCGGCACCGATCACGCCGGCATCGCCACGCAGATGGTGGTGGAGCGCAAGCTGGCCGCCGAGGGCGTCGACCGCCGCGACCTCGGCCGCGAGGAATTCGAAAAGCGCGTCTGGGCCTGGAAGCAGCAGTACGGCGACAATATCAAGCGGCAGATGATGCGCATCGGCGACCAGTTGCGACTGGTGCCGCGAACGCTTCACGCTCGACGAGGGACTGTCGCGCGCCGTGCGCGAGGTCTTCGTGCGCCTGTACGAAAAGGGCCTCATCTATCGCGGCGAGTACATGGTGAACTGGTGTCCGCGCTGCCATACGGCGCATCTCGGACCTGGAGACCGTGCACGACGACACCGCGGGCAACCTCTGGCACATCCGCTATCCGGTCAAGGGGACCTCGCGCGCTGCTGGTCGTGGCCACCACGCGGCCCGAAACCATGCTCGGCGATACCGCCGTCGCCATCAACGCCAAGGACGAGCGCTACTTCGACCTGCACGGCAAGACGGTCGTGCTGCCGCTGATGAATCGCGAGATTCCCATCATCCTCGACGACCTCGCCGATCCGCAGTTCGGCACCGGCGTCGTGAAAGTCACCCCGGCGCACGACCCCAACGATTTCGAAGCCGGCAAACGCCACAACCTGCCGCAGATCCAGGTCATCGACGAACACGGCCGCATGACCGCCGCCGCCGGCGCGTACGCGGGACTGGACCGCTTCGAGGCGCGCAAGCGCAGTGTTGCGCGACCTGGAAGACGCTGGGCCTGGTCGAAAAAGTCGAGCCTTACGAAGTGAGCGTCGGCAAGTGCCAGCGCTGCAAGACCGTGGTCGAGCCGCTGATTTCGCACGCAGTGGTTCGTGAAGACGAAACCGCTGGCCGAACCCGCCATCCAGGCGGTGGAGGACGGCCGCATTCAATTCGTTCCCGAGAACTGGACCAAGACCTACTTCGAGTGGATGTACAACATCCGCGACTGGTGCATCTCGCGCCAGCTCTGGTGGGGCCACCGCATTCCGGCGTGGCACTGCGCAGGATTGCGGCCAGGTCACCGTGAGCCGCGAGACGCCGGCGGTGTGCGCGCACTGCGGCTCCGGGAAACTACAACAGGATCCCGATGTGCTCGACACCTGGTTCAGTTCCGGGCTGTGGCCGTTCTCGACGCTGGGCTGGCCGGAGACGACGCCGGAACTGGCCCGCTACTATCCGACCTCGCTGCTGATCACGGGCTTCGACATCCTGTTCTTCTGGGTCGCCCGCATGATCATGATGGGCATGGAGTGCGTGGGCGACGTGCCGTTCCACCAGGTCTACATCCACGGCCTGGTGCGCGACGCCGAAAAGCAGAAGATGTCGAAGACGCACGGGCAACACCATCGACCCGCTCGAGGTCACCGAGAAGTACGGCACCGACGCCGTGCGCATGGCGCTGCTGCAAGGCGCGGCGCCGGGCACCGACATCGTCTTCACCGAAGAGCGCGTGGTCAGCGCCCGCGCCTTCGCCAACAAGATCTGGAACGCCGCGCGCTTCCTCTTCATGAAGATGGAGCGTGCGGGCGTCGAAGGCTGGGTACCGACGACGATCGCCATCACCAAAGACGCGGACGCTCGAAGACCGCTGGATCTTCAGCCGGCTGCGGCACTGCGCCGAGCAGGTGAACCGCGCGCTCGAAACGTATCGTTACCACGAAGCCGCGCAGACCTTGTGGGAGTTCTTCTGGCACGAGTTCTGCGACTGGTACGTGGAGCTCAAGAAGCTGCGCTTCGCGAAGGCAGCGGCCTGACCGACGACTGGCGCAACCTGCTGACCGTCTTCGAAGCGGCGCTGCGCCTGCTGCATCCGGTGATGCCGTTCCTCACCGAAGAGCTGTGGCAGCGCCTGACGGAAGGCGCCCCGGGGCGCGTCGCCTCCATCGCCCTGGCCGAGTATCCGGTGGTCCCGGAATCGGTGGACGACAGCGCGGCCGAGGAAGAGATGCGACTGCTGCAGGAGATCGTCACGGCCGCGCGCAATCTTCGCGCCGAAAACAAGATCGATCCGAAGCAGAAGGCCGGCGTGGTGCTTTCCACGCGCGATGCGGCGCTCCGGGCGGCGCGCGCGCACCGGGAGGCCATCGAAGCGCTCGCTCGAATCGATCTGGACGTGCGTGAAGCGCCCCCGGAGGCGCCCGCGTTCCAGATTCGCCTGGACGTCGCGCCGGCGCAGATCGAAGCGCAGCGCCAGCGGCTGGAAAGAGAAATCGAGCAGCTCGAAAAAGTGATCGCCAACTCCGAGCGCCAGCTTACCAACGAAGCCTTCATGAGCCGCGCGCCGGCCGCCGTGGTCGAATCGATGCGCGCGAAGCTGGAAGAGTACCGAACCCAGCTCGCCAACAAGCGCGCCGCGCTGGGAGATCTTGCCGCGTCATGACCTTCGATTATCACCACCCCGAGGTGCTTGAGGCCGTCCGCCGCGCCCTGGACGAAGACATCGGTTCGGGCGACGTCACCTCCAACACCTGCGTGCGCGCCGATGCGGAGGCCGCAAGGCCGGTTCGTCGCGCGCGAACCGCTGGTTCTGGCCGGAAGCGGACTTCTGCATCTGATCTACGAGGAGTGCGGCGGCGTCGCCGAACTGAGCGTCTTGAAGGCTGACGGTGCGAGTGTCGTGCCGGGAGACGTGGTGGCTACGGTGCGCGGCGCCGCGCGGACGTTGCTTACGTGCGAACGCACGGCGCTCAACTTCCTGCAGCGGTTGAGCGGCGTGGCCACGCTTGCGCGGCGCTACGTGGACGCCGTGGCACGGTACGCGCTGCCGCATCCTGGACACGCGCAAGACCACGCCCGGCCTGCGGCGTCTCGAAAAGATGGCCGCCGCCGCGGGCGGCGTGACCAACCATCGGCTGGGCCTGTTCGACGCCGTGCTCATCAAGAACAATCACATCGCGGCCGCGGGCGGCGTGCGCGCCGCGCTCGAGAAATTCGCGGGTTGCGATCTGGCGGTCGAGATCGAAGTCCGCACGCGCGCCGAACTCGAGGAAGCGCTCTCGCTGCGGCGCTACGCATCTGCTGCTCGACAACCTGACGCCGGAAGAGGCCGCCGAGTGGATTCGCACGATCGACGGTCGCGCCACGGTCGAACTGAGCGGCGGCATCACGCTGGAGACCGTGCGCGCCTACGCCGAAGCCGGCGCCGATTTCGTCTCCGCCGGCGCCATCACGCATTCGGCCGTCGCCGTCGATATCAACTTCCGGCTGGAGCTTGCATGACCAAGGCGCTCGACCTCGAATGGGTGCGCGCCCGGCTGCCCGGGCGGCGAGTGGATTACTTCGCGACCACATGCTCGACCATGACCGGCGCGGCGGCGCTGGCCCGCGATGGTTGTGCCGGCGGCACGGTGGTCGTGGCTGAGGAGCAGACCGCCGGGCAAGGACGCCTGGGGCGCGCGTGGCATTCGGAGCCCGAAGCCGGGTTGTACGCATCCATTGTCCTGCGATTGCCGCTTCCGGTTCTGCGCCTGCCGATTGTGACGCTGGCGCTGGGACTCGCGACGGTGGACGCCATCGCACTGGCCGCCGGCCTTCGGTGCGATCTGCGGTGGCCGAACGACGTGCTGGCTCTGGGCCGTAAGTGTGCCGGAATTCTGGTCGAGCGCTGTGGCGACGCTCTGGTGGCGGGCATCGGCATCAACGTGAATCACGAGCGGTTTCCCGAGCCCCTGCGCGGCGTCGCAACATCGCTCCGGTTGGCCACGGGCCGCGCGCAGTCGCGCGAATTGTTACTGGTGGCTCTGCTGGAATCGATCGATCGCAAAACGGCGCTGCTGGTCAACGCCGGACCGGACGCTATCCTGCGCGAATTCGGACAGGCATCCAGCTACGTGCGCGGCCGCCGCGTGGTGGTGGAAGACGGCGAGCACCGGCTCACTGGATCCACCGAGGGACTGGATCCAGCGGGCTTTCTCATCTTGCGCACCGATGGCGGTGCGCGCGAACTGATCTTGAGCGGGGGCGTGCGCCCGCTGGAGGCTTGAACGCTTATGTTACTCGCACTGGACGCCGGCAACACCAACATCACCATTGGCGCCTTCGACGGAGCGAAACTCACCGGCCGCTGGCGCCTGTCGACCGTGCACGAGCAAACCGCCGACGAGTGGGGCATCCTGTTTCGCAACCTCTTCTCGCTTGCCGGTCTGAAGTTGGAAGACGTGGACGGCATCATCGTCGCGAGCGTGGTGCCGCCGCTCGATGCATCGCTTGCGCAGATGGCCCTGCGGTACTTCCGCACGGAAGCCATGTTCGTGACGCCCGAGACCGATACCGGGCTGCGGATCCTCTACGACAATCCGCGCGAAGTGGGCGCCGACCGCGTGGTCAACGCCGTCGCCGCCTTCCACAAATACGGCGGTCCGTGCGTGGTGGTGGACCTCGGCACGGCCATCACCTTCGACGCCATTTCGGCCCAGGCGGAATATCTCGGCGGGCTCATCTGCGCGGGCATCGGCATTTCCATCGAAGCGCTGTTCGCCAAGACGGCGCGTCTGCCGCTGGTGGATTTTCGCGAGCCGGAGAAGTTGATCGGCACCAACACGGTCGGCAGCATGCAGAGCGGGCTCTACTACGGGGCCGTGGGCATGATCGACGGAATTCTCGAGCGTCTGGTCGAAGAGTTGGGCGCCGGAACGAGAGCCATCGCGACCGGCGGCCAGGCGCACATGATCGTGCGCGGCTCACGCTACTTGGAAGAAGTGGACGAGGACCTTACGCTCGAAGGGCTCCAGATCATCTGGGAACGGAACCGCAAGCCGTGAACGGTGAACCAGAACAGTGGGATCTGAATTACTTTAACTACTTCACGGAAGTGGAGGAGCACTTTCAACAGGCGCGCGGCACCGCCCTGTTCTTGCTCAGCCCGCTGGATTGGTCGCTGATCGAGGACTGGAAGAACGGCGGCGTGCCGCTGGAAGCCGTGCTGCGCGGCATCGACCGCGCATTCGAGAAGTGGCGCTCGGGCCGCTCGAAGATCCGCATGATCAATTCGCTGGCTTACTGCGCGCAGGCCGTGCTCGAAGAGGCCGAGACCATGCAGGGCGTTGCGACGCGGCCTTCGAGGCCGCCGGCCGCGGCTCCCTTCGAGCTGGACGAGTTGCGCGCCTATCTCGCGCGCAACGCCGCGGATCTTCGCAAGCAGGCCGGCACGGCGTACCAGGAGATCGCCTCGTCGCTCGAAACGCTTGCCGCCGAGGCCGCGACGCAGTTCGAAAACCTCGAAGACCTGGAGCGCCGCCTGACTGTTCTGGAAGAGAAGATGATGGCCTTCGCCCGTACCCAGCAACTTGAAGAAGACATGCTGGCCGCGCGCCGCGCGCTGGATCTGGAACTGCGCCCCTACCGCGGCAAAATGAGCGCCGATCAACTCGCGCGCCTGGAACGCCAGTACCTCGACCGCCGCCTGCTCGAATCGCTCGGGCTGCCTCGCCTGAGCCTGTTCTACATGCGATAGCGTGCAAAATGGGGACTGGGACGAATTTCGCGGTTTTTGCGAAATTTCGTGCCTGTACCCGATTTTGCCCAGGAATTGCGCCGCACTACAGCTTGAAGAAGATCTTACGTTGGTAAAGCCAGTAGCAGACGTAGATTTCGAACAGAATCACCGCCCACGACTCGGCGAACAATCCCCAGGGGCCCCACAGAGGCACCATCCAGGCGAGAAACGTCCTGGCGATGTAGTGCAGGTAGCGGCCCGTGCTCTCGTGGAACACGTAAATGAAGATTGAATTCGATCCCACGACGACAAAGACGCCGGCCCATCTTCTCCATCGCTTCACCTCGCAGAGCCAGTAAAACAAAAGTAGCGCCAACAACGTGTAACCGATGGAACTGACCGCGAAAGAAACCGTCCACAAACGCTTCATAACGGGAATCCAGCGCCACAGCAACAATCCCAGGCCGATGCATGCGACGCCGCCGGCGGCCAGCGCCAGTGCCTTGCGCGCGGCGCTCAGCGCGCTGATCATCATACGGCCTGTGAGCAGGCCGGCGAGGACGTTGGCAACCGAGCACAGCCCGTTGATGGTTGCGTAGGACCCGGGCCAGTTCTTGCCCAGGATCAGCATGTCCAGATAGGTGCCGATGTTCGCGTCTTTCACATAGGGCCCCACCACGCCCGGCGCGGTGACAAATTGAAAAATGGCCCAGTGGGCGGCCAGGAAGCCCACCGCCGCGCCGGCTTGCATCTGCCACGATCGTCGCAGCAACAGGAAGGCGATCAGGTACGCGAAGGCGATGTGCGGCAGCACGTTGATCAGATCGAGAACGGGTTTGCCGGCTTGTATGGACCGCGCGAACAATCCCAGCAGGACCAGCAGCGCGCAACGCCGCAGCACGTGAAGGAGGCTGGTGCGCCATGCCTCGCCCGCCGCCCAGCGTTTGGCGAACGATACCGGCATGACAGCGCCTACCACGAATAGGAAGAACGGCATCACCAAATCCCATGCCGTCAGCCCTTCCCATGCGGTGTGCGTGAACTGGTAGGCGACCGCGCCGATCGCGGGGTGTTGATTAAAGTGGCGCAGCCCGAATCCGTTCCCGAACATGCACAGCATGGTGAATCCTCGAAACGCGTCGAGGAAGTAGAGCCGTTCGACGGCCGTGGCCGGTGGTGGGGCGGGCATGATCAGCCATTATATGCGCCTCCGTCCGCCATGGCGCGAAGATGCTTTCGCTCTTGCGTGTCCCTCGTAAGGGCGTCCGAAGAACGCGCGCCGCGCGCGCGATACACTAGCAATTGATGAACCAGGAACAGTTGCGCCTTTTGCTGGAGCAGGTGAGGACCGGGGCGATCGAAATCGACGCGGCGGTTGACCGCATGCGCCATCTTCCGTTTGAGGATCTGGGCTTTGCCAAACTCGATCACCACCGCGCGCTACGGCACGGCATGCCGGAGGTGATCCTCGGCCAAGGCAAGACGCCGGAGCAGGTGGTGGAGTTGGCAACGCACCTGCTCGCGGGCGCGCGCAACATTCTCATCACTCGCGCCGACGCCGTCATGGCCGGCTTGGTCCGCGAGCGCGTCCCCGACGCCGAGTACTTCCCGCTCTCGGGTGCGATTCGCGTGTGGCGAGACAAGACCCTGACGGGGAAGGGAACCATTGCGGTCGTCTCGGCGGGCACCAGCGACATACCAGTGGCCGAAGAGGCGCAGGTCACCGCGGAAGTGATGGGTAACCGTGTTGACGCGATCTTTGATGTCGGCGTGGCGGGCATACACCGGTTGATGAGCCACCGGGAACGCATTACCGAGGCTCGCGTGGTGGTGGTGTGCGCCGGAATGGAAGGCGCTCTGCCCAGCGTCATTGGTGGATTGGTTTCTTCGCCCGTGATCGCCGTGCCTACCAGCGTCGGCTACGGCGCAAGCTTCCACGGCCTCGCCGCGCTGCTGGGCATGCTGAACAGTTGCGCCAGTAACGTGACGGTCGTGAATATCGACAACGGCTTCGGGGCCGCCTACGTGGCCAGCCTGATCAACCGGCTCTAGAACGAGAAAGAGCCTCAGGCCGCCGAGGCCGCCATGGCTATCGCCGTCGCGGTTTGCGAGAAAACGTAGAACCCGAACAAGGGACGCGCGTCACCCCGCCCCCAACGATTCACCTTCCATCGCACCTGCATGAACTCAATATCCGGATGTTCAGACAGATCAATGTGCAACGTGTAGGAGGCGCAGTAAAATTTCTGAGGGAATTGAACCAGGGGCTTGGAACCCCAATTAACGCCGTCCGTCGAACCCCAGACGGCCACGTCCAAACTCTCTTGTTCAATGATCCGTGTAATGCCGAGGGTCACTTCAATCAGCGTACCCTTCGAGGCGCCGAGTCCGATCCCAGGTCCCGTGCCGTCTTCCCGAACGATACTTTCCGGCAAAAGAAAGTCGCGCACGTGAACTCCAATCCAGTTTAGTTTATCATAAAAACAATCTGAATTGTCAGCTATTTTAACGCGCGATCCGCCCCAGCGCGAGCAGTATCCCGTGGAGGAGGGCTTCCGGGCGCGGCGGACAGCCCGGGATGTAGACGTCCACCGGAATCACCTGGTCCACCCCGCCGCGCGTGGCGTAGTTCGTGCCGAAGATACCGCCGCTGATGCCGCAAGCGCCCACCGCGACCACCAGCTTGGGGTCGGGGGTGGCGTCGTAGGTCTTGCGCAGCGCCAATTCCATGTTTCTGGTGACGGGGCCCGTCACCAGCAGCATGTCCGCGTGGCGTGGCGAAGCCACGAAGTGAATTCCGAAGCGCTCGATGTCGTAAACCGGATTGTTGAGCGCGACGATCTCCAATTCGCAGCCATTGCAGGATCCGGCGTCCACCTCCCGGATGGCGAGCGAACGGCCGAGCACGCGATGGATTTCGCGCGCCAGCGTCTCTCCGGCCACCTCTGCCGCCCCGCCGCGCGTGAGACGCTCGTGCGTGCCGTCGGCATGCAGCGCGTACTCGGCGGCCACGACGAGATCGTCGCGGCGAGCCGTCGAGAGTTCGAACCTCTGCCCCATGCTCACGCCAGGGTCGCTCGAAGCCGCGGCGCATTCACCGCAGAAGATGCAGCGGCCATAGTCGACCGTGACCTGGCGCGCGCGGCCGGCGTCGGAGACGGCGATGGCTCCGGTAGGGCAGGCGTCCGCCGCCGGCCGGGCGTCTTGCCAGGACGCCCAGTCGAATTCGGGCGCGCCGCGAAAGCTCGCCGGCAGCCTGGCGGGCTGTTGGGGATAGCCGATTGTCACCGTGCCGCTGCGAAATGTCTTTTCAAGAATTCTGAACATGTCAGCGGTCCGTCCCGGAGTAAGAAAGATTGAAACTCTTGTTGATCACCGGAAAGTCGGGAACGATGTTGCCTTCGACGGCCTCCACCAACGCCGGCCAATTGTTGAGCGACGGGTCCTTCACCTTGCACCGTTCGATGCGATTGCCGTCGCCCGTCCGCACCCAGTAGAGGATTTCGCCGCGCCAGCCTTCCACGGCGCTCAAAGCGTAGCGGCCGGGTTCAATCTTGCCGACGCTTACGCGGTGCGGGCCGCCGGGCATGCTGGCGGCGGCCGCGCGGACCATGCCGATAGACTCGCGCACTTCATCCATGCGCACCTGCATGCGGCGCAACACGTCGCCTTCGCGGTAGACCGGAACTTGAAAAGAGAAGTCGCGATAAGCCGCGTAGGGGTGGTCGCGGCGCACGTCCAGATCCACGCCCGAAGCGCGGCCACCTACGCCGACAATGCCCAGGGCTTCGGCCTTCTCCGGGGTCAGAAAGCCGGTGCGGTCCAGCCGGTCGCGCGTTGAGTCGGAGGACTTGATCAGCGCCACCAGATCCAGAAACTCACCTTCGACGCGCTGTACTCTTTTGTCGAGCGCGGCGATTTGCGCGTCGCTCCAATCGCGGCGAACGCCGCCCAGGCACGCCATCCCACGCAGCAATCGGCTGCCGGTCAATTCTTCGTTGATGCCCAGCACCATCTCGCGCACCGTGCCGGCATGGGCGTTGGCGATGACGAAGCCCACGTCCATGGAGATGGCGCCAATGTCGGCGATGTGATTGTAGATGCGCTCGAGCTCCAGCAGGATGGTGCGCATACGAGCGGCGCGCGGCGGAATCTCGATTCCGCCGGCCTTCTCCACGGCCTGGCAGAAAGCCGTGGCGTGAGAAAAAGCGGAATCGCCGGACACGCTTTCGGCCAGGAACACGCCCTGGGAGACGGGAAGCGCTTCGAAGAGCTTTTCGGTTCCCTTGTGCGTGTAGAACATGCGCAGTTGCAGGTAGAGAATGGGCTCGCCGGCGACCGCGAAATTGAAGTGGCCGGGTTCGATGATGCCGGCGTGAACCGGGCCGACCGGAATCTGGAACACGCCCTCGCCGAGGGTCGGCCGGTAGATGTGCTGCTGGCCTTCAAACGGCGGCAACACGGTTGCCAGATCGAAGTCCTTGCGCAGCGGGTGAACCTCGGGCCAGTGATCGTGCAGCGCGACGCGCCGTGGATTGGGATGTCCTTCGGCCTCGATGCCGAACCAGTCCTGGATCTCGCGCTCCTGCCAATTCACGGACGGGATGACGGAGGCGAGAGACGGGAAGTGCGGGTTGGCCGCGTCGATGCTCGCGCGGAGAGCCAGATAAGAGGCGTCGCCGCGCCGCTCGAAGACGTAGTAGATGTGGAAGACCCGTTCCGGCTCGACGCGGTCTTCGGCGAACACGGCTACCAGGCGCGCGTCGTGTTCGGTGCGGAGCGTTTCGGTGATGGCCGCGACGTCGTCGGCGGCGATGGCGGCGTAGACTTGATCCGGATAGGACGCTTCCATCCGAAGACGGCCCGGGTATTCTCTCTGCAACTGTTCCAGCACGCCGTGCATGCGTTAGTCTCCCGTCACCACGCGCGCCGCGCCGCGGATCAATTCCAGCAGCGGAGTGGGCAGCCAGAACCCTATAATCGCCAGGATCGCGGCCAGGGCGAGCATGGAAAGATCGCGCCAGGGATGGAACCTGGTGACGGGTTGTCCGTTACCAGGCCCGAGCACCAACCCTCCGATGTGCAGCAGCGCGCCGGCGAAGATTCCGGTTCCAAACAGGATGAACAGCACGGTGGCGAGATAGTGTCCCGAGTAGAAGGCGGCTTGCACAATCAGGAATTCACTCTGAAAGAGGCTGAACGGGGGCATGCCGACGATCGCGAGCATGGAGATCAGGAACACCGTTCCGGTGACCGGCATCACCCGGATTACACCGCCCTTCACCTTGTCGAAGAGATCGGTCTTGAAATGCTGGTAGACGTTGCCGGCGCAGAGAAACAATAGCGATTTGGCGACCGTGTGAAACGTCATATGCAGCATGAGGGCGAGCGCCCCAAGTTTCCCGCCGATGCCCAGCGCGGTCACCATGATCCCGGCGTGGTCGATCGTGTGATAGGCAAGCAGCCGCCGGAAATTCTTCTGGACCAGTATGAACGGCACCGAGATGCCCATCGACAACATGCCGAACGTGAGCAGCAGTCCGCCCGGGAAATCCGCGCCCAGAGAGCGGCTTGTGAGAATGTAGAAACGGACCAGTCCGTAGATGGCGCAGTTGAGCATGGCGGTGGAAAGCAGGGCCGCCGAAGGCACCGGAGCCTCGCTGTAGGCATCCGGTTTCCAGGTGTGCATGGGCGCCAGGCCAGCTTTGGTTCCGAAGCCGAGCAGCGCCAGGATGAACGCCAGGCGCATGGTGGTTTTGTCGAGTTGGGCCGCGTGTCCGGCCAGCACGGACCAGTTCAAACCGGTCAGCGTGTCGCTGCCGGGCAATTTGTGGGCCGAGTAGTAGACCAGCACGGTGGCGAACAGCGCCATCGAAAGACCCACACCGCCGATGATGGCGTACTTCCAGGCGGCTTCGAGCGAAGTGTGTTTTCCGTAGAACGTCACCAGGAACACGCTGGCGAGCGTGGTGGCTTCAATGGCCACCCACATCACGCCGAGGTTGTTGGCCAAGGCTACCAGCAGCATGGCGGAGACGAACAGGGGAGTCAGGCTGTAGTACCTGCGCAAATGCGAGACGCTGGCGTTGTCGCCGTCGAACAGTCCGTTGCGTTCGTCTTCGCGCAGATAACCTACGGCATAGACCGAGCACACCAGCGCGACCGACGCCGTGAGCAGGCACACCAGGGCGCTGAGTGAGTCGGCGTAAAGAAACGCGCCCCACAGCGACACCGTTCCCGCGGCCAGCACTTGCGCGGCCAGCGCGACTGCAATGGCGAAGGTGAGGCCGAACGATATCACGTTGGCCGCCTCCATGGCGCGGCGCGAGCGAACCATCGCCGACACCACGCCTCCGGCAAAAGGCACCAGGAGTAACAGGAGCAGTAGCATCGGCTAGCCTCGCAGCCTCCGCATCTTGCTCACGTCCATGGATTCAAACGATTCTCGAATCCGAAACACCAGAATACCCAAAACCAGCACGGCGACCAGCACGTCGAAGAACACGCCCAATTCGACAATCAGCGGCATGCCGTAGGTGAGGCAGATGGCGGCCAGGAATACGCCGTTTTCCAGGGTCAGCAGCGCCAGCACCTGCGACAGCGCCTTGCGGCGGTTGATCATCATGAAGAACCCGATCAGAAAAACCGAAATCGCCACCGCCAGCGTGTTGTGCCCCAGACTGGTGGCGCCGGCCTCCGGATGGTAGAAGGATTCACCCACCATGTACGCCACCAGGGTCAGGCCGCCGGAGATGACAATGGAGAGCGGTACGTTGATAATGGGCGCGATCTCGTGATCGATCTCGATGCGATCCACCAGGCGCTCCAGCGCGATCGGGACCAGGATCGCCTTGAGTAGCACGGTGATCACGGCCGCGATGTAAATGTGCGGCGCATGGTTGTACCAGGCGATGGCGCCGGCGATAGTGCCGAGCAGGAACGATTGCGCTCCGAACAAGCGGATGTTCATGACCAGCCATCGCTGTCCCACCATGGCGATCTGGAGCACCAGGACCATGGCGGCCATCAACGTGATCAGCTTGTCGCCGAATTCCGGGTTTTGCAGCAAATCCATAGCAGTGCTTAGAAGAGGAATGTGGAAACCATTGCCAGAGCGCCTAGAGTGAATGCCACCGCCATCAACTCCGGAACGCGGAACAGGCGCATCTTGGCGTTGGCCGTCTCCACCAGAACCACGGCGCAGCTCAGCACGACAAGCTTTACCGCGAGCCAGCCGAAGCCGGTCAATAAACCGTAAGCCGACCAATCCGGCGACAATCCAAAGGGCCAGAAGACGTTGACGATCAGCGTCATGAGCAGCAGTTGCTTAATCGCGGCGCCCCACTCGATCAGTGCGAGATATGGTCCGGAGTACTCCAGAATCATGGCTTCGTGGATCATGGTCAGCTCGAGATGGGTCGCCGGATTGTCCACCGGGATGCGGCCGGTTTCGGCGATTAACACCAGAAACAGCGCGGCGAAGGCGAGTGCCTGCGAAGGGGCGAGAAAGCGCCACTGCTGGCCGATGGCGAACTTGGCCATCTCGGTGAGCGCGGTGGAACCCGCGCCGATGGCGACGGTGAAGACGGCCAGCATGAGCGTCGGTTCGGCCAGGGCGGAGATGGTCATCTCTCGGCTGCTGCCCAATCCGCCGAACGAACTGCCCGTATCGAGGCCGCCCAGCGCCAGGAAGAAGCGCGCCAGACCCAATAGGTAAACCACCGCGAGCACTCCGCCGAAGAGTCCCACGGGCGTGTCGGCCGCAACCATGGGGACCATTAATCCCGCCAGCAGTGTGGCGAGGAACACGACATACGGCGTCGCCGAGAACAGCCAGGAGGCGGTGTCCGGAATCACCATGCCCTTGCGCAGCAGCTTGTAGATGTCGCGGTAGGTCTGCAGCAGGCCGGGCCCGCGTCGCGTCTGCAAGCGCGCCTTCAGCACCTTGATGAAGCCGGCCACCAGCGGCGCGAGCGCCAGCAGCAGCACCGCCTGCGCCAGGACTTTGCAGAATACGGCCATCATCGGTGGACTCCGAACAGCAGCAGCAGAATCAACGTTACGAAGATGTAAGCCAGGTATGCGTGGATGCTTCCGGCCTGCACGGTGCGCATGCGGCGGGCCACGCGCAGCAGCCAATCTTGGAACGGGTGGTAGAAGTGCTTTTCGAAAGTCGGTTCAATCTCGCTCTCGAAGCGAATGGTGGTCGGATAGTAGGGCGACACTTCGTATTCGGCCTGAATCTCACGCTTCGGGCGGTAGAGCGCGGAAAAGATCATGCGGATCGGTTTGGAAAATCCGGTGGCCGTGTATTCGTTGTCGGCGGTGAGGCCGGGCAATCCGCAATCCCACGTAGGACCGGTGGCGCGACGGCTCGAGCGGCCCCACACCAGCCAGAGCAGCGCCGGCAGCGCGGAGAGCAGCACCAGCATGGCGGCGATGCCCACCGTCGAGACGGTGCCGCCGCGCGTGGTTCCCGCGGTAAGTACGAAGCCGTTCGTCGAGGCGAGCAGGGAACTCATGCGAATGCCGAGAGCCTGCGCGGTAATGGGATCGAAGACCGGGAGAAACCATGTGGCGCCCAGTCCCAGCGCCACGCAACCGGTGGCGAGAACGCCCATGCCGATTTGCATCGACGCACCCACCTCGCGCGCCTGCGCGGCATTCTCGCTTCTGGGCAGCGCCAGGAACGAAATTCCGAAAGCCTTCACGAAGCAGGCCGCCGCCAGCGCCGCGGTTAGCGCGAGCAGCGCGCCGGCGATCGGGAAGACCACGCGCGCCAGGCTCTCGGTGCTCCCGAATCCGGCCAGCAGCGCCTGATACGTCAGCCATTCGCTGACGAATCCGTTGAGCGGCGGCAAACCGGAAATCGCGATGGCGCCGACCAGGAAGCAGAGCGACGTGATCGGCATCTTGCGGATGAGCCCGCCCATTTCCTCCATGTTGCGCGTGCGCGTGGCCTGTAGAACCGAGCCGGCGCCCAGGAAGAGCAGGCATTTGAAAATCGCGTGGTTGAGCGTGTGGTAGAGAGCCGCGACGAGCGCAAGGGCGGCCAGCGTGGTGTGTCCGAACGCGCGGAAAACCAGGGCCGCGCCGAACCCGATCAAAATGATTCCGATGTTTTCGATGCTGTGGTAAGCCAGCAGACGCTTGAGATCGTGTTCCATCAGCGCGTAGAGCACGCCCAGCAGCGCCGAGAGCACGCCCATCGCCAGAACCAGCATTCCCGCCCAGACCGGGGGCACTTCGAAGAAATCGAAAAACACCAGCGCCATGCCGTAGATGCCGCTCTTGATCACGATGCCGCTCATCAACGCGGAAACGTTGCTGGGCGCCACCGGGTGCGCCGCCGGCAGCCAGACGTGGATCGGGATCACACCCGCTTTCACGCCGAAGCCGAGGAAGAACAAAACGAAGACGGCGCCCTGCTCCCAGGCCGGAAGCTTGGATGCGAGTAGATGGAAACTCGCGAAATCGAGGCTGTTCGCAGCCTTCGCCAACACCATGAAGGCGAGCAGCAGCAAGCCGGTGCCCGCGTGCGACATGATCAGGAACATCATGCCCGCCTTTCGCGTAGCCGCCTTTTCGTGCTCGAAACTCACCAGGCAATAAGCCGAAAGCGCCATGACTTCCCAAGCCACCAGGAAAACGAAGACGTTGCCGGCCGCGAACACCAGCGTCATACTCAGCAGCAAAACGTTATAGAGAAAGCCGAGCACGCCGATATTGCGGCGGCCCTCCATGGGGCGCAGATACCCGAACGAGTAAATGGAAACGGCGGCCGCCAGAATGCCGAGGGCCAGGTTGAAGTAGGCTGAAAGCGCGTTTAGCCGTACAGTCCAGGTAAACAGCGCGACGCCGGACGGTAGATTCCACGTGGTGGAAGCGCCCTCGGCCAGGACGACCACCGCGGCCGCGATTTCCAGCAGCGCGCCCGTGAGCGCCAGCGAGAACGCGCCCACGCGCGCCCGCCGGGGCGCGCTGAACCCGGCGAGTCCCGCCGCCGCTCCCACGAGGTAGGCGATCAGCCCGAGCGTGAAAAGCGCATTAAGCGGCGGCATGTTCCATGTTCTCGATAGGCAATACCAAAACTCCTTGGGTCGCCGGTTCACCGGCGCCGGCAGACCAATTCAACGGATGGCACGCTCCGCTTCGATCTCGTTGAGCATTTGAACGGATTCGCTGAGATGCGTCTGGAAGTACTTGCGCATGAGATCGAGTACTTTGATCAGCACCTGGCTGCGCATGGAATAGAAGACCTGGTTGCCTTCCTTGCGATTGACGACAATCTGGCGGCTGCGCAGGATGGCCAAGTGTTGCGAGAGATTGGCTTGCTCGATTCCCAGGCGGTCCTGGATGGCGCGAGTGGAGATTTCACCTTCGCGCAGGGCTTCCAGGATAGCGATGCGCGTGGGATGGGCGAGCGCGTGAAAGACGCTCGCTTTGTAGGCCCACAGCATGCTCTGCATAATATTAGAATATTCGAGTTGTCGAATATTGGCAAGAGCACCCGTTCCTGGCGTGGCTGTCCCGGATTCCGCGGGCACGCGCGGACGGCGAGCGTTACTTGGTGTGGTGGGCCACCGGGCGCAAGCGCGCCGGTTGCTGGTGCGACTGCATCAACCGTTCGATCTGATCTTGCGGAACGCGAAACGATAGCCTGGCGACGTTTCCTTCCGTCTTCAGGTCGAGCGATTCAAGCGCGGCCGCGAGACCCGGCGCCTGGACGCCCTGCTGGTTCATCTGCGCGAAGCTGGCCAGAAAACGAACCACGTCGGCGAGCGCCGTGGCGTCCTTTTCCGAGCGCGTGACGGCTTCGGCGGAGACTTTCACGCTGTCGGCGAAGTCCACGCCGCCGCTCACCTGCTCGATGGCTTGGAAGGCGTTGCCTTTCATCGCGCCGCTCACGTTCGCATCGGGGACGCGCCCGGCCATCTCGGCCACCGGAATGACGGAAACCATCCAGGCGTGATGCGCGGCACTCAATTCCTCGGCTTTACGCTGGATGGAGGCATCGAGCGTAGTGGCCACGCCGCGCCGCGCGATCACCGCCTTCACATTGTCCATGTCGCCGCAGACGGCGATGGTGCCGCTGAGAAAAGCGACCACGCCGGATTGCGGCGTTTTGCCCTTGGGAGGCGAGAGCATCGCGATGCCCTGGTAGTTCTCCACCGTTGCTCCCTTTTCCTTGGCGGTAGCCAGAATGGACGCTGTATTGAAGCGCCCGCGCACCAGCACCACTCCGTTCTTGCGGCCCGCCCCAGCGGCCGGGGAGGCCATCAGAACTTCGTCCACATCGCGAGTGGGATCGAACCCGGTGGTCGTGACGAAGCTTTGGAAGTCCGGGTCGCCAGTCTTCATCCGCGACAACACGAATTGGCCGAACGGCGTGACCTTCGCCTGATCGACCTGGATTCCGGCCAGCAGGCGTGTGTCGGCCGGCGCCAAGCGCAGTAACTCGCGATCGGCCGCCAAACCGAGCGTCGTCAACGCTGCCAGCAGAAGGACTGTTCCAAGGCTTCGCATTTAGCTCCCCTCACTCAGTCTTTACGATATGGCAGTTGGAAAAGTTCCCGGTCTCGATGGGAACTTGCCCCACCACGCGGATGCCGAATCCCTCCAATCCCACGATCTTGCGTGGATGATTGGTCATCAGCCGGATGGTTTTCAGGCCGAGATCCGACAGGATCTGGGCGCCCACTCCGCTTTCATATTGCAAAAGCTTGCTGCCATCGGGCGTGCGGTAGTGCAGCAACTCGCGATCGTGCACCAGCAGCCTGCCTTTGCCGCCGGCGGTGTTGTCCATTTGCAGCGCCGGCTTGCTCTGGTGCAAGTACACGAGCACGCCGCGGCCTTCAGCGGCGATTTGCCGCATGGATTCGTCAATCAGCCGCCGGCAATCGCAGTGCGCCGAGCCGAACACGTCGCCGAACAGGCAATGGCTGTGCATGCGCACCAGCACGCCTTCCTCGCCGCGAACGCTGCCCTTGATGAGAGCCATGTGCACTTCCGGGTCCACGTTCGTCGAATAGGCCACGGTACGAAATTCGCCATGCGCCGTCATCAGGCGGCCTTCCGCCAGGCGCGCCACGAACTGCTCGTGCCGGAGCCGGTAGCGAATCAAATCCGCGACCGAGATCATCTTGATCTGATGCTTGCGGCAGAACTCCTGGAGTTGCGGCACGCGGGCCATGGTGCCGTCTTCGTTCATCACTTCGCAAATGACCCCGGCGGGCTTCAGGCCCGCCATGCGCGACAGATCGACGGCGGCCTCGGTCTGGCCGGCGCGCACCAATACACCGCCCTCGCGCGCGCGAATGGGGAAGGTGTGGCCGGGGCGGGCCAGGTCCTCGGGACCGGATGCGTCGTTCATCATCACTTGCACGGTGAGCGCGCGGTCGTGCGCCGAAATGCCCGTGGTCACGCCCTCGCGCGCATCCACCGATTCGGTGAAGGCGGTGCCGAAGCGCGACGTGTTCTCGGTCGACATCATGCGCAGACCCAACTGATCGCACTTGGCCGGCGAAAGCGCCAGGCAGATCAGCCCGCGCCCGTGCGTGGCCATGAAGTTAATGGTCTCGGCGGTCGTATGTTCAGCGGCGGCTGTGAGATCTCCCTCGTTTTCGCGGTCCTCGTCGTCCACCACGACGAGCATGCGTCCGGTTCGAAGATCTTCCAGCGCCTCCGGAATGGAAGCGAATGGCATAATATGCTTTACATTCACTATAGCGCCCGGCAATGCAAAGCCTCCAATCAACCCTCTCATCCGCCGTCAGTTCGGTTATCGGAGTCGACGTCGGCACCAGCGGCGTGCGCGCCCTGGCCGCCTCTCCGAGCGGCGAAGTTCTCGCCGAAGCCACGAGGCCGCTCGACCGGGCGCGTCCTGGCACCGACGGAACGCACGAACAGAACCCGGAGGATTGGTGGAGGGAGGTACGCGCGGTGCTGCGAGAAGTAGCGGCCCAGGGCGGGGAAGTGGCCGGTGTGGCGGTGACCTCCACGTCGGGTTCGCTGGTTGTCACCGATGCCGGGGGCCAGCCGCTGCGCGCGGCCATGCTCTATGACGACTGCCGCGGCGAGGGAGGCAGCACGGGTTGCAACGCGTCTTACTCGCTCGCGAAAGCCATGTGGGTGGCGCAACACGAGAGCGCGACATGGAGCGGTGTCCGGCATATTTTGCATCCGGCCGATTGGCTCGCATCGAAGCTTACGGGCGAGTTCGGTGTTTCGGATTTTTCTAATTGCCTCAAACTTGGCTACGATCCCGCCATCATGAGTTGGAGCGACGCGGCGCTCGCCAGCGGCATCGCGCGCGAGGTGTTCCCTCGCGTGTTGCGGCCGGGCGAGCGCGTAGGCGTGGTGCATGCAAATGACGCAGAGTTGCCTTACGGCGTGCCGGTATTCGCGGGCGCAACCGATGGCATGGCGAGTCTGATCGCATCGGGGGCCAACTCTGCCGGCGCACTCAACACGACGCTGGGGACCACCCTGGTGTGGAAGGCGCTGAGCGTCACCCGTCCAGAAGAGCGCAACGGCATCTACTCGCATTTGCATCCATCGGGACTCTGGGCGCCGGGCGCGGCCAGTAACACGGGGCCGGGCAGCATCCAGAACGAAGACCCGCCGCTCGGCGCCGAACAGTTGGAGCAGTTGGCGCGGCCGCACTTCCCCGCGCCGGTCATCTGCTATTTGCTGGCCGGACGCGGCGAGCGGTTCCCGTTTCAAAACCGCGAGGCCGTGACGTTCTTCGAAGGCCGGCCGCGCGAGCGCGGCGAATGGTGCGCGGCCCAGTTGCAGTCGCTCGGATTCGTGGAGCGTTGGGGGTACGAGACGCTCGCCGCCGCTGGCGTGGCGCTCGGCGGCACCATCTACACCAGCGGCGGAGGCGCGGCGCGCAGCGCGAGCCTCTCTCAACTTCGCGCGGACATCCTGGGCCGCACGGTGGTGCGAGCCGCGCAACCGGGAGCCGCTTTCGGTGCCGCCATACTGGCGGCCAGCGGCGCGTGGTTCGGCGGAGATGTCGCGGCCGCCATCGGCGCCATGACGCACATCCAGGAGCGCTTCACGCCGAATGCGGAGCTGGCGGTGCGCTACCAAGAACTCTACGCGCGGTTCCGCGAAGCCTGCCGGCAGCGGGGGTACGGCCAGTGAGCGCGTGGAAAGCTTGCGATTTGCGCGGCGTGTTTCCGCGCGATGTTTCGGCGGAACTTTTTGGCCGCATCGGACGCGCGCTCGCCACGCAGCTTGCCGAGGGCGCCCGCGTGCTGGTGGCCGGAGATTTTCGACTTAGCACGCCGGAGCTCAAGAGCGCGCTGATAGCTGGGCTCGCGGCTTCCGGCGCGCACGTGCTCGATGCGGGGCAGATCCCGACGCCCATCGCCTACTTCGCTCACCGGCGCCTGGCCACGGACGCGGTGTGCATTGTGACGGCGTCGCACAATCCGCCGGACCACAACGGGCTGAAGTTGATGGTGGACCACTTTCCGCCGTCACCCGGCGAACTGGAGAACCTGCGCGAGGCGAGCGAGCGCGGCGAGTTTCGCGGTGCGCTGGGAGTGGTGGAGACTGTGGATCTCGTGGCATCGTATCGCGCCTGGATTTGCGAGCGTTGGGCCGCCATCCAGCCGGGCATGCACGTCGTCCTGGACGCGGGCAACGGAGCGGCCAGCGAGATCGGCCCGGCGCTGTTCGACAACCTCGGATTCCGCGTCGAGCGCCTGTTCTGCGAAATCGACGGGCGCTTTCCCAACCGGGCGCCGGACTCCGCCGTGGCGGCAAATCTTACGGCGCTCTGCGCGAAGGTGCGCGAGACCGGTGCGCGACTCGGCATCGCCTGGGACGGCGACGGTGATCGCGTGGCCTTCGCCGACGAATCGGGCAACCTGGTCTCGGCGGATGAAATGGCGGTGCTCCTGGTGCGGTATCTGCTGCCCGCGGCGCCCGGCCGCGGCGTGGTTTACGACCTGAAGCTATCCGACGTGGTGCGGCGCGAAGCGGAGCGAGCCGGCGCGGTGCCATGCATGGAACATAGCGGCCACGCCTTCATCAAGAGCCGCATGATCCGCGAGCGCGCGGTGTTCGGCTGCGAGGCTAGCGGCCATTACTTCTTCGACGAGCTCGACGGCGGCGACGACGGCATCTTCGGTGCGTTGCTGGTGGCCGATATGGTCGCGCGGCGTGGAGCGCTCGGCGAGTTGCGCCGCACCGTGCCGCCCTTCTTCCTGACGCCGGACATACGCCTGCGGGGCGGCGAACTCAGCTTCGCCGAAGTTTCGGCGCGCCTGCGTGCGCTGCCGGGAATTATCGCGGAAGTGACCATTGACGGCTTGCGTGTCGAGACCGGCGACGGTTTCGTCCTGGTGCGCGAATCGGTCACCGAGACGGCGCTCACTTTGCGCATGGAAGGCCGCGACGCCGTGGCGCTGGCTCGCCTGCGCGCGGCGTGCCGCGCCGCGCTGAGCGAATTCCCCGCCTATCTGCTGGGCGCCTGAATCGTATAACATCGGATGCATGGCGATTGGAGCTCTATCGACCCGCAGGGAGTTTTTGCTCTCGGCGGCCGCGGCGTCGGCCGCCCCGGTGATCGAATACCGGCGCGGTGGAATGGTTTACCGCAAGTTAGGTAAAACAGGTCTGGATGTCTCGTTACTCAGTTTCGGCTCGCACACCGATCCGAAAGACCGCGTGCCGGCCGGCCCGGCGAAGACCGTGCTGACCGAGGCCGGCCAGGCGCGCCGGGACCGCATCCTCGCGCGGGCCTTCGACTTGGGCGTGAACCTGGTGGACGTCTACGCCAGCGAGGGTCAGTGGGAACCCGCCGAGCGTATGGTGCGCGGCCGCCGCGACAAAGTGTTGGTTTCGCTGGCGCACGAGGTCACGCCCCAGGAAGTGGATCGCGCGGCAAAGCTCTTCGGGCACGTAGACCTTTACCGGTTCCACACTCCCGACATGGGCGACGAAGTTCTGCACAACTGGGACACGCTGCGCAAAGCCAAGGAGGCCGGGAAGGTGCGCGCCATCGGCATCGCGACGCACATCGAAAGCACCATGACCCGCGCCCTGGACGAACTCGACGATCTCGATTTCATCTATTTCCCCTACAACTTCATTCACGCCCGCGCCGACTATGGCTCGTTCTTGCCGCGCGCGCAGGCCAAGGGCGTCGGCCTCATCGCCATGAAACCGCTCGCCTCGGGTTCCATCATGCGCCTGGATCCGCGAGCGCGCGCGGGCGCCGCGCCGGAGTTCGAAAAGCTCCAGTTGTGGCAGAGCCGCAACCGGCCCATCCTGCCGGCGGCGGTGGCGGAGCTGACCAAAAGCCTCGATCGAATGCCGGACGAAACGCTCTGCATGGCGGCCATGCGGTTCGTCTACGCGAAGCCGTTCCTGGCCACCGCCATTGCGGGGATGTTCGAGGCGCAATTGCTCGATGACAACTACAAGGCGCTGGAGCGTTACAGCGAGGGGAAGCCCGCCGAGACGGCCGCGCTGGATGCCGCGCGCGAATTCTCGCGTGCGCGGGGCGCGCAGTGGCTGCCGCGGCACTACCAATGGTTGGAGGAGCAATGGCGCGGTTGATCGTGGTTCTCGCTCTACTGCCTCTGCTTTGCAGGGGCCAGGACGAGCAATTCAAACTAGCCGGCGCCTGCGGGCGCTGCCACGTGATCTCGGTGGTCGAATGGGCCATGTCCAAGCACCGGGCGGTGGGCACCGGGTGCACCGAGTGTCACGGCGCGAGCCAGGGCCACGTGATCGACGAGCGCAACAACGTCAAGCCGGATAGGCTGCCGCGCGAACAAGCCATCGCTGGGTTCTGCATTTCCTGTCACGATGCCGGATGTCCGAAAACGAAACAGAAGTTGGATTGCCAGAAATGCCACCACGTGCACGCGCTGGTCGATCCGCACCGTCCCGCCGCCGTGAGCGCCGTGGTTCCCGCCGTGCCGACTCCCACGCGGCGCGCGCCGGAAGTTCGCGATCTGCCGCGCAAGATCGCCGTCGCCGGCATCGAGATGGTTCTCGTCGAAGGCGGCGAGTTTGACATGGGTTCGGAGAAATGGCCTTCCGCCAGTCCGGTCCACACGGTCCGCGTGAATCCCTACTACATCGGTGTCGCGGAAGTGTCCGCCGCCCAGTGGCGTGGGGTGATGGGCGCACGCGCCGAATCCGGGGAGGACGGCGCGCGCGCGGCGGCGAATGTGTCGTGGCTCGATTGCCAGGAATTCATCCAGCGGTTGAATGCGACGGTCGCGGGCGGCGGCTGGCGGCTTCCCACGGAAGCGGAGTGGGAGTTGGCCGCGCGACGCGCGAGCGCGCTCGGGCTCACGCACATGCTCGATGGCGTATGGGAATGGACCGCCAGCGATTATCGCGCCTATCTCGAAACCGCCGCCGCGCCGGTGCGGTGGAAAGTGCTGCGCGGCGGGAGCGATGCGGATACGCCGGATTTCCGCGATGTCGCTTTCCGGCATCCAGAGCGGCCGGATCGCAGATTGCGGTGGAATGGGCTGCGTTTGGCGCGCGAGGCTCGAATCCCATGACGCGACGTACATTCCTGGCCGCGCTCGCGACGCCGGTGCCTGCCACATGCGTCGTCGACACTCACACGCATTTCTACGATCCCAGCAGGCCACAGGGCGTTCCCTGGCCGCCCAGAAGCGAGACCACGCTCTATCGCACGGTGCTTCCCGCGGAGTTCAGAAAGCTTGCCGAACCGTTTGGAGTGAAGGGAACCGTGGTGGTCGAGGCGAGCGCGTGGGTGGAAGACAATCAGTGGATCCTGGACCTGGCGGCGCGCGATCCATACTTGCTCGGCCTGGTCGGTCATCTCGATCCCGGCAAGCCTGAGTTCGCGCGGAATCTTGCGCGCTTTCGCCGCAACCCGCTCTTTCTCGGCATTCGCACCGGCGGCGCGGCGGCCGCGGAAGCGTGGCAAAGCGCCGCGCACATCGAGGACTATCGCCGCCTGGCCGATGCCGGCCTCGAACTGGACGTGCTGGTTACGCCAGTGGAGTTCGCCGGCGTGGCGCGCCTGGCGGATCGCGTGCCGGCGCTGCGCATGGTGCTAAACCATCTGCCCGGTCCCACACCCGTGAGCAGGGCTTCGCTGCGGGAACTGGCCGCGCGGAGCGCCATCTTCGTCAAAGTCTCCAGTGTGCTGCGCCGCGTCGATGGCCGCGTGGTCACGGACTTGAACGCATATCGCGACAGCCTGGACGCGCTCTGGGAAATGTTCGGCGCTGATCGCCTAATCTACGGCAGCGATTGGCCGGTCTCGGCACGCGTGGCGCCTTACGCCGCCGTCATTGCAATTGTGCGGCGATATTTTGAGAGCAAGGGCCGCGAGGCGTGCGAGAAATACTTCTGGCGCAACTCGCGGACCGCCTATCGGTTGGCGTGACCGCGGCCCGCGCCCGACTTGTACACTGGAAAAGAAATGACCAGCCGAGAGAGAGTTCAAGCGGCGCTTGCGCACCAGGCGAGCGATCGCGTCCCCGTCGATTTCGCGAGCACCTTCGTCTCAGGCATTCATGTGAGCGTAGTGGCCGCTTTGAGAGACTACTACGGCCTTGAAAAGAAGCTTGTCAAGGTGATCGATCCCGGGCAGATGCTGGGCGACGTCGAGGAGGATCTGAAGCAAGTCCTCGGCGTCGACACGGAAGCCGTTATTCGCCGCTCGACGCGCTACGGTTTTCCCGCCGAGGATTGGAAGCCTTGGCGCATGCCCGACGGCCTCGAAGTGCTGGTGCCCGGCCGTTTCAACGCCACACGCGCGCCGAACGGCGACCTCCTGATGCATCCGGGTGGCGACACTTCCGCTCCGCCCAGCGCGGTGATGCCGGTGGATGGTTACTTCTTCGATAACATCGAGCGGCAGCCGGAAATCGACGAGGACGCTCTGGATCCGCGCGACAACCTGGCGGACTTCCAACCGCTCTCCGAAGAAGAGCTACAACACATGGAAGCGAGCGCGCGGCGCGCCCGCGCCACGGGTCGCATGGTGGTGGGCAGCTTTGGCGGCACCGCGCTGGGCGATATCAGTCACATCCCAGGCCCCGCGCTGATAAGCCCTCGCGGCATTCGTAGCGTTACCGAATGGTACATGTCGACGCGCACGCGACGCGAATATGTGCACGCTGTCTTCGACGGCCAATCCGCCATGGGACTCGCGAACATTCAGCGCATCGCCGAGCGGTTCGGCGACGCGATCGACGTCATCAATTTGTGCGGCACCGATTTCGGCACCCAGAAATCCACCTTCTGCTCGGTCGACACGTTCAATGAACTCTGGGCGCCTTACTACAAGCGGATGATCTCGTGGATTCACGCGAACACCGCGTGGCGCGTGTTCAAGCACTCCTGCGGCGCCGTGGAGAAACTCATTCCATCGCTGCTCGAGTGCGGCTTCGACATTCTCAACCCCGTGCAGTGTTCGGCCACGGGCATGGAGCCGGAGAAGCTGAAAGACAAGTACGGACGCGACATCGTGTTCTGGGGCGGCGGAGTCGATACCCAGAGCACGCTTCCATTCGGCACGCCGGAGCAGGTGCGCGAGCAAGTGAAGCGGCGCGTCGAGATCTTCTCCGCCGGCGGCGGATTCGTCTTCAACACCGTACACAACGTGCAAGCGGGTACGCCCATTCGCAATTTCGCGGCGATGATCGAAGCGTTGCGCTGAAGCGTGCCGCCCGCGCTATTTGGCGAACTTGCGATACAGCTTGACGGCTTGTTTCTCTGTGATGTGGGAGCCGATCACGAGGCGCGCGCGCGCCGTGGCCGTCTCGCCGGCTTTGACCGTGCGGCCGAATTGCGCCAGGTAGAGCGAGACGTGAGCTTCCTTCTGATGCGGAGTCGCGACCGCGTAGCTGTCGCCGCGGGGCGCCATCAGGATGGCCGCGAGCCCGGTCGATGGATCGCGCCGCATCCCCAACGGACGCTCGAGCGGCGGACGAATGACCCAATCCACCGGGCTGGGAGGAATTTTCCAGCGTCCGTCGTGGATGATCGCAAGGGCCGCCTCGTCGCGCGGGAACATCTGCCACACGCCTTGGCTCTCTTCGGCCGCGAGGAACGCGGGATGCTTCGAGGCATCCTGTGCGTATACCAGGGAATTGGTGAAGCTTGGTGCGAAGTAGGACGCCAGAAACGATTCGAAGTTCGGCAATTCGGCCGCGGCCTTCACCGTGGTTTCGACGTCGAACGTATCGCGTGCCACCCAGCGGTAGTGTGCCTCAAGCACAAAAGGCCGCTCGGGCGCCGATGGCCAGTGCACCTTCACCGATCCGTCCCCGAGCAACTCCGCCTCGCTGGGCCAGTCCCATGCGCCGCCACCGTAACGCCGATTGCTGGTGAACACGCGATAGTGGCCACAGAGGCCGTAGGCGCGCGAGAGCGCGGCGCCGGTGGGCACGTAAACCACATCCCCCAAGCCGAACGACTTGCCGGCCGCGCGGAGCTTGCCGCGCACGACGCCCGTGTCAAACGTGAATTCACCTCCCAAGCCCGCAAGAAAGCGCAACTCCGGGCGCGGTGCGGCCAGCGCGGGCACGCCCAGTCCGGCCGTCGCGGTGGCGAGAAAACTACGGCGCGAAGTCATGGTCTCCAGTGTATCGGATGTTCACTCCGGCCGGTTAGCGGCTCGTAGGCGCTAAGCCGTTGTGCTTCAAGGGCGTTGTCGTCGTGACGTCAGCGACCTGCGCGCGACTGCACGAGACGCCGGAGGGAGGCCGTATTTCGGGCAGGGCGCGGCAGCGCGATGGGCGGGCAACCGGCACCTTCCTACACCTTGGCCTCCATCGAGCACAGCGCGGCCGACTGCGCCAGTCCCTCTTCCACCGTTACGTTCAACCCCACCCTCGCCCGGCCCAACTTGCGCCGTCATTGACTTGCATAACGCCTTCACGGCTTCGGATACTGGTGGCGCTTCCGGAGCAGCGGCTCTGGCATAGTGCAAGCCGGCCGGGGACAACTCTTCCATGTGGCCGCTTTTGAACATCCGGCGGTCGCCTGGCATACTTGTTGCGCCACGTCACCTGGTCCTGGGCCCCGACGCCCCCTCTATGGTGATCCCTTTCGAATCGGTGCGATTCTAAGCCGGCATTGAAAGCTCCGGACAAGCAGTGCATCGCTTGATGGAAACTTCGCCCCCGGCGTTACCGCTGGCAAGAGCGCTGCCGGGATTTTGGTCAGGGCTATCCAGAAGCTTCCCGAAAAGTTGATTGCCTCCAGTCACTTAATCGTGGGGAGATCCGGACACAGTGACTCCGGCGCTGGAGTACCGAGGCCGGTGTTCCACTGCGGCCGTGAGAACGTACCAGCTCACAGTTGCTGAATATACCCTATCGGGGGCAGATACTGCTTTCCGGCCGCTTACGTCTCCAACTGCATGTGGTCGAAACCGACTTAGAAAGGTCCTCTATGCGTTGCGGACAAATCGTGAACATTCAAAACCAATCGCGCTGGGCCGTGATCCTCGCGGGAGGAGAAGGCACTCGCCTGCGCTCATTGACTCGCGTGATCGCCGGAGATGAACGGCCGAAGCAGTTTTGCACCGTGTTGGGAAGTGAGACGCTTTTGCAGCAAACGGCGCGCCGGGTTGCCCGCGTGGTGCGGCCTAACCGGACCAAAGTCGTCCTGACGCGGGGCCATGAGCCGTATTTCGAGTCCCGAACTTTAGAAGTGGAGACGTCTGTCATCATCCAGCCATTGAGTCGCGGAACAGCTCCCGCCATTCTTTACAGTCTGCTATCGATTGGCCTTGAGGATCCGCATGCTCAAGCCGCGCTGTTTCCGGCTGACCATTATTGTTCCGACGACGTCGCGTTCACACGCTACGTTGCGCTGGCCTTCCAAGCCGTCGCACGGCAACCGGAGTTGGTGATCCTGCTCGGCGTCGTTCCCACGGGTCCTGAAGTGGACTACGGTTGGATTCAACCGGGTGAGCCCGTCCGCGGCGTTCTTGATGGGAGGCTCCTTCGTGTGCGGCGCTTCTGGGAAAAGCCCAGGTTTGAAATCGCGAAGGACCTGCTCACGCGCGGATGCCTGTGGAATAGCTTTGTTCTCGTGGGCTCGGTTCGCAATCTGCTTCGTCTCATCCGGAGCACCGTTCCCGGACTGTACCATCTCTTTGAAACTGTTCAACCGGCCATCGGAACAGACCGGGAACTTCCCGCCATTAACGAGCTATACGCACGAGTCCCTCCCGTCGATTTCTCGGGAGAAGTTCTGAGCGCGCGCCCGAGCGCCTTGACCGTCTTGCCGGTTGAAGATGCAAGTTGGACAGACATGGGCAGCGTAGATCGCGTACTTAGCGTTCTCACCTCATTCGGCCGCGGTCCAACTGAGATGGCCAAAGCGTCATAGAAGATGAGATAATCCGGGCGAGCTAAGGCCGGCGCTGTTGCCGGGAGCGAGCGTCGGCCGCCAGCCGGAGTTCTCGTTGGTTCTGCCAAAAAGACCACCCGGATTTCACCGCCCGCATGACTACATCGCGGTGAAGGGGTGTGCGCCGAATGTTGGAGCCCCCGCACCGCGTCAGCTCACGTCATAGATTCTTGCCGGAACTACTTTAGACGGAGGATTACGCCAGGACGTGGCCAGGTTCGGACCGTCGAAGATATACCAAGCCACCTCCAGTAGCTTACGATGAGGATCATGGTGACGAGTACAATCGCTACGCGCATTGGCAATCTCGTCAAGCAATTCGCCAGCCTGAGGAGCGGGACGGCGCCGTGGAACGCCCTTCGGCACTGGCAGCGCCAGCCGCGAGCCGTCCAGGCGCTGGGGTTCCTGGGTCTGTTCGTCCTGATTGCCTGGCTCGACCTTATCATCGATCGCGATCTATCGCTCTTCGCTCTCTATCTGATCCCCACGCTCTACTCAGCTTGGTTCCTGGGAAACCGCTGGGGATACGTAAGCTGTCTCGCCAGCGCCGCCGTCTGGTTCATCGATGACTGGGGAGAAGCGGCTTTCTACCACCATGCGGTGATTCCCTACTGGAACTTGGCTGGAAGGCTCATCGTGCTGACGGTCATCGTGGCCATGGTAAATGCTCTGAAGGGGGCGCTTGAAGATGAATATGAAGCTGAACGGCGAGGCGTCGAGAAAGAATTCGAAATCGCCCGGGAAGTACAGATACGCCTGCTTCCGTCGCAGGCCCCGAATTATCCCCGCCTGGACTTCGGTGTCTTCTACCAGCCGGCCCGTGAAGTGGGTGGCGACTACTATGATTTCATTCCGTTCAGCCCGGAACACATGGGTCTGGCCGTCGGCGATGTTTCCGGGAAGGGGCTCTCCAGCGCCTCTGCTGATGGCATCTCTGCAAGGTCTGGTGCGAACCAACCTCGCGGTTCGTCGAGGTGAGGTGGTCCGCTTTGTGACCGAACTGAACGGCGCATTCTACAAGCTGACCGCCAGCAACCGGTATGCGACGCTCTTCTTCGCCCTGGTCGACGTTTCCAAACAAACGCTGCACTATGCCAACGCCGGGCATAATCCCCCGCTTCTTTTCAGGAATGGGGCCTCATCGGCGCACGAGTTGGGCGCGACCGAGAGCCTGGATGGCGGAGGACCTCCGGTCGGGATCCTCGCACAAAGCCACTATAAGTCCGAGCATGTCCTGCTCCACGACGGGGACGTTCTGGTGGCGTACACGGATGGAGTGGTCGAAGCGCTGAATCCGCAACAGGAGGAATTCGGTGAAGAGCGGTTAATCGAAATGGTCCGCCCGGTGCTTTCTCTCAGCGCGGCCGAAATCTGCCAACGGGTTGCGGAACAACTGCAGGCGTTCGTGGCGGAAAGTCCGCAGTGGGATGATATTACGATTGTGGTCATGAAGGTGAAGCCCGAGTGAGCAAGATACCCGTGTATCGCCTCAACTACTTGTTCTCCGCCTGGCGGTTTACAGGGGTCTATGCCGGCGCGCCTGGCGCCAGATTCGGCGCTACTGGATGATTTCGCGGCCTACGGCCATGTTTAGTTGGGCAGCGGCGGCGAGATAAGAACCGACCAGATTGATGTAGGCTACTTGCGTGGAACGGTAGTCCCTTTGGGATTCCAGGTAGTCGACCAGCGCGGCCTGGCCACGCTGGTAGGCGAACGACATGGTGTCGCGGATGCGCGTCGCGGTTTCCAGGTAGCCGTCCGGGCTTTTGTAGGGGCGCAATAGACTCAGAGCACTTACCAGAGTGAAATAGGCCGAATCGACATCGCTGAAAACTTGCGCTTCGGCGGCATCCTGTTGGCGCTGAGCTTGGGTGATGAAGATTTGCGTGCGCGCTTTTTCCCCCTGGTTGCGATCGAAAATGCGCAAAGGAATGCTTACATTGAAGCCTGTGTAAGCCGGGGGAAGACGCCCGAAGTCCAACCCGAAGGTGGGATCCGTGGATCCATTGGCAACCGCCAGTTTATGGTCGGTCCGGGCCTTCTCGACGGCCCGCAGGGCTGCCTTCAAATCTGGTCTGGCTGCCAGGGCCGCGGTGTGAAACTCCTCCAAAGGCACGATCTGATCCTGGAATTCGAAGGGGCCGGCGACATCGAACCGGTCCACCGGGGTCCGGTCGTTGAGTAGCATCAGGAGCGTGATCTTGGCGGTTCGGGCGTTGACAATGGCGGTCTGATAGTCGGATTCGTACTGTACGCGCTGCAGAACCAGGCGGTCGAGATCCACACGCGCGATATCGCCGGATTTGAATCGGTCGCGATGAACGGATAATTCCCGCTCGAAGTAATCCAGGTTCTCCTTGGCCTTCGCCAGCAGGGAATTGGCCTGCATGGTTTGCACGAAGGCACTGCGCAAGTTGAAAAGCAGGGTACGCTCCAGATCGAGTTGCTGCGATTCGGCGATGGCGGTTCCCAACTGCGCGCTCTCCAAGCGTAGCTCGCGTTTGTGCTGTCGCTCGCGCAGGTAGTTAAACGCAATCACCGGCAAGACGGCGCTCAGCGGGCGGTAGGGATTACCGGTGAAGGGCGTCAACTGATCGACGCTTGCGGTGAAGTTCGGGTTGGGCCGCAGGAACGCCGAGACTTCCTGCGCCTTGGATTCCTGGATGTTGAGTTGGCCGGCACGCAGGACGGGGTTGCCGGCTTCGAATCTGTCTTTCACCTGCTGCCACGTTAACGGGGTCTGCGCGAAGGCCCCTTGGCACAGGCAACACCCAATCAGAAAGCGGACTTGTAGATGCCAGATCGATTGTCGCATGTTACTCCATCAAACCTGCAAGGTGTCGCCGTCGCGTGCCACCAGGGCATAGAGAACCGGTGAGAGGAAGATCGACAGGAAAAGCCGGGAGACCAGACCGGCTACGATCACGATGGCGAAGGGCTTCTGCGAGTCGCTGCCAATTCCGGTGGACATGGCCGCGGGCAGCAGGCCGAAACAGGCCACCAGCGCCGTCATCAAAATGGGGCGCAGCCGCAGCAGGGAGGCTTCCAGCGTCGCGGTTGGGATGTCTTTTCCTTCCAGGCGTAACTTGTTAATGAACGAGTACAGAATCACGCTGGTTTGCGCGGCGACACCCATCAATGCCATGAAGCCCAGCATCGACGAGACGCTGAAATTGGTGTGGGTAATCCGTAGCGCCAGCAAGCCGCCGACTGGCTCCGTCACCAACACGCTAAAAAAGATGATGAGCGGGAATTTAAGATTTCCATAGAGCGCGAACAGGATCATCAGAATCAACAGCACGGTCAGGGGCAGAATGATCTTCATCTGCTCTTGGGACGCCAGGTATTCCTTGTATTCCCCGCCCCAATCGAACTTGTAGCCGAGGGGGAGTTTGACCGCCGCATCCACTTTCTGGCGGGCTTCGCCCACGGCGCTGGCAAGGTCGCGGCCTTCCACGCTGAACTGGACGCCGATGAAGCGTGAATTCGCCTCGCGATAAATAAGGGACGCGCCGCTTTCCACCTTGATTTCGCAGAACTGGCTAAGCGGCAGGTATTGGCCATCGGGTGTGGCGATGAGCAGGTTCTTGATGGCGTTCTCATCGCTGCGGAAGCGTTCCTGCATGCGCACGATGAGGTCGAACTGACGCTCCCCCTGTATCACCTGGGTGGCGGCGGTGCCGCCCATGGCGGTTTCGACCAGGGTGTTGACGTCGTCGACGTTGAGGCCGTAGCGAGCCAGCTTGGCGCGGTCCGGAGTGATGGTGAGGCTGGGCTGGCCCAGTTCGCGTACCACGGTGATCCCCTGGATGCCCGAAACCTTGGAGAGAACGCTCTTCGCTTGGTTGGCCTTGTCCTCCAGAGTAGCCAGATCCGACCCGAAGATCTTCACTGCCAGGGCGCTCTTTAGGCCGGTTTCCGCCTCGTCCACAGCGTCTTCGGCCGGCTGAGTGTAGTTGAAAATGATGCCGGGAAAAGCCGAGAGCTTGTGCTGAATGGCTTGGATCAGTGCGGGCTTGTTATGGATGCTGCCCTGCCAGGCACTGTCGCTGTAAGGTTTCAAGCCCACGAAGAATTCGTTATTGAAGAAGCCGGTGGCATCGGTGCCATCGTCGGGGCGCCCCAGTTCGTTGGCGACCGTGGTCACCTGGGGGAAGCTGGACAGAATATTGCGGATCTGCGGAGATAGTTTCGATGCCTCTTCGAAGGAAATGGTGTAGGGCGTGGTGGCGCGCACCCAAAGGGCGCCTTCATCCAGGTGGGGCATGAACTCGGCGCCGATGGATGGAATCAGCAGCAGCGAGGCGCCGAAGATCGCCAGGATAACAGCCACCGTGACCAGCCTGTTGCGCAGACACCAGCCCAGCATTCGGCCGTAGAGATCGCGAGTCCATTCATAGAAACGGACCCTCGGCTCATGCATCTGCTTGCGCAGAAAATAGGAGCACAGCACGGGGAGCAGCGTGAGAGCGCAGAGCAGGGAGCCCAACAGTGCGAAGGACATAGTGTCCGCCATGGGCTGGAAGAGCCGGCCGGAGGGCCCGGAGAGCACATAGATGGGCAGGTAGCCGGCGATGATCACGGCAATCGCGTAGAAGATGGGCCGTTCCACATCATGGGCGGCTGCCCGGATGATGTCGATGACACTGCGGTCGCTCTCACCATGACGGGCCGCCAGCTCTCGGAAGATATTCTCCACCATAACCACCGAGCCATCGACGATGATGCCGAAGTCGATGGCGCCGATGGAGAGAAGATTCGCGGGAATATGCCTCCAGTCCAGGCAGATGAAGGAGAACATCAGCGCAAACGGGATAGTAACCGCGACGATCAGGGCCGTCCGCACGCTGAACAGGAGCAGGCCCAGGATGACCAAGACCAGCAGCATACCGCGCAGCAGATTGGCCTCCACGGTTTTGGTGGTCTCTGCGATCAGGTCCTGCCGGTCGTAATACGGCACCACTTTCACGTCGGGGGGCAAGACGTGTTCGTTGAGTTCCTTGGTCATGGCTTCGACATGGCGCAGAATGACCTGGGCCTGCTCGCCGACGCGCATCAGGATGACGCCTTCCACCGCGTCATCCTGCTGGTTGTATCCGAATTGACCCAGGCGTGGCGCGTGGCCGATTTTCACTTGCGCGATATCTCTTATGTAAACCGGAGTCCCATTCTTCTGCCGCACCACGATATTCCCGATGTCCGCCGTATCGCGCACCAGCCCCAAACCGCGTATGTAGTAAAACTGGCCGCCCTGGGAATAGAAGCCGCCTCCCGCGTTGGCGTTATTCTTAGCCAGTTGGTCGTTGACTTGCGCGACCGTGACACCATACGCGAACAGTCTATTGGGATCGAGCAGCACCTGATACTGCATGGTGGTACCGCCGAAGCCGGAGTCGTCGGCCACACCCTGAATGGAGCGGTAGCGGCGCGCCAGAACCCAGTCTTCGATGATCTTGAGGTCCTGCGGCGAGCGATCGGGACTCTGCAAAACGTAGCGGTAGATGAGACCGCTGGGGCTGAAGAGCGGTGAGATGCCGGGTTGCAGGCCGGCGGGCATGGAAGAGTTGGCGATGCGTTCAAACGCCTGCTCGCGCACGAAGTAAGGGTCGGCTCCATACTCGAAATTCATTTCGATGGCGGATAGGCCGTACAGCGATTTGGAGCGAAGAGCCTCCAGCCGGGGAATGCCGTTCATTTCGATTTCCAACGGAATGGTGACCAGACGTTCGATTTCCTCGGCGGCGTGGCCGGGCCACTGGGTGATGATTTCCACGCGGGGCGGCGAAAGATCCGGGTAAGCGTCAATCGGCAACTTTTGGAAAGAGAGTGCACCCCAGATCATCAGGGCCAGCGAGGCGACCACGATGAGGAACCGCTGCCGGAGGGCGAAGGAGACAAGTTTCGCAATCATGCCGTTTGCGTCTCTATCGGCTGGTATTGGCGAATTGGAGGAAAAGGCTGCCGTCGGAGACTACGTTTTCGCCTTCCCGCAATCCACTGACGATTTCCACCAGTTCTTTCTGCTGCAGCCCGATGGCCACGGAGCGCTGCGAAAACCTGCCGGCCTCCACCTGGACGTAGACGATCGGCTCGTTCTGGTCGTCGCGCAGCACGGCCGAAACCGGAACCACCAGAATATTGTTCTGCCGGTTGGTCTGGATGACGGCGTCGACAAACATATCCTTCTTCAGAAGCCCGCCGGGGTTGGCGGTGACGATGCGGACCGGAGTGGTTCGAGTGTTTGGATCGACGAAGGACCCAACGTAGGAAACGGTGCCGTGGAAGCTTCGGTTGAACGACGGATTGAATTCCTCCACGCTGTCGCCCTTGCGCACCGAAGGCAGGTCGCGATCGAAGATGTGCCCTTGCACCCAAACCGTGGAAACGTCGCTGATCTGGAAACAGACAGTTTGACCCGCCTGAATCAGCATTCCGGGCGAGATGAGCTTCTGCACGATCACGCCGGGGATCGGGGACCGGACGGCCAACTCGGTGCTGATGGAGGTACCCTGCTTCTGCGACTGGTCGATCTCGGCCGCGGTGATACCGAAGATCCGCAACGGCTGTAGGCTGTTCTGGACGTCGGTGACAGCATCGGTGTAATCCGCCTGGGCGCTCTCATAGTCCTTCACGGCAACCGCCCCGCGGTCCACCATTTCCTTCGTGCGGTCGACGATTCGCCGGTTCAATTGCTCGCGGTTTCGGGCCTTGCGGTATGCAGCGATCGCGTTGGCTACATCGGGGCTGGAGACGTAGAGCAGGGGCTGGCCTTCCTGTACCGAGGTCCCCACATCCGCAAGAATGCGGGTGATCGGCCCGTTTACCTGCGTGATGGCCTGAGTGGTGTGATCCTGGTCCCAATCCACCGTGCCGGTGGTATGGATGGCGACTCGCCAGGAGGTCCTGGCCACCGGCGTGATCTTCAAGTGAGACAGTTGATCCGGGGGGACCGTGAAAAGGCCGGGCTGAGCGCTGGATTCATTCGCGGGTCTGCTTTCCACCTTCTTTAACTGTCCACAAGCTAGTTGGCATAACCCCAGCGCCGCCAAGAGAACTGCGGGCGGACACGCGGTTTGGAATATCCGCATGCCAATGCGCGACGATGCTGCCTGCATGGCCAAACGCTTCTCCTGATTCTGGTTTGAAAGGCACCCTGGTCCCGCGCCGTGTACCGGTGCCGGACCGCCAGATGGAAAGCAAAGGGCTACGCGATGGGAGGAGCCCTGGAGGAGTCTGCGGCCAGCGGGACTTCGCGGGCAGGATTGAAATCCGGGGTGGCGGGCGAGTCCGCCCGAGAAAAAAACGGGTGTCACCGCACACGTTATGGCGGGCTCCAGGAAAGGCAATGGCCCCAGGTGAAACAGCAGGCAGCAATGGTCCCGCGCATGTTGCCGCCCAGGTTGAGAAGCCAGCGCGGAAGACTGCGCCCAGACCACCAAACCCAGCAGCATGAGAACCAGTAGGGTCTTCCCGGATGGTTGACCGTAGCTGACCGATTTGGTAAGGATGCCGCCCCGCATGAGAGTCACGCCGATAGTATTGCTACGTACCGTGATGCGTCAAGGTTAACAGAAACATCGTGTCTCGGGGCTGCCAGGTGGAAGTCGCAACCGCAGTGGCGCGACCGCAGGACACCGGAGGCCTACCCAGGATGCCGCTCGGCGAGGCGCCCCGCCGGCAGTTCAAATTGTCGCCGATCATACCCGGCGGCGGATACGTGTTTTACCTCGCTGGCGGTATGGGGTTCCATACCGGCCGGCTCTATGCTGAAGTTGTCCCATTGAAGGTGGGCCTACATGGCGAAAGTTGTCGACCAGGTTCAGGCGGTCATCTCGGGGCTGCGCCGATCGGTCCCGCTTGCGCTCGATGCCTGACCGGGCCGTTGTCGACGCTGCTCTCCGGGCACTGGCGGTCATCGGCGAGGGGCCTGGCCGGGAAGCTCTCCAAGTGGTATTCCGTGATGTCGGGTGGAAGTTGGTGGTCGCGGACACCTCTGCGTCGGCCCTCGCTCGCCAGGAGAAGGAACCCCTCCCTATCATCCTGTACGAACGTGAACTGACGGAGAGGGGTTGGCGCCAGGCTGTCTCCCTCTTCTCCCGGCTGTCGCCGCGTCCCTGCGTGGTCCTCCTGTCTCGCAGTTCCGACAAGAACCTGTGGGACGAACTCGTACGGTGCGGCGGCTTCGATCTGTTGCGCACCCCGGTTGACCGGGATGCGGTGATTCGAACCGTCAGAGCCGGATGGTCCATCTGGCGGAACCGGCACAGTCCCCGGCAACTGGCGGCGGGAAACCGCTCCTGAGCAGCTTCAGGAGATTACGCCCTTGCGGACGGCGTAGAGGATCAACTCCGGCACGCTGTGCAGATTGAGCTTTTCCATGATGTTTCCCCGGTGCGTCTCGACGGTGTAGAGACTCAGATTCAGCATGTTGGCGACGTCCTTGTTGCTCTTGCCTTCGGCGATGAGTTGAAGGAGTTCGCGCTCTCGCTGGGTGAGCAGCTCATAGCTGTCTTCAATGTCCTTGTCCTGCAACTGGCGAACGTAGTCCTCCACCAGCATGCGGCTGACCGCCGGACTGAAGAAGGCCTTTCCCTGGCTTACCGAGCGGATCGCGTGGATGAGATCCGCTTCGGGGGATTCCTTCAGCAGGTAGCCGCGAGCGCCTGCCTTGAGGGCACGAAGCACATAGCCTTCGTCCGAATGCATACTCAGCACGACGATCGACACGCCGGGTTGCTTCGCGCTGATCTGACGCGCGGCCTCGATGCCGTTCATGTTGGGCATCGCGATATCCAACACCGCGACGTCCGGCTTCAGGGCCTCCACCAGGCTGACTGCCTCCCGCCCGTCGCTCGCCTCGCCGACCACCTGAAAGTCCTTCTGTTCTTCCAGAACCAGACGCAGCCCGCGCCTCATCACAGCGTGATCGTCCGCAAGAATGATTCGAATCATACGATGTCCTTCAGGGAAGCCGGCCCGCCGTTGGCGAGCGGAAAATGAATCGACAGGACCGTGCCATTTCCGGGTTTTGACTCAATCGAGAACAGCCCGCCGAGGCGTTCAACTCGCTCTTCCATTCCCAATAATCCCATGCCCTTCTCCTGGCTTCGGCTCGAATCCGATTCCGTCGTCCTGCACCGTCACGGAGAGCCCTTCCTGATCCCGGTGGACGACTACACGGACCTGAGTCGCCTGCGAGTGCTTGGCGCAATTGTTGAGCGCCTCTTGGACCACGCGGTATAGGCAGGTCCGATGCGAGTCGGGCAAATCTTCAGCGATCTCATCGGCGACCATTTTCACTTTGAGACCCGACCGGCGCGTCACTTCGCGAGCCTGCCATCTGAGAGCGGCAACCAGCCCAAGATCATCCAGCATGGAGGGGCGCAGCAGCAAAGCCATATTGCGTACCATTCCGACGCTGGTTTCTGCCATGCGGCGAACCGAAGCCAGCCGCTCCCTGCGGGTTTCGCTGTCGGGCGCTGCCTCGAGCCTCCCCAGCTCAACCAGCATGGCCGACATCGCCTGGCCTATTTCGTCGTGCAACTCGCGCGAGAGATTGCGCCGCTCCTCCTCCTGCGCGGTGACCAGCCGGTCCGAGAGCTTCTGAAGCTCACGACGGGCCTCTTCCACCTCCTCATAGCGCGCCTTGGCTTCCCGCTCCAGACGCTGAACGCGACGGATACTGACCGCACCCAGAATCAGGCCCAACAACCAGAGCGAAGACGGAGATAATGGCCACTCGCTGCCGGAAGCCGGATTGCACGGCTCGAATGCGCTCTTCGCCCGCGTCGAGATCACGTTCATTCAGAGCAGTGACCTGCCTGGTCAACTGGACTACCTCGGCGCGGAAGGGCATGATGACGTCATGCAGAAAGCTTCCACCCTTGGCCCGTCGTACGGTTGCATCCCATTGCAGTGCGGGAGCCAGCGACTTCCAATACGATTCGACACGGCCGCGCAGATCCTTGAAAGCGTCTCTTCTCAGTGTCCGGTAGCTTCTGCTCGTAGATTGCTCAGGGTATCGTCGATCCGGGTGCGGAGAAGCTCCAGTTCCGCCTTCTGGCTCTCCGCGCGCGCGTCATCAAGTTCGAGCAGGTAGTCACGCACAACGGTAGCCGAGCGGTAGATATCCGCGCGCAGCTGATCGAGCAGATTGTCGCGTTTACGAGATTCTGTTCTCATCGCTGCCGTGGTCACTTCGACGTCGCGGATCGATGTTGCGGCGTCGATGGCCACGACAGCCATAAGGAGAAGCAGGCTCGTGAACCCAATCCAGAGGGCACTCACCCGCGCTGACAGAAACCGGCCCACGGCCTTCCGGATTGACCCATTCTCGGGAGTAGAAGCTGCCATCTCTTGGACGCGGCCTTTCCCAATTGTACGCCGATGGGTATGGAGCCCCCCTTGCTATTGGCGGGCCGAATCTCCAGCGGGGCTTACCGCCCCAGAGGCCAACTCCGGCTTACGCCGGTCGCGCCGCGCCGGATGCCCAGCACGTCGCAGGCGGCATGCACCTGGGCCAGACGCACGGCCGACAGGCGCGAGTCCAAGTCCATTTCGCACACCCACGGCGCGGCGTCACCCGGCTTGGTAGTCGATGACGAGAATGGTCATGTCGTCATGTTGAACCGCGCCGGCGCTGAAGTCGGCCACCGCCTCGGCGAGCGCTTCGTGAATCTCGGCCGACGAGCGCTGCGCATGATTGCGGAGGCACTCCCTGATACGGCGTTCGGTGAAGTACTCGCCGGCCTGATTGAGCGCTTCCGATATGCCGTCGCTGTAGACCAGAATTTTGCTGCCCGGCGCGAGACGCGTTTCCGAGACCGTGTATTCGGAATCCTCCAGGATCCCGATGGGGACCGAGGTCGAATCGAGTGCGGTTAAACTGGCGTCCGGGGCTACCAGGAGCGCTGGACAATGCCCGGCGTTGATCCAGTGCATCCAGCCGTCACGCGCGATGCGGCAATGAAACAGCGTCGCGAACTTCTCGCCCTCGGTTCGCTCCCAGAGAAACGCGTTCAACCGCCGTAGCGGGGACGCCATCTTTTCGCTTTCGGCGGGCTCGCCCAGAAACGCGCCTTGAATCAGCGAAGCGAGCAGCGCGGAGCTGGCGCCTTTGCCCGATACGTCCACCACAATCAAAGACCACGCGTCTGGTCCTGAGGGTCGCACGTCGAAATAGTCGCCGCCCACCTGGTAGGACGGCACCGTGGCGCCGGAGGCGCGCAGCCAACCAGTTTGCGGAAGATGCCGCGGCAGCAAACTCTGCTGGATCTGGCGAGCGATGCGCAGATCCTCTTCCAACCGCTGCCGGACCCGGCACTCTTCGAGCAGGCGTGCGTTCTCGATGATCCCCGAGGCTTCCAGAGCGAGCGTTTCGAGCAGTTCGCGATTGCCCCAGGAGAGATCCGCCGCGCCCGCGCGCGAATCCAGATACAGCGCGCCCACCGTTTCGCTCTGCCAGGAATCGCCGCTGGGCTGCGCCTGGGAAGCCGAGCGCGCGCGCACCAGCGGCACACAGACAACGCCGCGCAGCTCCAGATCCACCACTGTGCGCTCGGCCGCGAATTGCGTCGATTCGGGCGAGAGATCCATGGACAGAAACTCGCGCCGGTTGCGCAAGGCGCGATGGATCAGGCTTCTGGGCACGCGTAGTTCGTCACCCGACAAAGGTTCTCCGCGCATGTTGCGCGCCACGCGGACCTCCAGCGTGTCCTGGGCGCCCAGCAGCAGGAAGCCGCGTTCGGTGCGGGTGATCCGCAGGGCGGCGTCGACTACGGCCGAGAGCACGCCGTCACTGGTGAGGGAGGTCTCGATGGCGCGCGCCACTTCGACCAGCGCGCCGAGTTGCGCCAGGGCGGGGGCGCCGGCCGCGGCTTCGGGCGCGGGCGCCAGAAGGTGCCCCAGCAGCCGCTGAATCTCTTCCTCTTCGAACGTGAACACCAGCCGGTAGGAATCTTCCGGACCGAAGTGGATCTGGTCCGCGTTCAGCAGACGATGGCGCGTGACGCGCGCGCCGTTCACATACACGCCCAGACGGCTGCCCAGGTCCTGGATGTAGTAGGCTTCCTGGTCCGCCTCGATGACGGCGTGATTGCGCGAGATGCGGTTGTCGCGCAGCACGAGATCGCTATCCGGCTGGCGTCCGATTCGAAACGGCAGGGAAGCCAGCGCCACGCGCGTGCGGCTTCCGCCCGGACTGAAGACGAACAGAGCCGCCGGTCGGAACCCCGGAGCGGCGCCTCCGGCGGCGTTCATCGGCGCGCGCGCCCGCTCGCGGCGGGCTTCGGCGGAGCGGCGGCAGGTGCCGGTTCGGCGGCCACGCTGGCCACCTCCTGGGTGCGCAGCGCCTGGCAATGCGAGCAGTAGCCGCCCACCTCGGTGCGCGCGATCACCACCTGGAATCCGAAGTGGTCCGCGATCTGACGGCGCAGCCGCTGCAACGGCTCGCCATAGAACTCCTCGACCCGGCCGCAGCGCAAACAGATGACATGCGCGTGCTCCTGCTTCATGCGCGTCTCGTAGTAATGTTGCCCGCCGACATAATGCATCAGGTCGAGTTCGTCCACCAGGCCGGTTTCCTTCAACATGCGCAGAGTACGGTAGACGGTCACGCGGTTGAGCTTGGGGTCGCGGGCCTTGGCCAGTTCGTAGAGATGCTCGGCGTCCAGATGTTGGCCGGAACAGTCGATCAGGTCCAGCAGAATTTGCCGCTGGCGTGTCAACCGCACGCCCCGCTGCTTGAGAGAACCCGTGATGCTGTCCGCCGTCATGAGCTGTTGAAGCCACTCTAACAAATGGCGGCGCGGCTTGCTACAATCACCCTACGGATGAATGCCCAGACATGCTCGAAGTGCGGCGGTACGGGATGGATCATAACGGAACAAGACGGCCTTTCGGCCGCGCAGCGCTGCGACTGTGCCGCTGCCGAGCGCGTGCGCTTCATCGGGGAGAACGCCGGCGTTCCGCCGCTCTATGCCAACGCGGCGCTTGAGAATTTCGTCCTGCCGCAAGACAATCCGCCGGCGCACCGGGCGCTGGCCGGCGTGCTGCTCACGGTGCGGGCCTACGCACGCGAATTTCCCAACACCGACAAGCCCGGCCTGTTGCTGATCGGCGAGCCGGGCACGGGGAAGACGCACCTGGCCGTGGCGGCGCTGAACATTCTGATTTCCCGCGGATTCGAAGGTTTATTCTTCGATTATCAAAACCTGCTCGAACGCATCCGCGCCGGCTACGACGCCGCCAGCGGACAGAGCGACCGCGAGGCGTACCGCTCGGCCCTGGACTCGGAGATCCTGCTGCTCGACGACCTGGGCGCGCACCGCGTCACCGATTGGGTGGAAGACACCGTGACGTCCATCGTCACCTACCGCTGCAACAACCGCAAACCGCTGATCGCCACGACCAACCTTCCGGATCCGGACGCCGGCAGCACGGTTGTCGAGCGCAATCCCGGCGCCGGCATGAAGGTGTACGCGCGCGTCACGCTCGCCGAACGCATCGGAATACGGGCGCGCTCGCGATTGTTCGAGATGTGCCGCGTCATCCGTATGCCGCAAGTGGAAGACTACCGCCTGCGGCGCCCGCAGCACTGAACCCTGGCGAACGTTTTCGGGCTTACTGTTTCGTCCGGCGGCGCGGAACTTTCAATGCCACCCAGTGCCGGCAGAACCTCGGCAACCGCTCGTAAAGCCAAACCAGGGCCTTGTATTTCAGGGCCGGCACTACCAACAGTTGGTTCTTCGCCAGCGCCTTCAGCGACTCTTCCACCACGTAATCGGCCGACAGCCACCAGCTCTTCGGAACCATGTTGCGGTCCATGTTGGCGACGTCGTGGAATTCGGTGCAGGTGAAGCCCGGGCAGAGCGCCTGCATACGCACCGGCGAGTGGTCCTGTTTCAGTTCCAGGTAGAGGCACTCGGAGAAGGCGTTGATCCAGTGTTTGGTCGAACAGTAGCTCGCGCTGCCGGGCAACAGCCAGAACGCGGCGACCGACGACACGTTGATGACGCCTCCTTTGCGGCGCGCCACCATACCCGGAAGCGCGGCGTGCGTGAGGCGCATGACCGCCATCACGTGCAGGCGATGCATGGCGTCGGGGCCTTCCAGCGGCGCCTCGAAAAACCTGCCCATGGCGCCAAAGCCCGCGTTGTTCACCAACAATTCGAGATTCGGGGCCTCGCGCAAACGTGCCGCGACTTTGTCCAACTGATCGTCGCGCGTGAGATCCGCCTCCATGATTTCGCATGTGACCGGCAGCTCGGCGGCGAGCTGTTCCAGGCGGTCGCGCCGCCGTGCGATCAGCAGAAGATCGTAACCGCGCCCGGCCAGCTTGCGCGCGAAGGTAGCGCCGAGGCCGGCCGACGCGCCCGTGACGGCGGCCAGTGGACGAAGGGTGGACATGATGGAACTATTTTAGCGAACGGTCGTGACGCGGTAGTCCGACCGCAGTTCCATGGTCTGTCCGGGGGCCAGCGCCGTGCGTGGCGAGAACAAATTCAACGAGACTCGTTTGGGCCCGCGCACCGACCAGTCCACCACGCAGCGCGAGATCTGCTCCGGCGAGAACGTGTTGACTACTCGCAGCCCCGCCGCGGACCTCCACACGGCCCACTGTCCGGCGGGCACCGCGGCCCCTTCGAACGTTTGGGCTCCCGCCGGCGGTGCGCCGGCGCTGCGCAGATCGCGGTCGGTCCAAGCGCCGCCGGCCTCTCCGAACGAGAAAGCGAGTTCCGGCGCATCGAAGAATCCGCGAGCTTGCAGCACGAATTCGATGGATTTCGGAGTTGGGTTTTCGACACGAGTGGTCGACTTCAGTACGCCCTCTTCCAAACGCAAGGTTCGGCGCAGCCGTAACCCGTTTGTCGAGACGCCCTCCACAACGGCCTCGCGCGGCGGCGCGGCGTGTGCCAGGCGCCACGTCGTGGTGAGCGGCGGCGCCTTGTAGTCCGTTTGCACGTAAACCACCAGCCCGCCGGTGTCCGGGTAACTCCTCTCGCCGGGCGTGGTGCGGCGCACCAGATCCAGGCCGCTGCGCTTGTCCACCAGGCGCAACACGCGGCCATTCAACTCCGGGATGATGTCGGCGCGCGTGGTGCGGTCTTCCAGCGTGACCACGGGAAACGGCTTGAGATAGGTGTCCCGCTGCGCCGCGTCCCAGTCGAAGTTCTGGCCTTCGTGGATGGAATGCATGCCGTAGCCGCGCAGCGTGTCGAAGAACGCGTTCAGACGTTCGCGAAGACCCGCCGTGTCCGCCGGCGCATAGACGCCATCGCGGAACCGGCAGGCGCTCTCGCGTATCAGTGCGTAGTAATCCAGTGGCAGCCGCGCCTTCGCCACGCGACGCCGCACGGCATCGTTTTCGGCCGCGGCCGCGGCTTGCCGGAACAACTCGCGGGCTCGTGGCAGCAAGCCGTCGGAGAAAGTGGGGAAGCCAAAGATCCACAGATGTCCGCCCAATCCCGCCGGCGCTGGGCGCACCTCGTTGTGCAACAAATCCTGATAGGCGCGCAGGTAAGGGGCGGCCTTGCCGTAGACGGCGTCGAGGAATTCGTTCACCGCCTCTGGGGCGTTCGCGCGCGTGTCCCACAGCAGACGCGAAAGGACCCAGGCGCGCAACTCCGCGTTTTCGCCGCCGCCGCCCCTGGGCGTCGCGCCTTGCATGAACAGTCCCACCACGCCGTGGCGCTTGTAGTAGGGGACGTCCGCCGAGAGTTCGTCGAAATCGGGGAACGGTGGCAGATAGTTGTGGAAGTTGGCGTTGTAGTGCCACACGTAGAGTTGCTTGGTGATCCGCGACCACGCCACCAGGTTCTTGCGGGCCTGCTCGTTGTAATCGCATTGTCCGTAAGGGTGCGCCGCGCAAAGATCGTAGGCGCACAGCCGTATGCGGACGTTGGCGCGCGGGCGGACCTGGGCGGGCGGATCTTCGGAGTAATGATAGGCCAGCGTATCGATGAGCACGCCCGGGTGTTGGGGGCCGATCTCGGCAGCAACCGCGTTCACGAAACGTAGTATCGGACCTTGGTGTGTGTTTCCCTCTTCCCGCTCGACGCGCCGGCAACGTTCGCATTCGCACCAGCCGTCGCCGTCGTTCTGCGAGACCGAAAAAATAGTGACGTCCGGGTGCGCGCGAATCCACTCGAAGACCGTGGCGGTGGCGATGCGCAGAACCTCCGGATTCGTCAGGCACAGTTGGTCGGGCCTCCGCTTGCCATCGATCAGCGAGAAATATTCGGGATGTTCCTGGAAGTACTTCGCCGGAGCGACGAGTTGAGAGAAACTGTGCACGAAGGGGAAGTAGCGCACCTTGCCTCCGGTGGATTCATCCAGGTGGGAGGAATTGCCATTGACCCGGTTGCGCGCCGCCCAATCGAGGTCGAAGGCTTCCGTGAAGAATGGTTCGCGATATTCGAAATCCGGCTTCCGAATTTCGTTCAGAGGCGCCAGGGCGATGGTTGGCTGCCGCGGAATGCGGCTGACCTCGGTGGTGTACCAGCGGCAGCCAAGTTTGTCGAGCAATGTGTATACGCCGTAGAGCGTGCCGCGCGGCCGGCCTCCCGTGACCATCAGCGTCTCGCCATCGGTCTTCAGCAAGTACTCTTCGGGGCCGAACTGACCAGGTGCATACGACGAACCGAGCTGAATGCAGTGCTTCGACGCGCACTTCGCGGCGATGGGCAACCGCGCGCCGGACATCTCCTCGAGGAATCGCTGAAGCTCCCGGGCGGCGCGCAGTTCCGGCGCTGGTGCGTTCGCGGCGACGGCGATCGTGTAGTCCGACGCGCCGTTGCGGGTAAGCCAGAGCGGTTCGGCGGCGCAGAGTGTGAAGGCTAAAGGGAGAGCCGCGAAGTAGCGAATCATCTAAATATCGTAGCCAAGAAACAAGAACCCGGTCCGGGTTCTCCGGACCGGGCGCAAAAACGCGATCGGACTCCAGCGCACCTGATGGCGCTACACGGTCTGTTCGGCGCGGTAGTGGTTCATCATCTCCTGCATCTGATCCTTCAGACGGAGCTTTATCTTCTTCAGCTTTACTTCCTCTACTTGCTCTTCACTGGTAAGGTGAGGCCGCGATTCGAGATCGTCGAGCTTTCGGGAGTAGTCGGAGTGCTGCTGAGCAAGGAGTCGAAACTGCTCGCTCGTCTCCATCAGATGCGCCTTGAGTTCATCGGTGGTTTTCACCATCTGGGGGATGCCTCCTTCTTGACGTGGCCGCGCCCGCGCGTACGCTCGAGATCGCCGGCACGGCGCAAATCGCTCGGAAAGTCATTGAACAACTCGTCCACGGCCGGCCCCGCTGGGCCAACCGCTATTTGACGTTAACATGACTCCCGCCGCATGACAACCGCGTCTTCCACCGGATTGTCATAATAGCGGGGCCGTTTTCCGGCGGGCGCGAAACCCAGGCCGGCGTAAAGTGTTTGCGCGGCCGAATTGGAGGCGCGGACCTCCAGGAAGAAGGTTCCCGGCAACCGCTGGAAGCACTCCAGCAGAAGGCGAGTGGCGACGCCGCGGCGCCGGAATTCCGGTGCCACGGCCAGATTCAGAATCTCGGTTTCGTCGTTCGCCGTCCGGCGCGCGGCCAGGAAGCCAACCATCGCGCCGCCGTCCACCGCTACCGTGGCGTCATAGTCGAGGTAACGCGCGGGCTCCCAGTGCGAAGCTTCTCTCGCGCGGTCCTGCAGGCGAGCGATAACTTCCAGGTCGGCCACGGTTGCGGGTCGCAAGGCGAGCCGGGAAGAGAGCGTCTCTTTCCAGAGCCGCCGCTGGGCGGCGCCGAGAGCGCGCCAATCGTAGCATTCGCGCGCGATGCGCAAAGCGTTCGACGCGATGCGCCGGCGCAGCGGGGCGTCGTCGAGCAAGCGCGCGATTCCCGCGGCGAATTCCTCGGCTGTCGCGCCGATCCACACGCTCTCGCCGTGCACCAGCGCGATGCCCGCGCAACCGGATGGCGTCGAAACCACCGCGCGCTCCATGGCCATGGCTTCCAGCACCTTGACGTTGGTGCCGGCCGAAACCAACGTTGGCACGGCGACCAGCGTGGCATCGGCATAGAAAGGCCGCACGTCGCGAACGAATCCGGCGAGCGTGATGCGCGCGTCCTGGGGCGCGTCGAACGTTCCAGTGTGCTCGCGCCAGTGCCGTTGGTAGTCGGGACCTGCGACGATGCTCATCCCGAGAGATGGGAAGCGGTTCTTGAGGAGCGGCCAGACTTGCTCGACGAGAAAGCGGTAGGCGACGATGTTCGGAAAATGCCGGAACGAGCCGATGAACAGCAGCCGCGGCGACGCGGGTTCCGGTTGCGGTGTAAAACGTTCAATGTCGACGCCGTTGGCGATCACCGCCGCGCCCGGATGAGGCAACTGTGCCGCGTCTTTGTCCGACATGAAGACGACCCGCGGAAATCGCTTCACGGCACGAGTCTCAAAGCGGCGCCAGCGCCGGTAATCCCAGCGCGAAGAGAGCGTGCGTTGCTTCTCGCGCACTTGCTGGTACAAATCGAAGGTGACGTCGTGTTCCACCAACACGTGGCCGCCGTAAGGAGCCAGCGGCGTGTATTCCACCTGCACGATATCGATGGAGTGTTCGCGCTTCCAATCTTCCAGCGTGCGCTCCACAAGTGTGGAGCGGAACTCGCAAACCTCGGGCGGCAGCAGCGTCGACCAGCGCGGCTCGCGGTAGCGCGGCATGTTGAACAGCGCGACCTTGGCGCAGAATTCGAGCACCGGCGCAATGTCCTCCATCCGGTCATGCTCGGCGAAGGCCAGAAGGTAGATGTCGAAATCGCGCGCCGCTTCGCGCAGCAGATTGTAGATGCGTACCGCCCCGCCGTGGGAAAGCGGATACGGAAAGTAGGGTGAGACCACCGCCACCTTCGGACGCGCCGCGTCCGTCGGACGGCCCTCGAAGACCTGCAGCTTGGAAGAAGCCACCGAGCGGTCGTGCTTGAATGGCCACAGCCACTTGGGCCGCAAATGGATCCGATCCAGCGGCACCCCGCGCAAGAATAGCCCGGAGGCGATCCAACTCTCGAGGCGCAGGTGATGGCGCTCGAGGCGAGCGTTGTAAGCGAGCAGTTTGCGCGGAGTCAGTAGATACGCCGCGCGGCGAAGCGGCGTAAAAGCAGTGTCCGGCGTGAACAGCACAGCGGACATTCCGATGCGATACGTTTTTAATTGCCGGCGCAATTGCCTGTACAGCGACCAGGCGGAACCGGGCTGCAACCGGATGACGGTCGCCTCCGGAAGTTTCGGGATTGCGTAGCCTGTCCCCGAAACTATGAAGTGACGGACGGTGGGCAGCAGGTCGAGGAGTTCGGCGCTCATCCGTTGGGTCAGCGCGGCGTCGCCGGACCAGAAATGCACCACGACGGCTTCCGGATCCTTGCCCAGCAGCCTGAAGAACGCGTTCTTCAGCACCCGTTTGAGCCGCTTCACGCGGGCCTCCGGGTAAGTTTCAGCACACCTACCGCCGCCAGAGGAGCGACGGCCGCCGCGAAGCAGGCGGGCTGAAAACCGTAACGGTCGATGGAGGCGCCGATCAACGGCGACACCACCGTTTGCATGCCTCCGTAAGCCGCCGTGAGCAGCGAGACGCTGAAGGCCGCGCGCGAGGATTCGAACACATCGAGCGGCATGGTGTAGAGGTTAACGCTGAAGCCCGCCACGGTAAAGAAGCTGAAAGAGACCAGCGCGATGGCCGTCCAGGGAGACGGCGCCAGGGGAATCGCGGCGGTCGCGAGCCCTCGCGACGGCCGCCATCAGGCACACACGGTAACGCGCCTGGATGGGTTCGACGCCAAGACGAATCAGGCGCAGCGACAGCCAGCCGCCGAGCACGCCGCCGAGATTCGAGACCAGCGGCGGCATCCATGCATAGCGCGCCGCCTCCGCCAGGCTCAGCCGTTGCGCGTCGACCAGGTACACAGTGGTCCAATTGGTCCACAGCGAGTAGACCGTCATCGAGAGCACGTTGGCGAGGATGAATCCCCATAGCCGGCGGTCCCGGAGAACCGTGGTCGCGCCGCGCCAACTAGCCACGGGAGCAGCGTGCTGCGGCGGGATGCGCCGCGCGGCGGCGAGCCACAGTGGGATCCAAAAGAATCCCAGCAGCCCGGTGACCAGGAACGCCCAGCGCCATCCATAAGCTAATGCGAGCCAGGTCGCCACGAGCGGTGCGAGCATAGCGCCCACGCTCAATCCAAACTGGCTGAAAGCGTTGCCGAGCGCGCGTTCGGACGCGTCGAGATACTGGCGGATGGCTTTGCCGGTGGCCGGCACTCCGCCCGATTGCGCGACGCCCAGAACGGCGCGGCAAGCCACTAGCCCGGCGAGACCCTGCGTTACGCCGGTGAACGAGCCGGCCGCGGACCACAGCGCCACCAGCACCGCGATGCCATAAGTGAGTCCGATACGGTCGATGAAGAGCCCGGCCAGTGGTGAGGCGGCGGCGTAGACAATAGAGAAGGCTGAAAGAATCAGCCCATAGTCGGCATTCGATAAGTGCAGCTCGGCGCGCAGCAGCGGAGCCAGCGCGGCGAGCACTTGCCGGTCCAGGTAGTTGAGTACCGACGAGCCGGCAAACACGCCCAGGAGCAGCCAACGTAGCGGAATGCGCGGCACCTAACGGAACTCCACGGTGGCGACTTCCCCGGCGGTGCCCATCTTGCTGTCGGGCTTGGCGAAGTACTCGATAATCACGCGGCGAGGCGGGCGCTGCGGGCCGCAGGCGAGCGTGGCGTCCTTGGCTCCACTCAACGCCACTTTTGCCGGATCGCGGATGAGCAATTTCGCCACGGCCCGGTTTTCGTCGCGAACCATCAGCCGTGCCGCGCCGCGAATGCAATCGACGCGTTCGAGCAGGCCTTGGATTTTGCGGTCGGGCCGGGGCCCGTCCCACCACGCTTCCACTTTCTGGTCCGGCGGGAGCGGCTTCGCGTCCCGGTTGGCTTTCTGTTCGGCGGCGCGAACGCGCGCGAGCGCTTCCTGCTCTAAACGTTCCAGGTTGCGTTTGTTTTGGTCTTCGATGCGCTGCCGTTCGGCGGCCTCGATGGCGCGGGCGCGTTCCTCGAAATGGCCGCGCGGATCGAGTTTCGCGGCCACCTTCCACTGCGCCGACCTTGGCGTCGGCGTCGGTTTCCAACAAGGCGAGACGCGCGTGCGGTTCGGCCCAACGCGGATTGAGTTGAATGGCCCGTTCCAGAAGCGCGCGCGCTTTCGCCGCATCTTTCTCTTTCGCCGCGTTCTCGACCAGCGTGCGCGCGCCAGGCGTTGCTTCGGGCAGCGGCGTGCCGGAGAGTTCCGCCAGCACCGCCTGGATGCGTTCCGGGGGGAGTTGCTTCGGGAAGTAGTCGTGCTCGGCATCGATGGGCCGCGCGGACACAGCGGTGGTTTGAAAACTTCCACTCGCGAGATACGCGGCGGCTTCCTTGTCGATCGCGGCGATGGGCTTGCCGAACGCGTTGATGCAGGACGGGGCAAGTTCGGCGCCGCGCGCGAGATTCCCGAGCATGACACGAAGACGGCCGCTGTATTCAGGGTTGGTGGCGAGCATCTGCATGCGCGCCCAGTCCAGATTGCGTTCGGCCGGCGGAGGCGGCGCTCCGAGCGTGACGCGCACGCCCTTCACTTCCAGCGTGGCGAAGAGCGCGATCAGCCCGTTTTCAATCGATGGCGGCAGGGAGGCCGTGTTGTCGCGCAGCAGGATGCGTACGATGGACGCGGCGAACTCGCGCGGCACCGGCGCGTTCCCAACCAGCGCGCCGAGGTGTGCGTCGCGCCCATCCCTCATCTGCGCGGGGTAGAGCGAGCGCGTGCGCGCGTCGCGAAAGACGGCCACGCGAATAGGCCAGACGGCACTTAGCTCCGGCCTGCCTAGGGCCAGGCCCAAGGCGTTGCGCAACTGCTCGCAGTACGCCACCGTGCGGCCCGCCACGCGGCCGCCCGCGTCGGTGAGAACCTCAAACGGGCCGGAACGTACCTCCACCCATTCCTGGCCGAAGGCCAAGGCAAGCGGCAGCAACACCAGCGCAACCAGGCGCGTCATCTCTGTTTCGTATCATACCCGGCCAAGAGTGGGATGTTGTGGTCGCGCGCGAAAGCTTCGATCAGCGCGCGGATTTGATCGCGAGCCTCACGGTATCGAACGGTCTCCATCGCGGCGCTGGGCGCCGGTCGCGCCGGGTCGGGAATGGGCCAGTGCAGCCGTTTGGCGGGCGAGGGGAGGACGGGGCAAATCTCGTCGGCGCACAGGGTGACCACGTAGTCGAGGTCGCGCAGAAAGCCGGGGTCGAGGTCGGCGATGGCCTTGGATCGATGTCCTGAGATATCGATGCCGATCTCGCCGAGAGCCGCCACGGCTCCGGGCCGCACGAATCCACATGGCTCCGATCCGGCGCTCTCGACGCGCGCTGCCCCGCCGAACATTGCGCGGGCCAGGCCCTCTGCCAGTTGGCTGCGGGCGGAATTGGCGACGCACAGGAATAGAATATTCATGCGGCTATGCCTCCGGTATGGCGAAACTCGCGGCCTCCGGGCGGAACATCGTCTTCTTGAGCCGCAGCGACACGTTCACCAGCGCGATCAAAACCGGAACTTCCACTAACGGTCCGATCACCGCCGCGAACGCGGCGCCGTGATGGATGCCGAATGTCGCGATGGCTACGGCGATGGCCAACTCGAAGTTGTTGGATGCCGCCGTGAAAGATAGCGTGGCTGTCTCCGCGTAGGTTGCGCCGGCGCGCTGGCTCATCCAGAAACTGACGAAGAACATCAGAAGGAAGTAAACCGTCAGAGGGAGCGCCACACGGACGACATCCAGGGGAAGTTGCACAATCATCTCGCCCTTGAGCGAAAACATCACCATGATCGTGAATAGCAGCGAGATGAGCGTGATCGGGCTGATCTTCGGAATGAACTTGGTTTCGTACCAGGTCTTGTCCTTCACGCGAATCAGCACGGCGCGCGTCGCCATTCCCGCCAGGAACGGGATGCCCAGATAGATAAACACGCTCTGGGCGATGTCGCCCATGGAGATGTTCACGCGGACGGCGGCGAGTCCCAACCAGTTCGGCATTACGGCCAGGAAGAAGTACGAATACACCGAGAAGAACAGGACCTGGAAGATGGAATTGAAGGCCACCAGCCCCGCGCAGTATTCGCGGTCGCCGTGCGCCAGGTCGTTCCAGACGATCACCATGGCGATACAACGCGCCAACCCGATCAGAATCAGCCCCGTCATGTACTCCGGCTTGTCGCGCAGAAACAACACCGCCAAAAAGAACATCAGCACCGGGCCGACCACCCAGTTCTGAACCAGCGAGAGCAGCAGGATCTTGCGATGCGAGAAGACCCGGCCCATCTCTTCGTACTTCACCTTGGCGAGCGGCGGGTACATCATCAGAATGAGTCCCACGGCGATGGGGATGGAAGTGGTGCCCACGCTCAGGCGGTTGAGTTGAGGCACGATGCCGGGAAACAGGTAGCCGCCTCCAACCCCCACCGCCATGGCGGAAAAAATCCACAACGTCAAGTAGCGGTCCAGAAAAGAGAGGCGTTTTTCCATGGCATTCCTCAGCCCACCATAACAGCGGTCCGCTCACGGCGCAAGAGGTGGGTTGACTTTTGTTGCTTATTTGGCTAAATTGCCAAGTAAGCAACCATGGATCGCAAAACACGCGCTCGCCTGGAGGGCCGGGCTTTGATCGTCAAGGCTCTGGCGCACCCCACACGACTGTTTCTGGTGGAGGAATTGTCTCGAGGGCCGCGCTGCGTTTGCGAGTTGCAGCGCATGGTGGGCGCCGACATGTCCACCGTGTCGAAGCACCTGTCGATCCTGAAGACGGCGGGAATCGCCGAAGTCGACAAGCGCGGCGCGCAGGTTTATTACAGCCTTCGCGTGCCCTGCATTCTCAAGTTCTTCGGCTGCATTGAAGCGGTGCTCACCTCAGTTGCCGCCGAGCGGCGAAGAGCGATCGGTTGAAAGGATAAACGCATGAAGATTCAAGTGGCCGGACCCGGCTGCGCCAACTGCCAGAACACCGAGAAGAACGTGATCAACGCTTGCGCGGAACTGAACCTCGCGGCCGAGATCGAGCACGTCACCGACTGGGCCGGGATCGCGAAGTTGGGCGTGATGCGCACCCCGGCCGTGGTGGTCGACGGCAAGATCGCCGTGATGGGACGCGTGGCCACGGTGGCCGAGCTGAAGAAATTGCTCGCGGAGAAGGCCGGCTGACGGACGCGCCGATGGAGTTGATCGTCGTCTTTCCAAGCGCCGAAGAACTGGAGAAAGCCCGGGCCTTGCTCGCCGCGAGCGGTGGGCCCATTGCGAGTGTCGCGGCCGCGCCGGCGCTGGTGACGGATTCGGCCGGCTTGTCCGCCATCCAGCAAGCCGCGCCGCGCATCACCATCGCCGGTTGGACCGATTACCGGCCGGGCGCTTGCCCAGCGCCGGTGCGCGAGGCGTTCGCCGAAGACCTTTTCGGCGAAGCGGCCATCATGTTCTTCGGCCCTTGCATGGCGGATGAAACCAAGGTGCGGCTGGTCGCGCATCTGTCCGGCGATGTCGCGGAGGCGCTGCCTTATCTGAACGCGGAAATGCGCCAGGCTTGTTACAACCCGGCCGGGCCGAGTCTCACGTTCATGGAGGGCTACCGGCTGGTGACCATCTACGCTCGCCGCGTCGCGCTGGGCAAGGCCGACGAGATTGTGGACGCCTGCCGCGTGCTGGAATCCTTGCGCGCGCGGGTGAACCAGGTCTGGGCGCGGCGTGCCTCCATCGTGCCGTCGCGCGAAATGCGGGCGAAACCTCCCATGCTCGAAGTCTACAAGCGGTTGCCCAGAACCAACTGCGGCGCCTGCGGGGAGGCCACCTGCATGGCTTTCGCCGCCAGGCTTTGGATGGGGGAAGGGAAGCTCGCGCGGTGCGCGCCGGTGTTCGAAGGGGACTACAAACACCTGCGCGGCGCGTTGGTCGAAGTATGCGCGGGGTTGGGTGTGTGGGAGATGGAAACGAAATGAACATCAGACCGAAGAGCGATTGCGGTTGTGGCGCGGATGCGACCATCCTGCTGGCGTGTTCGGGCGCATCCGATGTGGGCGAGATCGCGGACCGCGCCGCCCGCATGTTACGCCGTGACGGCGTGGGAAAGATGTCCTGTCTCATCGGTATCGCCACCGGCGTGGAAGACATCGCGGGAAAAGTTCGCGCCGCATGCAAGATTCTGGTGATCGACGGCTGCTCCACCGAGTGTGGCAAGAAGGCCATGCGGCAGGGCGGCATCGACCGCTACTTGCACCTGCGATTGGACGACCTGGGGATGGAGAAGGGCAAGACCCCGGCCACCCGGGAGCGAATTGAAGAAGTGGTCATTAAGGCCTCTCAATTGTTGGCCTAGAGGAGAACGCACCCCCATGAAATCGAAGCGGACCTCACGGTAGCGTTACTCTTGTTCGTCGCGGCCAGTCTGGCGTTTCTGGTGTTCAAGCAGGCGCGCCAGAAGGAAATCCCGGTGCAGGCGGCCGATTCCGCGGCCACGCGGCGCTCCGGCCGGCGCGTAGTGGCCTATTACTTCCACGCGACACAGCGTTGCGCGACCTGCCGCATCATCGAGGCCCACTCGGACGAAGCCATTCACTCCAACTTTGCCGCCGAGTTGGCGCGAGGAGATCTCCAGTGGCGCGCCGTGAACGTGCAATTGCCCGAAAATCGCCACTTCGTACAGGACTATCAACTCTTCACCAGGTCTCTGGTGCTGGTGGAATTCAAAGACGGCCGCGAGACTGGGCACAAAGTGCTCGAAAAAACTTGGGAGCTGGTGGGTGACAAAACGGCCTTCGCGGATTACGTAGTACGCGAAGTGAATGCTTTCGCTCGGGAAAAGCTGATGGACGCGATTCTCGTAGCTGCGGGCTCGGCGGTTTGGTTGGGTGTTCTCACATCCATTAGCCCCTGCCCGCTGGCCACGAATATCGCCGCCGTCTCTTACATCAGCCAACACATGGTGCGGCCCAGCTTCGTTCTGCGGGCCGGATTGCTTTACGCGCTGGGCCGCATGATTGCCTACGCGGCGCTGGCGCTCGTGCTGGCGGCCAGCCTGCTCACCATCCCGCAAATCTCCAACGCGCTACAGACACACATGAACAAGGTGCTCGGGCCGGTGCTGATTCTCACGGGCATGGTGTTGCTGAACCTGCTGAGTCTGCCGATTTCGGGCTCGCGGCTCAGCGAGCGCTGGGGCCAGCGGGCGGCGGCGTGGGGCACCTGGGGTGCCGGTGCCATGGGCATTGTGTTCGCGTTGAGCTTCTGCCCGGTGTCGGCGGCGCTCTTCTTCGGCAGCCTGCTGCCGCTGGCCGTCACCGTGGATTCGCGCTTCCTGGTGCCCGCCGTGTACGGAGCCGCGACGGCGGCGCCCGTGGTGGGCCTGGCCCTGTTGATGAGCTGGAGCGCGCAGTCGCTCGGCAAGGCGTTGAAACGTCTGGCAAGAGTCGAAAAGGCCGCGCGCCTGGCGACCGGCACGGTCTTCGTCGCGGCCGGCATTTATTATTCGTTGACTTACATTTTCGAGGTCTTTGGCTAGATGTTTAGTCCCTTCGCTCTTTTCGACTCTCTGGCGCGGTGGATCGTGGAAGGTCCGCTCGGGCTCTCCGTGCAATCGCATCTGGGAGCCAGCCTGCATTTCTTCTTCTACGATGTGCCGAAAGTACTCGCGCTGGTCCTCGCGGTGAGTTTCTCGGTGGGCGTTGTGCAGACCTGGCTGGAGCCGGAGAGTGTGCGGCGCTGGCTGGGCGGCAAGCGCAGCGTGATCGGAAATCTGCTCGCCGCGGCGATCGGAATTGTGACGCCGTTCTGCTCCTGTTCGGCGGTGCCGCTGTTCATCGGGTTTCTTGAAGGCGGCGTGCCGCTCGGTGTGACGTTCTCGTACCTGATCGCGGCGCCCATGGTGAACGAAGTGGCCGTGGCGCTGTTATGGGGATTGTTTGGTTTCAAGGTGACGGCCATCTACATCGGCTTCGGCGTGACCTTGGCCATCGTGACGGGATTCGCCGTCGGTTTGTTGAAGCTGGAAAAATGGGTGGAGCCGTTTGTCTGGGAAGTGCGCGGCTTCGGCAGCGCGGCCTCCATGGAGGATCGGCGCATCACCCTGCGGGACCGCCTGGCCGAGGGGTGGCGCTCCTCGCGATCCATATTCGTCAAGGTGTGGCCCTATGTGGTGGGCGGCATCGGCGTCGGTTCCCTGATTCACGGCTATGTGCCCGAGGCGGCCATCGTTCGTTGGGCCGGACCGGAAAACTGGTTCGCGGTGCCGCTGGCCGTCGCCATCGGCGTGCCGCTCTACGCCAACATCGCCGGCGTGTTGCCCATCACCGAGGCGCTTGTCAATAAGGGCTTGCCCCTCGGCACGGTGCTGGCCTTCACCATGGCGGTGACGGCGCTGTCGCTGCCGGAGATGATCATTTTGCGCAAAGTGCTGCGTCCGCCGCTGCTTGCCGTCTTCGTCAGTCTGCTCACCATCGGCATCATCGGGGTCGGCTACTTGTTTAACGCCCTGCTGGGCTAGCCTGGATTCCTTCATAATGGGATTATGAGACTCCGTCTGGCCTGCATACTCTCCTTGTCCCTCCTGTCGGCTTGCGCCGCGCTAGCCCAGGACGCCCCCATCGCCACTCCGAAGCAGCGGGCCAAGGCCGCCAAGGAACTCGGCAAGCAAGGTTCCCAAGCCATCCCCGAATTGCAGAAAATGCTCTCCGACCCGGACGTCGGCGTGCGCGTCGAAGCGGTGAAAGCCATCGTCGATATCGGCACGCAACATAGTCTCGATCCACTTACGCAAGCCACCAGGGACAACGACCCGGAAGTGCAGATCCGCGCCACCGACGGCCTGGTGAATTTCTACCTGCCGGGCTATGTGCGGACCGGATTCACGGCCTCTCTCAGGCGCGCGGGCTCTTCCATTAAGGGACGGTTCACCGACACCAACGACGCCGTCATCGATCCCTTTGTACAGGCCAAGCCCGAAGTGATCGCCGCGCTCGGCAAGTTGGTGAGAGGCGGCTCCAACATGGACGCGCGTGCCAACGCGGCGCGCGCCGTGGGTATTCTGCGCGGCAAGGCCGCCATCCCGGATCTGGTCGAAGCCTTGCGGTCGAAGGACTCCGCGCTGATCTACGAGTGCCTCATCGCCATGCAGAAGATCGGCGATCAGAGCGCCGCCGACCGCATCACTTTCCTTTTGCGCGATCCAGACGATCGCGTGCAGATCGCCGCGCTGGAAACCACCGGTCTCCTGCGGAACAAGAGCGCTCTTTCGGACCTGCGCATGGTGCTCGATCGCGCGCGCAACAACAAGGTGCGCCGCGCCGCGCTCACCGCCATCGCCATGCTGCCCGACGAGCAGAATCGCAAGATCTTCGCTGCCTACCTCCAGGACAAAGACGAGGGCCTCCGCGGCGCCGCCGCGGAAGGCTATGGCCGCTTGCGCAACGCGGGCGACCTGCCCTTGCTCGAAAAAGCCTTCAACGACGAGACGAAGCTGAGCCCGCGCCTTTCGCAGGCTTTCGCCCTGGTATTGCTCGGCAAGACCGAGGTGACCGAATTCAGCCCGCTGCAGTATCTGGTGAATACGCTGAACTCGGCTGCGCGGCAAGGCGAGGCGCGGGCTTTTCTGATTGAGCTGGCCCGCGATGCGCGGATCCGCGCGTCGCTCGAGTACGCTTTGAAGCAGGGCACCAGCGTCGAGAAGATACAGCTTGCGCAGATTCTGGCGATCAGCGGCGATGCCAAAACACTAACCGCCTTGGACGCGCTGAGCAAAGACGCGGATGCCGACGTGGCGCAGGAAGCCTTACGCGCGGTGCGCGCCCTGAAGGCGCGCCTGCGGTAAGCTACTTCGACTTGCGCTGCTTCTGCTGGCCGACGCGGACCTTGAAGTGCAGTTGTTTGGCCTCCTGGTACGCCTTGTGGTCGTGCCGGGCGACCACGTCGGCCAGGTAGGCATTCACGTCGGCTTCTTTCGGCACAACGGCCATCAGGCTGAAGCTCTCCTTGCAGACGGGGCAGAAAGGCCGGAAGCGCTTGACGTTCGGAATTCCCATAACTCTTCAATTCTAACATGCGTCCGCCCGGTTCCCGCAATGTGCATGAGGCCGCAACCGGACCGCCTTTACGCTGGAACCGAACCACCTTATCCGGTGTCCATAGGAGCGGAAAGGAGGTGGAGGCGATGTTTGAAGGCGCGATCACGTGGGAAGCGAGAAGGACAACGAGGTCCTGGACATGGATGGCGGGGATGTCCATTCAGGCCTCTCTGATTGCTTTGGCGATTCTGATTCCGTTGCTTCGGCCCGATGCGTTGCCGCGAGCGCACTGGCAGCCGTCCTGGTTCGTAACGCTGGTGCCCGCGGGACCGCCGCGCGGTCCGGCTCCCGCACCGAAGTTATCTGGGCGCACGGCGCGCACCGTGACGCCGTCCGATCCGGCGAAGCTGGCCGCCCCGTCCAGGGTGCCGGATCAAGTGGCGCGCATCATCGAGGAGGTGGGAGGGCCGCCGGCGATTGGCGGAAACGGCGCTGCCGGCCTCGGCGCGCCGAGTGGTGCAGGGCCTGGCGTCCCCGGCGGTTCCGCGGACGGCGGCAGGGCCCTGCTTGCGCCGCCTCCCGTGGAGCGTGCCGAGCCGGTCAAGCGCAATGCGGCGGCGGCCCAGGTCGAGCGCATCCGTTTGGGTGGCGTGGTACTGGAAGGCAAGCTGGTGCGGAAGGTGATGCCAGTGTACCCGGCGCTGGCGCGTGCGGCGCGGATCTCCGGCGTGGTGCGTCTGGTTGGCATCGTCGGAACCGACGGCAACATCCGCAAGCTGGATGTCGTGAGCGGCCACCCGCTGCTGGTCGATGCTGCCATCGGTGCCGTGCGGCAATGGGGCTACCGGCCCACCATGCTCAACGGCGTGCCTGTGGAAGTAGTTGCGCCCATCGACGTCACCTTCCGGTTGGGCCAGTGACACCGCGCGGCAAGCCTCGGCGAATCTCCACAATCAGCCCTTTCTGGCGGGGCAGGTTTGTAATACAGTGAGGGTAGATGACAGAGCAGCAGGCCCCACGCGGTGCGGCGGTTTTGGTGGTCGACGACGATGACAATGTTCGCAAGGTGCTCCGCTGGATGCTGGAGAGCGGAGGCTACCGAGTCCTGGAAGCGGGCGACGGCTTTCAGGCTCTCGCCCAGGTGCGGGGCGAACATATCGATCTTGTGATGACCGATTTGGTGATGCCGGAGCAGGAAGGCTTCGAGACGATCCAGGCCATCCGGCGCGAGTGGCCATCGCTCAAAGTGATCGCCATGTCGGGCGCCTTCGGCGGTGAGCTCCTTCGCATCGCCAAGTTGCTCGGCGCCCACAGCACGCTGCAAAAACCCCTGCGCGCGGAAGACGTTCTCCGCGCCGTGGCCGACGCTTTGGCCGCCTGATCCTGGCGCGCCGCCCTCCGCCGGTCCTCCTCCGCGGACAAGTTATCATAGGTAGTATGCGGACCATCATGCTGGCGGCGTGGCTGTGCGCGAGTGCGTTCCAACCTCTCATGGCGGGCTGGAAAGCCGGGTTGGCCAAGGCGAACATCACCCCGCGCGAGCCCATCTTCATGGCCGGCTATGGAAGCCGGACCCATCCTTCCGAAGGCGTGCTTGCAGAATTGTACGTGAAGGCTCTGGCTCTGGAAGACGAAACCGGCGCACGAGCCGTGCTGGTCACCAGCGACCTGCTGGGTTTTCCTAAAGACGTCGCGGATGCGATTGCCGCTCGCGCCGCATCGAAGTACTCGCTTGGACGGGACCGCATCGCGCTCAACTCTTCGCACACACATAGTGGGCCGGTGGTTAGCCACATGCTCTATCCGGCCTACAACATCTCCGCTGAGCAGCAGGTAGTCATCGACCGCTACACGGCCTGGCTGGTCGAGCAAACCGTGGATACCATTGGCGCCTCGCTCAAGAATCTCGCACCGTCGGCGCTTACGTTCTCGCAGGACACCGCCGGGTTCGCCGTCAATCGGCGTCACGCGAACCACCGCGCGTGGCCAGGCCCCGTGGATCACGATGTTCCGGTCCTGGCCGTACGCGCGCCCGACGGCCAGTTGCGCGCCGCCGTGTTCGGCTACGCCTGTCACGCGACCACCCTGGACATCTACCAACTCAGCGGCGACTGGCCCGGCTTTGCACAAGCCGAACTCGAAAAGGAGCATCCCGGGGCGGAGTTTCTCTTCGTCGCCGGCGCCGGCGCGGATTCGAACCCCTTGCCCCGGCGCACCGTCGAGCTTGCCAGAATCTATGGCAACGTGATGGCCGCCGCGGTCACCTCGGCTCTGGCCGCCAAGCCCCGGACCATCTCCGGACCGCTGCGCACGGCCTTCGAATTCGTCAACCTTCCGTTCCAGAAAACGCCCACGCGCGCCGAACTCGAAGCCCGTCTTTCCGACCCATCCGTCTACGTGGTCCGCCACGCCAAACTGATGCTTGCGATCATCGCCCGCGACGGCAAGCTGCCAGACCACTATCCCTATCCGCTGCAAGTCTGGCGCTTCGGCAAGGACTTGACATGGATCGTGATGGGTGGCGAAGTGGTGGTCGACTACGCCTTGCGCTTCAAGGCGCGATACGGTTGGGACACCACCTGGGTGGCGGGCTATTCCAACGATGTGTTCGCCTACATCCCTTCGCTGCGCATCTTGAACGAAGGCGGCTACGAAGGCGCGGGCGCCATGATTCCTTACGGTCAACCCGGTCCGTTTCGACCAGCGGTGGAGGAGATCATCGCTGAAAAGGTGGACGACTTGATGCGCGCCACCGATCCGGCGAAATAGTCGGCTGCCGGCAGGTGTCCGTCCCCCTCGAACGGGCCGTGCCCGGCGACCTGGTTGTGATACGGCCCGGTCCGGCGCGCGCGCCGGTCTAACAAGCTTCGGGCGCCAGGATATGCGGGGCCACCATCGACGGCGCGGGCGGTTTTCGTTCTGAGGCAGTCATGGTGGCCGCCGCCGCACCGCTCCTCGTGTGGTGATTTCTCGGCACGCTCGAGCTGGCACTCCCGGATATCGTCAGCGTGGTTGCCAATTCGCTACGGCTGCGCTCCTTCCAATAAAGAGAAGGGGCGCCCGTAGGCGCCCCGGAGGAGGAGAATCGTAGTTGATGGTGGAAATGGTTAGGCGTTCACTACCTGGAGCTTGGAGCGCACCAATCCGCTGCTGATCATTTTGCGGCGGCGCTTCATCTGGTACATCTTGTTGTCGGCGGTTTCCAGCGCGTCTTTGAGAGACCCATCGCTGACCTCCGCCATGCCCCAGCTCACCGAAATACTTTGCTTGCCGAATTGACGCAGGTGGAAGTCGGCCAAACGGTGCTCGATCTGCGAAAGGCGCTTCTGCGTAGCCTGGCGGCACTCGTTCTTGAAGAAGATCACGAACTCGTCGCCGCCCCAGCGGCAGGCGAAGTCCTGTTCGCGGATGGAGCCGCGAATCAGGCCGCCGATCCCTTGCAGCACTTCGTCGCCGGCCAGGTGACCGTATGTGTCGTTGATCTCCTTGAACTCGTCCACATCCAGCACGGCGGCCACGCCGCTCACCCGGGCGCCGCTCTCGATCAGTTCGCTCATCACGGTGCGGTTGTGCAGCCCGGTCAGCGGGTCCACGTTGATGGGCACCACGGTGGCCGGTTCGGCGGTCTGGGCATCCTTCTTCAGACCGGTGTTGATGCGCCGCAATCGGTCATTGTCGCGTACCAGTAAATCTACTACCAGGGCGACGCCGGCTATGCCGAATATTTGCGCCCACATCAGAACGGTTTCGGGTTGGATGATGGAGTATTGCATCGGTAAGTTACGATTCTATTGAGTTGCGGGCCCCGTGAAAATGAGACGTAGGTTACATTTTGGGGTGGTACCTTAGAGTGGCACCGAGGTGGGAACCAAGTACTAAGAGCGCTGCCCGCGCTGGATCAATAGAACCAGCGGTTGACGCCGCCGCGGCCAGGAATGGGAATGGATTGACGCTGTCTGGTGGCCGGCGCCCCGGTCGCGCGCGGGGCGCCGCGGCGTGCGGCGGCCACGCTGAAGTCGATCTCGGCCTCCGTGAAGGTGAGCGGGCGATCCAGTACCATTTCGAGCGTGGTCCCTTGCGCCAGGACGGCATCGGGGCCGCGCGAGAGCAGAACGCCAATCAACCCCGCCGCCGCGCCCAGCCGCCGCGCCGATGCCCGCGCCCATGGCGCCGTGTCCGGCGGCACTACCCGCGATGACGCCCACGGAAGCCCCCGCGGCCGTGGCTTCGCCCACCGTGCGCGCGTCGCCACTCTTGTTGCCTTCGCTCTTGACCTTGCCTTCGGCGCGGTCCAATTCTTCATTGGCGCGGCCGTCCAGACTGCCGATGCGGGCGCGGAAATCCCGCGTGACGCCGTTGGGCAAGGTGAGCGAATCGAAGCGCACAAAGAGCTCGCCGCGGCCTTTCACGCGCCCGGGCCGCTTAATCTGCGTGACCGTGCCGGCCACATAGCTGCCGGGCGGAATCACCATGTGCCCGTTCACCAGGATCGGAAACGCCGATTCGAGATAAACCCGGTCGCCTTCGGCGGCGTGCTTCGTGCTGATGCTGTTGATCAGGCTCAGCGGCACGCGCGTGCCCTTCTCGACAACGAAGTGGGCCTGCGCGGCGTCGTCGGTCTGGGGCGCGGCCGGCGCGGGCGCGGCCTTATGGTCCTGGGCCGCGAGGCCAACCGCGAAAGCCAACCAGATCAGGTTCGCAAACACTCTCATGGCGCACTCCTAGGCCTATTCTAGCCCACGTATGTTAAACGCACGCAAACCGGGCGCGGTTGCCGTCTACCGGCTGACCTGCGATTCCCACTCGCGCTGCCAGGCGTCGGGGATGGTGGCCACGCACACGTCCACGCTGCCCAGCTTGTGGGAGGAGAACACCACCTGCTCCCCGCGGCGATCCCAACCCACCTCCGGGTGTGTGCCGCGCCCGTAGACCCGATGGTCCTTCGTCAGTATATAGGTGCGCGTGGTCTTGCCATGGAAAATGCCGATGTCGCCGTGCCAGTTGTCGGCCGCCACCCAGCGGCCGTTTTCGTGGCCCGCCGAGTGCCACCAGTTCCATCGCGCCAGCTCGGCCGGACTCGCCTGCGGCCACCAGCTTCCTTTTCCCAGAATCCGGACCGTGCCGTCCCGGATGTCCACCACCTTCACGTCGGCGTCTTCGTGGGGTTGCGGATGCCAGCCGCCGCAGAACGTGATGGTGTAATCGCGCCACCAACAATGGTGCGTGGCGAACTCGCCCGCCACCTGTTTGTGTTCGAATACACGCTCGCGAGTGCGTGCGTCCACTACGGCGATCCACACCCCGGCCTTGCCGAAGCTCACCAGCGTCGGCTCGGTGCGGCTGAAGACCACGTGCCCGCCAAACTGCCCGCCCGCCACGCGCGCCGCCGCCCACACTTTGCCGGTGGCGATTTCCACCACCGCCACGCGGCCGTCGAGGCCCGGATGGCTGGCGCCCCGGCCACCCACGCCCACCGCCAAAAGCCTTCCATCGCAGCTTTCGGTGAGCGCTGTGTTCGACGGCCCCCAATCGACGGGGATCCGCGCGATCACGCGCTCGCGCGCCGCCACTCGCGATGGTTGGCCCGCGTGGATCTCCAGCGCCAACTCCACCACTTCCTGGCCGCGCATGGCGAACACGCTGGGCCGGTCGCGGGCCGCCGTGGGGCCGCCCAACGCGCCGCCGGGAGTGCTCAGACGCACCAGTTCGCCGGTCGCCGTCAGGTAGCCCATCAGCCCGCCCGCGGGTCTCGACGACTGGAACAAAATCAGCGAGCTGTCCGAGAGCCAGGAGCGCTGTTCGTAGTACAGGGCCTGGTCGTCGCCCGGATGCGTTGTGAGAAACGTAAGCTGGGCGCCGGTAGCCGCGTCCCTCATCTTCCGGTGTTCGGCGGGGTAGACGCGCAGCTCGATGGGCGCCTGGGAGAGCAGCGGGGCGAGGACTGCTAAAACTAACAGCAACACCCTTAATTTCAATCCGATTGGCTCCAAGAGCTCATGTTTTGGATGATGGCGGCGGCGAACTCGCTGCTCTTCAGTTTCGTGGCCCCTTCCATCAGACGGTGCAGGTCGTAGGTGACGCGCTTCTGGCCCAGCGTCTGCGTGATGGCGTGCTCGATCACCGAGGAGACTTCCCTCCATCCCATAAACTCGAACATCATCGAGCCGCTCAGAATCAAGCTGGAGGGGTTGATCACGTCCAGGCCGGCGTACTTCGGCGCCGTGCCGTGCGTGGCTTCGAACACGCCATGCTGATCGCCGAGGTTAGCGCCCGGCGCCATGCCCAGCCCGCCGACCTGCGCCGCGCAGGCGTCCGAAAGGTAGTCGCCGTTGAGGTTGGGGGTGGCTAATACGTCGTATTCGCCGGGCCGCAACAGGACCTGCTGGAAGATGGAGTCGGCGATGCGGTCCTTCACCAGGAGCTTGCCGGCGGGTACGTTCGAGCCGGCTTCGGATTCGGTGACGCAAGTGTCGGCGAACTCCTCGCGCACCAGATCGTAACCCCAGTCGCGGAAGGCCCCTTCGGTGAACTTCATGATGTTGCCTTTGTGCACCAGGGTGACGCTCCTGCGCCGGTTGGCGAGGGCGTACTGAATAGCGCGGCGGATCAGTCGCTTGGATGCCGGTGACGCTCATCGGCTTGATGCCGATGCCGGAATCCGTGCGGATGCGGCACCCCATTTCCGTGTTCAGCCAGTCGATGACCTTCTTCGCCTCGCTGGTGCCCTGGCGCCATTCGATGCCGGCGTAGACGTCCTCGGTGTTTTCGCGGAAGATCACCACGTCGAGCTTCTCGGGATGCTTCATGGGGGAGGGCACGCCGGCGTAGTAGCGCACCGGACGCCAGCACACGTAGAGGTCCAGAAGCTGGCGCAGCGAGACGTTCAGGCTGCGAATGCCACCGCCCACGGGTGTGGTAAGCGGTCCCTTGATGGCGATGTGGAACTTGGTGATGGCGTCGAGTGAATCCTGCGGCAGCCATGTGTCGAATTTCGAAAACGCTTTCTCGCCGGCGAAAATTTCATACCAGGCGACCTGGCGCTTGCCACCGTAGGCCTTGGCAACCGCGGCGTCGAACACCGCCCGCGATGCCCGCCAGATGTCCGGCCCTGTGCCGTCGCCTTCGATGAACGGGACGATGGGCTTGTCGGGAACCATGAACTTGCCGTCTTGAAACTCAATGGGCTCCCCGTGAACAGGGATAGGAACGTTGTTGTATGCCTTCATGCTTACTCCAAAGCGAGATTTGACGCTTGATCCAGTCGGCCGCGCCACGCGTGATGGCGCGCCGGCATCCATTTCGGGATCAGCATAGCAGGGCCGTGCGCGGGGGGTCAAATTCACCTAATGCCGATTGTGAGAGTAAGTTCTCCATAAATCCAGTAACAAAGGCAATGTTGCGTTCACCGGATATTTGGATTATGTTTAGTTCGAAATCGGCCCGGCGTGCATCCCATGCGGCACGGGTTCTTTTGTACCGGCCGGACCGGGAGGGATTATTGATGCCGAACAACACACTAACTATTACCGACAACCGAAACGACAAGACCTATACGGTCCCGTTCCACAAGGACACTATCCGCGCGATGGATCTGCGGCAGATCAAGACCGCACCCGACGACTTCGGGCTGATGACCTACGACCCGGCGTTCATGAACACGGCTTCCTGCCAGAGCGCGATCACTTACATCGACGGCGACAAGGGAATTCTCCGTTATCGCGGCTATCCCATCGAGCAGTTGGCGGAGAAGGCTACGTATCTGGAAGTGGCCTATCTGCTGCTACACGGCGAACTGCCGACTGCGGCGCAACTGGACGGTTGGGTGAAAGAGATCACCGTGCACACGCTGCTGCATGAGAATACCAAGAAGCTCATGGAGGGCTTCCGGCACGACGCCCATCCCATGGCCATGCTCATCAGCACGCTGGCCGCGCTCTCGACCATCTACCCCGAGGCCCGGCATGTGCACGACGCCGAGGTTCGGCGCCTGCAGATTGTACGGCTCATCGCCAAGATTCCTACCATCGCCGCCTACTCGTACCGGCACAGCCATGGGTATCCGTACATCTATCCGGACAACGACCTCAGCTACACCGAGAATTTCATGAACATGCTCTGGCGGATGGTGGAGCCCAAATACCAGGCCAACCCGGCCATCGCCCACGCCCTGGACATCCTCTTCATCCTCCATGCCGACCACGAACAGAACTGTAGCACCAGTGCCATGCGCGCCGTGGGTAGCTCCCAGGCCGACCCTTACGTCAGCGCCGCCGCCGCCGCCGCCGCTCTCTCCGGTCCCCTGCACGGAGGAGCCAACGAAGAAGTGCTTCGCATGATCGACGAAATCGGCACCCGGGACAACATTCCGGCCTACATCGAGCAGGTAAAGGCCGGCAAGTGCAAGCTGATGGGCTTCGGGCATCGCGTCTACAAGAATTACGATCCGCGCGCCAACATCATCAAGCGGGCCGCCGATCAGGTCTTCGAAGTCACCGGCCCGAATCCGAAACTGGATATCGCGAAGGAACTCGAGGACATCGCGCTGCACGACGAATACTTCATCAAGCGCAAACTCTATCCCAACGTGGATTTCTATTCGGGTATTATCTATCAGGCCATCGGATTCAAGCCGGAAATCTTCACCGTGCTCTTCGCCATCCCGCGCATGTCCGGGTGGCTGGCGCAATGGCAGGAGATGGTCACCGATTCCGAACAGAAAATCGCCCGCCCGCGGCAGATCTACACCGGACACGACGTGCGTGAGTTTGTGCCCATCGAAAAGCGCGCCTGATATAATGGCGCGGGGCGTCCAGCACCCGGATGCTCCGCGCCACCCATGAACCGATTCTTGCGCCTGCTGCCCAGCCTGCTTGCCGGTGTGTTGCTGGGCGTGGGCTTCTTCACCTTCCACTTCGCGGAAGGGCTCTCTTACTTCAGCGATAATCCCGTCGCCTGCGCCAATTGCCACATCATGCGCGAGTACCTGGATTCGTGGCAGAAATCCAGCCACCACGCGCGCGCCGTTTGCAACGATTGCCACTCGCCGAACCACCTGGTGGCGAAGCTCTGGACCAAAGCCGATAACGGCTGGAATCATTCCGTGAAATTCACGCTGCAGACCTTCTCCGATCCCATCCGCATTCGCCGCGTGAACTCTGAGCGGGTATGCGCCAACTGCATTCGTTGCCACGAAGAGCTGACCAGCGACATCCGCATGGCGCCGGCGCACGCGCGCGCCGCCGGGTTGGATTGCGTGCACTGCCACGGTGAGGTTGGGCATGGTCCCAGGAGATAGCTCGACATGAAATCGAACCGCTGGAGATACCTCGCGTTGAGCGCCGCCGTGGCCGCGGCCACCTTTCTGGTCACCCTGCTGCTCAGGAACATCGGCGAGCGCAAACACGAAGCTCGCCAGAGCTATCTGGAAATCGCGCGGCTCACCGAAGACACCGTCGACCCGGCCGAGTGGGGCAAGAACTTTCCTCGCGAATTCGACGGCTACAAACGCACCGTCGATATCCAGCGCACCAGGTACGGCGGCAGCGAAGCGTTTTCGAAGCTCACCAGCGACCCACGCCTGCTGCGCATCTTCGCCGGCTACCCGTTTTCGCTCGACTACCGCGAGGAGCGCGGCCATGCCTATTCGCTCAAGGATCAGGACGAAACCGAACGCGTGAAGCAGCGCCCGCAAACCGGCGCCTGCCTGCACTGCCACGCCTCCATCCTTCCCGCCTATCGCAAGCTGGGCGGTGGCGACGTCAGGAAGGGTTTCGCGCTGCTGTGTCCCATGCCGTTCGCCGAGGCGCGCAAGCTGGTCACGCATCCGGTGGCGTGCCTGGACTGTCACGATCCCAAGACCATGGCTATTCGCGTCACCCGTCCGGGCTTCTTGAACGGCATCCAGGCCTTCAAGAAATCGCAGGGCATCGATAACTACGATCCGAACACCATGGCCACGCGCCAGGAAATGCGCAGTTTCGTTTGCGGCCAGTGTCACGTCGAATATTACTTCGCCAAGCAAACCCAACTGGTCACCTATCCCTGGGCCAAAGGCCTCAAGGTCGAAGACATCGAAGCCTATTACGACGAGATCCAGTTCAGCGATTGGAAGCACGCCGAGACCGGCGCCGCCGTGCTCAAGGCCCAGCATCCGGAATTCGAGATGTGGAACCAGGGCATCCACGCGCGCAGCGGTGTGGCCTGCGCCGATTGCCACATGCCTTACATGCGGCAGGGCGCGCTGAAGATCAGCGACCACCACGTGCGCAGCCCGCTCTTGAATATCGAACGCGCCTGCCTCACCTGTCACCCGTTCCCCGCTTCCGAGATGAAGCTGCGCGCCGAGACCATTCAGGACCGCAACGCCAAGCTCCTCGCCCGCGCCGAAGATGCGCTTCTGGCGCTCTACGACGAGGTCAAGGCCGCTAAGGCCGCCGGCGTCTCCGAGGACCAACTCGCCGAAGCGCTGGCGTTGCAGCGCAAGGCGCAGTTCCGCGCCGACTTCGTCAACGCCGAAAATTCCATGGGCTTCCACGCGCCGCAGGAGGCCGCCCGCATTCTCGCGGAAGCCATCGATTACGCCCGGCAGGGACAGCTCGCCGCGCGCCGCCCGCGTTGACCGCGCGCTCGCCGCCACGAGCGCCAGCGCCGGTAGCGCCGCTCAGCCATGAACCCTTGAGGAACTCTTAATAGCCTGGCTCTGCGTGAAAGGGGGCGGGTCCGGTTCGCGCCTCTTCAGGAACTCCTGACGCGGAAGGCCCGCCAACTTCGATAGCTCATTGCTGGGGAGCTTTACGAAGTCTGCCAGCCTCATATATACGTCCGTCCGGTCGGGGGTGCGAGGAGCCTTCCTCCCCGCCGGTAATGGGGGAGATGGATGTAGGATTCGGTCACCTGGGCAGCCACCGTGAGGCCTCTCCGTTTGAGCCCAGGTCCCTTCAGCCGGTGCTTGATTACGAACCCAAGATCCCTTGCCGCGCGGGCGCCTGCACTTTACCAAGAACGATTAAGTCCATTCCTTTTATGGTCCGACCGTTGGCTTGACAAATCGATCTAATTCACTCATAATGGTTAAGGAGCCGCGCTTCTCTCTGCTCTGCGGATTGTCTTCAGATAAGTCGGTTAGTGCGCCCTTCTTCTTAGCAACAACACAACCGGGGAGGTTGCCATGTTCGATTCGTGCCGGAAGTCTGCGGGATTCACGTTCAGCGCGACGGTGGCGTGGCTTGCCCTAGCCTTCGGCTTCAGTCCGGCCCTGCTGGCCGTCTCACTGGTGTGGGGGCACGGTTTACTTTTGCCGGCTATCACTTGCAGTGCGCTGTGCGTGGCCTTGGCTTGGGTCGATTGGACGAAGTCCCCATATCGCTGCATCCCCTACATGGTGGCCCAGAACGTGGAAGTGAAATGATTACGGCGCGCCTACCCCGATCAAGCCCCACACAGCGGCGCGACCAGGATGAACAAGCTAGAGATGCATTTCCTGCCAGGCCGGTTCGATTCACAGTTGGCGGCAGACTGACGAGCGAGCATATGACACTCATCAATTTGAAACTCACCGAGAAGGAACTGCAGTTGTTAACCACTCTGGCATCGGACCAGCTATTCCGGAGAGAGTTCATCGACCCCAAGATGCCCGGCTACAAATCCAACTCCGCGGAAATGAGCTTGGGTAAGGCGTTAATTGCACGTCTGCGATCATTAGTGGACCCCGGCTGTGCGAGAAGAACGCCTACCGCGAAGACGGCGGATTAATGCCGCGGCCGTCCTCGCCCCTCGGTGGCACTAGGGCCCCCGATGCCCTTTGATCAACCCTTCCCTCGATCTTTCAATGCGTCATCCGTGCGCACGTACGCGCCAACTTTATCGGGAGTCTACGGAATCTCCAATGCGCGCGAATGGATCTACATCGGAGAGACCGGCAACATACAGGAAGCGCTGTTGGGGCACTTGCGGGATTTGGATTCGGCCGTCATGAAACGGCAACCCACCGGCTTCGTTCTCGAAGTGTGCGACCAGGCGAATCGGGTGACGCGGCAGGATCGTCTCATTCTCGAATATCAGCCTACCTGTGACCGGTAGTGGCTGCGGCCACGGTGAGCTGCCGCACCGGCTCCCCGGGTCTGGGGCAAGTGGTGGGCCGGTCCCGGGCCGGAACTATTCCACGGCGATGGTGGTCCCTGGCTGAGTGTTGTGCCCGCCGATCTGTAGCCGGATCGGCACTGCCGCTCCGCTCGGACAGCCATCCGGAATACGGACGTTGATCTGCTGGAGGCCTGCCGTATATCCGGGTGCCAGCCCGGCGAAGGTCACCTCAGCCGGAATTCCCCCGATGGTCGCGCTGACCGCCGAGGCGAGCCAGGAAAGCCCGTCCGGTCCAACAGGATTTGCGACGCCGAAGCCGGTTCCGTACACCATTAGGATCGATCCGCGTGCCGCGGGCACGCCTGCAGCGCCAGCTCCGTTGTAGGTGTAGTCCTGATTGAGGACGCTGGCCTGCCCGGTTCCCGACTGGTTGGCAGTAAACAGCGACGGCGACGCATCTACAATTTGCAGCGGCGTTGCCAGCAAGAGATTGCCGCCGCTCAATATCTGCAATAAGGGGCTTGCACTGGGAATCGCGGTTGCCGGCACCACGAAGTTCAACTGCGTGGGGCCGTTGTACAGGATCTCCGTGCTCTGTCCGTCGATCAGGCCGCGCAAGGGCTGTGTGCCGGGAAGACTGCGGTAGAAGAAAGTCAGAATCGTGTTCGGGCCGGCCGGGCCGGCCTGCCAGCTCGCGCCATTGACGAGAGCCCCGATGGCGGGCGCGAACGGCAACTGGGCGGATTCTACGCCGCGGATGTCCAAGGCATAAGAGTTGTTGCGGCGGTTGGGCGAGAAGTCCCAGAACCCTGCCGGGGCCGTGATGCCCGGGGCCGCCGTGAAGTTTCCCGTGCCGTCATACACGAATGGATCACCCAGATACGGTGCCAGCGGCGTGTTCTCCGACTGCGTCAAGACAAGCTGGTAGGTGCCCGCTGGCAGCGACGTCGCAAGGAACGCATCCCAACATAAGTTGGTGACGGGGTCCGCGGCGACTTTCTGGCAGCCGCCATCGCGATTGGTGGCAAGCAACAGGCCGGTGGAATCGAAAAGCGCCAGCGAGGGGTCAAATCCACCGCCTGCCATTCGTGCTCCCGTCGAGTTGACGCCGCCCGCGTAGGACCAGGTGCGCAGGAGGACGGTCCCCGGCTGGATGAGAGTAAAGGTGAACTGCCGCCGCTCATCATCTTGAGCGAACGTTCCAACGAAAGAGAAGTCCGCCCCCCAGGCGGGCCAAATCAAAGCCAGGATCACGCATAAGCTTATGGCCGTGTAGCGCATTTCTTTTCCTGCTTCTTTAGTGGCCTCACCCCAATTTCTCTCTCCGAAACAGTTGAGACTCTTTTCAGGAATTTCCCACTATTCAGTTATGAACCACAGGATAGTGTTCGCGCTCCTGATGTCCGCGGCCTGTTTAGCCCAAAACCTGCCCGTTAGCGGGGACGCTCACGTGAATAGTCTGTATCCGGATGTGAGCTTCGGCGCGCTTCCTTTCCTGCAGACGGGTGGAACCACCAGCACATATTTGAAGTTCGACCTGTCGAAGCTGTCGCCCTCTCTAAACCCTGCGGATGTATCAAGAGCCGACCTGATCCTGTGGGTCGGCCGAGTGGCCACTGCCGGCCAGATCCAGGTTTCCGAGGCGGCCGGGCCGTGGGATGAAAACACCGTGACCTACACCTTAGCGCCTCCGTCAGGCGTTCACAGCGCCACGTTCCCAGTTTCGCAGGTGTCGCAGTTCGTGACGGTTGACGTGACGGCCACGGTTCAGAAATGGCTGCTGAGCTCGCAATTGAACTATGGGTTTGTTCTATCCGCCGCACCGCAGGCGCCGGCCACGGTAGTATTTTTCGACAGCAAGGAAAGCGTATCCACGAGTCATGCGCCGGAGCTAATCGTGTCATTCCGCGCCGGTGTCGGACCTACGGGGCCGCCCGGACCACAGGGCGTGATGGGTCCGGTTGGAGCCGCCTCCACAGTTCCTGGCCCCGCTGGACCCGCTGGCCCCACGGGCGCGACCGGTTCGGTAGGAGCTGCCTCTACGGTTCCTGGTCCGACCGGACCCGCCGGTCCCACGGGCGCGACCGGTCCGGCCGGAGCTGCTTCCACGGTTCCTGGGCCCACTGGACCCGCCGGTCCCACAGGTCCGGCGGGAGCCGCCTCCACGGTTCCTGGTCCCATCGGACCCGCCGGTCCCACAGGTCCGGCGGGAGCCGCCTCTACGGTTCCTGGTCCCATCGGACCCGCCGGTCCCACAGGTCCGGCCGGAGCTGCTTCCACGGTTCCTGGTCCCGCCGGACCCACGGGCCCTGCTGGCTCAACGGGTCCGACCGGTCTCACCGGTCCCGCCGGTCCCACAGGTCCCGCTGGTCCCACGGGTCCGGCCGGAGCGGACTCCACAGTTCCGGGTCCCACCGGTCCCGCAGGTCCCACCGGACCCGCCGGTCCCACGGGTCCTGCCGGGGCGGACTCCACAGTTCCGGGTCCCACCGGCCCCATCGGGCTGACGGGCCCTGCCGGGCCAGCCGGGGGCTTGGCGGAGTTCGGGTACGTTTACAACACGGGCGCTCAGGTACTCGCGCTGGAGGCGGACCTGACTTTTGACACAAACGGTACTCTCACCGGTGGAATTACGCATGTTGCCGGAAGTGCCGCGATTACAGTTACCAGCCCAGGCACCTACAAGTTTACTTTCAGCATATCGGCGGTGGAGCCGAACCAATTTACCGCGTATTTGAATGGTGTCCCGATTACGGGAACTACATACGGCTCAGGCGCAGGCACTCAGCAAAACAACGGGCACTTCATAGTCGCTTTAGTAGCGGGTGACGTAATCACTTTTCGAAACCACACTTCCGCCGCGGCGGTCACCCTCCAGACTTTGGCCGGAGGCACACAAGCCAACGTAAACGCTTCCGTGATCATCGAAAAACTGTCTTGATGCGCCGCTTACGCGCCGCTCGCCATCCCGGTCGAGTCCCTCGCGCCGCATCGAAGGTCCCGCGCGCCGGCGCTCGGGCCTCGTAATGGGGAACCCACTTTCCCGCCTGGTCTGGTCCCGGCGCCTGTCTCCTATTACGACGGATCTTTTTGCCGCGTGGCTTTGACGCCCGTCAGAATCGCCAGGCCCAAGAGTACAATGGCGCCCACTGCGATCCACTGCGCGGCCAAGTGAAGGATCACGGCTGCATAGATTAACCCGCCGATTAGAATCAAGAACCCGACAATGTAAATCCCGAATGACATGGTTGTTCCTTGCCTCGCTCAGTTCCGGTATCGCAGGCTGGCGCCCACCCCGCCCACCTCGGCGAGCAGCGTCGCATCCTCGATGAGTCTGAACCGCGCCCCGGTCTTCCTGGCCTGCGCCAGGATGGTTTCGGACACGTCGTCGCCCTCCACGGTGGAGGACGTGCTCTCCACCCCCGGAAGACCTTGCACATCTTCGTCTCCCTGGTACTGCTTGAGAGACGTGCTCAGGAGTACTTCTTCCACCTGGCCTTTGGAAAGCGCGGCCAACACATCGGGAACTCCCACCACCGCCAGTCCGCCCGACAAGTAGTCTCCGATCAGTTGCGCTACCTTTTCGCTGTCGTCTTTGGCATCCTGACGGCGCATGGCTGCCAGGGTAGCCTCCAGGATCTCTCGCTCGGGAGTGCGCATGTCCAGACGCAGTACGTCGATGACCTTGGCCGCGAGAAAGGGCGAAAGCTGCTTTTGGAGGAGTGGAATCACCACCTGGTCGCCGGCAAACACGATGTGCTGAATCCCCTCCTGGCGCACCACCCGATCGAGAACTTCCAGTACCTCTTTGGATTGGTGCAGGTGAATGTTCTGCATATGCCGCTGATAGCGTGCCTGCGACCAGCCACCCATTTGAGTATGGCTCGTCTTGGCGCCCTCGACCCGCTTTTCGAAGATGGTGCTGCTTAGGCCGAACACGAACAGGCGAGCGGAGTCAGTGTCCGCGACGACCGCCGCGTAGCGCGGAAACTGTTCGTTGACCAGGGCCAAAGTATAGAGGTGCGGCTGGTGATCGACGTAGATCTCGTGCCGCTCCAGTGGAGCGTTCAACTGCACCGCCTCGAAGAAGTTCTCCGCGCCGGCGCAGACGAAAAGCGCCAGGCCGTTCGTGGCGGGTTGCAACTCGGTCGCCAGGTACTTCTCGATCCGGTTGACGTCGCTTACGAAACTGGCGTGTGCCGCCGACTGCGGCGCGAACGTCCTGGCCCTGGTGTGCAGTTCCTTCTTTACGAAGGATGCAAAGTGGTCCCGGCCGTGGTCGTCGGACTGGGTGTTCAGATACAGACTGATAACGGGCAGCTCAGTGGGAACGAAAGCTGCCAGCGTATCGATTTGTTCGGCAAGCTGATTGGGCATAATGTGGAGACCACTGTGCCTAGAGAGCACGAGAGGGACCAAGTGCTCCTGCAGTGGTACTTCCGGCGTGACAGGGCGGGAATGTACGCGGCAAGAGTGCAGAAGCTGCACCTGGAAGTGCGGGACTTGCTCTCGTCCCAAGACTCCTACTTCCGCATCACAGGCGCGGGTTCACCGGGAAAGCTTCCCGGGAGGGTTCCGCCTGCTGATTGCCGTGTGTCGCTCGCGCGACCAAAGCCGCGGTAGGAATCGGAGCATTAAGTTTGGGATGGCTCCGGCGGCGGAGCCGAATCCGGTCCATCATCGGCATCCGCCCGGCCCAGAAAACTGGGCGGCGGAAGTTCCCCACCGCCAAGTGCAAACCCTGCCTCCGATAGTGCAGTTTTCGCTGCTTAAACCCGTGGTGGACCGGTGACTCCGCTGGCCCGCCTCTCGATCGTAATGGAGGCAAACGTGCCCTACCTTTCTTGTTGGAGCACGCACAGGAAAACTATTTCCATACTTTGGAGGAACATTTTGACTAGTGTAAGGACATTAACGGAATCGGCGTCGGAGCTTTGCCAGGAGGCCAAACAGTCCGTGGAGGAGTTGGGCCGGTCCGCCGGCAAGAGACTGGTTGAGGCGGGGGATGAGACAGGGGGCGCGCTCCATACGGCTGCCTCCTCCGTTCGCGCCACCGGACGCCAGGGTTCCGAGGCCATCGACAACCTCGCTGCCAGCACGGCAAAGCGACTGGATGCTACCGCATCCTACATCGAAGATCATGACCTTAGCGATTTATTTACCGGCTTGCGCAGGTTTGCCCGCCGGCATCCGACGGGCTCTCTGGTGGCTGCGGCCGCCATCGGCTTTCTTGCCGGATCCGCCTTAAGCCGGGGGACGCCCGTGCGGAAGAGCACCTGAAGGCGCATAGCTGCAAGTCTTGCCGGCGGGTGCCTCCCCCAAAGAAGGAGCACAGATGAAGTTTCACGTCGTTCTGCTGGGAGTTCTCTTTTGCCTGGCGGCGCCAGCCGCCGGCATTTTTGACCAGGGCGCCGCAACGGATAAATCCGCTCTCCAGGGCGCAACGGTCTTTGACCGGCTGCGTGGACGAACAGGGTGGGCAGTACGTACTACTCGACGATCAAATGCGGAAGATTGCCAGCCTGGAACCCGCGGGCCCAGATAAGGAAGTATTCGCCAAGCACCTGGGGCGCAGGGTGCGCGTTAAAGGGACTCAGTCTTCGGAGCCGAAAGGCACGTTCAAAGTGACGGGCATCGAACGGCTTCCAGGCAACTGTGGCCAGGTGAAGTAGTCTTCTCCGCGTGGGAATGAGCGGCGGAAGCGGGTGTGTGGTGACAAAGCGCCGGCATGCCACGCGACCGCGCCTGCCACGAGGGTGGCGCGCTCCAGGACATTCCGCGGTTCCCGCAAACCACCGGCTTCCCTCGTTTGTAACAGAGGAGTGCTAGTAACCCAGCGTGACTCCTCCGTCGACCGGCAACGCCACACCCGTGACGGACGATGACTCTTCACTGCATAAAAACAGGGCGGCTCGGCCAATCTCCTCGATGGTCGAAATCCGGCCCAAAGGATGCTGGCCGTAAATGTACTTCCGGGCTCCTTCCGGGTCCGGCTGTTGTCCGAACCAGTCTTCCACCAGGGGTGTCTGGACCCAGCCGGGACAGATGCAGTTCACCCGAATCCCGTCGCTAGCAAGATCCAGCGCCATCCCCTTGGTCATGGCGATAATCCCACCCTTCGTCGCCGAGTAGGCGCCCGCGTTGGGCTGCCCCACCAAGCCGACCATGGAGGACATGTTGACGATGGTGCCCCGGGTCTTCCGCAGGTGCGGAATGGCATACTTCGAGCACAAGAAGACGCTCTTGAGATTGGTGTTGATGATGTAGTCCCACTCCTGCTCGCTGGTCTGCTCCACGCTCTTGGAAATGTGGTAGCCGGCGTTATTGATCAAGATATCGAGCCGGCCGAAACTTTCGACCACCGAGGCGATCAGGTCCTTCACCTGCTCGTGCTGGGAGACATCGCAACGCACGAAGCGGCTCTGCACACCCAGGCTTCCGATCTGGGCGGCGGTGGCCTCGCCGGCAGGCTCGTCCAGGTCGGCGACCGCGATCTGGAAACCGTGCTGCGCGAGAACCAGCGCACAACCTTTTCCGATCCCTTTGGCGGCACCGGTAACCAGCGCCACCTGGTCGCGGGGCTTCACCGCGACCCCCATTGATTGTATACAACTTCCATTTGCCGAGAGATTATCATGCCTCCATGGCTTTGTCAATAAGAAACCGCGCCATACTAAAAACTTTATTATGTATATGCTTAGGCCAGAAATTGGTTGACAGCGCGCGCTGGCGGGCGCTATGCTTCCCTGTGTACAATCGTGCGGACACGCCCGTGAGCCAGGACGCCTACAAACGGGAACAAACCAAAGCCACCATCTATGCCGACGTCCTGGCCAAGATCGTGCGTGGCGAGTTTCAACCGGGACAGCGGCTGGTGGAAGAGGAACTGGCACGCACCTACCGGATCAGCCGCACGCCCATTCGGGAAATCCTCTTCGCCCTGGAAAAAGGCGGGCTGGTCGAGCGCACCCACAACCGGGGAGCGAAGGTGGTTTCGTTTACGCCGGACGACGTAGAGCAGATCTATGAGATCCGCAGCGCCCTCGAGTGTCTGAGTCTCCGCCGCGCCATTCGTAACCTGCCCCTGAACGCCTTGCTCGATCTCGAACGCCGTTTGGGAGCGCTGCATCGGCGCCACGGGCCCAAGTGGAATCAGCAGCAGGCCGAGATGGATCTTGAGTTGCACCGGTTGATCGTCATGCACTCCGGCAACCGGCGGCTGGTGGCGTACCTGGAGAATATTTCTCTGCTGATCCATTCTCTCCGGCTGGTCGGCTACCGTGACGACCGGCACGCGCGCTGGGCCGGAGAGGAACATCTGGAGATTGTGCGAGCGCTGGTGCGACGGGACCTCGCCCTGGCCGAGCGTCTGCTCGCGGGCCACATCGAGACCAGCAAGAAGAACGTCATCGAACGGTTTTTCCGGCAGGACGAGAAGGGCGAGCCCGCCGTCCTGGCCGGCGATCGGAAAGGCGCGTAAGGGAACGCGCTTCAGGAGGCACCAGATCTTGTCCGACACGAAGGCGGTTGTTTGCGTTGTGGATTCGCTGGAGTCGCCTCTGTGCGACGAAGTGAACCTGGAGCGCGGCGTAATAGGCGATGCGGCTGACGTGATGCTGGTTTACCTGGATGATCCCGCCGATGCGCCGCCGCAACTTTGGGAGGCCGGCGCTTTGATCGTGGCTCATCATCCACGCATTTCCGGCCAGGTCTTGCGGAATCTTCGCCATGCCAGGGTCATCGTTCGAAACGGGGTGGGCTACGACAATGTAGACGTGGAGGCGGCGGCCACCCTGGGAATCCCCGTATGCAACGTCCCCGACTACGGGACCGAGGAAGTGGCGGACCATGCTCTTCTGCTGACCTCTGGCACTGGAACGAAGACTCCCCGCGGCGGCAGGCGACGTCCGCGCGGGCGGGTGGTCCTGGCGAGCCGCGGTTCCAGGCCGCCGCATACGCGGGCAGAAGTTTGGCGTGGTGGGCTGCGGCCGAATCGGCACCGCCGCGGCGCTGCGGGCCAAGGCCTTCGGGTTCCACGTCCAGTTCTTCGACCCCTATCTCGGTAGCGGCTACGAAAAGGCGCTTGGGGTGGATCGAGTCCCGACGCTTGGCGGCCTTCTTCACTCCTCCGACGTGGTGTCGCTGCATGCTCCGCTGACCGCTGAAACCCGGGGTATGCTAGGCGAAGCGGAGTTTGCACTCATGAAATCCGGTGCGCTGCTGGTGAATACGGCGCGTGGCGCCCTGGTGCGGGAGACGGCGCTGCTGGCGGCCCTGGAACGAGGACAATTGTGGGGAGCGGGCCTGGACGTGATGGAACGCGAGCCCGCCTTCCGCCGCGAGATCCTCGATCACCCCAATTGCCTGGTCACCCCGCATATGGCTTTCTATTCCGGCGAGGCTCTCCGGGAGATGCGGGAGACCGCGGCTCGGATCGTCTTGCGCGTCCTGGAAGGCGGCCTCCCGGCAAACGTGGTGAACGGCGTGGCGTCGCGCGGCGCCACCATGGCGGAAGCCAACCCTTAGTCGAGGTGAAACCATGCCCGCGGACAATGTCCTGAAAGTAGCGCTGGTGGGAGGGCCGATGTACGACGGCCTCTACGCGAGAATCCCGGAATTCGAGCGCACCTCGCGCTGGCGTGTCGAGATCGTAGCCCGGTTGCCGCATCCGGCGCTGAACGAACGTTTGAAGAAGGATTTCGATGAAGGCACGGCCGAGTATGACTTGATCTCGACGCACACCAAATACGCTCCTTCGCAAGCCCATTTTCTGTTGCCGCTGGATGCGTACTTCTCCGCCCCGGAGCTGGCCGGGTTTTCTCCACGCATGCTCGACCACGCCCGCCTGGATGGCCGCTTGATGGGGATTCCGCGAAACATCGACGTTAAGCTGCTCTATTACCGCCAGGATCTCTTCGATTCGGAATTAGAAAAGGCGGAGTTCCGGCGGCGCTTTGGCCGGGCGCTCCGGGTGCCGGAAACCTGGGAGGAGCTGCGCGACGCGGCCGTCTTCTTCACCCGCCCCCCGCAACTGTATGGGTTCGTGTTTCCGGGCCGCTATTCCGGTCTCTTCGGCCACTTCTTCGAACTGGACGCGATGGCGGGAGGCCAGCTTTTCGACCAACGCTTGCGCGCGGTTTTCAACGACGAGCCCGGCCGGTGGGCGTTGGGCTTTCTCCGCGACATGTATGCCAAAGCCGCTCCACCCGAGCTCGCGCTCTGGCACTACGACGAGGTGACGCGGGCCTTCCTCGACGGCCAGGCGGCCATGACCACCGATTGGCCCGGCAGCTACCATCTCTTCCAGGACCCGCAAACTTCCCGGGTGGTGGGTAAGTTCGGCGTAGCCCTCTATCCGGTGGGGCCCGCCGGTAAGCGAGCGGTCTACTCCGGAGGATTCACCTTCGCTATTCCCACCAGCGTCCGCCACGTGGAGGGCGCGCTGGAGCTTTTGCGGTTTCTGACCTCCGAGGAGAGCCAGTTCCTGGAAGCCTCCCACGGCGCGATTTGCGCCCGCACCAAAGTGCAGCGAAGAATCCGCGCCGAAGCGCCTCCCGGCTCTCTGGATGCGCAGCGGCTCGATCTGCTGGAGCAAACAGTAGCCCAGTACATGCTGGTTCCTCCCCAGTTTGCGGCTTATCCCCTGGTGGAAGAAACGCTCTGGACCACGCTTCAGGCCGCCATAGTGGGCCGGATCACGGTGGACGACGCGTTGCGCCAGGCGGTGACCACCATCAACCAGATCACCGGCCATGCTGGCGAGACCACGCCAGGCGCCCGGTAGAGGCACGCTATGGAGCCGCAAATCGCACTCGGACTCGGGTACGTGCTTCTGGGTGGCGCGATTCAGGGCGCCTACGTATTGCCGCTGAAATACACGCCTCACTGGGCCAGAGAAAACACCTGGCTGGTGTATTCGAGCTGCGCCATGTTCGTCCTGCCGTGGGCGCTCGCGCTCTCCACCACCTCGAGCCTGGCAGCCCTCTATCGGGCTTCGAGCTGGAACGTATTGTTGCTGGTTGGCCTGTGCGGCCTCGGCTGGGGCCTCGGAAACGTGCTCTACGGCCTCGGCGTGATGGCCGTGGGCGTGGCTTTGGGGGCCGCGCTGATTCTGGGAGTGACGGCAGCTTTGGGTTCCCTGGTGCCCTTGGCGGTTCTACACCCCCAGGACCTTTTCACACGTGCCGGACTCCTGACGGTTCTCGGCGTCGCGGTCATGTTGGCGGGCGTAGCCGTGTGCGCTGCGGCCGGAAAAGACCGGGACCGGCGGCAACCCGGGCCGAGGCGTTTCCTACAAGGCTTCTTGATTTGCGTTGCCAGCGGCGTGCTGTCGGCCTTTCTGAACTTCGGGTTCATTTTCGGGACGGAAATCGCCGGCCACGCCCAAGAAGCGGGAAACTCGCCGACCACTGCCGTCTATCCGGTCCTGGCCTTGCTGCTCACCAGCGGCTACCTCGGAAATGCCGCCTACAGCCTTTTTCTCCTGACGAAGAACAAGACCTGGAACCGCTTTCGGCTGCCCGGCGCGACGGGTCACTGGTGGCTGGCCGCGTTGATGGGCTTGCTCTTGTTCGGCGGATATGTCCTATACGGAATTGGCGTGGCCCGGCTGGGCGCTCTCGGACCGAGTGTCGGCTGGTCGGTCTTCCTTTCGATGTTCGTCATCACGGCGAACCTGGCGGGGATTCTGACAGGCGAATGGCGAGGAGCCGGTGCCGGAGCAACGCGCACCATGCTGTTCGGCAGCCTGATCCTGATCATTGCGGTGGCGATCCTGGGATTGGCAAACAGGGGGTGAGACCAGATGAGTGACTTAGCACGGCGCATCGAACAGACGAAGGTGGAGCAGGGCTCTCTGATGATCTTCTGGCTGGCCCAAGCCGGCTTCGTCTTCAAGACCAGCTCGGACAAGATCGTATATATCGATCCATACCTCTCCGACGTCGTGGAGCGGGCCTTTGGGTTCCAACGGATGATGAGTTGCCCGATCAGGGCGGAGGACGTCGTGGCCGACCTGGTGCTGTGCACTCACGAGCACTTGGACCACATGGACACGGACGCCTTGCCCATCATCGCGAAAGACTCCCGCACCCGGTTTGCCGGTCCCGTGGAGTGCTTCAAGGAGTTCAGAAAGATGGGCGTTGCCGAAGAGCGGTGCCATCTGCTGGAAGAAGGCCAAGAAGCGGACATCGCGGGGGTACGCGTGAAGGGCGTCTACGCGGACCATGGCGAGCTCGCGCCCGACGCCATTGGAATCGTCCTGGATTTCGACGGCATCCAGGTCTACCACACCGGCGATACGGCCTATCGTCCCAATGAATTCAAACCCGCCATTGAAATGCGACCGGATATCCTGCTGCCCTGCATCAACGGCCGCTACGGCAATATGAACTCCGAAGAAGCGGCGCTGCTGGTGCGGGATGCCGGCGCCCGGCTGGCCATCGCGTCGCACTTCTGGATGTTCGTCGAGCACAACGGAGACCCCGCATTGTTTCTGGAAAGATGCGCTCAGCTCGCTCCCGGCGCACAGGCCCTGGTTCTAAAACCGGGAGCATGCCACGTGTTTCGGCAAGCCGTATCTTCAGAGAGGCCGGTTGAATGACAATTCTGTGGAGCGGCTTGGCCGTCTCGCGGGGCGGCTTGAGCATGGGGAGCAGCGCCCCTACCTTATTAATAGCCTGGGGGAATCTCTAGTTCGAGCGTGGGTTGTTTCTGGTCGTGCTGGCCGGCCGGCTCCCTTTGCCGCGGGCGATCACCCAAGCTGGGCCTGGAGACATCCAGGAGGAGCGATGCCATCCACCTCCCATAGAATGGCAGGCCAATTGCAATATCTTTCGCGTCCTCTCCTTGGTGGTTATCGCCACTGCGAGAGACGCAGGGAAGTCCTGGCATTACAGAAGGGTGAGGGTTAGATCTGAGGTTGGATTCAACCCTGGAGGCTCTGCTTGAATGACTTCCCCCTTGCGCCTTTCCGGCGGGGCGGCGAAGCCACTCTGCGCTGTGCGACGCTCTCCGCTGGGGAAGCTCCGGTGTTAGCTTCCCCAGCGGCGAGGTTGCCAGCAGGTAAAATCTGCAAAATCGGCAAGCCTTGCCCGGTACTTTTTTCTCCGGCTACCAGAAGAACCCTGTGTTACGGACCTTAAACGAACACCCAGATGGCCCAGGCGCTATGGCTCTTTCCGTTGCAGGCTGGCAGATAGAATCCCAGACGAACGAATTGGCTTCGATGACACGATCCGAACTGCGGGGAGGTTTGGCCAGCTAGTGGCTGCCGGCAGGCACTAGCGCTTCCGCGCCTTGGGGTTGGGCGATGTCGACGCTGCCTTTGAAATAGGCGCCGTCCTCGATCACCACGCTGGCCATCTTCAGGTCCCCTGTAAGCTTCGAGTTCTTGCGAAGGATGATCCTCTCGGTAGCTTCCACATTCCCCTTCACGATCCCGTGCACATCCACTTCCCGGGCCCTGATGGTGGCCTGGACCTGTCCGTTGGGTCCAATTGTCAGACGATGCTGGCCCAGATCCAGCCGGCCTTCCAACTGTCCGTCGACTTGCAGATCTTCGTCGCCGCGTATGTCACCCTTAACCGTGACGGTCCGGCCGATGTTGGAGCTTCCGCGAGCAGTCGCCTGCATGGGACGGGATGCGTCCATCGGTGCGGCTGCGGCGAGAGGCTGGTTCGGCTGTGGCGCCGGGTGGAATGGCGCGTCGCCGCGCCTCGGTATCTCCATATCGTCTTCCTTGCGTTTGGCGAATATGCTCATAGCGTCTGTCTCGGTTAGGAAACCCCCATTCACAGAAGCAAGTTGATGGCCAGACTTGTGGCCAGCACCGCGCCTGGAGCGCGCAAATATTGCGTCTTCCCGCTGCGACGCCAAACTCTTCCAGCCAGTTCTTCGCAGCGCGGTTTGAGGTATACTGCTGCCTGTCGGAAAACTTCAAAAGATGAAAATTCGGGGATAAGCCAGATGAAAATAAATCGGCGAAGATTTGTGTCAGGCGCGGCGGTCACAGGTGCAGCCATAGTGGCCGGCGGTTGTGCCGGCGTCAAAGAAATCAAACCGCATGGCCCCAGCGTCGAAGATCTGGACCGTGCGGCGGCAGCGCCCGTCCTGAAGCGGGACGGCCTGACGTCGCCGGTGATCATCGATTCCATCCGCCTGCTCAAGAAGGACAAGGAGTACTTCGTCCACATCCGGTCGAAGGACGGCGCGGAGGGCGTGTCTCTTCCGAATCCGCCGCGGCCGGAGTACCTGACGCCCATATTGAATAAGCTGGTGATTCCTTTCTTCATCGGGAAGGACGCGCGGGACCTGGACAACCTGCTGTGGGAACTCTACCGCTGGCACGACAATTACAAGCTGTACGGGCTGGCGCTATGGAGCCCTCAGGCCTGGGTGGAGTTCGCCATCCTCGACATGCTGGGGCGCATCGTCAAGAAGCCCATGGGCGCTCTGCTGGGCGACATCGTGCGGACCGAAGTGCCCTTCTACGTGGCCAGCGGCAGGCGTGACACGACGCCGGAGCAGGAAGTGGAGCACCTGAAAAAGCTGGTCGCCGAATCCGGCGCCAAGGCGCTGAAGTTTCGCGTGGGAGGCCGCATGAGCCGCAACGCCGACGCCTCGCCGGGTCGCACCGAGACGCTCATCCCGCTGGTCCGCAAAGCGTTCGGCGACTCCATGGACATTCACGCGGATTCCAACAGCTCCTACGATCCGCCGAAGGCCATCGAGGTGGGACATTTGCTCGAACAGATCAAGGCCGTCTACTTCGAGGAGCCTTGCCCCTTCGACCATCTCGAAGACACCAAGACGGTGACCGACACGCTGATGATCCCGGTAGCCGGCGGCGAGCAGGAATACAGCGAGCGTAGGTTCCGCTGGATGATTGCCAACCGCGGCGTGGACATCGTGCAGCCCGACCTGCAGTACTACGGCGGCATGGTGCGATCGATTCGCGTCGCCCGCATGGCGGCTCTCGCCAAAATGCCCACCACCGTGCACATCTCCGGCGGCTTCGGCTTTGTCTATATGCTGCACTTCGCTTCCTGCGTGAGCGACATCGGCCGCTACCAGGAGTACAAGATGGGCACCGGGAAATACAGCGCGTGGTTCGACACGCCCATCACCGTCAAGGATGGCAAGATGTCCGTGCCCACCGGCCCGGGTGTGGGCATCAAGGATATCCAGGGACTCCTCCAGGGCGCCACCGAAGTCGCCTAGCGGGAACCGGCTTCGCATGGACCGCGGCATCTTGCCAGACGCCCTGCGATAGAATTGCTTCACCGGCTAGGACGGCGCTTTTCGGCCGTTCGCCGCAAAAACCCATGAGACTCCTTCCTATCCTGCTGCTGATGGCGCACGCCCTGGGGGCCGCCGAATTTCAAACCGATAGCCTCACCTACCTGATCGGATCCGATGGCCGCAACCAGGCCCTTCAAGACCGCCGGACCGGGAAGAACTACCTGGCGCATCCCTCGCCGGTCATGACAGTCACGAAAAACGGGCGGCGCATCGTCTCGACAGGCGCGTCGCTCGACGGCGAATCCCTGCGTGTGACCTTCGGCTCATCGGGGATCGAGGCCACTCTGCGCGTGCGCGCCTTGCCGCGCTATCTCACCGTGGAACTCGTAGCCCTGAACGACACCTCGGTCTCGCTGATCGAACTGGCCAACCTGCCCCTCACTCTGACCAAGTACGTGAGCCGGACGCTGGCCTCCTGCCGCGACGACCAGTATGCCGTGGCGGTGATCCCGCTCAACCTGGAGACGCATTCCACCAGCGAGAAGAGCGTGCTTACAGTCGAGGCCGACCGACGCGTGAAACTCACCGGTGCGAAGTACGCCCTGGTGGGCTCGCCCACCAGCGAATTGCTCGACCGCATCGAGCGCATTGAAATCGAGCACGGGTTGCCTCACCCCACCCTGGGCGGCGTGTGGGCGCGCAAGTCGCCCGAGCAGATGCGTTCCTACTTGTTTGTGGATCTTTCCGAAGCCACCTCCGACGCCATGATCGACTACGCCAAAGCCGGCGGCTTCGGCTACATAGTGGTCTATGACGGCGTCTGGAACGCCACCCACGGCACCTATTCCGTCAATCGCAAGAACTTCCCGGGCGGCCCGGCCGGCCTCCAGGCGGTGAGCGGCAAGATCCACGCCGCGGGACTGAAATTCGGGATGCACAACCTGGACATGGTGGTGGACAAGACCGACCCGCTAGTGCATCCGGTTCCGGCGCAGGGGTTCATGATGTACCCGGAGAGGCGCCGGACGCTGGCCTCGAACGTAACCGCGCGAGCTGCGTTCCTCCCCACCACCGCCTCGCCCGCCGGACTTCTCACCAAGGCGGACAAGTCGCGCTTCCACGGCCGCGACCTGCGCATCGGCGACGAAATCATCACCTACGACGATCTTCAGCTAACGCCGCCCTACGGCTTCACCGGCTGCCAGCGCGGCGCGCACGGCACCGTGGCGGCGGCGCACTCCGCCGGCGCTCGAATCGAAAATTTTTCTGAATTCATCGATTACTACCGGCCGGACGTCAAGAGCGATCTCTACGACCGTGTGGCCCGCGCGGCCGCCGCCGCTCTCGACAACTACGGCTTCGATTACATCTATCCGGACGGCACCGGTGAGAACCTGGGCTTCTGGCCGGACCCGCCCGAGTGGTACGCCTACAATATCCAGATTTCGAAACTGTTCCACTACACCCGGCGGGAAGTGATGTGGGGGCACGCACCCATCACGGACTATTCGTGGCACATCTTCAGCCGGGGCAACACCACCGACTACGTCACCTCTGGGGTGATCGAGCATTTCGACCGCGTCAGCGTGGCGGGCGCCAGGGATTCGATGGCCGAACTGCAGCCCTTTGAATTTGGGTGGTTCGGTTTCTTCACGCACGCTTTACAGACCCGCGCCACGCGCCCGCGGGAGATGGAGTACGCCTGGTCGAAGGCGCTCGCCTATGGCGCGGCCATGTCGCTGGAGACCAACAAGAAGACGCTGGACGCGCATGGCCGCACGCGGGAGATCTTCGGTCTGATCAAGAGATGGGAAGATCTTAAACTGAAGAATACCGTGCCCGCCGGCATCCGGGAGCAGCTCAAGGCGCCGGGCCGGGAGTTCGCGCTGGAGGGCCAACGCATCCTGCCCGTGGCCTATTCGCCAGAGGTATACAGCAACGGCCCGGACGAGTGGACCTTCAACAACCCACACGGCGCGCAGATTCCGCGGCTCACCGTGGACGCCATGGCGTCGCTCGCCAGGTTCAACGATGCGGCCAATGTAGTGATTCTCGACCCTGCGCGTCCTCTAAAGACTTACACCGAGGGCTCCGGCCCGCTCGGGTCGCCCGCGCGCCAGACCGAGGGAGTGACTTACGAATTGAAAGCCGCCGGCGAGAATTTTCAAGTCTCCGCCGTCAATCGCGGTCAGGACCCCATGGGGTGGGGCTGCGCCGAGATCATTCTTGACGGCGGCCCCCAGGACCTCCGCGGCCACCGCGCCCTGGGGGTCTGGGTGGAAGGCGATGGTTCGGGCGCGGTCCTGCACTTCACGCTGGAGGACTCCGGCCGCTGGAACGTGCGCGACTACTACGTACGTTTGAATTTCAAGGGGCGGCGCTACATGGAGATCCCGGAGGCGGCCAAAGGCGAGGTCTATGATTTCAATTTCCCGTACAGCAGCTACTGGCCCATTCGCGAAATCAACTATCGCTCCATTGCGCGCATCTATGTCTTCTTGACCAACCTGGCGCCCGGCCGCCCGGCACAGGCCCGCTTCAGCCGCCTGGAGGCCCTGAAGGAGACGCCGCTTCCGCTGGAGAATCCGACGCTCAGCATCAATGGGCAGACGGTGACCTTTCCGGCGCGGCTGGAGACGGACTGGTATCTGGAATTCAGCGGCGCGGGCAAGGCGCGCATCTTCGACGCCAACGGATTTACCAAAGCCGAGGTGGCGCCTGGGGGCCCCGTGCCCCCGCTGCGGCGGGGTGCCAACCGCATTGCGTTTGAGCATCGGGGCGCACCCGCGAAGGTCACCATCAGCACACGCGGCAAGCCGCTCGAGTAGCCCGTCGATGGCCGTGTCCAGCGCTTATGAAGAAATGGCTATGCACCTGACTCAGGTAGCCCGCCTCTGTGGAGCCAAGTGGGGCGGGCGCCCTCGCCCGCGGCTGGCCCCCCGGCCAGCCTGCCAGAAGTCGGACGGGGGCGTCGGCCGCGATCCAGGGGGACCGCCCCACCAAGCCGATGCCAGAGCGATTACCTGAGTCAAGTGCATACCGAGTTATGAACAAAAAGCTCCAGTTTCCGGATTACTCGTCCGGCGGCCAGGCGGCTCCGTGTCAGCGGCTCGCTCCCGTTGCCGCGGGACGGAATGGCGTATCCAGAAATCGGCGGTGACTGATTCAACCGGCTGACTAAAGAAAGTGCAACTTTTCTTTCGCTTGAGAATGGACGTTCGCTATCGATTCCGCAGAATGGACGCAAGTTATTGATTCGAAGCGTCATGTGGACTGACATTGGCACGCTCTACGGGTGGCCCCTGGAGGAGTTCACTGCCCACTCCCCCGGCTTGCACGCGGCGGCGGGATTTGCGGGACTGAATCTGTGGTACCCTGATCGGTTTGAATGTAAAGTTCCTCGCGCCAACATCCGATCTACTTAAGTACAAGCTCCAACCGATCGAAGCTCTGTGGAGTCGGATGGTCCTCAGTCATCCGGTTGTGCAGGGCGGGGAAGAGACGAAAGCGAGGAACCGGCCGTATGCGACAACCCCTCAGCACCAGAGGCGGCAAAGTTCACGAAATCGCTCTACTGGCCCCTGGACCCGAAGAGATCCCCGGATGCTTCACGAACGTTCAATCCAACCCGTCATGGTACGTCTCGTTGCTGGAAGAGCTGCAGCGCCTGCGGGGCGAAATCTATGTCAGTGACGGAGCGATTGCGCCGCACGAACTGACTCCCGATGGCCGGCACGTGCAGGACGCCGATTACCGGAGCTGGCACCTTCTGGGGCTCAGCCGCGAATTGGGTGTAGTGGGTTGCGCGCGCTACTGGCATCACACGGAGCCGGTCGACTACTCGCAGCTCGGGGTGAGTAAGTCGGCGCTGGCGCACGATCCGGAGTGGGGTCCTAAATTGCGCCGGGCGGTGGAGCAGCAGATCGCGCACGCCACCGAGCAGGGTCTGGGTTTCGTGGAAACGGGCGGTTGGGCGGTGAAGGAAGAACTGCGCCGGTCCGGAGAGGCCCTGAAAATCGCGCTGTCCATGTACGCCTTGGCGCAGAGCCTGGGCGGGTGCATCGGCATCACGACCGCGACTCTCCGGCACCACTCCTCGGCGGTGCTGCGCAAAATCGGCGGCGGCTCGCTGCGGCTGAACCAGGACACGGAAATGCCGCGGTACTTCGATCCCCGCTACGACTGCGACATGGAGATCCTGCGTTTCGATTCGCGCGCGCCGGAGCCGCGCGTGTCGGATTGGATTGATGATCTTGGCGGCGCGCTCTTACATACGCCGGTGATGTGCATGGAATCGGGCCTGCTGAGCCTGCAACGCGCGGTGGCGGAGATGGCGTACTATCCCCAACACCGGCCGACGCCGGCAGCGGTTTTGCGCGAGGTGATGCAGTGAACTCCACCGGCTTGCCGGAAGCGCTGGCCGCATGGACGGCGTTACTGGGCGACGAGCACGTAGTCACCCGGACGGACGAAATTGAGGCGGCGGGAACCGCGACGTTCGCCACCAGCAACCGCGTTCCGGCGGTGCTGCGGCCCGGCACCCGGGCGGATGTGCAGGAGTGCCTGCGCATCGCCGGGCGGCACGGCGTGCCCCTTTATCCGGTCAGCGGCGGGCGCAATTGGGGTTACGGATCGCGCGTGCCGACGGCGGATGGCTCGGTTCTGCTGGACCTTCGGCGCCTTAACCGGATTCTGGATTTCGACGAACGCCTGGGCTATGTGACGATGGAACCCGGGGTAACGCAGGGACAGTTGTATCAGTTTCTGCGAGACCGCCGCTCGCACTTGTGGATGGACGCGACGGGCGCCAGCACGGAGGCGAGCGTGGCCGGCAACGCCGTCGAGCGGGGTTTCGGACACACGCCTTACGGCGACCGCTTCTCGCATGTCTGCGGTATGGAGGTGGTGCTGCCGGACGGCTCGTGCCTGGAGACGGGTTTTCACAGCTTACCCGGGAGCGCGCGCGGCGGGCGCCTACCGATGGGGGCTGGGGCCGTCCGTGGACGGGCTGTTCACGCAGTCCAACTTCGGGATCGTGACCCGCATCACGCTGTGGCTGATGCCGGCTCCGGAGTATTTCCAGGCGTTTTTCTTCCGGTGCGACGAAGAGGCGGGCCTGGGGCCGCTAATCGAAGCCGTGCGTCCGCTGCGGATGAACGGCACGCTGCGGAGCACCGTGCACATCGCCAACGACTACAAGGTCCTGTCCGCATTGCGGCAGTACCCGTGGGCTGAGATGGGTGGCGTCACGCCGCTGGGGCCCGAACGCATGCCGCGGTTCCGGAAGGAGTTGCGTTTCGGCGTGTGGAATGGCTCCGGCGGGCTCTACGGGACCCGCGGACAGGTGGCGGAGGCCCGCCGGCTGTTGCGCAAGGCGCTGCGGGGCAAAGCGGACCAACTGCAATTCGTGGACGACCGGTTACTGGCGCTGGCGACGCGCTGCGCGCCGGCTTTCCGGCTGGTGAGCGGTTGGGACTTGAGCCGGGCGCTGGCGTTGCTGAAACCCATCTACGGTCTCATGAAGGGGATTCCGACGGACCAGCCGCTGGAGAGCGCCTACTGGCGCAAGCGGGCGCCGGCGCCGGACCATATGAACCCGGACCGCGACCGCTGCGGACTTCTCTGGTACGCGCCGGTGGCGCCGGCCACAGGCGAAGACGCGGAGTCGCTGACGCGCGCCGCGTGCGCGACGGTTCTGGAGCACGGCTATGAACCGATGATCTCCATGACGATGGTGACGGAGCGCTGCCTGACCTGCGTCATCTCGATCAGCTACGACCGGGACATCCCGGGCGAAGATGAACGCGCCATGACCTGTTATGAGGCGCTGCGCGACGGCATGATCGCGCGCGGGAACTACTCGTACCGCCTGGGCGTGCAGAGCATGATGGAAGCGAGCCTGGCGACCGGATCGAGCCATCTTCTGCATGGTCTGAAGGGTTTCCTGGATCCCGCCGGGATTCTGGCCCCCGGCCGGTACGTGAGCGCGCCAAAGCTGGAGGAACCGGAAGGCTCCTCCCTGGGGCGCCTGGCCGCCGCAGTGGCGCCGGGTGAGACCACCCCGGTCGAAATCCAATAGTAATCAACTACTGTAGTTGTGCTGATTACTAGTACTGACCTTATCCCCGAAACCCCGCTTTCACCCGCATTGAACCTTGACACGGGCCTTATAAAACCTTAGACTAACAATGACTAAACTCGTACGGCTATAAGCCAAGGAGGACGAGATGGTATCGATGTTGAAGAATAAGTTGTTGTTAGTAGCCCTCGGCGCGTTGTTTTGCGCAGTTGCGAGCGCGGGGGTGATAGGATCGTTCGATGTCAACGGAGGCGCAGGCGGGAACGTGGCTGTGGGGCTAACCACCATAGACTGGTACCCGCTCGGCACCGGCACCGGGGCGCTTGTGGTTGTCTCTGGCGGAACAGGGATTTTCCCGGTCTTGCACCGGTGCGGGGACGATTCACGATCTGAATTCCGCAGGCCAGCCGGTAGGCACGCCGTTCAGCCTGCCGCATTTCCTCGTGGTCAACGCTGCCCTTATCCCGCATGGAGCTGGACGGCGACGGACTATCTATCCAGGTATCTATTCCTCAGTGCGGCGTGCGGTCTGGCCAGCCGCGTGGGTCAGACGTGTACACCATTCCCACTTCGCCGTTTAACCTTGTCAACACTGCGGGTGGGGGATCGACGGCAGGATTTTCGATGCAGGGAACGGCCACGGACGGAGTCGGCGGGACGTACGGCTTCAACGCCGAATTTACGACGCAGTTCGGCGGCCGACTATCAATCTTACCTGCCGGGAATCTTGGCGGGTACCCCGGCCGTTTCGTCTTGGTCAGGCTCCATTACGGTGAACGACAATGTCCCGGAGCCAGCGACGTTCTTCCTGATTAGCGCGGGGCTGATCGGGGTGGGCTTGATCCGCAGAGTCGTGCGCTGAAGAGAGGTCTGCCGCGCGCAAGGCGCGAGTGGGCGGTAGGAACGAAAAACAAAAAGATAGCTGTATTCAAAACGGCCGCCCCTGGGCGGCCGTTTTCGCATTCTCAGCCACTGTGACTCAATGCGTGCCAAGGACCCTGGGCCCATGTGCGCGGCCATGGCGTTCGCGGCACCGGCGGCAATATCACACGCGCAGCCGGTTTGTGCACACCGCAAACTCCATCGCCAGGCAGAATTAAGGAGTTCCCTGGTTGATCCCACGCGCCGATGTGTTTTTCGGCAGGCGCAGTGTACGAAAGTCCCTTTGTGCCCGTCCATAAAAGCATGCCGCAGGCGGTTTGGTTTCTGATCATGCTCGCCGGGACCGGGAGCCCACAATGGCGGCATTTTGGTGAGGGGCTTCCCGCTGGCGCACCCTCCTCTCTCGCGCGTGACATGCTCGCTCTCCACAACGCCGTGCGGGCGCGCGTGGGAGTGCCTCCGCTGGCGTGGTCCGACCGGTTGGCTGCGCGTTCGCAAGACTGGGCGGACACTCTCCTGGCGCGTCATAAACTCATCCACCGTCCAAACTCGGCTTACGGCGAGAACTTGTTCGAGATTACCGGTGCGGCCGCATCGCCCGCGCAGTGTCGTCTACGCGTGGGCGGCGGAATCTCGAAGCTACGAATACATTTCGAACAAATGTCGCGGCGCGCCGTGGCTGCGGGAGACCGATCGGCGCCCGGACCTGCTGCCGCGCCTGGCCGCGTGCCTTGAGGATGGACGCCAGCCTTGGCTGAATTCGCACGCGGTCCAAGGGATGGTCGCGCAGCGGGTGTACGCGCTGGCACTCGGCTACGAGGACCTCAGCGATCACGGCCAGTTGCGCGAAGATCCGCTGCTGGGAGTGCTCAGCGGCAAACCATGCGTGGGCCAGCAGTTGCTGGCGGGCAAGAGCACGCTGAACCGCTTGAACTGGGTGGCGAAGCGCCCAGCCGATACAAGAAATTGACTACCGCCAACAGGCCATCGACGAGTTGTCGGTCCAGGTGTTGGTGGAGGCGCACGCCGAAGCCTCCGGCCAGATGGTGCCGGATCTGGACACCACCGACCCGCCGCTGCACATTTTCTCCGGCGAGCACCTAACTGTGCGCGCGGTTGCGGACGGCGGATCAGGACGCGGCCGCCGGCAGCCAGGATGAAGTGGAACGGATCGTGGGTCAGATCCGGTCCGCGAGGATCTGTACCGTGAACGCGGCGAGATGGGAAGCCGCATACAGGAGCGGTTGTCGCTGTTCGCCGGTCGAGTGAGTGCGGAAACTATGCGTGCCAACCAACTGCGGATATACTTGGCGGGCGTGGCCTACGTGCTGATGCAGGGACTGCGGCGGTTCGGACTGAAAGGGCCGGGACTGGAGCGGGCGCAAGCGAGGACCATCCGGTTTCGGCTGCTCAAGATCGTGGCGCAGATCCGGTGGGCGAAGCTTTCCCGACCGTGGGCAAATATCGTCTCCGACTCACACCAAGCGGCTCCCGCGCAGTTTCCGGTGCCACCAAAGGCTACTCTTTGTCTCGCCACGGTTGATGCCGCTCCCCAAACCAATCTCCCGTGAGTCAGAAACCGAACCCTAGCGCGCAGCGTGGGAGATGCGGACCAGGCCGGTTACGGCCCTTCGGTTGACACGGCGTCTACCCCCCTCCTTCGTTTACATCTGCGTGTCCGGTACGAACGTGGTATTCGCCGATCTCGTGGCCAACCAGGAGACGATTCTGCTATGAATGAAGTCTGCGGTCATCGATGAACATAGGAGATGGAATGCTCAAACCAATCAGCCTGCTGGTCCTCGCCTGTCTCGGAACTGCGCTTGCCCAACCGCCCGCCGGTGGCAAACAACTCTCACACAATGTCTACTTCAGCCTCAAGGACAGATCAGAAGAGGCCCAAGCGAGGCTGGTCGCCGCCTGCCAGAAGTACCTCAAGGGCCATCCTGGACAAGTCTTCTTCGCCGTCGGGACCTTGGCCGAGGATTTCACCCGGGACGTCAACGACCGGGAATTCGATGTCGCCTTGCACATTGTCTTCCGCGGCAAAGCGGACCACGACCGCTACCAGGCACACGAAAGGCACGCGCAGTTCATCACGGAAAGCCAAGCGAATTGGAAGAAAGTCCGCGTCTTCGACAGCTACGTGAAATAACTACGCGCCGGAGCGTTCCCCACGGCGGGCAATCGCGGATTCGGTCTGCATAAAATGGAATGTTCGTGCTCTCGGCCGATCGCAGGGCTCAGCGCAGGGCTGCGTGGGAAGGAGGGAGCGGGAGCGTGCGCCCGCGGCATCATCACGTACTCAGGCGGCGCGGTAGTTGTATTTCAGCATGCCGCCCTGGCGCTCACCGCCGCTGCCGTTGGTTTGAGTTCTTAGACGGTACGCGACTGCGATCTTCGCCATAACCAAGGCTATGCCGCTATTATGGGTCTGATGCAAAACCGTCGCGAATTCCTGGGCAGTATGGCTGTGGCCGCGCAGCCGGCTCCGAAGATCAAGTTGGGCCTTATCGGCTGTGGCTGGTATGGCATGGTGGATCTCAACGCCGCCTTCAAGAATGGGGGCGTGGAATGCGTTGCCCTGTGCGACGTGGATAGCGATCACCTGGCTGCCTCGGCCGCCGAAGTGGAGAAGTTGCAGGGCCGCCGCCCCCGGACCTTCAAGCATTATCGCGACCTGCTGGACACGCCCGGCTTGCAGGCTGTGATCATCGCCACCATGCCGCACTGGCACGCGTTGCCGTTCATCGATGCCTGCCGGCGCAACCTGGACATCTACTGCGAGAAGCCGCTGGCCTACGATGTGCGCGAGGGCCGCGCGATGATCGACGCGGCCAAGCGGAGCAAGGGCGTGGTGCAGATCGGCTTCCAGCGCCGCCAGGCGGAGGCCATCCGCCAGGCCGGCCGCTACATCCGCGCGGGGCACGCCGGCCGCATCGTGCAGGTCGATGCCAACATCCACTTCCAGGCCTCGACGCCGGACCCCACGCCGCAAGCCCCGCCCGCCGCGCTCGATTGGGACCTGTGGTGCGGACCCGCGCCGAAGATTCCCTACAGTCCCGCCGTGGGCCACAAGAACTGGCGCCTGGAAGCCGCCGTCGGCAACGGCCACCTGGTGGATTGGGGCATCCACCTGATCGATGCCGCCCGCCACATCCTGGGGGAGAAGACGCCCCGCATGGTCAACGCCTCGGGCGGCCTCTATGAACTGAAGGGCAAGATCACCACGCCCGACACGCTCACCGCGCATTTCGAGTTCGCGCAGTGCCCGCTGGTGTGGCGCCACCGCATCTGGGGGGCGGCGGAATGGGCGCCGGAGGTCAACAACGGCATCTTCTTCTACGGCGAAAAGGAAACCGTCTTCGTCTCCGACAATCGCTGGGTGGCGGTCCCGCGCGAGAAGGGCCAGCAGCGCCGGACGACCGAAACCCAGAGCGATGCCGGCGCCCTGCACATGGGGGACTTCCTGGATTGCGTGCGCACGCGCCGCACTCCCGTGTGCCAGCCGGAAGACGCCTGGTGGTCCACCACCGCGGTGCAATTGGCGATGATCTCGTACCGTGCGGGGACGGCCGTGCATTGGGACCTGGGGCGCGAGCAAATCGTGGACAACGCCAAAGCCGCGGCGCTGCTCAAGCGAGCCTACCGCGCGCCATACGTCCACCCGTACGCGGCGGGCTGAGGGCCAAGACCCGAGCCCCCGCCGCCCCAGCCTCATCGAGGCGGCGCGCCGCGCAGGATGACGGCCGGGTCAAGCACCTGGCCGCCTTTGATGATCCGGTAGATCTTCCGCGTATTCCGGATACAATCGAGCGGATTGGCGTCCAGGAGCACGATGTCCGAAAGTCTCCCCGCGCGAATGCTGCCCAGGTTCTGCTCCTGTTTCAGCGCTTGCGCGTTGTGCAGGGTGGCTGAGCGTAGCGCATCTCCCGGCGGTACGCCGGATTCCACCAGCAACTGCAGTTCGTGATGCAGCGACCAACCTGGAGGGACCTGCGGCTCAGGGGCATCGGTTCCCACCAGCAATCGCACGCCCGCGCGGTACAGCATTCCGGTAAGTTGTTTGTACTTCTCGAAAGTCTGCCGCCGCTGTTCCAGCGGCCCCGAACTGTAGTTACCCAGCCGCGCAATCCTGTCCTTGGCCCAGAAACCGAGCAGGCGCTCGGGCATGCGGGCGTTATCGGGATGGGCGATAACTTCGGGAACATCGGCGAAGAACAGAGTTCCCCAGTACACCATCAGGGTCGGATCGACGAAGGTACCGCGATCCGCGATGAGGCGGATCAGCCGTGCGGCCGGCTCTCCCGCCAGGTCCAGGCTGTGGCGGTCACGGGGGGTGGCGCGCAGGGAATCCGCAACCGACTCGATATGCTCGATGGAATCGATCCCGTCGCGCACGGCCTGCTCCGCCGGGTAGCTGCTGAGGTGCCCCATCACCATGAGCCCGTGGCGATGGCCCTCTTCGATTACGCGTCGCGCCACCTGCGCTCAGGCAGTTGGCGTAGATCTTCAGCGACGTCACGCCCCAGCAAGCCATCTGGGAGACGAATTCAGGAACCTGTTCCGGTTTCGTCAGCGTCCACGCGGCGTCCTGATGGATGGGTGGAGCGTTGCCAATGAGCGGGCTGGCCATGAAGATGCGCGGCGAGAGGTTGGGGTGCGCGTCAGCGTAACGGCAAACCAGCTTTTGGGCCGCGACCATATCGCCGGCCTCCCGGATGGCGACTACGCCGTTGGCCAAGAAGTAGGGCAGGATTTCATCGCCGGTCATGCAGGCGGCGTACAGGACGGTCACGACATGCGCGTGGGCGTCGATCAGGCCCGGGATGGCGTACTTGCGTCGCCCGTCCAGGATTGTGGCGCCCTGGGGAATTGGGACGCGGCCGGACTCTCCCAGCGCCTCGATGCGATCGCCCCGCATCACGATCACCTGCCTGGGCCGCATCTGGCGCGTCTCGCTGTCGAAGACCGTCACGTCGCGAATGACCAGCGGGTTCGCCGCGGCCGCGACACACACCCAGAGCGCCCCGCCCAACAGCAACTTGACTGTCCGCATAACGTAAGCTTAGTATTCTTTCCGGGCGCCGCGAGGTCCAAAATTCGTCGTCGACATCCCCAGCCCTCTCATAGATAGCTGGGGGCAGGCCATAATGGAGAAGCATCGGCCAGTCATGCAGCGGATCTGTGGCCCTGTTCAGGAAGGCATGCAACCAACCACTTGGGACGACCCGCCGCGAGTACGGATGGACCGGCGCACCCTGGCCCTGGCCGCCGGCGTATTCCTGTTTGTGCTTCTGGTTTACCTGGTCAGTCCGAATGCGACGCCCTTCGACTCCCGGTGGGTGGTGCATACAGCCACCAGCCTGATTCATGAGCGAAACGCCAACCTCGACGAGTACTTGCCGTTGCTCGAGCACGACCATTTTTACGCCATCGAGTGCGTACCCCTGCATGGACCACGGCTGTACCCGATTTACAGCCGCGAGCAATGTCCGGACGGCCACTATTACAACTTCTATCCCATCGCCGTCCCTCTTCTGGCGGCACCGGGCGTGCTGGCGCTGGAAGGCGCCCTGGCGTTGGGACGGCCGGTTCTGGCACCGCTCGCGGACGGGATGAGCACGAGCGCCCGGCGCGATCTGCTGCGCGGTGATCTCATCCACAGCTCCATGGCGGTGGAGCTGATTCTGGCCTCCATGATTACGGCGCTGGGCGCGGGACTATTCTTTCTGGTGGCGCGTGCGTTCGTGGGCGCTGCCGCGGCGCTGATGCTGGCGGGAATACTCGCGTTTGGCACACCGGCGTGGTCCACGGCCAGCCGGGCCATGTGGATGCACGGTCCCTCGATTACGCTGCACTGTCTGGTTCTGCTGCTGCTGGTGTTGGGTGAGCGGAAGAAGCTCTGGATCGATATCTCGGGAGCGGCGCTGGCGCTGGCGTTCTTCGTCCGGCCGACCAATGCGCTGCTGGTGGTGGCGGTGACCATCTTCGTGGCGGTCCATCACCGCGACCGGCTGGCGCGGTTCATGGGTTGGGCGCTGCCGGTAACCGCGGTTTTCGTAGCCATCAACTGGAGTATGTACGGGGCGGTCCTGGCGCCATATATGTATGTGACTCGCGCGAACGCGCCGGGGCTTTCGATTCACCCGGATTTTTGGGAAGCGTTGGCGGGGCAGCTCATCAGCCCATCCCGAGGTCTGCTGATCTACTCGCCGTTCGTGGTGTTCTCTATTTACGGTGCGATTCTGGTTCTGCGCCGCCCGGCTCATCCCATGGACCGATATGTCGCGGTCATCCCCTTTCTGCACTACCTGCTGATTTCCATGTATCAGGATTGGTTTGGCGGTCATTCGTTCGGTCCCCGCTATTTCGCCGATATCGCTCCGCTTTTCGTGTATCTGCTGATCCCGGTGCTGCGGCGGTGGCGGGAGCGGCCGCTAACGGTGGGGCGGAGGGCGGCGGCGGCCGGACTCGCGATATCCGTGTTGTTCAGCGTCTGGGTTCACGGGCGCGGCGCCTGGGTGTGGGCGACATACGAATGGAACACCATTCCGGCGAACCTTCGCTGCGACCCATCGAGACTCTGGGACTGGAGCGATCCACAGTTCCTGCGCGGGCTGACACGCGTTCCGGTTACCGCCACAACCTGCGGTCCGGCAGGCGCAGAAGTTCCCGTTCGGCCGCGTCCATCTGGGCCGGCGGGAGATCCCCAACCATCTTTTCCGCGTTGAATTTGTCGAGCCCGGACCGGTCCCGCGGGGATGGGGTGAAGTAGCGAGTCCGGCGGTCGCGGGCGATATCGCGATACTCGGGCCGCAGCCGGCGCTGCGCTTCGGGAGGAGGCGGCAAACCGCGGACCTTCCAGTACGACACGGAGAACTGGAGGGGCGCGTACGTGAGCCAGATCCATTCCCGCACGGTTCCGACACTGAGTGCGAGAGCCAGGAGGAGCGCGGCGGCACGAGTTGCGGTGCTTGCCGGGAAGAGCCGGGCGGGCGCGTATTTGGCGGCCAGAAAATAGAAGCAGAAGGCCGGAAGCAGCATGCCGCGCATAGTGTAGTTGTTGTACCCGATGGACTCGATGGCCCAGGTCGAAGCCAGAAAGATCCCGGAGGCGGCGAAGACCCATCGCTCGCGCCGCGTGAATTTTCGCGCCACCCACAGCAGCATGAGCGGGATGGCCCCCAGGTCGACACACGCGATGGCGACCACATAGAGGGCGAACGAGGCAAACGCATCCCACGCGGGGAAACCGGCATGTATGAGGATCACCGGATTCCACGAGAAGGCGCCCGGATCGAGCCGTCCGAAGAACAGAAAGAGCGGCTGCAGACCGGCTAACAGCAGCACCAGGAAAACGCGCGTACTCCAGGTGCGTCGCGCCAGGCTCCACCACCACGGTGCGCCCACCCATACGGCGGACAAGAATACGAAGACGCTCGAGTATAAGGCATTGATCGCGAGCAACCCGATCAGAAGCCATTTCACGCGGCGATGGCGGAACCGCAGCGTGTGCGCGAGCAGCAGGGCGACTAACAAACTGAACAGAGCCGCGACATGGTGAAAAACCCAGTAATAGGCCGTGAAAGAACCGGAAACTTCGCGCAGCGCGCCGAAGACCGGCCGGCTCCAATGTTCGTCGTGAGCAAACGGGAGATGGACTTGAAAGATCCAGTCCAGCCCCGCCATCACGGTGCCCAGGAAGACGAACAGAAATGCGCGGCGCTGTGAGGGGAGCCAGCGCGTGGCCATCTCCAGAAGGGAAAAGACAAACAGGACGTGATAGAGGAGGTTGCCCAGGACGATGCAATCCTTGAGCGTGAGCCACGGCACAGCCAGCTTCAGCCACGCCATGGGATAGAGCGCGGTGTAGTAGTGCGACAGCAGATAATGCTGGTTGGAGGGGTGCCGGAGCGGATAGGCATCCGACAGTGTCATGCTGACCAGTTCGGCGAGACGGCCGTAGTCGTCGGCTTGTGCGATCACGGCATTGCCGGGGAGCCATTCAAGCAGGTAGGTCAAGCGGGGAACCGTGAGCATGGCGACGACGATCAGGGCGAACCAGATCATGGAACGCGGCACGGGCATGCGCGGGGCGCGGGCGGACGGGCTGAACAACAACGCGGCAGCGGCCAGGAAGGCCGACGGGTAAATCCACAGCGTGGCGCGCACCGGCAGGGAGAGGCCATTGAGAATCACCAGGCTGGAGAGATTCGCAAGCAGCACGGCGGCCAGCAGTCTGGAGAACCTGAGTTGGGCGGCCATGGATGGCATGCGGTGGTCGCGGATACGGGCAGGCCTCATTATCGCAAACGCGATATGATGTTGACTTCTCAAATGCCACCAGTGGAGGCACTGATTTTGGGCGGCGGGGTGACGGGTCTGGCCGCCGGATACGCCTCAGGCGTGCCGGTGTGCGAGGCCCGGCCGGAGCCGGGAGGGTTGTGCGCCTCCTACTACGCGAGCGCCGGCGGAGCGGGGCACGCGTACCGGTTCGAAGTGGGTGGAGGGCATTGGATTTTCGGGGGGATCCGCAGGTAATGGGATTCCTGGAACGGCTGTCTCCCCTGCGCTCCTACGAACGCCGGGCCGCGGTGTTCTTCCCGGACGGGGACCTGCTGGTGCCCTATCCCCTGCAAAATCACCTGGATTTTCTAGGCACTGCTCAGGCCGATCAAGCCCGGCATGAGATGCGCCAGAACCGGATGGAAGGGATTCGAACCATGCGGCAGTGGCTGGAAGCGAGGTACGGACCCTCGCTCACCACACTATTCTTTGGGCCGTTCCATGAAGCCTACACTGCGGGGCTATGGACGGAGATCGCGCCCCAGGACGCTTACAAGAGTCCCACGGTGGGTACCCAGGGGAACGCCGCAGCCACCTACAACAGCCGTTTCCGGTATCCGGAGCAGGGTCTCGATCATCTCACCCGGCGTCTGGCCGAGCGATGCGATCTGCGTTGCGGCGCCGTGGTCCGGGCGATCGACCTGGCCGCTCGGGAAGTCCACTTCGAAGACGGGGCGTCGCTCGGTTACGTGAATCTGATTTCGACCCTGCCATTGAACCGGACGATCGAGCTATGCGGTCTGAAGATCGCGGAAACGCCCGACCCTTCGACGGCGGTCCTGGTTCTCAACATCGGGGCGCGGCGCGGAAAGCGCTGTCCGGATGTGCACTGGCTGTACGTGCCGCGGAGCCGCAGCGGTTTTTTTCGCGTGGGGTTCTACAGCAATGTAGATGGTGGTTTCGTCCCCGGAGGCCGTCCGGATCTGGTCGGAATCTACGTGGAGCGCGCCTTCCGGGACGGCGCCCGGATGCCGCGGGAAGCGGAACGGGAATACACGGCCGCGGTTGTCCGGGAGCTTCAGGATTGGGGTTTCGTCACGGAGGTGGAGGCCGCGGACGCGACCTGGGTGGAGGTCGGCTACACGTGGAAACGTCCGGACTCGCGCTGGCGGGAGGCGGCGCTGGAGGCCCTGGAAGAAAACGGTGTGCGCATGGTGGGGCGATATGCCCGGTGGACGTTCCAGGGAATCGCCGATTCTATTCGCGACGGCCTGGTGGCGGGGGCCGTGCTCCGGCCATGAGTACGCGTCCGGAGTGCGCCATCGTCATGCCGGCTTACAACGAAGAGGCCTGCATCGTTCCCGTATGCCTGGAATGGCTCGCGCTCGCCGAGGAGCACGGGTTCGTGCTGATTGCGGTGGACGATGGCTCGCGCGATCGGACGGGCGCGCTGCTGGATGAACTCTCCAGCTCGCATGGTAGCCTTGCGGGTGAGGCATCAGACGAATCAGGGGCACGGGCCGGCGGTGTTGCAGGGATATCGCGAAGCCATCGACGCGGGGGCGTTGTGGGTCTTCCAGGTGGACAGCGACGGGCAGTTCACGCCGGACGATTTCGAGGCCCTCTGGAGAGAGCGCGAATACAGTCCGTTCGTGCTTGGGTATCGCAAGAACCGCGTCGATGCGTGGCTGCGCAAAATCTTAAGTGGAGTGAACCGCCGCCTCACCGAGGTGCTGTTGCGCGTCCGGCTGCGCGATCCCAACGTGCCCTACCGGTTGATGAAGGCGGATCTGCTGGGGATGCTGATGGCCTACGGGCCGAAGTGGGTATTTGCCCCGAACGCGATTCTGTCGGCCATGGCGGCGGGCTCGGGCCTGGCGGTCCGCGAAGTAGCCGTCCGGCATCGTGCCCGGCGCGCGGGCCAGGCTTCCATCGGCGGCAGGAAGGCCGTGACGCTGGGGTTCCGGTGCTTCGCTGAGATGCTCCGCTTTCGGTTGCAGGCATACTCGCGATTCCGCGATGCGTGCCGGATGCGTGGTTGGCGATGAACTGGTTGTTCCTGCTTACCTATTACCGGCCACACATATCAGGACTCACCCAGAGCGCGGCCAATCGTGCGGAGGCATTGGCGGCGCGCGGGCACTCGGTCACCGTGCTTACCTCGCAACACGCGGCCCTGCTGCCGATGGAAGAAGAAGTGCGCGGCGTGCGCGTATTGCGGCGGCCGGTGGCGCTGCGCGCGGGCAAGGGCGTCCTGATGAGCGGTTACCACTCAATGCTCGGGGATCTGATGGAGGCCAGCGACGCGGTGGTGCTGTGGCTGCCGGCTACGCCGCCTGAAGCATGGTCCGCCGCGCGATGGGCGCGGCGCCTGGGGAAACCGCTGGTGATCGATTATGCGTGCGACCTGCGGCTGCCCGGAACGTGGACGGCGCGGCTGCTGGAATCCATCGCCGGGTGGGGGCATGGAGTCGCGGCGGAGGCGGCTTGCGCGATCGTGGTAGGTACGGAAGACTACGCGGCTGGCCAGCGCGTTCGCGTCGCGATTCCGGGACAAAGTCCGGATCGTTCCTCACACCATCGAGATTTCGAAACCGGATCCCGGCAGAGTACTTGCATTGCGCGATGCGCACTCGCCGCAGGGAGAAAAGCTGATCGGATTCGCCGGACGTCTGGCGGCGGAGAAGGGAATCGAAGTGCTCGCCGATGCGCTGCCGCGGATCGTCGAGAGCGGACACAATGCCAGGTTGCTGCTGGCCGGCAACGCCCATACGGTGGTGGGCGAAGCCGCCTACCGGCGGAAGATTCTCGTTCGCCTGGCGGAACTGCGGGATCGATGCCGCCTCCTCGGCGCTGCTGGAGCCCGATCTGGCGGCCTTCTACGCCGCCTGCGATGTGCTCGTGCTTCCCAGCCGCAACAGTACGGAGAGTTTCGGCCTGGTGCAGGCGGAAGCGATGCTGTGCGGCACGCCCGTGGTGGCGAGCGATCTGCCCGGAATGAGAATGCCGGTCCGCTGGACGGGGATGGGCCGGCTGGTGCCGCCGGGAGATGCGGTAGCTCTCGCCGAAGCCATCGGCGACGTGCTCGCGCACCGCCCGCAATATGTTCAGTCTCCGGAACGCATCCGGCAGCAGTTTTCGCCGCTCGCGCTCGATCGAGCGGTTCGAAGAACTGCTGGAGGAACTGATGCGATGAATGCCTCGCCGCGCGAGTTTGTCCGCGCCTATCTGCGAGAAGCTCCCCTGTTCGCAGCCATCGTGCGCGGCGTGGAGTGCGCGCTGATGCGGGAAGCCGGGCCTTTCGCCGAACCAGTGCTCGATCTGGGCTGCGGCGACGGACTGTTCGCCTCCCACGCCTTCCCGGACACGGCCAACTGCGGTATCGACTGGAGCGTGAGCGCGCTCGGTGAAGCGCGGGTGCGCCACGTCCACCGTGGACTGGTGGCCGCCGATGCCACGGCACTCCCGTTCCGCGCGGATACCTTCTCGACGGTGATCGGCAATTCGGTACTGGAGCACATTCGGAAGCTGGAGGCGGCGCTGGACGAATGCCGGAGGGTGCTGCAGCCGGGCGGCCGCCTGGTACTGACGGCGCCCAGCCATCAGTTCGGCGCCATGCTGCTCGGCAGCCGGGTGACGGGGAGATACGCCCGGTGGTTCAACGGCCACTCCAGGCATTTTCACACCTACCCGATCGAACACTGGGAACGGTTGCTCGGTAACCGTGGATTCCGGGTTGACCGGAGCTTCTACTATCTGTCGCCGAGGGCGCACCGTGTGTTTGACGCCGCGCACTACTTCAGCGCCTGGCGGTGGTTGTGCCGGCGTATGACCGGGCGGTGGACCTGGTCGCGCCGGCCCTGGGCCAACGTTTTGTGGGATAACTGGTTCGATTCGCTCACGGCCGCTTCCTGGCCGGCGCGGGAAGGACCCTATCTTTTCATCCATGCGACCAAGATGGAGTAGCCGGTGGGCTCTGGGGATCGTGCTGGGGTTGGCCGCGTTTCTACGCATCTACGGATGCGGGTTCGGGATGCCGCTGCTCTCGAATTTCTATATCCGGCCCGACGAGTCGCTGATCGTGCAGGCGGCCATTCCGTTGTTCGAAAGACACGGGCATCCCGGGTTCTTCGCATATCCGGCGTTGATGACGGAGGTCTGCGCCGTGATCTACGCGCTCTTTCTGAAGCCCTGGACGGACTTCGCCTCCCAGCCGTCGGCGTTCTTCATGGTGGCGCGTGGGGTCTCCATTGCGAGTGGCACGCTCCTGGTGCTGGTGGTCTACCACTTAGCGCGCAGGATTTGCCCGCGAAGATGGGCGCTGGCGGCGGCGGGTTGGTACGCGGTTTCGCCGCTGGCCGTAAGGGATGCGCATTTCGGAGTTACGGATACGCTGATGACGCTGCTGGCGGCGGCATCGCTGCTGTTCGCGATGCGCTACACCGAATCGTCCGAAACGGCGCGCCGGAAGTGCTTGATCCTCTCCGCCGTACTGCTAGGCCTGGCGGTCTCGACCAAATACACGGCCATCCTGGCGTCGCCCGCTTTGGTTTACGCAATCGTGGCGAAGAACGGGTTCCGGGCGTGGCGACGCCTGGTTTTGGACTTGGGGTTGGCGGGGATGCTGGCCGGCGCCGTGTTCGCGGTTCTGAATCCGCATGTGCTCCTCTCTCACGGGGAATCGGCAGGCGCGGTGCTTACCATTTTCAACGCGTTCTACCGCGGACAGGGCACGGGCTACGCGGGGTGGGAGGCCGCCCGCGCATTCGATGACGTGCTTCTGCCTCTGCTCTACGGGCCGGGAAGTTGGGCCGGCCTGCTGCTGGCGGCGGCTTCGGCCGGGTGGTTGTTGAGCAAGTGCGAGAGGAAGGTAGGGCTGGCGATCCTGCTGCTGGGGACGTTTCCGTTTCTCGTGGCGCTGCTCGGGTTCCGGCACGCGGTTCCGTTCCGGTATGTGCTACCGGCGCTTCCGGGCATCGCCGTGTTGTCGGCGTGGGTGATGGCGCGCTGGTCCACACGGCGCCGGATGGCGCCATTGGCATACGGATTCGCCGTGGCGGTGTTCGCGTGGCAGACGGCGGGTGCGTTGGGCCTGGTTGTGCTGCTGGGGCGGGAGGATACTCGAACCCAGGCGGGACGATGGATCGAAGCGAATGTTTCGTCGGAGGTGCCGGTGGTTCTGTTCGGCCCACCGGAAAGCGAGCCGCAGGTCCGGGAGTCCGCCGCCTCGCTGCGGCGCAGGATCTCCTACGCTTATGGTCTGTATGGCAGGGAGTCGGGCCGTGTCGTGTCCGAGTTGTACCGCTTGCTGCTGGAGCGGGCGGGCGCGGGGCGCGAGGTGTACCGCAATGTTGCGATCGAGGAAGTGCCGGGCGGCAGGGTCGCCGTCGTGACAGCTTCTTATCCACTCCCGACCATCGGCTCGGCGGAAGGTCGCATCGCGCCGGATGGCGTGATCGAACGGGTCGAGTTCAGTCCGTTCCCGGCCAGTATGCACGGGGCGCATCTCGATCGGATCGACGCCTTCCTGCTGCCCATGAATCCGGTGGGACGCGTCAGCAGACCAGGCCCGAAGCTTACCATCGTGGTGGTGCAGCGGAAGGCGGAACCGGTGCTACCACAAGGCCATCACGCTGCCGGCGGCCCACCCCAGCGTGGCGAGGAGCAATAAGGGATCGCGCGCGATCAGCAGTAATGGGGAGCCGCCTCCGCTGCGATGCATGACCAGCCAGTAGTAGCGCCCCACGCCGAACACTACCGGTAGCATCGTCGGTAGAAGCGCTGTTCGAACCAGAGCGATGAATAACGTGTAGCAGCCGAGCGCGGCCGCGCCGGCCGCCAGCGCCGCCCAGCGAAGATGCAGAGGCCGGTAGCAAGCCAAGGCCGGCCGCGCCGCATCGCCATGGGACATCAGTTCGGAATACCGCTTGAGCGCCGCGAGAAAAAAAGCCAGAGCGATGGTCGCCGTGAGCATCCAGACCGACAGCGTCACGTGAATCGCCGCGGCCCCCGCGTACACGCGCAGCAGGAATCCGGCGGCCAACACGGTGATATCCACCCAGGGCAGTTGTTTCAGGGCCAGAGTGTAGGCTGTGTTGAGCGCCACAAACCAGAACAGAGGCGGGGCGGCGGCGGGCGCCCGGAGCAGGGGCAGGGACAGCAGCGCGAGTAGCAACAGGATCAGCAGAGCCGCCCCGGCCGTAGAGAGTCTGCCATCCGCGATAGGGCGGTGCCGCTTTTCCGTGTGCCTGCGATCCTGGGACGCATCCCACAAATCGTTCCAGACATAAACGGTCGAGGAAGCCAGGCAGAAGGCCACGGTGGCCCAGACCGCGGCCAGGAGCAGTTCGGGGTTGTGAAACGACCGCGAGAAGATCAGCGGGGCCAGCACAAAGCCATTCTTCAGCCAGTGCGGCGGGCGCAGCACCTGGAAGATCGCGGCGGCGCGGCAGGCAAGACCCGGCCGCGCCCAGCTAACCTGCTCCTCGCCCGACGCCGGCAGCATAAGCCATATGATACAAGGACGGTTGTTGGTAGCCAATTCCGGATCCGCACATCCGTTCCTGTCCGTGTCTGCCGCCCGAGAGAGTTTCCCAGGTCGGGCGGCGCAAGCAGTCGCGGTCCGGGTGGGCGAGTCCGGGTACTCCCAAGGACCTCGAAACCAAAAATCCGGCTCAGGCTTTTCGCTTGTAGTTCTCGATGGAGTCGCCGACAGGGCCCTTCTTGGTGCGCTCGAGAAGCGCGGACATTTCTTTCTTTGACATGGGCCGGAAGGACTTGACGACGGCGACGTTCGCCTCGAGCTGGTCCACCGTCTCGACGCCTGACACCACCACATCCACGTCCTGACTAAGCGTGAACCTCAAACACTCCGGGATGGTGGCGATCCTGTTCTTGAGAATGTTGCCCATCGCGTTGCTCTTCATGGCGATGAGTCCGAGCCCCTTTTTGCGGATGTTGGGCAGTACGCTGTGGATGAAACTCTGGTAATGCGGGTCGATGAGGTTAACGGGATGTTGCACGGTTTCCCAGCCGTCGAATGCGTCCAGGAGGCGCTGGTGAATGGCCGGATCGCGGTGCCCGGTAAATCCGATGTGGCGCGCCTTGCCCTGTTCCTTAGCCTTGACGAAAGCCTCCAGAGAACCTCCAGGGGCCAGAATCCTGTCGACCTCCTCCTGTGTAGTCACCTGGTGGCACTGCCAGAGATCCAGATAGTCGGTCTGCATGCGGCGCAGCGTGTCTTCGAGTTGTTGCATGGCTTCCGGGCGCGTCCGTTTCTCCGCCTTACCCATCAGCAGGACTTTCTGCCGCAGACCTCCGCGCAACGCCTTGCCGTAGATCTCGTCGCTCCCGCCCTGGTTGTAAAGCCAGGCGCTGTCGAGAAAATTCACTCCGAGTTCAATGGCTCGATGGACAATGCGGATGCCGTTCTCCTCACCGTCCTTCCCCATGTGATAGCCGCCGAGGCAGAAGCGCGACACTCGCAGCCCGCTCTTGCCCAACGTGGTCATGGGCATGGGTGCATCCGCGCGTGCGGTCAGGCCGACGGCGGCCGTTGAAAGTTGCAGGAACCCTCTACGATGCATGAACCCCTCCAGGGACCGCTCGTTCACAGCCGCGGATCCTAGTTCTATTCTACGTTGCGTCGCGCCAATTCGCGCCGGTACCGATGGCGACGATGGGCGGCACCCGATAGAGTTTCAGATCCGTGAAGCGTGAACGTTAGGAACTCGTGTTGAGGTTAGCGGGCTGGTTTCAACCGCCGGAGAAGATGGCAGATTGGTCGATTACCGGCGGTGTCCGCCGCCTCCGCCGCCGCGACCGCCGAAGGAACCCGATCGGCCCCCAGAGAAGCCGGAGTTTCCGCCGGAGCGTCCACCGGAGAATCCCGAACCTCCGCCGGAGAAGCGCGGCGCGGAGTAGGATCGCGGCGCGGAGTAGATCGCGGCGCGGAATAGCTCTGGCGCGGCGACGAGTAGGATCGCGGCGCGGAATAGCTCTGGCGGGGCGTCGAGTAGGATCGCGGCGACGAGTAGCTCCGTCCGAACGACCGGTTATACGATGGGGCGCTCCGGTAGCCCTGCGAACGGACGCCCGCGCCATAAGCCGGCGAGGCTTGCCGGCCGGACCCTGTGTAGCCACGATTGCCCGATCGGAATCCGGAGTTACCGGATCGCGTGAATCCTCGTGCGCTGCCGGTGAACTGGCCGCTGTTCATTCTGGCACCGCCGGAGCGGCCCGAACTGAATCGGTTCGAGTTAAACTGGCGCGCCACCGCCCGGTTAGGGTATGGAATACGCATGCGGTGGCCTGGATTGTGCTGCCAGCCAACCCGCCCTCCGTGTCCATGGCCCCCGAAGCCTCCATGGTAGCCTCCGCGGAACCCGTACCGGGGGAAGAAACCCGTATTGAGATACAAGCCTTGGCCGAACCAACCGCAGCCCCAACCCCAGCCCCCCCAGCCGCCCCACCCCGGGTAGTAGCTGCTCATGTAAATGCCTGGGCCGAATCCAAACCCGAACCCGAAGTCCGCTGGGTACCACATATCGTAATAGCCGCCCCCGACCGGCTCACCCCAGACGTAAGTCGGACTGTACATCGGAACGTAAATCACCTGCGGATCGGCCGGCTGGATCTCGATGGCACTCTGACCGTCCTGGTCGTCCGTTGTCACCACCTGTTGGGGAGTGCTGTTCAACTTGCCGTTTGCCTTGGCGCGCAGGCGCATTCTCTGCACCGCGCTCATCACATCGGCCTGCTGGGCCAGAAACGCATCCCCCAGATCGGTGGTCCACCGGACATCGCTGGCCAACAACTCCAGCGCATCAGGAAACGCTACCAGGGCCTGGACGCTGGGGTCCCAGTTCTGTCCCTTGGCGGCGTCCATCAGTTGAACTCCCTGGAGGTCGCTGTTCTGCCCGAGCCACTGCTGCGCCTCCACGATCTCCAGCGGATACGTGCTGGCGGCCAGCACCTGGCTGAGCAGCGGATCGGGGTACAGCGCAATGGGCGCGACCAGGTTATCCAATTGGTCAGGCGATAGAAGTGGCGCCGCCTGTTGCATGTCCGGGTTTTCCGAAGGCGGATCCGCCGGGGTTTGAGCGAAGCTTGCGGGGAGGGCGATCAGCAGCGCGCAGATAGCTGCCACCGTCCGAAGAATCGACCAACCGGACCGGGTTGCCATAAGCGCCTCCACTACTTAGACGCGCCCAGGACCGCATCTCGTTACACTTCAAGATCAGCCCCGGCCGACGGGTCGGCCAGCGGTTTCGGAAAGTCGCGAATGGAGACTGGCGGGCGCCGTTTATGGAGCCCACGGGGGAGCGTCGATTCGCTGCCGCCACTCCGCCGCGTTCCTGAAACCCGCTGGCATGGCCGCCGGATTTGGCACCATTCCTGCGGGGCGGGATATACTCTTGATTCAAGCCAGGATGAGCACATGAATATCAATCTGAACCGCCGAGATTTCCTGTGGACTGCCGGCCTGGGGACGGCTGCTCTCGAATTGCCACGCATGCTGCAAGGCGCCGGGCGTAAGCGGCCGAACTTCGTCATCATCTTTCTCGACGATTCCGGCTGGGCCGATTTCCGGCCGTTTGGCAGGACCGGCTATCCCACGCCGAATGTCGAACGGTTGGCCAGCCAGGGCTGCCGTTTCAATAATTTCTACGTGCCGCAGGCGGTCTGCTCGGCGTCCCGGTCCGCCCTGCTCAGCGGATGCTATCCCGGGCGGACCAAGGTCTTCGGGGCGCACCCTCCCAATGCCAGGGGGCTCGACCCCAAGTTCGCCACCATGGGAGAGGTGCTCAAGGCCGGTGGATACAGGACCGCCGTGTTCGGCAAGTGGCACATCGGCGATCAGCCGGACACACGTCCGCCGGCGCGGGGATTCGATGAGTCGTGCGGATTGATGTACTCCAACGACATGTGGGAGTTTCACCCTGAACATCCGGAGGCCTACCGCAATTTGCCGCTGCACTTCTGGGAGAACGGCAAAATCAAGATCGAGCGGGTCACCAAAGAACATCAGCCCATGCTGACCACGTGGTACACGGAGCATGCCGTCGATTTCATCCGGCGGAACAGGAGCCATCCGTTCCTGCTGTACGTTCCCCACTCCATGCCGCATGTGCCACTGTTTTGCAGCCAGAAGTTCAAGGGCAAGTCGGGCGCGGGGTTATACGCCGACGTGATGATGGAGATCGACTGGTCCGTCGGCGAAATCACCAAGGCGCTGAAAGCCGCGGGCGTGGAAGACCATACCTTGGTCATCTTCACCTCCGACAACGGCCCCTGGATTTCCTACGGCAACCATGCCGGCAAAACTCCCTTTCGCGAGGCCAAGGGAACCGGTTTCGATGGCGGCACCCGCAGCGCCTGCATCATGCGCTATCCGGGCCAGATCCAAGCGGGCTCCGTTTCGAAGCGAGCCCTCTGCTCGGTGGACCTGCTGCCCACGCTCGCCCACCTGGCCGGCGCCGCTCTCCCGAAGAACCCATCGATGGTCTGGACCTTTGGGACCTCATTTCCGGAAAACCCGGCGCGATCAACCCGCACGAGTATTACCCCTTCTGCACGGGCCGCATCTTCGAGGGCGTCATCAGCGGAGACGGGCACTGGAAGCTGCACGTGCCGCACGAATACCGGACCTTGGTGGAGGCGGGTCGAGACGGCACAGGCCGGCAAGTACCGGCAGGCCCGCATTGAGCTTTCCCTCTTCGACATGGAGAAGGACCCGTTCGAAACCACCAACGTGATCGACAAATTCCCGGAGGTCGCCGCGCGGCTCAAAGGTTACGCCGAACAGCACAAGCGGGAGTTCTACCAGTAACGTCAGGGCGTACACGGCCCGGCAGGGCGCGCGGTCACGGCCGGCTCCGGCCGGCGGAGCGGACCTGATTGAGCAGAGTGGAGAGTTCCTTTACTTTGTCCGGAAACCGGGCGGCGAGGTCGTGCTGTTCGTGGCGATCTTTGGAAACCTGATAGAGCTGCGGGTCGGGACCGGTGCCAAGTTCCGTGTTGGTGCTGACCTGGATTTTGGGACCACTGCTGGGCTCGATCATCTTCCAGTCGCCCTTGCGCATGGAGAGCGCGCGGGCGTGCTCGACAATCGTTTCGCGGCCCACTGCGGATTCACCGAGCAGGGCGGGGAGGACGTTGAAGCTGTCCGGCGCGGCATCGCTCGAAAGTCTCTGGCCGGTCAGGCTGGCGAGCGAGGCAAAGAAATCCTGGTGGCCGACGAGGGCGCCTGACACACCCGGCTTGATGCGCCCGGGCCAGCGGGTGATCAACGGTACTCTCGTGCCGCCTTCGAAGTTACTGTACTTGCCTCCGCGCAACGGCCCGGCGGGCTTATGGCTCCCGAGCTTTTCGACGGCCTGGTCCTGGTAGCCGTCATCCACTACGGGGCCGTTGTCGCTGGAAAACCATACCAGCGTCTTTTCGGCGAGGCCCAGACGGTCGAGGCGGTCAAGCACTTGACCTACGGACCAATCCAGCTCCGCGATGGCGTCGCCGCGAGGGCCCATGGTGGTCTTGCCGGTGAAACGGTGATTCGGCAGGCGCGGCACGTGGATGTCGTGGGTTGCGAAGTAGAGAAAGAAAGGGTTCCCGCGATTCTGTTCAAGGAACTGCAGCGCGTTCTGTGTGAAGGTGTCGGCCATGTTTTCATCCACCCAGAGCGCGGACTTACCGCCGCTCATGTAGCCGATGCGGCCGACACCGTTAACAATCGCCATGTTGTGGCCATGGCTGGCGCGCATCTTGAGGAGTTCCGGGTTTTGCCGGCCGGTTGGCTCGCCGGCAAAGGGTTTCGCATAATCGACTTTGACCGGGTCATTCGGATCCAGGTTCACCACGCGGCGGTCCTTCACGTACACGCAGGGCACCCGGTCGCCGGTGGCGGGCATGATGAAAGCGGAATCGAAACCAATCTCGAGCGGACCGGGCCGGATCTCGGTGTTCCAGTCGACCTTGCCCGAGCCAAGGCCCAGGTGCCACTTGCCGACCACGCCGGTGCGATAGCCCGCGCTTTGGAGCATGCGGGGCAGGGAGGGACGGCTGGGATCGATGATCAGACCGGCATCCCCGTTGAGTATGCCGGTGCCCTTCTTGCGCCAGGCGTATTCGCCCGTGAGCATGGAATAGCGGCTCGGCGTGCAAGTCGCGGAGGAAGAATGCGCGTCGGTGAATCGCACGCCGCTCGCGGCGAGGCGGTCGAGATTCGGCGTCTTGACGGAAGTCGCGCCGTAACAGCCCAGGTCGCCATAGCCGACATCATCCGCATAAATGAGGACGATGTTCGGCCGGTCCGTCGCGGCGTGCATGCGGGAAGCCCACGCGCCCCCGCCCAGCCGCAGAAAGTTTCGGCGATTCATACGGGTTCCTCCAAATGTTTCGCGCCGGCTGCGGTCTAAACACGGCGTCCAATGTGATTGCGGGTCCGCTCCCTCACGGTCGCGGCTCAGATCCGGCTTCCGAGCCGCGACCGTGAGAGAGCGGTTTCAGAGATCCGCAATGAATTCGGACGCTGTGTTTAGACTGTCAGCTTGTGTAAGTACGGATAGCTCGCTTTAAGAGCGTCCATGGACATCTCGACGAAGTAGTTCTTCACCCCGCCGGCCGGCGCGGCGGCGAAAAGCGCTTTCCAGTCGATCACGCCCTGCCCCACCGGCACGGTCCGCTTTTCGGCTGGCGACCAGTCCATGAGATGGAGCGAAACGAATCGCCCCGGATATTTCTGGAACAACGGCGGAGCCGCGAAACCGAGACTGATCACCGACACCTGGAACTGCATCTTGACCAGTTGCGGATCCAGGGTCTTCATCAGCGCGTCGTAGATCAGGACGCCATCGATCGGATGGAACTCCCCGTCGTGATTATGGTAACCGAGCTGGATGCCGGCCTTCCGCGTTTGCTCGCCGATCCGGTTCATCTCGGCGGCGGCTGCCGTCCAGTCGGCCAGCGTGGCGTCCTTGCGCAAGCCGAAACTCGCGACAATCATCTGTTTCAGGCCCAGTTCCTTGGCGAAGGCGATCCTCTCCTGAGGGTTCTCCTTCATCTCCCGGAACTGGAAGTGCGAACTCTCGCAGCGCAGCCCGGCTGCCTGGATCACCTGCCGGATTTCACCGCCCTTCATCCCGGCCAGCGAAGCGAAGCCCGACTTCGCATAGCCGGATGGCGAGCACATCTCCACTGTCCGGTATCCCAAGGCCGCGATTTGCCGCAAAGTGCCTGCGAAATCCTTCGCGATCAGGTCCCTGACCGGATAGACCTGAAACCCTATCGGCATCTTAAGAGGATCGGCTCCTAATTTCAGAGACAGGCACCCGGCGGCGGCCGCGCCGGCGCCGCTACTTCGAACGAAATCGCGTCTTGTCATGGTCTCCCTCATCACACTCCAGGCTCCCATCCCTTCCGGTATTCGCGCGCCAGGTACTGGTTCGCTTCCGGTACGTTGGTGATCTTCACGGCGCCGGCGTCGTACTTCAGCCTGCGGCGCGTCCGCAGCGCGACGGCGTACAGGTTCATGGCCTCCGAGATGGGACCCGCATTGAGGAAGCTCCCCGGCGACTGTTTCCCGCCCCGGCAAGCGGCCATCCACTGCTGCATGCCCGACGAGGTCTCGCCCAGTTCGCGGCGCCGCTTCGGAGGCGCCTCGGGAATCTTATACCCGCGCATCCTGCGCTCCGGAATCAGCCGCGGATCCTCCACACGGAAGCCCGCCAGGATCTTGCCCTTGTCGCCGACGAACATCATCCCTTCGGCGGGCAGTTCCTTGCCGTCCTCTTCCAGTTCCTCGGGTGTTGGCGGTTTCATCCCGCCGTCGTACCAGATCAGGTCCACGGCCGGCCTTGGACCGCGCGCCGGGAACTTGAAGCGCACCGAGCAGGCGGCCGGGAAGGAAAAATCGTTCTTGATATTCGTCACGGTGTTGCCGTTCATCACGCACTGGTGGCTCAGCATCGGCTCGATGCTCGTCGGTCCCGCCAATTCCAGCGCGTTGAAGACCGTCCACAGACTGTAGTGGCCCATGTCCGCCATGGAGCCGCCTCCGAAGTCGTACCAGCCGCGAAACACCATGTGCGTGTAGTTGGGATGATAGGGCCGTTCCGCCTCCGGTCCCAGCCACAGGTCCCAATCGAACCCTCTCGGCACGGGCGGCGTATCGGTGGGGATCTGCGCGTACTGCGGCCACACGGGACGATTCGTCCAGTTGTGGACTTCGCGCAGCGTGCCGATTGCGCCATCCTGGATCCACGCCATCACCTGCTCCATCGATCCGTTGGCAGTCCCACGGCGAGAAGTGCGTCGCCACGCCCGTCTCGCGAGCGGTCTCGATCACCAACCTGGCTTCCTTCAGCCGGTTCGCGATGGGCTTGTGCACGATCACGTGCTTGCCCCGCTTCATGGCCGCCATGCTGATCACCCCATGCAGATGATCCGGCGTCATGATCTTGACCGCGTTCAGGTCCTTCTCCTTGTCCAGCAGTTCGCGGAAGTCCGCATAGGCCGAGCAGCCCTGAAAGCCACCGCCGGGCCGTTCTTTCGAGTAATATGTCTCGACGATTTCCTTGCCGACATCCCGGCCGCCCGGAATATTGCCCTCGCCGACGCTCCAGTCCGGCTTCCCGAGCACCCGTCGGATCGAATTCCGGATCGACGTCTTCGACCAGTCCCGGTACTCCACCGCGTCCTTGCTGGGATCGCACACCGAAATAATCTGGATCTCCGGCAGCGCCAGCAAGCCCAACATCTCCCGCAAGCCCTGCGTGCCTACGCCGATGTAGGCCAGGGTGATCTTGTCGCTGGGAGCCACCACGCCCGGCCCTCCCAACACATGTCTCGGAACGATGGTGAAGGCCGCCGTGGTGGCGGCGGCCCCCAGAAACTCGCGGCGGTTCTGATCAGAACTCATCTGTCTCCCCCGGGATTTGGCACGCGGAGCATCATTCGCGGCCACTAGGCAATATACACCCAACCACCTTCGTGTATCTTCCGAGGCGGCCGGAACGCGACCGGGTCTACCTGGCTTTCTTCCAGCGCTGCCATTCCAAGCCGGGCTTTCCGGTGCGGAACTCGACCAGGCGGCGGTGTTCCACCTCCGTCACGTAGCAGGTCCGGCCGTCCGGTCCGCCCAAGCAGAGGTTGCTGGGACTCTTGCCGAGGACATCAATCTCCTTGAGGACCGCTCCGGCGGGAGAAACCACCGCCACAACGCCCTTGCCGTAACGTGCGATGTAGAGGTTGCCGTCGACGTCGCAGCGCATGCCGTCCATGCCGTAATCCGGAAACTCGATGAGCAGCCGCTTGCCGGTGAGCGCGCCGTTCTTCCCGATGCGAAACGCCCAGACTTTGCGCTGCACGGTTTCGTTCACGTAGAGGATCTTGCCGGTGGGGTCCACCTCGATGCCGTTGGCGGTGCCCATATCCGGGGCGGCCAGCGTCACGCGGCCCTTGGTATCGATGCGCCAGACTTGCCCCTTGCTGTTCGTCCAATCGGGATCGCTGGCCCAGATAACTCCATCGGGCGAGATGGCGATATCGTTCGGCTGATTCATTTTCGGTTCATGAGCGAAGACTTCGACGGCCTTGGTGTGGAGATCGATGCGCAGTATGTTGTGCTTCGCGTAATCGGCCACGTACATGCGCGCCTGGCGGTCGAAACGGATGCCGTTGCCGATGCTGCCTTCGGGCAACTGCACGAACACCTCGCCGCGGCCATCCGGCGTGACGCGGCCGATGGTCCCCTGGCGGGCGAAGTTGACGGCGTAGACATTGCCGTCGCGATCGACCGCAGGGCCTTCAATACCTTCGGTGAACGAGCCAGCGGCGGTGAAGGGCCGGGCGGTGAACAGTGGCGAATCGGAAGCGGTCAGCATCATGGTGGTTGACAGAACAAGCAGAATATAGGGTCTCATAGGGCACGGACCAGCACCTCTGATTTTCACACTAAAGGAACGCAGTTGGGTACTATCGAAATACCATGCGGCTTCCAGTGACCATTGCCACGCTACTCTGCTCCGCCGCAGTCCTGGGCGCGGAGAATCCGGCGGCCGCGCCGGTGGCGGTTCTCGTCAACCAGATCGGATATGACACCGGGCGCACGAAGACGCTGGTGGTGCAAGTGCGGGACCCGCTGACCGAGGCGCCTGCGTGGTTCGAATTGATCGATGATCGAGGCAAGCCTCGATTCAGGGGAGAACTGGTCCGGCGTGGCCGCATCCATGCAGGCTCCGCGAGCGATTGGGGTGCGAACTACTGGACCGGCGATTTCAGCCGGTTCGAGAAGCCGGGAAAGTATAGCGCACGCGTCCGGGTGGGTGTGGGCGTGGTCGAGTCGTTTCCCTTTCGGATCGGAAAGCGTTTGTTATTTGCCCAGACGGCGCAGTTCGCCGCGCGCTTTTTCTACTGGCAGCGCTGCGGCTATGCCATTCCAGGCGTACACGCAGCCTGCCACCTCGACGACGGCAGGTTGGAGGCGAAGCTGGGCGGAGGGCACCGGGACGTGACGGGCGGCTGGCACGATGCCGGGGACTACAACGAGTACAACGGCTACACGCCCGCCTCCGTCCTGGCGCTGGCGACCCTGGCGCGAAGCCAATCCATTGCGGCCGACGCCCGCCGGCAACTGCTGGACGAGGCCGTCTGGGGCGGCGATTTCGTCTACAAGATGTGGCAGCCGGCCAAGGGCATCCTGTACAACGAGGTGTTTTCCGGATGGGCGTGGTGGGGCCCTCCGGAGAAGGAGACGGACAATATTCCAGGCAACGCGGATGACCGTCCCATCCGCGGCGAGGGGCCCAATCCAATGGCCGCGGCGGCCATGGCGGCGCTCGCGCGCGGGACAGGCGTGCGGAAGTATCGCGAAGCCGCGCAGGATCTGTGGCGCGGTGCGGCGGCGGCGATCAAGGACGCCGCCAGTCCGCACCTGCTGCTGGCGTCTCTCGAACTGCATGCGCTTACCGGGGAGCAGCGCTACCGTGACGCGGCGTGGAAGCAGGCGCGAGCTTTGCTCCAGGCGCAGGACGCCCAAGGGTTGTGGCAGCCGGACATCGGCGAGTATGGCATACGGCCGGCCGCGCTGGCGCTTTACGCGCTGGCTTATCCCACCGGTGAAGTGAGCGGGAATATCCGCACGGCGCTGCGCCGCTGGTTCGAGCGCAGCCTGGCGCTGGCGGAGAATCCGTTCCACCTGACGCCCTACGCGGAGGGAGAGTTCTTCCGTCCGTACGAAGAGAAGAATGAGTGGTACGTGGGGCAGAACACCATGTATCTGTCGCAGGCGTGGGCGCTCTACCTGGCGGGCGATCTACTGGGTGAACCGCGAGCGGCACAACTTGCCGACCGGCAACTGGACTGGGTGCTGGGAGTGAATCCTTTCAACCTTTGCATGATGGAAGGTAAGGGCAGCTTCAACCTGCCGCTGTATCATCACGCCTACACCGGCAACAGCCGCCGCAAAATGCCGGGCATTCCGGGTCAGCAGCGCGGCGCCATTCCGGGCGCGATACCGAACGGTGTAGCGCGAGCCGAAGGCCACAGGGACAAACCCTTCATCTTTTTCGGCGTCATCACCTCACTGCCGCCCGCACCCCCGCCCATGCACACGACCGAGC
>CAVUYK010000020.1:0-134354 GCA_963745655.1 Terriglobales bacterium | reverse complement strand
GTCGCGGGGACGGAGAGTGGCTGCCCATCTTGCGCAATCCCTCCTGACGAGCTTATAGCCGCCGCCCACAGGGAGCGGTGTTGCCGAATATTTCGAAACTTCCAGTCGCGAGTCTTCACGCCCACATTCGTGTCGCACACGTGCGCATAGGTTAGCGTGGAGCGAACCTGCGGAAGGTGTTCGGCAAACTCACGGCTGCCGGACGACTGGCTGCGGCTTGGGCTCTACGGTGTCCAGCCAGGCGGCGACTTTCTCCGCCCACAGTTCACCGTGGGCCCGCTGCCCCTTGCCGCTGAAGTGCACTTCCTTGCCGTCCCCCGACCGGTAGTCCCCGGTCAGCGCGTCGGTGTCCGGCCCCTCCAGCGCGATGCCGGATTCCCACAGCGCCCGCTGCGCCGCGCGAATCTCCGGCGACCCCGGATCGTCCGGCGTGTGGTAGGTCGCCTGCGCCGCAAACCAGGGGAAGTCCCACCCCGACCTCTCCCTGGTGTTGCGGATCAACTGCTCCATCAGCGCGCGGTACCGCGCGGGCGCGATCTGGTGGCCGGGCTTCTGATTCGCATCCGATTCGCCCTGATGCCACAGCAGCGCCCGGAAGCCGTGCGGGCCCAGTTGCCCGATCCGCTGCACAAGCCCCTCGAACAGCCGCCCGTCGCACTCCCACCGGTTCGGACCCACCGGCACCACAAAGTTCAGCCAGGTCGGCGGCACGTCCACCCGGTCGCCCTTTCTCATCCATTGCCGCACGCTGGTGCCGCCATGCCCCACACTGGCGACGCCCACGGGCACTTTGATCCGCGCGTAGAGCGCATCGCCGAATGCCGGGAGGAAGCTGCCGCCGCGGCTCTTGTCCTGCACGCCCGGCTGCGGGTCGTCGGCGACTCTCCACTTCGCCCCGTCGAATGTGCTGATCATTCCCGAGTCGGTCACCAGCGGGATCTCGCCGTAGTTGGTGGAGTTCGATTGGCCGGCGACAACGAACACCTCGCCCACGCCCACGCGCTCTACCGCCGCCCGCGCCACCGGCTGGCCATGCGCGAGCAGCCTCGCCTCCACCCGGTACCAGCCTCCGGCGGGCACCGCCAGGTCCGCGCGAAACGTGCGGGCGGCGGAGTCGAGCGATGCCGCCTCCCAGCGCCCGGGAAGGCCGGCGCCCACGGCGCGGACCTCTGCCGCCTGGCATTCGATGCGCGGCGCGCCCACGCACCGGCACCCTGCCCTCGCGCCAGGATGTGCGTTGGAACACCCGGTACTCGAGCGGCGAATCCAGCACGATGGCCGCGGCATTCTCCGCGCCCGGAAGCGGAGCGCCGCCAGGGATCTCCTGGGCGGCCGGCGCGCTCAGCTCGAGCTTCACGACGGTGTCCAGCGCGTCCTGCTTCGCGACCGGCAGCCACAGCCGGATGCCCGCGGCGGTCTGCTCCAGGCGAACCCTGCCGCCCTGGAGCAGGGTGGCCCGCAGCACCCTGGCCCTGATGGGCGGCAACTGAAGCCGCGTGCCGTTCCACTCGAAGACGTGCAGGTAGACGGTCTTGCCGCGGTAGGTGGCGCCGCCCCACTTACCGTTGCGGAAGGGTCCGCCCCGGGTCGCGTAGATGCTCTCGCCGTGGCGGCGCAGCCACTCTCCCACTTCCCCCAGCCGCTCCACCTGCCGGGCTTCCAGTTCGCCCGTCGGCATCGGTCCCAGGTTCAGCAGCAGGTTGCCGTCCCCGGTGACGGTATTGATCAGGTGGCGGATGGTCTCCTCCCGGCTGTACATCCGCCCGCGCGGGCGATAGGACCACTGCCGCCCCACCAGCGTCATGCACGATTCCCACGCCCGCCCATGCTGGAAGGCGCCCACGCGCTCCTCCGGCGTGTCGAAATCGCCCTGCAGGTCGAGCGGAGGCTCGCTGCGGGAGCCGATGGCCGAGAGCCGGTTGTTCACCAGAATCTGCGGCTGCAGGCGCCGGATCATGGAGAGCAGGTCGTACACCCTCCAGTCCTTCAGCAGGTCGCTGCGGCCGAAACTGTCGAACCAGATGATGTCAATCTTGCCGTAGTTGGAGAGCAGTTCGCGAACCTGATTGTGCAGGAACTGGGTGTATTTGGAGTTGTCGCCCTTCAAGTAATCCGGGTGATACCAGTCGCGCTGCGAGTAGTACACGCCGAACCGCATCCCAGCGCCGTGGCAGGCGTCCGCGAGTTCCTTCACCACGTCACGGCCGAAGGGCGTGCTGCCGATCTGGTGATCCGAGTACGCCGTGCGGAACATCGAGAACCCGTCGTGGTGCTTGGTCACCAGCACGATGTACTTCATGCCCGCGTTCCTGGCGATCCGCACCCATTCCTTCGCGTCGAACCGGATTGGGTTGAACTGCTTGTAGAGCGAGTCGTAGGTCTCGACGGGGATCTCCTGGAGCGCCACAATGTCGCCCGGCCGCGCACCTTTTCGCGACCAGCTCAACTCTTTGCCGGTGAGGCTACCCGGGCCCCAGTGCAGGAACAGGCCAAACTTGGCCTCGCGAAACCAGGCGAGCCGCTCCTCGCTGGTTTCCGCGTGCGCCGGGAGTGCCGCCGCCAGCCCGGCAATCAGCAGCAGCGCCGCCGTCGCGTATCTGGTCCTCATGCGATTTCCCTAGCGGTAAACGGAAGCGCCACAATGGTCCATCACGATTTGCTTCTCATTGAATCGGCCCGGCTGCCGGATCAACGCGATGGTGGGCGGTCGCGGGTTCGAACCGCGGACCTCCTGCTTGCAAGGCAAGGACGCACACATAATCCACAACTTAGCACCAGGCACAATCGTTGCGCTCGATTCTCAGTCCTTGTGGTTTCCAAGAGCTTACGCCACCCTGCACGCGCACCACTCGCAGCGTGAATCATGCAGTGTCCAAACAACCGCGTGTGCTACAATTTTCCACCAGTATTGAAAGTTTGTCCCCGAAATCTTGAAGCAGTAGTAGAGCGTGTGAGCGTCGGGACGATTTCTCATTCGAATACTAAGCGAAAAGGGCGAGGTCAAGACATGAATCGCAGAACGTTTTTGAAAACGAGCACTACGGCCGTTTCCGCAGTGGGAGTGGCAGTGCTTGCCGGATGCCCCCGGCGGCGGCGCCGTCCGCCAAGGCCCGATCAGCGGAATGAAGATGAGCGGAGGCGCGATCAGCGGAATGAAGATGAGCGGAGGCGCGATCAGCGGAATAGGTGACCGGAGGCACAATTAGCGGGATCAAGGTGGCAAGCATACACTGAAAGGCAGACAACCGGCTGATCCTGCCTGATGAATGCCCAGTTGGTCATCGTGGAGGAGTCCTGCGCCGCGAGCGGTTGGGCGGCATGCTGAACTATTACTATCGCTGCGGGCGCGAAATCCAGGCCGTAGCCAATGATCACGGCGCACGTATTTCGCCCGCTACGCCGAAGGTTCGGTCGAAGGTCGTTCTCGCGGTTGCCACGAGCCAGGCAACCAGGGCGCAGGCTGCGGCAGGCTCAGCTCTTCCTCTCTGCCGGAGGTGTCACGCGGGGAAGTTGGGCGAACGCGGTATCGACTTGGGGCGGGTAACCAGCGCGCCGCCCCGTACGAACTGCTCGCCGCGCACGCTGAGGTGATCGATCAAACGCCCGCGCCAGAGGCGCAGTTGTGAGGTGGAGGCCGGGTCCGCGGAGAGATCTTCAACCTCGTGAGGGTCGCGATCGAGATGGAACAACTGCTCCTCGCCGTGCCGGGCGTGGAAGATATATTTCCAGTGACCGTCGGTGAGGGCGTTCCAATCGTTGCCGTCGTTGTAGCACACACCATGCTCGAGATCGATCCACGGCCGCCAGCCTGCGATATCGCCGCGCGCCAGAGCCAGCAGGCTGCTGCCATCCAACGGCTTGGACGGAGCAGCGGAAGCCGCGTCCAGGAATGTCGGCAGGACGTCCCGCAGTTCGACCGGCTGAGTGAGCGTCTGTCCACGCGGAGCGGAGACCAGTCCCGACGGCCAGCGCAACAGCATGGGGATCCTGGCGGAGGGCTCGTAGGCATAGGACTTCCGCCACAGGTGATGATCCCCGGTCATGTCGCCGTGATCGGCGGTGAAGAGGATGAGGGTTTCCTCCAGCCAGCCACGCTTCTCCAACGCCTCTAGAATGCGCCCGATGTATTCATCAACGAAGTTCACCGAGCCGTAATATCCCTGGCGCGAGCGGCGCACCTGCTCGGGCCCCATGTCGCCGTGCCAAATGTCGCTTTTTTCCCAGCTTCGCGGGATATACCTGGCGGCCCACTTGCCGATCGACGCTGCCGGGAGACTGGCTCCCGCGTAGCGGTTGAAGAGCCGCTCGGGCGGATCGTAGGGGCTGTGAGGACGCGCGAAGGAGACTTTCAAGAAAAACGGTTCGGCGCGGTTGTAAGTCTCGAGAAACCTGACCGCGGTCTGCCCGGTCCACGACGTGGGATGCAGATGCTCGGGTAGTGCGTAAGGCTTCGACGCATAGTCGTTGAATCCGATGCCGGTGGCGTCGGGATCGAGGTTGGGCGCCTGCGAGTAGAACCAGGCGCGGTAGTCGCTGCGGAATTCGGGGGTTTCGGCGCGGCTCGATTCGTCCAGCACTACGCGATGATATCCGTGCGAGGTGCGCTGCGGGTGGAAGTGGTTCTTGCCGATCGAGGTGGTGTAGTAGCCGGCATCCCGCATGGCTTGCGGTTTGACGAACGGGTAGTGTGTAGCCATGCGTTGCATGAGCAGCATGCCGTGGTTCCAGGGCGACAGTCCCGTGAGCAGTGCCGAACGGGCCGGCGTGCACGTGGGCGTCGAGGAATATGCGCAGCGGAACCGGGCACCCTCGCGCGCGATCCGGTCCAGATTCGGAGTGTGGATGGCGCGGTTGCCGTCCGCGCCGAGGCAGTCGCCGCGAAACTGATCCGCCATCAAAAAGAGGATGTTGGGGCGGCGAGAGGATCGAGCCGCGCCGCGGATGGGCATCGCGGGGAGGCCCGCGGCGGCCTGGATGAAACTGCGTCGGCTGGCCGACGGTTGATAATGATTCATTTAAGCTATTTCTCCACCCAACGATAGAGTCCGAAACCGTAAGAGATGGATTTCTCAGGCGCTTGCGTTACACCTCGTCCCGCACTTTACGCCAACCGCGTCCCTTATCCAGCATCGCCGACAATTCCTTGACCCGGGACGCCTGCTCCGGCAGGTCCGCGAGATTCGCGCTCGCTACGTCGCTGCTGGCGTGGTCGTACAACTCCCGCGCCGTCACCTCGCCCGTCTGCCGCGAAATCCATTCCGTGTAACGCCACCGCTCTGTCCGCATCGTGTAACCCATAATGCCGCCGCGCGGGTACTGGCTGAAGGCCGCTGCCTTCCAATTTCGCTGCGGATTATCTATCAGCGGTAGCATGCTCTTGCCCTCGCACTGCGCCGGAACCTGAAGGCCGCACGCCTGGGCCAGCGTCGGATAGATGTCGACAAACTCGACGAGTGCGTTGGTCGCGCTCCCCGGCGTGCTTTTGGCCGGGCACGGAGAGAATCATCGGAACGTGTGTGTCGAGCTCGAAGTTGGTGTGCTTGCACCACGCGCCATAGTCGCCCAGCTTCCACCCATGGTCGCCCCAAAGGATGACTATGGTGTTTTCCCGCAGACCCAGCCGGTCCAATTCCCCAAGCACGCGCCCCACCTGGGCATCCAGGTAACTCACGCAAGCGTAGTAACCGTGGATCAGCATCCGCATGGTGCCCTCGTTCACCGGACCTTTGGGAGGAATCCCCGTGTAGCTTCTCAGTTCGCCCCAATCCGAACCCGCCAGCTTCGGCATGTTCTCCGGCCACTCCTTGCGCGATGGCAGTTCGATGTCCTCGGGCGAATACAAGTCCCAGTACTTCCTCGGCGCGTTGAACGGCAAGTGCGGCTTGAAAAATCCGGCCGCCAGGAAGAACGGCCTATCCTGCAACCGCCGCAACTCATCGATCGCCTTGTCGCAGGTCAAACCGTCCGGATATGCGTTGTCAGGTACGTCCGGACCCTCGAAGGCCACGACCCCGGCCATAGAGTGGCGGCGCCGCTTTCTTTCCAGACTTCAAATTCCGCTCATAAGCCGCCCGAAGAACCGCGTCATTCTGCCGCACCCCGATCAGCGAGATTGGATCGCGATACCTCCAATAATCATCGCCCTGACTTGCCCTTCACCCGCCACGGCGCCACACTCCAGCCTTGCGGATCTTCATTCGCATGGTGGTAGATCTTGCCCAACGAAATCGTCTCATAGCCGTGCTTGCGGAAGTAATGCGGGATGCTCACCAGATCCGGCCGCACCGTGTCGAGTGGCGTCTGCAAATCATACACGCGCGTGGTGTCCGGCCTGGTTCCCGTCAGAAGGCTCGCCCGCGTCGGTGCGCACACCGCTTGCTGGCAATAGGCGCGATCAAAGCGCAGGCCTTGCGACGCCAGCTTGTCGATATTCGGCGATTTGATCCGCGAGTGACCGTAGCAGCCCAGTTGCGGCCGCAAGTCATCCGCGGCGATGAAGAGCACGTTGCGCCTCTGCGTTGTTGCGCCCGCCCTCAAAGCGCGCGCCGCCAAGGCCATCGATGAAGCAGCAAGAAATTCACGCCGTAGCATATCGGAAGTTTATCAAGCGGACTGATGGGCCGGATAGCAGGCCGAGTCCCGTGCGACACGCTGGCGCCATTGCGGCAACTTGAGCCTCCCGGGGACGCCCGCATGCTGATGCGGGAAATCCGCAAGAAGCGGCGAAGGTGACCAGAGCAGAGGGACGGATCGGACTCGGCTGATGGCCGCACTACGGCGCCCACTCCCACGGCCTTGGTCAGGTGTTACAGTTGACCAGCATGAGCGAACTTCCTCGACGAGCGTTTCTGGGTTCCACGGTGGGCGCCGCACTCGCCGGCACGACAACAGCCGTCAAAGCTCCACCGGCGGCGATTCCCATCATCGACTGCCACATCCATCTGTTCGACCAAACGCGGCCACAGGGCGCTCCCTATTCCGGCGGTCGGGCAAACACGGAGCCCGCATTGCCCGCGCGCTATCGCAAGTTGGCATCGCCGCTGGGAATCGTGGGGGCCATTGCGGTTGAAGCCAGCCCGTGGATCGAAGACAACCTCTGGGTGCTCGAGGTTGAGGAGAAAGATCCGATCATGGTCGGCACGATCGGCAATCTTCAGCCCGACAAGCCTGAGTTCAAGGAATACCTGGACCGTTATCACAAGAACAGGCTTTTTCTCGGCATTCGGTATGGCAACCTCTGGGGCTACAACCTGGTGGACCAGGTTGCCAACCCATCCTTCATCGAAGGACTCAAGCTGATGCAGCAGGCCGGTCTGGCTCTGGACACGGCCAACCCACGGCCCGATCTGATCGAGGCGGTCATCCGTGTCAACGATAAAGTACCGGGGCTGCGGATCATCGTCGATCACCTTCCCGCCATGATGGGGCGGCTGGATGCCAATGCCAGGACAGCCGTCGAAGCGAACCTGCGCGAATTGGCCAAGCGGCCTACGGTTTATGTCAAGGTCTCCGAGCTAATGCGCATTGCGGACGGCAAACCCTCAACCGATCCGGCTCTCTATAAGCCTCTTCTCGATTACCTCTTCCACACATTCGGCGAGGATAAATTGATCTTCGGAAGCGACTGGCCCAACGGACCGGCGGTAAATAATCTGCCGACCATCGTCCAAATCGTCCGGGACTATTTTTGCGCTAAGGGTCAGGCAGTGGCCGAAAAATACTTCTGGAAGAACTCATTGGCGGCATACAAATGGATCCGGCGCGACCCCAGCCAGCCGCAACTCGCCGGCCCTGTCTAGCAGCCCGCGGTAGTTGTGGCCATTCTCGCGCCGCAGTGAAATTGTGCTCTCGAAAACGGTTGTGGGCTGCCCTCCTCACTTGGCATGACAAAGGCGGCCAGTGCCGCCCAACCACAAGGGGACTCGTTCCCAACTGCGCCAAGAGCCATGAAATGAGCCCGAACAACGGTGCGCAGAGTCCCCATGTGTTCGACAAGGTGGGAACACTGGATCGTTGGGTGGAACGGAGTGAAGCGCCCGCCAGCGTCGCCGCATCGCGCACCACGGATGGGAAAGTCGATCGGACACGGCCGCTATGTCCCCATCCGCAGGTAGCGATATGCCAGGGGCGGATAGCATCGACGACGCCGCGAGCTTCATGTGTCAGTTGCGGTGAAGAGGGTAGCGGCCGCAGGCAGCACTGCTGCCGCAGCGGCGATGTCCGTCATCGCCGCACCCCCTGCGCAATTCTTCACTCTTGGCTTCGACTCTACTCGATCGCGACGTGGTACGGCTGTACCACAATCACTTTCCCCTCGGGGAACCGCACCGTGGCCGGCCGGTCGTCGTAATTCAGGAGGGCAACGGAGCCGGTCGAGGATAGGCTCCAGTAGACTTCCTTACCGCCTTGAATCCGCAAGGCCCGTCGGAATCCGAGGCTGAGTTGCGGTAGCGTGCGCATGGTGTCACGCACGAAGTCGATGTAGTGCTGTGATGGTTCCGCGTAACCGGTAAACAGGATAAACTTCCCCTTGCCGGTCTTACCCTCCTGCCACCCTTGGGCAATCGAGTTGTCACCCTCCGGCGTGCCCAGAAGGCCCTCACGCTGCTGCTGCTTCTCGGGGTAAATGATGATCCCACCTGACTGGACCCAGCGGTCAATCCTTTTGATCACCGCCTTCTCTGCCACTCGGCCCCACAGAAACACCAGCACTTTGTAGCGGTCCAGCGCCCCGTCCAGGATCATCTGCTCGCTCGCGTAGTCGTAATCGGTGGCGCGGCGCAGCGCATGTACGCGCTCGAAAAACGCCGAAGCCAAGCGGTAGCGCAAGACGTCGTCGTTCAGCTTGTTGGCCGTGTCGGGATAGAACACCGCGACCTCGGTCACGGGCTTGGCCCGGCGGTCAAACAGCGGTGCGTGCTTCAGCCAAAGCGATGTCGCCTGGTCGTTTCCGAACAGGTTCGGATATTTGTAGTACAAGTGGTCCGCGCCATTCGTATAGGTGTTATAGAAACGCGCCATTAGCCCGCGCGCACTGCCGAAACCCGCCGGTTCAAAGCCCAGTAGGGCGCCGTAGTATCGGGCGGCCGAAGAGGCCATCCTGGTGATGGCGAAATTGTTCAGGTAGCTGTCGTTCTCGTTGGTGAGGCGGATGCCACCCTTCAGCTTGGCCATGGCTTTGGCATGCGCGGTGAAGTCAGTCCCGATGGGCACCGCACCCCAACCGCCCGAGGACTGATAGATAGGCGTATTCGGCAGGGACTCGCGCGACCACACGGCCCACTTCTCGCACCAGTCGCTCATGGCGTCCATGTACCATGTCCCGAAGTCCACTCTCATTCTCGGGCTCTGCGCCGCGTCGGGCAGGAACGTCCGGATCTCTTCGAACGAACCGTAGCGCGTCGCCCAGGCATCATTCGTGGCGCTGATGGTTGGATACTTAGACCGAACCCAGTTGCGGAATACGATGGTCGCGTCCGGATCGCCGGCCCAGTAGCCGATGTGAGTGTGGATAGCGCCCCACTTGTATCCCCAGACGCCGGTCGCTGGATACTGTGCTTCGCCGTAATTCGCGCTGGGCCCCAGGCGGACGCCCAGGAGCACCTTGCGAGGCTCGTAGTGTTTGCCGAACTCGCTGAGGAACCGGCGGACGTACTTCACTTGCTTGTCGTTGAAGATCGTCGGGATGTCTATCTTGATGCCGTGTTCCAGGCATACGTAGCCATCGAGTTCCCTGGAATTGTGGATCCATTCAGGAAGGGTGTACGCCGAACCGACAATCAGCAACGGAAACCACTTGAGGCCGTGCTTCTCCATTTCGGCCACAACCGCGTCATAGAAGCTCCAGTCGTAAACGCCCGGCGAACGCTCCACATAGTTCCATTTCACATAGCTTTCCACGCCGTTGAAGCCCAGCGCCTTGACCAGCGGCAGCGTGTTGCGCAAGGCGTTTAGGGCTCTGGGTAAGCCGTCAAGCGTGCGCGCGTCCGCGCCCGCGTTCATCACCAGATCGATGTGCCGCTTCAGGCGAAACACCGGTTCCACTGTGGGCAGCGGCTCGCGCGGAGGTTCACTATCGCTCAGCGTTAATGAGCGGATCTGTTCCACGCCCTGAAGCTGGATGTCGCCTCCCGGTTTGATTCGCTGTCGAAAGACAGGGTTCTCTACCTTGAACCACGCCGTCCGGAACTTCCCGGTGTTCAGGCGAGGGATGCCCCACTGGTCCCGCACCAAGCTGGCCTTGGGATCGTCGCCGGGCATCGAGAGCTCAAGAAGGTTGTACCCGCGGTCCAGGAAATTGACGGAGAGCCAGACGCTGCCTGTGACGGACTTGTCCACGCGGATCAGGAATGTCGCGCGCCGGTACATGTCCTTGACTGGAGCGACCGTCGCTACCGTTTCGGTGCCCACCTTCTCAAACCCGTATTGCGAATCAGGCCCTGCTACAAGGGATAGACCCTCGGCTTTGCTCGGGGACTCCGCACTCCAGCGCAAGGTTCCGGCTGAGCCGAGAAGACACGAGAACACGAACAGAAAAAGTAGTCTCATGATGGGATGATTCTATCCCTAGTCCACAACCGTTTCCACCGGCGTGCCATGCATTCGTCGCCGGGGATCCTTGCGCTCCTGGCAGAGTGCCAGTTGCTCGCGTAAGAAGGAGGTCTTCAGCAAAGGCCTCAGAGCTAGAACGAAACAGGGAGTGGATCAGACCGCGAACCACGGAAGGAGCCAGGGAGAGAAGCGGAATCCCGCGGATCTCCCCTACCGGGAGGCAGGACTGTACCTTGCGCACGTCACCTGTCGGTGAGAGCCATCGCCGGGTGTCTGCGGCGGATTGAGAGGCGGCCCACATGGTAGAGTTCTAGATTGCGTCAGATTTAGGGCGGCGCGATGAGATGCGGGGTATCCCTTGCGAGGAAGCGGGGCCCGGTCCGGACAGACGCGCAATGCGCGGCGTCAGCCCGTTTCAGAAGGGAATCAGCGAGATTTGGAGCGACACCCGCCTTTCATTCGCCGGTTGGCGGCCGGTCTGATGGTTATCGGAAGTTGCGTGGCGCTATGGGGGCAATCCGCAACGACGGGGGCTCTCGAGGGCACGATCCGCGACTCGGAAGGCGGGGCGGTAGCGGGCGCGGTCGTCACAGCGTTCAGCCCCGGGACCGGACAGCATCATCGCGCGGAGTCCGATGAGCGTGGCAGCTACCGCTTCTCCCTGCTGGCGCCGGCGCCTTACGAAGTGACATTCGCGGCGAAGGGATTCAAGACGGCCCGCACGGAGGGCGTCACGGTAAGCGTTTCGGAAGTTCCCGTACTGGACGCGAACCTGGAGCCGGGTGATGCCGGCGAGACGGTGCCTTGCCAGTGCAAAATGATCAGCACCGCGCCTTCCACCGGCACGCTGGTCGACCAGAAGACCATCACGGCGGTGCCTCTGAACACCCGGAATTTTACGCAGGTTCTGTCGATGTCGTCGGGCTCGGCGGCGGATGTGAACAACGCCGGCACGCTCGGGCGCGGGACGTCGAGCGTAAACGTCAACGGCAACACCACGGCAGGAGCTTACACGATCGAAGGCGCCTATTCGCCGAGCACGGTGCCCAATCCTGACAGCATTGCAGAGTTCAAGATTCAAACATCTCAGTACGATGCCGGCTTCGGCGCGATGGTGCCGAATACGAACCTGGTCACGCGCCACGGCCAGAACGAGGTGCACGGCAACCTGTGGGAATTCCTCCGGAACGACATCTTCAACGCCAATGCGTTCTTCCGGAACTCGACGGGCCAGCCGAAGCCGAACCTGAAGCAGAACCAGTTCGGGGCAACTCTGGGCGGAGCCGTAAAGCAGAACAAGTGGTTCTTCTTCGGATCCTACCAGGGCACCCGGCAGGTGAACGGGCTGGATCCCACCTCCGTGGCCAACCTGATTCTGCCGCCACTCGGAGGCGACCGCTCGGCCGCAGGGATTGCGGGGCAGTTCTGCCCGGCGAATCATCCGGGCGACCCCCAGCGGTACCTGACTTTCGCCGGCGGCAAGCAGTTGGACTGCCGCAACCAGAGCACCGCGACGACCGCGCCGATCAATCCCGTGGCCCTCAAACTGCTCCAGGCGAGGGCTGCGGACGGAACATACCTGATTCCCTCCCCGCAGACGCTCATCACATCGGGCAACAACGCGGGGCTGGGCTTCTCGTCGTACAGTATGCCGTCCACGTACCGGGAGAACCATTGGATCGCAAACAGCGACTACGTTCTGAATTCCAGCAACACGCTGTCCGTGCGGCTCTTCACCGCCACCGTGGACCAGTTGCGATCTTTCGGCTCGCCCGGAGGCTATCCGGGCGCGCCGGTGGTGCCGGGGTGGGGCGCGTCGCAGGCGTTGACTGCAACGGATGTGGCGACCAGCGGCAAGATCACGACCACGCTATCGGCGAACGTCATCAACGAGGCCACCATGGCGTTTACGCGAAACAACACCGACGCCGTGGGCGTGAACACACCGCAGGCCAGCGACTTCGGCATGACGGCGGTGGACCCTCTGTTTCCGCACCCGCCGGAGTTGACGGTGCTAGGTCCCCAGGGGACCTTCCGGCTGTTCGGGACAAACCCGAACGACAACCACTTCCAGACCGTCACCTATTCGTGGGCCGACAATTTGTCGTGGGTGAGGGGGCGGCAGCGTATCCGACTGGGTGGCTCTTACCTGACCCAGTACAACGGGCGCGCCGACACGGGCGGAGCGCGCGGCAAGATCACGTTCCAGACGTTCGCCGATTTCCTGCTCGGGCTGAACGCCGCCGAGAACGCGAGTCCGGCCGGCCTCAGCAATATCCAGACGGTGCAGGCGAATGAAGGAGTGGGGTCGAACGGCGAGGTCGTGTACCGCTACCGGCGCCATTACGGCTCGGCGTACGTGCAGGACGACATCAAGCTGAGCGGGCGCTTCACGCTGAACGTGGGGCTTCGATGGGAGTACATCGGGCCTTCGCTCGACACTGCGGGTACGGTCGGCAATGTCTGGCCCGAGCTGTTCGGAAAGGCTGCGATTCCGCCAGCCGGCGGAACGCTGCTTGGCAACACCGTGGCGGCGAATTACGACCCGAACATGGTGAATCCTTACACCGGGAAACCCTTCGGCCCTCCGCCCGAGGGAGTGCTGGTTCGGGACACAAAGAGCTTCTATGCGAATGGGACCCCACGCGACGCCTTCGCGCCTCGCACTGGATTCGCGTGGCAGCCGTTCGGGACGTCCGGGCGCTTTATCGTGGGTGGTGGATACGGGTGGTTCTACCAGGTTCCCGCCTTCAGCGGGAGCGCGGGATCCGCCCCCCTGTTCACTTCACCGCCTTTCGCGCAGAGCTTCACCAACACCGACTCGAGCAACAGCGGCTCTACATTCCAGCAGCCGTTTCCAGTCACGACGCTCGGTTTTGTTCCGCGTACGCTGACTTCTCAGTTGTCCGACCGTGTGGCCGGACCGGTCTACCGGATTCCGAGGCTCCAGCAGTGGAACCTGACGACGAAGCTGAAGTTGCTGGGCGCATCCTCGCTCGACCTGGGATATGTCGGCTCTTATGGCGACCGGTTGCTCATGGCGCATGGTTTGAATCAGCCGCTGCTGGCGAGCGCGGCGAATCCCGTCAACTGCGGCTACGACGGCGACGCGGGCCGTTGCATCACTACCAACACTTCGAAGAACGCCAAACAACGGGTGCCGATCGTCGGCGAGACCCCGACCGCGCTTTTGAGCAGTGAATTCACCGGACAATCCTGGTACCACAGCATGCAGGCCACCTTCCGGGGCCGGATCGCGGAGCGTCTGACCTTCCAATCCGCGTACACCCTCTCGAAAGCCATCAATAACACGATGGTCTACAACGACCAGAACCGGCTGGATCTTGCCAGGGGCCGCGCGTCGTTCGACCGCACCCATCGAGTGATCACAAATTTCGACTACCAGTTGCCGCTGCGCGTGTGGGGGAAGGGGTGGCGAGGCGGTCTGCTGAAGGGTTGGTCCGCGGCCGGGATCGTGATTTTCCAAAGCGGTCTGCCGATGACACTCACTGATCCAAACGGCGGCGCCGTTTTTGGCCGGGCCGGCGTCTCCACCGTCACGATGTGCCCGCAGTCCACTTACGCCGGCCTTGCCACTGCCGGCGGGACGGATGCACGTCTGGGCCACTGGATCAACCCGGCGGCGATCTGCGGAGCGCCGGTGGTCGGGTCCGACGGCGCGACAGGCTACGGCAACGCCGGGGTCAGCGTCATGAACGGTCCGGGGCAGGTGAACACGGACTTCTCGATCGGCAAGCGGAGCCGCGTAGGCGGATTGCGTGAGGAAGCGGAACTGGCCTTCCGCGTGGAGTTTTACAATGCCCTCAACATGGCGCAGTTCGCCAACCCGGGAACGACTCTGGGGACGGCCAGCTTCGGAGTGATCACGCAAACGTCCGTGGCGCCGAGGCTGATCCAATTCGGCGTGAAATACCTGTTTTGAATCTCATGAAGGTTTACGGCCGTCCGTAAACACAACGCCGTGAGGCAATCGGATCGACAGTTTGCGTTCGCTTACTGCTGCCATGGCGAGACCACGTTATGTTGCGTTAATGAGGAGTATCGGTTCTTGAAGTCCTGAACACAACCAGGAGAGTGTTTCAGCCAGCGACCACAGGCACAGGTTAACGGTCGATCACCGCACCGTGAAGCCGCCGGTGCCCGGTGGGTTGCACCACGAATACCGCCTGGTGAAGGAGGCCGCTTAAAGACGAGTTTCTTCTTCCAACGGAAAGGGGGAGTAACGGAGAGGTCGGAGCTAAAAGGTGACGGCGTCGGTCTTCGACGCTGCCACCCGCTCAAGCAACGCTTTCGATTCCCGGCGCATGCGGTGCCGGTCCACGTATGTGACCGTCTCCGCAATCCATTCCCGCATGGCCTTGCCTTCCTCACTCTCCTGGGGCGCCGATAGGAAGTTCAAATCAACGCCCAGTCGTTCTTCGAGAACCTCAGCCAGGATCGGCCAAGCGACGCCGATATCCGCCGTAATCGGGATGCTGCCCTCCAGTCTGGCGAAGCCGGACATCTCCATCCGGAACGGAATCCCGGTCAGCTTGGTCTTGGGCAATCCCTGATCGACGGCCTTCTGCACCTCGGCGCCTTCACGTTCGAAGCGCCAAGCGGCCTCCAGGTTGGGATCCAGGTCGATGCGGACCAGGGCCTTGCCCTCAAGACTGTACGTTGACAAGTGTTCCCACGCCGTCCAGATCCCATGGCCGGTGTAGGTCTCGAAGGGGCCATCATGGATTTCCTGCGAGAGTGCGATGGCCGACTCCACGATCACGTCCGCGCGTGCCAGGACGTTCGCGACCAGGCTCGCACGCCGGGTGATGGAGACAGCATCGCCGATCGCCAGCCCCACCACGCCGCCTCCGATCAGTTGCGGAATGGAAACCACCACCGGCACGTTCCGCCGCGCGCCCGCACCAATCATGGTCAGCGGATCGGCACCCAGGCCGGCCACGTGCTCGACCGTGGTTCCGAGTTGCGCAGCAATCTCCTGCGCCTCTCGGGCCAGTTTCTCAGTGCGCGGGCCCATGGGCCAGCCCATATTCGCGGCGGCTTTGATGATGATGTGCCCCGGCGCGCGCTCCAGCCGGTCGTACAGGTCCCAGCCCGACGGCATTTCGTCCCGCAGTTCGGCCCGCTGGGCAGCCGAGAGCATGGTGATTTCGAAAACGCGGCCGCGAGGCAACCGATCCAGGGGGAATCCGATCTCCTCGGCATCCCGTATCTGGATCCGCTTGACTTTGTCCAGCGTACCGCCCATCTCATGCCCCACCACCGCGGAACTCGTGATGATGCCGTCCACGATTCCCTGCCGGATCAGTTCGGCCAGCAGCGTGGTGACCCCTTCATGGATGTTGGGGCCGCTGCCCGTCACCACTGCGACGGAGCCACCGCGGCTCTTCGCCTCCACGATCTTGCACGCTGCCAGATCCAGGTTTTCGCAGACTGCGCGCGGCAGCGACGCCCGCAGCGACTGGATCAGCTTGCGACTGGCTTTCATACTTCCTCCGCGGCCTTCCTCCCCAGACGAATCGCCGACAATCCGGCGCACCCGCTCCAGGTCAGCCAAAGTGTCCACGGAGACCAGTTCGCCGCGGCTGCGCGTTTCCACAACGTGGATCGGGAAGCCATGTTCCAAAGCGCGCAGTTGCTCGAGTCCTTCGATCTGTTCCAGCGGAGTGGGCGGCAACTTTGCGAAGCGCAACAGGAACTCCTTGGTGTACGCGTACACTCCCAGGTGCTCGAACACGCGGAACGCATCGGTCCGGTTGCGAGGATATGGCAGAAGCGATCGCGAAAAGTACAGCGCCCGACCCCTTAGGTCACACACGACCTTCACTACAGCGGGATCGTGATAAGAAGGTTCGGAGATCTGCTTCATGACGGTCGCCATCACCGCCGCAGGGTCGTTACGCAAGGGCTCGACGCACTCGTCGATGATTGCCGGCTCCAACAGCGGCTCATCGCCCTGGATGTTCACCACGATATCCACGGCCAGGTGCCCGGCGACTTCCGCAACCCGATCCGTGCCTGACGCGTGCTCGGAGCTGGTCATCACCGCCCTTCCGCCAAAATGCTCGACTGCCCGCAGAACGCGTTCATCATCGGTCGCCACCAGCACATGGCTCAGGCTGCGGGCCTGGCGGGCGCACTCATACACGTGCTGAACCATCGGTTTGCCCTGGATGTCCACCAGAGGCTTTCCCTCCAGCCGGGTGGAGCCGAACCGGGCGGGAATCACACCTGCGATCCGCATCTCATTCTCCGTAAGGTTCTCTCAATTCTCACTTCGACGTCTGTGGAAGAGGGCACGACGCCCGTCAGCCGCTCTTCCCTCGCCAAAACTGCGTCCGCCGGCATGTGATTATACTGCAATGCGCTCATAAGAGTGATGCGCATCCGGAGTATTTCGCTCTGGTCGGAGGCAGGCGTGACAGTACCCCGGAAGATTTCGACGGCAAGCACGGCCGCCAGCCCTGCACGACCAATCCGGACGTGATCGGCATCGTGGCGGAGCATTGCAGCCGCTTCTTCCGGGAGCATCCGGACTATGAGGCGTTCTCCATCTCGCTGAACGACGGCCGCGGGTTCTGCGAATGCGACCGCTGCCGCGCGCTCGACACCGGCGAGACGCAACCAGAAGGCTTTGATCCCGAGACCGGCGCGGCGGCCCGCTATCGGGTGATTACGGACCGCGTCATCACCTTCGCCAACCAGGTGGCGGAGCGCCTGGTTCGGGAGAATCCTGAGAAGAGGCTGATCCTCTTTGCCTACGGGCAGTACAAGCGGCCGCCGAAGCGGGTTAAGCCGCATCCGAATCTGATCATCCAGTACACCATGCACACGGCGTCCCACTGGACTCCGGCTCTGGCGGATCAGCAGTTCAAGGAACTGGGCGCCTGGAGTGGCAGCGCGCGGCACCTGGCAATTTACGATCTCGGTTACCGCTATTACCAGACGCAGCACGGCGCGGGCTATGCCATCAACGGATTCAATTACTACCTGCTTTCAAAGTTGTTGTGTAACCCGGCGCTGGACGCCGCTGCAATCCAGCGGGACTACGCGGAGAAGGGGTTCGGAAAGGCCGCGCCCGCCGTCGCCAGGTACTTGGACCGGATGGCCGCCCAGTGGAAACAGACCGGCGGTACGCTCAGCATGGACTTCACTTCGATCAAGAACTACCAGCGAGTGCTGGAGGCGTACCCGCCCTCGTTCCTGAAGCTCTGCCGCGAAGATCTCGAGGAGGCCCGCCGCGCGGTGGACGGAGAGGAACGCGAGCGGGTGGTGTTTCTCGATAAGGGTCTGCGGTACACGGAGCATACGCTGGCCGCCGTAGAGCAGACCCTGCCGCTGCTTGAATCGGGGTGGAAGTTCGGGCGCACCGTGACCGCCCCCTCCGGCGCCGTCCGGCAGGACTTGGACCGCGCAAGAGCCGCCTGGGAGACGCGTGACCGGTACGTCGAATCGCTCAGGAACGACTTCGCTCTGGCCTATGTCTGGATCCGTTACAACGACTCACAGCGGAGCTTCAACCCGCTGGTGAAGATGCGGGCGTGGCCGGGCAGGTGAGCCCGACGTGCCGCTCCGTTTGCCCTGCTGCACAGCGTAGCGCAGCCAAGGGCAAGGCTGGAGTGTGTGGACGGGCTTCTCGCCAGCCGCCCTTTTCAGGGAAAAACCAGTCTATGAGAGATAGTGCCGATACCGGCTGATGGCCGATGTTCGAGGACGGAGACGATTACGAATCCACGTAGCCGTTCTGCATCGGGCGACCGGGCTGGAAGCTCTGCCTGTGCGCAAGAACCGCCCCACTTGCGAGTCGGTTGGCCGATTGTGCAAAGCGCAATCAAGCAGAATCAAGAGCCGGCGCTTGCTACCGGCTCAGTTCCCATTTGATGATGTCACCCAAGGGATTCTTCCAGGAACCCAAGAGCTTATTCGGGTCACGAGGCGCTGGGATGGGAACCTCCCAGTTAGGGGCCTGAATAGCAACGTCGCCTCCGCTGAGCGACTTGCCGTTGGCCGTAATGGTCTTTGTCCCTCTGCTTATGAATGCTGCCACCCGCATCTTCCACTCACCCGCTCCTGGGATGATCGAGACCTGCAAATGATCCTGCGTGGCCGTCTCCGTTATGACGTAAGAAACCTTCCCCGAAGATTTCGTGGTTGACGTATAGGTGCACCGGGCAGACGAGCCCGTCAAATTGCAGTTCATGGTGCCCACGGAGGTGAAGCCCGTGTCCGTAGCATTGATGGTCGCCGTTATCGTTCCTGTCCATGGAGCACCGGACCTCGCCGTCTGAGCGCCTGACGGGCAGACCAGCAGCGCGAGGAATCCCAATACGATCGCAATTCGAAAGTTCATCGATGACCTCCCGCGAGGTGTGCACATCGGATATTCGTTTTCGCCTGCAAGATGCGTATTCCGGCGATGTGGATGGTCATTATCGGTTCTCCCGGCACGTTTAGTATACACCGAACGGCCCTCCTTTGATTCAGAGCATCGGAGTTTGAAGTCTGAAAGTCTCCGCACACGCAATCTGGAACACTTTTCCACAGCCTCCAAACTTTTTAAAGAGGCAAGTCTCGCCACGACAGCGAGTTCCATTGATACCTCCCCTTTCTCCCTTCTCCTTTGTTGAATTCCGCAGCACGCGCCCTGCCTTAGCCAGTCGCAGGTAGCGCCGCAATGCGACCCACCATCGCAGCGAACGGCCGCCGCGTGAGATAGCCCTCCGCTAATATCAGTCAGTCGTATCGGGCGTGCTTCACCAGCCGGCCCCCAGTCTTCACCAACCGCTGCTGTAGACTCGTCAGCGACCAGTGGGCAATCCGCTTCGGGAGCACCCGGCCCAAAGGGCACCCCGGCCACAGGTTCCCCAGGTTGTAGGCGATCAGGCTCAGCATCAGGCGCACTTCATTCGAGCGGAAACGGTGGCAACTCAACCGCATCATCTTCACCGCCTGTTTCCCCTCCTTGATCCACTGCTCCGCCGTCCCCCGCTGGTTATAGAACCGCACCACCGCACGACTGTCGGTCTCCAGATTGGTCACGATGAATCCCATCCGAGGAAACAATTCCCCAAAGTGGAACTCCACCTTGGCCACTACCCGGCGCGCCACCTTCCAGCTCGCCGCCTGGTAGAGGAAGCTTTTGTACCAGACCACCGGCTGGTAGCCCGGTCCGCCTACTGGTCGCGTCAACAGTTCCGCGATATCCCGCTCCAGGCTGTCATTTGCCGGAATGCGGATGGCGTACTTCACGCCTCGCGCTTCCAGCGCCTCGTAGATCTCCGGCTTGGGCGTTGGCGGCTGCCGCACGGACTGCTGGACTGCAAGCCTCATCCATTCCCACCTTGCTGATTGAGGGTGACAACAAGCCTGGGTTGGGTGCCGTCGTCACCCGGGCGATTGCCGATGCGGGAGTCAATGTGGCTTTCTTTGTGGCACAGGTGATTAGCAGGAAATACTCAGCCATCATCGGCTTCGAGACCGAGGAAGATGCGCGTAAGGCGGCCAGTCTGATTAAGAAGATTACGACCGGGAAGAAGAAGTGAAAGTCGCGGGGGCTGTTCCTCCCCCCACAACAGGCCCCGCCGTGCGTCGTGTCTGCTGGCTGGTGTGGTGGCGGCGATTCAGGAAACGGCTCGTCCGCCCCGTCTGAGATCGCGGTGCGATTCCAGGCTCCACTCAACGTCGGGCGTCGATGAGCGGCGTCGAAGCACGTACGGGTTGCCGTCGCTGGCCTCGCGGTCGCCCAACTGGAAACGGATGGGCCGCTCGTCCCCTTTTCGTCCCGAGTAGCAGACCACGCGCAGTCTCATCTTTCCATCATCGTCGCAGACTACTCTCCTGAGTAATCCTCCCATGTCACGCCCGCGCACCCAAGATCCAAAAAGTACTGCGAGTCCCGGAACCCTCGCCGGACTGCCCGGCAATGTTCCTGCGGAATGGACCCCCTCCGCCGAATCTCACCGCCCGGTGCGAAAGCCGGTAGTGCTCAAGCCGGGGATGACTCGCAGCGCATTTCGAAAGTAGAGTTTCTCCAAGACTTCATCGGACAAGTTGAGACCATACACCCTCCACATCCCGTGATACTTGCGGTCATGTTCGAAGTACTCGTCCGCCGTCTCGAAGATACGAAAGTAAGTGCGGTACTCCGCGGGGCGCCAGGTGTCCTTGCCGAACATCACACGATCCTGGTAACGTTCAAACCACTGGCGCGCAAATCGCGGTTGCCGGCCCAGTTCCTCCACGGCGGCTGAAACCTCGGTGTACACGTTCGGTAGTTTGTCCAACAATCTGCCGAGTTTCCCCAAGTCATTTCCGTACCAACCAAGATGGGCGTCAATGAAGGTCGTCTTGGGGTGGCGTGCGAATAGGTTGTGCTGCTCGGCCATGAGCGCGTCGAAGGCCGGATAGCGGTCCGGAGGACGGCCACGCCCCGGATACAGCTTGAGTTCCAGCCACCGCTCGTTGTACCGGTCCATGGGATCGAACAGTGCTCGTGGCTCACCGGTGTGGATCAGCACGGGGATTTTCAATCGCGCGCACATTTCAAAGACCGGATCGAACCGAGGATCATCGACTCGGATGCGTTGTCCCTTGCCGTCCTTCAAATCCATGCCAAAGTTCTTGAAGATTTTCAAGCCTTGGGCGCCGCTACCAACATCCTGTTCGAGCTGTCTGGCGGCCCTTGTTCCATATCCGGGTTCGTCGATGAGCGTGAAATCGATGTTGGCGAATACGACGAAGCGGTCCGGATACCGTCCTTTCAGAGCCGCGATGTTGGTTTTCAGCCGCTCACCATACCCACCGCTAAGATTCACCATGATGCGCATGTTGAGCGCGTCCATCGCCTTCACCAGGCCGTCGGCCAGTTCCGGCCGGCTGCCACGCTGGTGATTGTGCACGTCGATGAACGGGTATTTCGCCCGCTCCACTTCGTGCTGCGGTACCACGAGAGTCGATTTCGGCTCGTAGTCCTCAATGGAGATGCTCTGGCCTGAGGCGGCCCAGGCGCCCAGGAACAGCGTCAGCATGATTGGCTTCATAGGAGTGCCTCTGAAAGTATACGAAGAAAACGGAATGCCGCAAGATCGATCCGCGCGGGATCGGGACAGAGAAACACTCTTCCCGGCATCCTTCGGAGACCCAGCTTTCGCACTGCGTCCTCCAGTTCGCCCCCGACCTTCATCACGCTTCCGGCCATGAGCCGGCCACGTGCGAAAACGGCCATGTGGATCAGGGGCAGTTGCCGGCAGGTGAGTCAACCCGCGTCGATCGAGTCTCCGGCCTCGTCGAGCGACGCCGCGATTGAGATTTACAGCCAGGACGAGATCACCAGGATTCTTCGCGTGGTCCGTTACTCGCCAGCGAGAAAATCCTCGGGCAAGCGCAGCGACCAAACCTCACTGCTCAGCGGTTTGGCGTGGCCTCCGGCAACCCACAGCTTGTCGCGAAAGACAAAGGCGGAGTGCTCGTGCCGCTCTTTCCAGGTCGCCTTCGACTTGAGCTGAGTCCACTTCTTGCCGTCCTCGGAATACCAGACGTCACCCAGATTCATCTCCGGGGTCTTGCTCCATCCACCGAGCACCCACATGCGTCCGCGATAGATAGCCGCGGAAAACCACAAACGCGGCAGCCACGGCGCCGCATCCGTAACTTGAGTCCAGTGCGCGCCATCTTCGGAGCACCAGACATCATGAAAGGCCTGGTAGACGGGTACGTAATTACCTCCACCGAATACCCAGATCTTGCCGCCGTGAACCACGGCCTGATGATAGGCGCGGGGAGCCCAACCCGCGTTTGCCGTCGCGCGCCGCCAGCTTTTCCCATCGGCGCTGGACCACACATCGTTCTTCAAGCTCTGCTCATCGCCGAAGTAGTAGTCCCCGGTTCCGCCCAGGATCCACATCCGCCCTTTGAATTCGACGACTGCCGCGGCGAGCCGGGCAGACCAGCCGGCCTGTGCGGTCACCTGCTTCCAACTCGCCCCATCCTCGGAGGACCAGACCTGGTTGCTGGCCGAATGACCGGGTAATCGGCCGTTGTGCCAGCCACCCATCATCCACATCCGATTCTTGAATGTGATGCTCATCGGCAGATCGCTGTGGAGCCACGGGGCTTGCTTGGTGACCAAACTCCAGGTCTTTCCATCGAGCGAACTCCAGACGTCGCGCGGTGGCGCTTCAAAAGAGTTGAACCATCCGCCGAGTATCCAGAGTCGGTCCTTATAGACGACTTCTCCCTGCGAGTCCCGCGCTTGCCAAGCCGCGGCGGGCGTTTCCCGTATCCAGTCCGGTCCAAGGCGTTCCGCACCGGCGAGCAGTGCCATGGTTGCGAAGCAGAGTGTGAGCAGCTTCAGTCTCATTCGGACAGGCAAACCGTAACACAGCGCGCCGCGCCGCGTCAATCCGGGGCGCGGCCACCTCACAAGTCATGGACTTGGCTGCAAAGCGGTGGCGCTGATCGTCTTTCAGACGGGGTCGTGTGCTCTTCCTGCGGCGCGGGCGGAGATATGCTTTTATCAATAGATACAGCGATCTTGCAGGATTTGGATCGGGAGGAGAAAAGCCATGGCGATACGCTTCATGGCCGCATGCGCTGTCATTCTGTTGGCTCCGGACATCGCTCCGGCCGAGACCACTGTCAACGCCGCTGATTACGGCTTCCAGGCCGAGGACTCGACCGCGGCGCTTCAGGCGGCCGTCGATTCGGGTGCCAAAACGGTTGTCGTCCCATATATGGGCGATCCGTGGATCATCCGTCCGGTGAAACTGCGTAGCAACCTGGAGCTGATCTTCGAGCCGGGCATCCTGGTGCTGGCCAAGAAGGGCGAGTTCCAGGGTGGCGGCGACAGCCTGTTCACGGCCCAAGGCGTGTCGAACCTGGTGATCCGGGGCTACGGCGCCACGCTTCGCATGCGGAAGCAGGACTATCAGAATCCTCCTTACAAGAAAGCCGAATGGCGCATGGGCTTCGCCATACACGGCTGCAAGAATGTTCTCATCGAGGGCCTGCGCGTGGAGAGTACGGGCGGAGATGGATTCTATATTTCCGGCGGAGGGGGACGGCGCTGGAGCGAGGACGTGACCATCCGAAACTGCGTGGCCCATGACAATCACCGCCAGGGCATCAGCGTCATCAGCGCGGTAAACCTGCTGGTGGAAAACTGCGTCTTCTCCGCCACTGGCGGCACGGCCCCGCAAGCGGGCATAGACCTCGAGCCCAACACCCCCGATCAGCGGCTGGTGAACTGCGTGATCCGCAACTGCCTGTTCGAGGACAACATCGGCGACGGCATGATGGTGTACTTGGGCCCACTCTCACGGGCCTCCGAGCCCGTCTCCATCCGCTTCGAAAACTGCCACTCGCGCATGGGCAAGGCCGGCGCGACCCCGGTGGACTTCAAGGACATTGAGCAGCGCGGCGGCGCGGGGATGGTCGTGGGCGCGGTCAAGGACGACGGGCCGAAAGGAACCATCGAGTTCATCAAGTGCACCTCGGAGAACACCGGCCGGGAAGGCGCTCGGGTTTTCACCAAGTCGGCGGATAGCCTCCGAGTGCGCTTCGTGCAGTGCAGTTGGAAGAACCCCTGGGTTTCCGCACACCGCAACTTCAGCGGACTGCGGGCGCCTGTCCTGATCCTCCTGTCGGACCCAGTCTTGGTCCAGCGGATCGGCGGCGTCGATTTTGAAGATTGCAAGGTGTACGATCACGTCTCCCGGCCGGTGCTGGTGTTCGACGAGCCGAGGAGCAGCCTGGGGATCTTCGACCTGCGTGGACACATTAAGGTGAAAGGACCGGCCCAGCGACGCTCATAATCACTTCGCCGCCTGCGCCCGCCGAAGGGACGCTGAGCGGTGGCCCTTGCTGTATCCGATTGAAAAGAATGGTGGGCGGTCGCGGGCTCGAACCGCGGACCTCCTGCTTGTAAGGCAGGCGCTCTAACCGGCTGAGCTAACCGCCCGCAATGGCGCTCTCTTGATTCTAAACCACTTTCCTTGTGCCCGCCGTCTTCTTGTCTGCCTTTTCGGCCCAACCTGTGTCAGAACTGTATCAAAACCCTCCACCATCTCATTGGCCTTACGCTTCAGCTTTTGCCGCGCCTCCCGCTTCATCTACAACTTCATTGGGGGGTACTTCTTGAACACCTTAGCGTCGCCCTGCCGGAGAAGCTGCGTGACCCATTCGTCCGCAACACCTCCAGCGCTCAGCCGCGTGGCGTAGGTGGACCGCAGGTCATAGTTCCGGAAATGCGGAACACCGGCTCTCCCCGCGGTTGGTGAGGCGCGTTAGCTTATTACGACGACTTCGTGATCGAGAATCGACTTCACCTCGAACGCCGCCCAGCCCTGGCTCACGACGGGTTCGGCCCTCCAGGCCGAGACCAGGGAACCGAATACCCTGGCCCGGCACGTCTCCCGGCAGCCGGACCCGGACGTGGAATGGCCCCACGGGTATCAGTTCATCGATGGCCGCGCGCCAGGTTCCGGCGCTGGTCAGGTTCACCAAATGCAGAATGAGGCGGCCTGCCTGCCGGTAGAGGTGGCAGTCGATCAGGCCCGGCCCTTCCACACGCAGAGGGATGTCTTCGCTGCTCGCCCAGCGGACCAGGTTCGCCAGAAGATTCCCGTGATCGGGGAGGTTGTCCTTGGCAAACCGGCGGTCGATGTCCGCCGGCAGGTAGGCGATCCGGCTGCCATTGCCAACCTCTCTCAGAACCAAAGCCGGGACAGATGTTTTGGGCTCCCGCATCCAGGCGGTTTCGGGCGGTTGAACCGGGAACGGCGGAACGAACGTCAGCGGAACGACCACGCCAGGGTCCGTCCGCAACGCATCCAGCAAGCCGCCGAAAGGCAGGATGTCGGTCTCGTCGAAACCGCGGAGCACCGGATGCCTCTGGCCCTTGATGGAGGGCTCGTCGCCGGTCTCGGGACCCCAGACCCGCGCCCGGAGTTCGGGAGTCAGACGGAGATAAGTGTGATGTGAACCTGGCAGCCGGTTCCTCGCCGGCAGGGCCGCCGGGTGCGCACCGAAAAGATCCGCGAGCGCGAAGTCCTTCCGCGGCTCGCCGGACTCGTCGTACAGGCTGCTGACGCCGGTGGCAAGCAGCGAACCGCCGCGCTCCACGAAGCGCCGGATGCTGGCACACTGCGCCTCAGACATGGCTCCCACGTTAGGCAGGATGATGAGCTTCAGGTTGGGCCCGTCGCGGTCCACGTGGTCGGCATGGACTATCAGGTAGGGGATGCGCGCCCGGATCAGGGCCTAGGTGATGCCACGGTGCGGAAGGTCCACCAGTTCCTCGGCGTCGTCGCGGCCGAAGAAATCCGTATTCTGCTGCGACCACACCACCCCCACCGTCGCAACCGGCCGGCGGTTGACCAGGTAATCCTGATGGGCTTCGTGCCAGCGCATGATGGGCTCTGCGGTGCGGTACATCCGCCGGTCCTCGTGGTACGCGCCAATGTGGTGCCACCAAGGCTGTATGCCCCCGGCGAATCCTTCCAGCATCCACATCCGCGCTTCGGCTGCCGGCTTGCTGGCCAGGCGAAACGGGGTCCGCCCGGCCTGGTACATGGCCATGCTCTCGGGAATCAGTTTGTCCCAGCCGAGCAGGCCGTGAATCAGCTTGCCTGACTCGCCGTTGTGCTGGAAGCCGGTGGTGTCGGACCGGGCCTGGTGATCGCACATGATGATTTCGGCGCGCTTGCAAATCTCCTTGTAATCGCGAAACACTCGGCTTTGGGCACTCGGGGAACCGCCGTTCATGCCGATCCACAGACAATCCGGCCCTCCCGCGGCCCTGGTAGTGCGGTTGTTCAAATCCCAGATTTCCAGGCGGCGGGCATAGTTCCACTTGATCCACTCGCGATAGATCGGATCGTCCCAGTCCTTCTTGAGGGGAATGGGAGCGCCGGCGCGGGCGTTGAATCGCTTCGTGCAATGGTCGCAGTAGCAGATATTGTCGCGGCTGAGACCGCTCCAACTGTTGTCGGTGATGCCTTCGGGATGGGATCGTTCGATGATCTCGCGCAGGATGCCGGGAATGTACTCCTCGTAGTACGGGCTGTTCACGCAGGTCACAAAACGGTCGCCGGAGCGGTAGGGTTCGCCGTTCGAGTCGCGGGTGAACCAATCTGGATGCGCGCGGTAGAAGTCCTCGGCGGTACGATTGGAATCCATCCGCGCGAGCACGAACAGGCCGTCATCGTGCGCTGCCTGGCAAAGCTCTCCGTAAAGATCCCGTCCGCCCAAGAACTCCGCTCGGTGATGCAGAGGGTACTTGCTCGGGTAGTAGGCGATGATGCCTCCGGCGTTGATGATCACCCCTTGCACCCGCGTGCGCTTCCAGTACTCGCGCCACCAGGCGATGTCGTAGCGAACCGGATCTCTCTCGGTGATGTTGGTCTGTCCCCATCGGTAGGCACGCCGGTACCATGGCGACCGGCCCTGGCGCGGCGGAAGCCTTCTCAGGGGTCATCGCCGCCGCCGCGGCGGCTGTGAGACTGCCGGACAGAAACCCGCGACGCGTTTCAGAATCTCGCATAGCTCGAACCTTTCCTTGCCAGTGCCGATTCTCGTAACATACAACGAATACGGAAAGGAAACAGCATGTTGCGAACGGCAGGCATCATCTTGCTCGCGGCCGGGGCGGCTCTGTTCGCGCCGCACAGCCTGGGCCAACCCGCGAAGGAACCCGTTGACTACGTCGATCCCTACATCGGCTCCATAGCCCCGTCTGCTCAAGACCACCGAGCCCATGGTGCAGCTTCCGCACGGCATGATGGCAGTGGCTCCGGTGACCGATCCGGCGGTCCGCGATAAATACCTGGCAACGCGGATTCTGGGTTTTCCCTTGGCCGGCTTCCTGCTCATGGCGACCACCGGACCGGTGCAAACCGATCCGGCGAAATTCGCCTCCCGGTTCGATCACGATCTGGAGATCGCGACACCTTACTATCACGCGGTCATGATCGGAGCGTCTTGATCAAGTCTTCTTTCTCTCATTCGTTTCCTGCCGGCCGGCGGCGCGCGCGCGGCATTTCCGGATAACGGGCTTCTGGGAAGAGGCGGGTGGGCCGTCGCGCGCAGGAAGGATGGAACCACCAAACGGGCCAGAGGCGCGAGTATACTCTCCAGGAGGCACATGAAACACACTGAAGCGGAATCCCATCCCACGCGCCGCGGTTTCCTGGGCGGCGCCGCGGCCGGTGCGGCCGCGCCGGCCCTGAACGGCGAAGGCCGCGAGAGGCCCAACGTCATCGTCTTCTTCACCGATCAGCAGCGTTGGGACACCATCGGCGCCTACGGCTCCCCGATGGACCTGACGCCGAACCTGGACCTGATGGCGCAGAGCGGAGTGCGCTTCGACCGGGCCTTCACTACGCAACCGGTCTGCGCGCCGGCGCGCAGCACCATCCAGACCGGCAAGTACCCCACCACGACAGGCGTGATCCACAACGGCCTGGCCCTCCAGGACAGTGAGAGGACCATGGCCCACTACTTCAAGGCCGCCGGCTACCAGACGGGCTACATCGGGAAGTGGCATTTGGGCCGCAGCGACTCTCACGGTCCCGTGAGTCTGGAACGGCGCGGCGGGTACGACGAGTGGTGGACCGCCTCCAACATTCTCGAGTTCACTTCCACCCCGTTCGAAGGCGACCTCTTCGACGCGGACGGTCGTCCCGTGCACTTCACCAATTACCGCGTGGACGCGCTTACAGACCTTGCGGTGCGGTTCATCCGGGAGAAGAAGTCCCGGCCGTTTTATCTCTTCCTGTCCTTCCTCGAACCGCACCACCAAAACTCCACCAACTCGTTCATCGCCCCGCGCGGCTACGCCGAGCGCTACCGCAACAACTTCTACATTCCGCCGGACCTGGCGCCCTTCCCGGGCGACTGGAAGTCGCAACTGCCCGATTATTACGGCATCATCGCGCGCATCGACGAGTGCTTCGGACGCCTGACGAAGGAACTCTCCGACCTGGGCCTGACCGAGCGCACCCTGGTAGCCTTCACCACGGATCACGGCTGCCACTTCCGCACCCGCAACAGCGAGTACAAGCGAGCCTGTCACGACGGCGCCACGCGGATCCCCATGATGCTGCGCGGACCCGGGTTCAGGGGTGGGACGGTGGTGCCGGAACTGGTGAGCCTGGTGGACCTGCCGCCTACGCTGCTCGAAGCGGCGGGCATCCCCATCCCGGCGGACATGCAGGGCCGGAGCATCGCGGCATTGGCGCACGGGCGGCGCGACGGCTGGCGCAACGAAGTGTTCATTCAGATGCGCGAGGTGCAGCTTGGCAGGGCGCTGCGCACCGACCGCTGGAAATACTGCATCTGGGACCCCGGGAACCGGACCATCAGCGATGCGCACAGCCAGCGGTACACCGAGCACCACTTCTACGATCTGCGCAGCGACCCGGCGGAGCTGGTGAACCTGATCGGCCGTTCCGACTACAAGAAGATAGCGGCCCAACTGCGCGAACGGTTGGCGGCGCGCATGGAGGCCGCCGGCGAGCCGCGCCCCACGATTACGCCCTCCCGGTACTACGCATGAGGTGGCGGAGGTATTTCGAACGAGAGAAGATAGATGGAGTCTAAGGAGCGCTTATGGAAACCGATCGCAGAAGCTTTCTGAGAGATACCGCGGGCGCCGGTGTGGTCTTGACCGCCGCGCCCATGTTCATGCCCGCCTCGGCGCGGGGCGCGAACGATCGCCCGGCCTACGGCTTGATCGGCAGCGGCGGCCGCGGCCGGTATGTCAGCAAGTCGATGATGAAGCTGGGCGCGCAGTGCGTGGCGGTGTGCGACGTCTATAGCCAGCACCTCGAGGCCGCGCAGAAAGACGCGCCGGACGCCAAGCCCTACATCGACTACCACGAGCTGCTGGCGCAGAAGGGGCTCGACTTCGTGATCATCGCCACGCCCGATCATCAACACTGTCCGAATCTGCTGGCGGCCCTGGAGGCGGGCAAGGACGTGTACCAAGAGAAGCCCATGTCGCACTCGCTCGAAGAGAGCCAGAAGATGGTCCGGGCCGTGCGCAAGACCAAGCAGATCGTCCAGATCGGTATGCAGCGCCGCAGCTTTCCGTCCATCGCCAAGGCGCAGCAACTGGTCAAAGAAGGGGCGCTGGGGAAGATCAGCCTGGTGAAGGCGGCGTGGAATTGGGATTTCCGCAGGATCTTCGGCGACGTGATGCGGACCGATCCGATACCGGGCAACCTGGACTGGCAGCGCTTTCTCGGTTCCGCCAAGAAACGCGAGATGACGCCTGCGCGGTTCCGCTGGTGGCGCGCTTTCTGGGACTATTCCGGCGGCAACATGACCGACCAGGGGACCCACCTGATGGATTGCGTGCAGCGCCTCACGGACACCACCGGACCGCGCGCGGCCGTGTGCATCGGGCAGGTGCAGGACATGAAGGGGGCCGAGGCGCCGGACGTTTTCTCGGCGACGTTCGAATTTCCGGACTTCATGGCCACGTGGACGTTGAACTACTGCAACTCCTACGACAACGGCTGGTCGGTGCTATTCCAGGGAATGAGCGGTTCGCTGATTCTGGACGGTAGCGGCTTCCGCATCTACAAAGAGCCCTGGGCCAAGAAAGAGAACCAGGAGCCCATCTACAAGGAAACGGGCGGCAACAGCGACATGGACCACTTCAAGAACTTCCTGGATTGCATCCAGTCGCGCCAGGAGCCCAACTGCCCGGTGGAACTCGGGGCGCAGGCCGTGTCGGGACCGCACCTGGCGAACATCGCATATCACAAGCGGCGGCAGGCCCGCTTGAGCCCGGAGGGCAAAGTCTCCCTATGACACGCCGCGAGTTCTCCGCGCTTCTTCGAGTTTTCGCAGCCGCGCTGGTGTTGCTGGCGTTGGTCGCATCGATCGCCTGGTGCCAGCCGGCCCTGCCCGAGCCGCTGGCTCCGCCGGCGGGTGAAGCCGCCCTGGCGCCCAAGCTCGCTTGCACCGATCTCTACAGCCTCTCAGGGTATGAGTTCACCGTGGTCACGACGACGATGGTCCCGGCGAGCGCCAACACGCGGGAGTACTGCCGCGTCACGGGCCAGGTTCTTCCCGAGATCCGCTTTGAGGTAAACCTTCCTACCGCGTGGAACCGCCGCTTCTTCATGTTTGGCAACGGCGGCTACGCCGGCAACACGGTGGACGGTCCGCTCCGCCCCGGCGCCAGAAACGTGCACGTGAGCCAGGGCTTCGCCACCGCGTCCAGCAACACCGGCCACGAAGCATCCGCCGAGCCGGGAGCGTCGTTCGCCCGGGACCGGCAGAAGCTGTTGGACTTCGGTTTCCGTTCGCTCCACGTGACGGCCGAAACGGCCAAGCGGCTGATCGCGGCGTACTACGGCGTGAAACCCACGCGGTCGTACTTCGAAAGCTGCTCCAACGGCGGCCGGCAGGCGCTGATGCTGGCACAACGCTTCCCGGAGGACTTTGACGGGATCATCTCCGGCGCGCCCGCGCTGGAATGGACCGGCACGATGATCCGCTTTACCTGCACGGCGCAGGCTCTGGCCGCCGCGCCGATTCCGTCTGCCAAGCTCTCCGTTCTGGCCGACCGCATCTACGATCTCTGCGACGCCAAGGACGGCTTGAAGGACGGGCTGATCGACGACCCGCGGCGCTGCGATTTCAAGCCCTCCCGCGACCTCCCGAAATGCGCGGAGGGCGCAGATGCCGCGAACTGCTTCACCGCCGCGCAGATCGGCGCGCTGGAGAAGATCTATGGCGACGTGGTGGTGGATGGCAAGCGCGTCGTCCGGGGCTGGCCGGTGGGCGGCGAAGCAGCGGACGCCAAGGGGCACCGGGGGTGGCAGAACTGGATCGTCCGCGACGAGGGCCAGACGATCTCGGCGGGTTTCGCGGAGAGTTTTTTCCGCTACATGGGACTCCCGGAAAAGGACCCCAACTACAAGTTGGCGAATTTCAACGTGGAGAAGGATCTCGCCCGCCTGGATTGGATCCGCAACGTGGTCGATGCCACCAACCCGGACCTCGTCGCGGCTCAAGAGCCGCGGCGGCAAGCTGCTGATGTGGTACGGATGGGCCGACGAGGCGCTGAACGCCATGGGCGGGATCGACTACTACGAGAGCGTGCTCAACCGCATGGGACCGTCCACTCCAGAGTTCTTCCGCTTGTTCATGGTGCCGGGCGTGTTCCACTGCGGCGGAGGTGTCGGCACCAGTTCGTTCGACCTGTTCACGCCGCTGATGCGGTGGGTGGAGGAAGGCACCGCTCCGGATAGCGTACTCGCCTCCCGTAGGATCGACGGCAAGGTGGTGCGCACACGCCCCCTGTGCCCCTATCCGCAGGTGGCCAGGTACAAGGGCAACGGCAGCATCGACGAAGCCGCAAATTTCGCCTGCGGGACGCCGTGAACCGCCGCGAGTTGCTGCAACTGACTCTGGCCGGGGCGCTCCCCGCGTCCGCCGCCCCGACGCGCTGGCAGTTGCTGCCCGCCACGCGCGGCCGCACATCCGTCCCGGCCACCTACATCATCGACTACGCGACCAACCATCTCTCCGATGCCGGCTTCATCTCGCGTGTCGCGGAAGCGCCGCCAAGCCTTCTGCACCTCGGACACGATGCTCCGTTTACCGGACATTGGGGTCCGCGCGCCATCCCCCTGCCCGTAAAGGACACGTTCCAGTACCGCCTCCTGAAGCCGGAAGAAACCCGCGACCGTTTCCGCGCGCTCAAAGACATGGCCGCCGGGCTTCATCACGCCGGCGTCGATCTGATCTTTCCCTACATCGACAGCCAGCAAATGGGCGGTGACATCGAGAAGCGCCTGGGCTTCTGGGAGTTCTACGACGCCTGGGATGAATTCCGCTCGTTCGGTCTTCCGCCGCGGCCGCCGGAAGATCCCGCCGAGTGGCTGCAGCGCGATCCCGCCGGCCACATTCACTTCAACAACCCTGCCGCCTATCCGGGCTATGCCCCGCAGTTCTTCTATGCCCCCTGCCCCAACAACGAGCACTGGAGGACATGGCTGGCCTTCGTCGTGCGCTACATTGCGCAGGCCGGCTTCGATGGCGTTTTCGTCGACGACAACATCATTCATTGTTACTGCCGCTACTGCCGCGAAGGGTTCCAGCGCTACCTCCGCTCCCGCTATTCATCGGATGAACTGCGCGCCGGGTTCGGCCAGTTCAACGTCGAGAAGATTGAGATGAACTCGAGAGCGGACAAGCCGTGGTGGGCCAAGAACCGCCCCGAGTTCATCGAGTATCTCGCGTCACGCTACCAACCTGGCGAGTTGGAGAAACGCTTCCAGATCCCCGACATCACCACGCGCGCAAATTTGGATCGCATCGGCTACGGTTTCCTGAATGGCCGGGCCAACGAGTTTATCGCCTCTCTCCAGCAAAAGTATTCACCCCAAGAGCGGCGGCGGCGTTTTGGTGTCAGCGATCTCAACCTGCTCGGTCTGGAACGCCCCGAAGACCGGCTGCGCTGGTTTGAAACGCAGCGTTTCTGGGCCTGGAGCATCGCCGGCCTCCTGCTTTACCTCAAGCGCGCCGTCACTCCCTATAACCAGGACTTCGTCTTCTTCCCCAATTGGGGCTCCATGCAGACCGTGGGAGCGGTCGACGGCCGCCGCCTGCATGGCAAGAACGTCGCCGAGTGGAAGCGCGGCGCGGACTACATGATGTTCGAGGAGGACTATCGCGCCGGAATGCCTGGCCGTTCGGCCTCGGGCGGGTTCACCACGCATCTGGCTCAGTACAAGTTCGCGCTCTCGAACGGAGCGCGTCCGGTGGTTCTTTTCTGGGGGCCCCATGGCCGCGCGAATTTCGAACTCGCACACGCCGAAGCGGCCGCCGGCGGAGGAGGATCGTTCGTGCAGAACGGCTACCGGTTCGCGGAGGTGCGGCGCGGCTTCCGGCGCCTGTACCAGAGCCGGCCGGAACTGTTCGCCGGTCTCGAACCGCTGGCCCGCGTGGCGCTGGCCTACTTCTACAACCAGGCGCACATGGAGAATACGGCGCACCTGGAACAGGTCTACTCCATCCATCCCGAACTTGCCAGCCAGCACGTTCTGTTCGACTTCCTTACGGAAGACACGCTGGAGCTTCTCCCCCGCTACGGCGTCTTCATTCTCCCTTCGGTGGCGTATCTCTCCCGCGCTCAGGAGCAGGCCATCCGCAAGTGGACCGCCGCAGGGGGACTGCTGCTGGTTCCGGGCGACCGTCCCAAATACTACGAGGACGCCAAAAGCCGCTCCAAACCGGCGTTTGACTCCGCACCATCGGACCTCGCGCCGGCCTATGCGTCAAAGTTCAAGTGGACCGGCGCCCAGGGGTTGCCGGGCTTGCGCGCCAACGTCTATTGGAAGCAGGATGGCCGTCAGGTCCGGGTGGTCGCGCACGTGCTTAACTATGACGTCTCAACCTCGGGCGAACCGGGGACCGTCCGGAATCTTCCGATCTCTTTCGCGCTGCCGGATTCGCTTGCCAAGGCCACCATCGGCAAACTCGCTGTGGTGGCGCCTGACAGCGCGGAGCCAACCCCGCTTCGCGGGGAAATCCGCGACGGCAAGCTATCGTTCGAGTTGCCCGAACTGCGCGTCTACCAGATTGCCGAAGCGCTGCTGACGGGGGCGTGATCGGTTATACCGATTTAAAGACCCCCGTTGCTAACCTTTTGCTCCATTCAAACGCCTACTGACTGAGGTAATTTATATGTTCGAAAGTCTCGACGATCAAATGAAGCATGACGATGCCGCGGAAACTACTTCTGGCCAACGGATGACCAAGTGGGCGGCGGTCGCCGCGATTTCGCTTGCGCTTTTCGGCGGCCTTTATGCGGCAATCCGAATGTTCGGGTAGGTCTGGGCAAGCCGTCGGTGGCTGGGTTTGCAGCCTCTGACTGGAGGGGAGTCGCTGAAACCGGGTCACGGAGATAAGTCGCCACGGTCACGACGCGCCCTCATAATTCACTTTGCTTCCGCGCGTTTTTGGGAGGCACCCCACGAGCTGGTTAGTGTCAAATTAGGGCAAAAATCCCCGCTGCTTCAGGGGCGTTTTTGGCTCTTGGCGAACTGAAAGTCCTTTGAAATGAGCAGGCGGTTGCCCGCGATTTCTGTTTCACACACGGACGGCCGTCGGTCCCGCTCCTGCTGCTGCCTCCGAGCGAGCAGCAGATTCCCCGACCTGTTGAAAACGTTAAAAGCAGAACGCAAAGAATAGAGGTTTTGGAAGAGGTCTCGTCGCTTGTAAGGCAGGCGCTCTAAACCACTTTTCTTCCGCCTGCGGCTTTCACGTCTATCTATTACGGCCCTCGCGTGGAATGCTCCGCGGGAGAATTGTGCACTCCCGAAGGGCGAAACTTCATCTATCTGGTTAGGTAGCAGGTATGCGCATGGCCAGCAATTCGATTTTCAACCGTCTGCCAGCCATGGTTTTCTTGCTGCTCGCTTGGGGAGGAAATAGGATGCCGGCCGGCCAGGGAGAGTTTCCCGATCCCATCGTGGATGTCAAACCCGCACCAGGTCAACAGACCGCCGTTCTCGCAGGCGGCTGCTTCTGGTGCACCGAAGCCGTATTTGAAGTAGTGGACGGGGTGGACGATGTTATTTCCGGCTACGCCGGGGGCACCCAAGAGACGGCCAAGTACGACATCGTTTCCACCGGGCGCACCGGCCACGCCGAAGCCGTTCTAGTCAGCTACGATCCCGCCAAAATTTCCTACGGCCAGATCCTCAAGATCTTCTTCAGTGTGGCTCACGATCCCACCACGCTCAATCGCCAAGGTCCCGACTTCGGTCCCCAGTACCGCAGTGCCATCTTTTACGTCAATGCAGAGCAGAAGCGCGTCGCCGAAGCCTACATCCAGCAGATCGACAGCGCTCACGTGCTCCGAGATCGCATCGTGACCCAGGTCGTCCCGCTCGACAAGTTTTACACGGCCGAGGCTTACCACCAGAACTATGCCGATCTGAACCGCTCCAACCCTTATATCGTGAACATCTCCGACCCCAAGGTCGAGAAGCTCAAGAAGATGTATCCCGGCTGCGTCCGCAAGAGGAAATAGCCATGCACAGAAGAAGTTTCCTGATAACCCTGTCGGCCATTGCCTCCTTGCAGGGGAAAGGCAAAATGGTGAAGATTATTGAGTTCGATGACAGCGGCCAGCCGCAGGGCGTGGTCGAAGTTGAGAAGATCGTCAAAACCGAACAAGAGTGGCGCCAGCAGCTCTCGCGCGAAGCATTTGAGGTCGCCCGCAGGCATGGTACCGAACTAGCCTTCAGCGGCCAACTGAACAACAACCACGGGGATGGGATTTACCGTTGCGTCTGCTGCGGCACAGCCCTGTTTGATTCGAAGACCAAATTCGATTCTGGCACCGGATGGCCCAGTTTCTTCGCCCCCATTGCCAAAGAGAACGTCGCCGACAAGGTGGACGCGACCCTCGGCATGATCCGCGTGGAAAACCTATGCGCCCGCTGCGACGCCCACCTGGGCCACGTCTTCGACGACGGCCCCCGTCCCACCGGACGGCGCTACTGCATGAATTCCGCCTCCCTCACTTTCATTCCCCGCAAGGTGTGATGACCGGCTGCGCCGCGACGCTTGTCCGCGACCGGCGATAGGTGTAGTATTCTTGCTTGCGCGGCGCGCCGCCGCCGCCGGGAGGCAGCCATGGTGATCGCATCGCAACTGCGCGCGGGAATGGCCATTCGCTTCGAGGGACAACCCTACCGGGTCCTCGGGGCCGATTATCATCCGGGCCAGGGGCAGATGGGGGGAGCCACCCACGCCCGGCTCAAGAATCTCTCGACGGGCACGCTGTGGGAACACCGCTTCCGCTCCGATCTGAAATTGGAGGAGTTGTCCGTCGACCGCCAGTCCATGGAGTTTCTCTACGCCGACAGCGACGATTGCCACTTCATGAATCCGGAAACTTACGATCAGGTCGCCATTCCGGCCGCTCTCATCGGGCCGGCGGCGCGATTTCTCAAGCCCGCCATGCGGCTGCCGGTGGAGTTCATTGACGGCACGCCGGTGAGCGCGCAATTTCCCGACATGGTGGAAGTGTGCATCGCCGACACCGCCCCGCCCGCGCATGCCCATGAAGACAGCACGTGGAAGGCCGCGCGCCTGGACAACGGCGTCGAGATACTGGTACCGCAGTTCATCAAGAACGGAGACATCGTCCGCCTGGATATGCAAACCTTGAAGTACACTGAGCGGGCCAAGTCCGCCGGTAAGTGAGGAGAATCGAATTCATGAGTCAGATACCCCAACCGCAGATCCGCATCGCGCACCGCGCCGATTATCGGGAGACTTATTCCAACAGCGTGCAGGTGCGCGCGAACCTCTGGGATTTCTTCCTCAGCTTCGGCGTACTGGATCAGGCTTCTCCCGAAGGCGTCTCGATTCAGAACTTCCAGGGGATCTATCTCAGCCCGCAACAGGCCAAGGCGCTGCTCAATATCCTGCAGCAGAACATCGCCCAGTACGAAGCCACTTTTGGCGAACTGCGCCTGGAACCGCAACCGCCGGGCAGCGCCATCCAATAAGGGCTTGTCACGAAATAACTGTGCCGGCGTGCCAAGTCCGCTTGCTGACGCGCGCGGCTCGGCAAAGGCCTTCCGAGCCGTGACCGTCAGGGAGCGAAGTCGAGTCCAGACCCTTACCGTCAGCCGCGCATGGGAGGAGGAGGCAGTGGGATAGACTCTTCCCGGAAGCGCTCGAGCATGCGCATGCGAAGAGCGGATGCCACCAGGCCCTGTTTGAGCTTGTCCTCCACTCCGACAAACAGCTTCGCCTGAAGATGCGTGGGCGTTACGCCGGGATCGAGCAGGAACAACGGCGCCGGCTCTTCCAGCACGCCCTGGGTCGATGCGGCCACTTCGAGGGCGACACGCTGGATGGCTTGGGCGTCGGCGTCGAGCGCCGCGACGATGGAAATCTCGGCGATCACGCGCGCGTCCGGAAGAGCGTAGTTGATCAGGATGCTCGAGGTTATCTTGGTGTTCGGAATCACCACCACGCTGTTGAGCGCCTGCAGGCGCGTGGTGCGCCAGCCGATATCTCCCACGATGCCTTCCTCGCCGCTGGAGAGCTTGATGAAGTCGCCCACCGAGATGGGCTGTTCCATCAGGATGTGAACTCCGGCGAAGAAGTTGGCGAGGGTGTCCTGAAGAGCCAGCGCCACGGCCAGGCCGCCGACGCCCAAGGCGGTGATGAGAGGCGTGATCGAGTATCCCAGTTTGTTCAGCAGGATCATCGCGCCGATGCTGAGCACGAAGACCCGAATCAGCGTCTTGGACAGGCCGGACAGAACCAGCGACATGCCGCGCCGCTCGCCATAGCTCGCAATCAGGCGGACGCCCATGGAGGCCGCCACCATGCTCAGGCTGACGATGATGAAGATCTCGATCCAGTCTCCCGCCCGCCGCATGTAGCGTTCGTTGAGATTGGCGAAACGCAGGGCCACATCCAGCGCCGCCGCCAGGCACCACAGCAGCGCGGGCAGGTCGATGGTGTCGGCCAATACCGCGGCGAAGGAGTTGGGCCCCGTGGAGATGCGGCGCAGCCACCGCAACGCGAGGCGCCTGAGGAGCCACAGGGCCAAGAGCGTCGCGGCGAAGGCCAAGAGCGCCGGAGCGGCGGCCACCAACAACCGCTCATAGATCTCCCAGCGCGCTCCAAGCATTGAGAGGTTCGCCACCTCTCGATTCTCGCATGAGGGGCATGCGGTAAAATACCCACGAATGGCTAATAAAGCGGAGACCAGCAAGCGCATCCTGGCGATCCACGCCCATCCAGACGATCTCGAGATGACCGCCGGCGGTACCTTGATCCTGCTGGCCGCGCGCGGACACCACATCACCATGGTGACCATGGCGCCGGGCGACTGCGGAACCGCCGAGATGGGACCCGAGGAAATCGCCGCCGTGCGCCGCCAGGAAGCCGCCAGCGCCGCCGCCGTCATCGGCGCGGAGTACTTCTGCGCGGAGTTTCGCGACCTGGCGATGTTCAACGACGATCCTTCGCGCCGCCGCGTGGTGGAGGTGATCCGGCGCGTACGCCCGGACCTGGTCATTACGGCCCCCCCGGTGGACTACCTGTGCGATCACGAGGCCACCAGCGCGCTGGTGCGCGACGCCGTGTTCACGGCGCCGGTGCCGAACTACGCGACCCGCGCGGAGAACCCGGCGCCGCCGATGCAGACAGTGCCGCATCTGTACTTCGTGAATCCGATCGCCGGCGTGGACCGCGACAACGTACGCGTGGTCCCGGACTTTCTCGTCGATATCGAGAGCGTCATGGAGAAGAAGAAAGAGGCCCTGGCCAGGCACGAGAGCCAGCGCAATTGGCTTCGCAAGCATCACGGCATGGATGAATACCTGCTCATGATGGAGCGCTGGGCGCGCGAATGCGGCGCGGCCGGCGGCCTGCAACTGGCCGAAGGGTTCCGGCGCTATAAAGGACACCCGTATCCGGAAACACCGCTGCTCGAAGAGTTGTTGGGGGCGGAGATGGTCGTAAAACCGAAGCGCCCCTAAGACTCAAGGAGAACGGTGAGCGAACCGCCGGCGAACCCATCACGGTCCCGACGTTCCAGCGTGCCAAGCCTGGCATTGCTGGTAGGGCTCTATTTAGCATTCGTTTATCTGATTCCCCACCCGGCCTCCATACAGCCTTCCGCGTGGCGATTGACGGGCCTTTTCCTCTGCACCATCGTGGGTCTCATTCTGCAGCCGATCCCGGGCGGCGCGCTGGTGTTGATAGCCATCACGCTATCGACTCTGGTCGGCGGACTGAGCGTCGAAAAGGCGCTGGCGGGCTACGGCGACTCCACGGTGTGGCTGGTGATGGCGGCGTTCTTCATCTCACGCGCGCTCATCAAGACCGGCCTGGCGCGGCGCATCGCGCTGTTCTTCGTGCGTCTGTTCGGCGGCAGTTCCCTGGGCGTCTGTTACGCGCTGTCGATGTCCGACATGGTGCTGGCCAGCATCATTCCATCCAACGCGGCGCGCTCGGGTGGCGTGATTCTGCCCATCGCGCGGTCCATCGCCGAACTCTACGGATCGCGTCCCGGCGCGACCGCCGCCCTGCTCGGCTCGTTTCTGATGACGGCGGTCTACCAGGGCATCTGCGTCACCGCCGCCATGTTCTTCACCGGACAGGCCAGCAACCCGCTGGCGGCGCGCATCGCCACCGAGACCTTCCACTATCCGGTGACGTGGGTGAGTTGGCTGCTGGCCGGTTTGGTTCCGGGGCTCTGTTCGCTCGCGCTGATTCCTCCGCTGGTCATGCGGTTGAATCCGCCCACCATCCGGCGCACCCCCGAAGCGGCCCACTTCGCCGCCAGTGAACTGGCCGCCATGGGCCCCATGAGCGCGGGGGAAAAGATCGCCCTCGCGGTGTTTCTGGGCGTGTGCGGATTGTGGATTACGTCGCCGTTCCACAAGATCGATATCGCCGTGACGGCGCTGTTGGGAAGTTGCGCGCTGCTCCTCAGCGGGGTGTTGAGTTGGGAGGACGTGAAGAGCGAACGCGCGGCGTGGGATATTTTTATCTGGTACGGCGGCCTGCTGCGCCTGGGCAAGGCGCTGGGCGAGACCGGCGTCACGGTGGAGTTCGCGCGAGGAGTGAGTGCCCTGCTGGGCGGCGCGGGATGGATGGTGTTGTTCGCCTGCGCCTTGCTCATTTACTTCTACACGCACTACGGATTCGCCAGCATCACCGCGCACATCCTGGCCATGTATCCGGCTTTTCTGGCGGTCCTGCTGGCCAAGGGTGCGCCCATCGGGCTGATGGTGTACGCGTTCGCCTGCTTCGCCAACCTGTCGGCCGGCCTCACCAATTACGGCACCACACCCTCGCCCATGTTCTTCGCGCAGGATTGCGTAAGCCTGAAGCGGTGGTGGCGCGTGGGGTTCGTGGTGTCGCTGGCGAATCTGGCAATCTGGACCACGGTAGGCTTCGCCTGGTGGAAGTTGTTGGGGATCTGGTAAGGCGCGCGGCGTCGCGCGCAGTAGTCAGACCGACGTTAACAACAACGTGACCACGAGCTACACGTACGACCTATGGGGACGCCGCGCCAGCGTGAACGAAGCGGGCCTACGCACGACCAGCACCAGCTATGACGATCTGCGCCGCATCGTCTGGACCACGTCACCACTGGACGCGAATAGAAGCCTGGTCACCGCCACCACCCATGATTGGCTGGGCCGTGCCATCCGCGCGGGGTCGACCAACGACGCCGGCCAGCATCCCGCCTCCGACAATGCCGGCGGCGGCATCCGCTCGGAGAGCGAAGTGCGCTATCCGGCGACAGCGAACGGCTTCTCGTACCAGCTCGCTTCGAATCTGTACAACACCACCGGGGATGACACCATGGGTTGGACGCGCACCACGCTGGACGGCATGGGCCGTCCGGTGGAAGTGCAGACCTATTCGGGGTCTCTCCGTCCCTGGCCCTGGAACTCCAATTCGAGCAGCACCGGCACGGCGACCACCTCCTACAATGCCGAAGTCACCACCGTCACCGATCCTGCGGGCAAGGTCCGCACTACCTATGTGGATGCGCTGGGACGGCTAGTGAAAGTAGTGGAGGCGCCGGGCGGCGAGAACTACACGACCAGTTACCGCTACGATGCCCTAGACAACCTGGCGGGAGTCTGTCATGGAGGGATCTTCTCGGGGACTACCTGCCCGAGCGGGTCGTCGCGCAGCTTCGTCTACAGCAGCCTGGGCCGGCTGTACAGCGCCACGAACCTGGAGAAGGACTCGGCCTCGACGTACGCCTACGACCGCAACGGCAACCTGCTCACGCGCGTCGATGGGGGCGTCACCACGACGATGGCCTACGACGCGCTGAACCGCATCACGTCGAAGACTTACAGCGGCTCGACGCCGGCGGTGTACTACTGCTATGACGGGGACACCCAGAACCATACGCCGGAGGGGCCAGACTGCACCGGAGCGCCGACGGGATCGGGCAACTATCTCTATGGCCGCCTGACCAGGGTGCGGAGCAACGGCACCGACGTGCGCTACGAACAGTACGATGCGCTGGGTCGGGTGACGGCGCACACGCAGGTCACCGACACCGTCTCCTACCCGTTCAATTACGAGTACAACTTGGCCAACGCGGTGACGAAGATCCACTACCCGTCGAATCGCGACGTCTTCACCACCTACAACGGCGCCGGACGGCCCGATGGCGTCACCGGCTACGCGAGCGTCTCGCAGTACTGGCCGCACGGGGGCGTGAAGAACCTGACACTGGCCAACGGCGTCACCGAGACCACCCAGTACGACAGCCGGCTTACGGATGAGTTCGCTGGAAGCCAAGACTGCGGACCAGACGAAGCTGCTGGGGCTGAACTATGCGTACTACAATAATTCCAACGTGCAGACGCAGCAGATCACGGGCTCGGGGCTGGTGGCCAACCAGAGCTACGGCTACGACGGGGTGAACCGGCTGGCGAGTGCGGAGGAGACGGGCGGAGTATGGTCGCGAGGCTTCGGCTACGACCTGCGGGGCAACGGCTGGGTGACGACGGGGACGGGCGTGGCGATCGACCCGTTCACGCCGCGCGACGGAAGCTGGTTCAACTCGCAGAACCGGCTGGTGAACGCGGGGCTGAACATCAACTACAGTTCGGCGGGGAACCAGACGGCGATCGGGGCCTACACGTTCCAGTACGACGGGGAGAACCGGCTGAAGCAGAGCACGATCAACTCATCGTCGGTGACGTACGCCCACGGGACGACGGTGTACGTGTACAGCGCGATCGGCGAGCTAGCGGCGGAGTGCGGCGGCGAGACCACCGGGAGTGGGCTGCAATACCTGACGGCGGACTCGCTGGGTTCGACGCGACTGGTGACGAACGCGGGCGGAGGCGTAGTGTCGCGGCTGGACTACCTGCCGTCTGGAGAGGAGATCCCGGCGGGAGTCGGCGGGCGCGGGCCGCAGTGGAGCGTGTCTTCAGGGATGGGCCTGAAGTTCACCGGCAAGGAACGGGGCGACTCGGGCAGTGAGAATAGCCTGGATTACTTCGGGGCGCGGTACTTCAGCGGGGGCGCGGGGCAGATTCACGAGTCCGGATCCGATCAGCGCCAACATTCTCCGGGTGATCAATCCCCAGCGATGGAACATGTACGCCTACGCTGTGAACAATCCGCTGGCATACACCGATCCTGATGGACGCGATGCGATAGCGGTCAATTTCCAGAAGCAGGTGCCGGTAGGCGGCCATCAAGGGATTATTTCGGTGCATTCTGATGGTCGGGCTCAGTACGCGAGTTTCGGACCGCGTGGCGGCGGCAGGCCGTTTGGCGAAGGTGAAGTTAAGACAGGAGCTCTCACGACTGTTCAGTTCGGCGCGAATGGATTGCCTACAGATGCTGCCTACAAGGATACCGGCGCGTGCACATCGGCTTCTTCCTGGACTGGTGCCACGAGCGCGGCATCGCGGAGCCGGTGGAAGTGACGCGCACGGTGCTGGAATCTTATCAGCGGCACGTCTTTCACTACCGCAAAAAGAACGGCGAGCCGCTGAGCTTCACCGGCCAGCACGACCGCCTGGTGCCGCTGCGTGTGTGGTTCAAGTGGATGGCCAAGCATCGGCACATCCTACACAACCCGGCCTCGGAACTCGAACTGCCGCGCCTGGGCATGCGTTTACCCAAGGCCGTGCTGACGGCCTCGGAAGCCGAACAGGTGATCGCGCAGACAGACGTGAACGATGTGCTGGGACTGCGCGACCGGGCCATCCTCGAAGTGCTCTACTCGACCGGCATGCGCCGGCTGGAACTGGTGAAGCTGACGCTGTGGGATCTCGACCTCGAACGCGCCACGGTGATCATCCGTCAGGCCAAGGGCAAGAAAGACCGCATCATTCCGCTGGGCGACCGCGCGGCCGAGTGGGTGCGCAAGTACATCGAGGAGTCGCGCCCGCGGCTAATGAGCCAATCGGATGATAAGGTCGTGTTCCTGTCGTACGCCGGCGAGCCGTTCTCGCTGGACTACCTGACGGAAATGGTGCGCGGGTATGTTGAGGCGGCCAAAATCGGGAAACGCGGAGCCTGTCACTTGTTCCGGCACACCATGGCGACGCTGATGCTGGAAGGCGGCGCCGACATCCGTTTCATCCAGGCCATGCTGGGTCACGCGGATCTGAAGACCACGCAAATCTACACGCACGTCGCCATCCGCCAGTTGCAGGAAATCCATCGCGCCACGCACCCGGCGAAGCTCAAGAGAGGGAAAGAAGCGGTATGATCATGGACATGGGGACGCTCCGCATTACCGAAGCCGAACTCGCCCGCGACGTCCACGCCATCCTGGCCGAGGTGCGGCGGGGAGTCGAAGTGGTGGTGGAGCAAGACCATCGTCCCGTGGCCGTGCTTCGGCTACCCAACCGCAGCGGACGGCTCATATCGGACATCCTTCGCGAAGCCCGGCGCCGCAACTCGACCGTCACGCTTGACGAAGACTTCGGCACGGACCTGGAAGCGATCGTCGCCAGTCAGCAGCAGCCATGGAATCCGCCCTCCTGGGAGTAGTGCTGGACTCCAGCACGGTGATCACGGCGGAACGTAAGCGGCTGCCCGTTCCGCGACTCATCGAAGCCATCCAGACGGTCCATGGCGAGATTGAAGTCTCGCTCTCGCCGGTAACGGTAGCGGAACTGGTGCATGGCATCTACCGGGCGAAGAATCCCGAAGCGAGCCAGCGCCGGCGCGCCTACATCGAAGAACTGGTCGAACTGGTGCCCATCCATCCCGTGACGAAACAGACGGCGTTCCTGGTCGGCCAAATCCAAGGCCAGGAAGCCGCCAAGGGAAACGTGCTGCCGTTCAACGATCTGATGATCGCCGCCGCCGCTATCGAGCAGGGCTACGCCATTCTGACCGAAAACCTCCGCCACTTCGAGAAGATCCCGGGACTGTCGGTCAAGCGGATCTGAATAACCCTGCGTGGACCTCGCCTCGCTCCCGCTCGGCTCGAATAGCCTCGGCTTCGCTCCCGCTCGCGCTCGGCCTCACTTTGCGGCTCCCGCCGCATAATGCTGGTGGCGCGCTCCCGCGCGCTTCTTGGATCGCCAACCCCCTCCGCCCCCCTTCCTCGCGGAAGGGGGAACCGCCCCGCGGAGCCGCCCCCCGCCGCGGGTTGCCCCCTCTGGACTCCCCCCTCCTTGGCACCCCCCAGCTAAAGAATCCCCAGAGGGGGGAACCAGCCTACTCCGGCCGCGTGCGCCTGCGGCGCTTGATTGCGGCATCCGCCCAGGGGGGCCGGCACCGAACCACGGACCCCGGTTCGCCCTCCGGGCGCGGGGCGTTCCGCGCTCGCGCGCGGTCGTGTTGGTGGCGCGCTCCCGCGCGCATCGTGGGTCGCCCCCGCCCACCCACCATCCGCCCCCTCGCGGGGGCGCCCCACGCGCCCTTTCCCTCGCCCCTCACGCTCGCACAGCGGGCCGGAGCCGTCAAGGGACGCTGAAGCGCCCTGGACCGCTCCGGCCCGCTGTGACAACGCACTCTCATAAGAGGGAAAGGGACGCTGCGAAACGGCTACAATAGCGACTGTGACGGCAGCGACCATCAATCCGCCTTTAGTCGCCCTGCCGCCGCTAAGCGAAAACTCGCATCCGGGCCTCGAACCTTCGAAGCGAACCATGCACCCGGCTCCGGCGTTCGTTAAGCCGCTGCACGCATCGGGCTTATCGACCTGCTACTACGATTTTCGCGTCGGACCCCGTTGTACCGGCAAAGAACGCGGTGACGCCAAACGGGCCTCGACTATTTCCGCGCTAGTGTCCTGTCTCAAATAATTATTGACATATAGCTGCGATCGCCCTATACTGGGACATGCCCAACCCAGCGCCAGCGCTTGTCCTGAGCGTTGGCCAGAAATCGGAGCTCGAAGCGTTGGTTCGCAACGGGAGTACGTCACAAAGAGTGGCCATGCGCGGCCGCTTACTACTGCTTGCTCACCAGGGCGTCGCCAACCAATCCATCGCGCAGCAGTTAAACTTGTCGCGTCCCACCATCCTGGCGCTGCGCAACGCCTTCGCCCAGGACGGGATAGTGGCCGTCACTGGCATTCGTAAGCGAAAGCGTCGAGCCAAGGTGTTGACGCCGGAACTGGAGCAGAAAATCCTGGACACCACATTGAAAACCCGCCCTGGCGACGGCAGCACGCACTGGAGTGTGCGGATGCTGGCCAGGCACCTGGGTATATCTCGGACCATCGTGCACCGGGTCTGGCAGCACCACGATGTGCAACCGCATCGCGGGGAGCGGTTCAAACTCTCCCGCGACCCGCACTTTGAAGAAAAGGTGCGGGATATTGTAGGCCTGTATTTGAATCCGCCCGCCCGCGCCCTGGTATTGTGTGTGGACGAGAAGAGCCAGATTCAGGCTCTGGATCGCACCGCGCCGATCCTCCCTTTACGGCCGGGGCTGCCGGAACGCCAGACGCACGACTACCAACGCCATGGCACCACCACGCTGTTCGCCGCGTTCAACATTCTGAATGGCAAAGTCATCGGCACTTGTCAGCAACGCCATCGCAGCCGGGAGTTCGTGAGGTTTCTGAATCATCTCGAAGAGCAACTCCCCGCCGATCAACAAGTGCACCTCATCATGGACAATTACTGCACCCACAAAAGCGCCGAGGTGCAGCGCTGGCTAAAGCCGAAGAAACGGAAGAGATTCCACTTCCATTTCACCCCCACCAGCAGCTCCTGGTTGAACCAAGTCGAACGGTTCTTTGCGTTGATCACCGGACGAATGATCCGCCGCGGAACCTTCCATAGCACGCAAGAGTTGGAGAAGGCCATCTACCGCTGGCTGGCAACCTGGAACGGCGATCCAACCCCGTTTGTTTGGAAAGCCTCTGCCGACGTCATCCTCGACAAGGTCCGGCGTTGTAAAGAATTATCTGAGACAGGAGACTAGGTACTTAAGCGGGGAAACCAGGGGACGCACGGGAAGTTTCCCTCGCCTCAGCGATGAAACCCGGTCTGCGGCGGGGAATCTGTTGGTTCTTGGTCCATCGCGACGGTGGCGCCGTCGCGGATCTCGCGTTTGGCGTTTTCGCGGCGGATGCGGTTGGATTCCTTCTTGGCTTCCCACTTGTAGCCCCAGTAGGCACCGTTACCGTGTTTGGCGCCGCAGTGTTCCGTCTTTTTGGCCTCGTAGCCCATTAGCGGTAAGCCTCCTTCCGATCGAGCACGCGGGAGATTTCGAGATAGTCGCCCTTGTCGCGGCAGAAGATGCGGTGGTCTTGGGCGCGGAGGCGGATCAGGGCTGGCGCGATATCTGGGAGCTGTTTGGTGTTGCCCTCGCCGGTCTGGGCGTAGCGGGCCAGCGTCTTCAGGATGCGCCAGGCGGTGGACTGCTCGACGCCGCGGATGCCGGTCTTGGCCTGCTCGGTCCAGACGACGCGCTTAGCCATTACGGCGGGGTGTCTCTTCCGGCAGCGGTTCGGCGCCCATCTTCTCCCAATCGGACATGGTCAAGCCGAACTCGGCGAGGACTTCCTCGTGCGGAATCGGCTGGTTGTGCTTGAGCCATTCGTCGGCCTCGGCGACGGCCTGGCTCAGGGTGCCGGTGTCTTCCTCAGCCGGGACCATGGTTTCCAGCAGGTGCACCACGGCGGCCAGTTGGCCGGGGCCGAGCTGATCGATTAACCGATGGGCGTGCTGTTTATCGAAGTTCATCGCGGCTCCGTGATCGCGGTTGCCTGGCGTAACATCGCCAAAGGACGGGTCAGCGATCCCGCTGGACTCACGCTACCATACATCCACAGTCTACACCGTCATGGGAGGGAGGCAGAAGATGATCATCGCCTACGCGCCGTTCGGCGGCATGACCAGCCTGGCGCTGGAACATGGCGGCGCGCATCGCCACCGAAACCTTCCACTATCCAGTGACGTGGATGAGTTGGTTTCTGGCCGGTTTGGTTCCGGGGCTCTGTTCACTCGCGTTGATTCCTCCGCTGGTCATGCGGCTGAACCCACACAGCATCACGCGCACCCCCAAAGCGGCCCGCTTCGCCGCCAGTGAACTGGCCGCCATGGGCCCCATGAGCGCGGGGGAGAAGATCGTCCTCGCGGTGTTTCTGAGCGTGTGCGGATTGTGGATTACGTCGCCCTTCCACAAGATGTACATCGCCGTGACGGCGCTGCTGGGAAGTTGCGGGGGATCTGGTAAGGCGCGCGGCGACGCGCGGCTACTGGTTGCGCAGGCGGGAAAACATCTCGCGCAAATCGCGAATGCCGCGCACCGTCACGATGGCGGCGATCCCCGCGAACGCCGTGCTGGCGACGGCGAAGTTGATCATCCAGAACCAATACCAGTATTTCATGACAAGCGCGCCTTTCCAGGCCGTGACTAAATTATAGCGCTCCCGGAGCGCCGGAGGCCGGCGGACGGTCCAGAATCTCGCGGACTTTCGCGAGCAGGCGGCTGGGTGTGAAGGGCTTGCGCAGATAGTCGACGCCTTCATCCAACACTCCGCGGTGCACGATCACGTCGGCCGTGTAGCCCGAGGTGTAGAGTACCCGCGTGGAGGGGCTCAGACCGGCAACGCGGCCCGCCAGATCGCGGCCGTTCATCCCGGGCATGATCACGTCGGTGAACAGCAGGTGGATGGGGACGCCGCCGTCTTCGAAATAGCGGAGAGCGTCCTGGCCGCTGGCCGCCATCAGGGTCTGATAGCCGGCGTCGCGCAGTACCGACGCACCGAGATCACGCACTTTGTCGTTATCCTCGACCACCAGCACCGTTTCCGTACCACGCGCGAATCCCGGCGCGCGCTCTTCCGGCACGGCCCGCGGCGCAACGCCCGTTCTCGCAAGGTAAATCTTGAACGTGGTTCCGAGGCCCGGTTCGCTGTAGACCCAAATCCAACCGCCGCTCTGGCGCACGATGCCGTAAACCGTAGCCAGCCCCAGCCCGGTGCCCTTGCCACGCGGCTTGGTGGTGAAGAAGGGCTCGAAGATATGTTCCAGCGTCCCCGGTTCTATCCCGGTCCCTGTGTCGCTCACCGCCAGCATCACGTAGGGGCCCGGATTCACCTCCGGATGGCGGGCCGCGTAGGCCTCGTCCAGATCCACATTGGCGGTTTCGACGACGATCTTGCCGCCCCCCGGCATGGCGTCGCGGGCGTTGATCAGCAGGTTCATCAGCACCTGGTTCATCTGGCCGGGATCGGCCATGATGGCGCCCAAGGCCGGATCGAGCATCGCCACCAACTCGATGTCCGCGCCGAGAAGCCGCCGCAACATTTCTTGCGTGCCGGCGACAATCTCGTTGAGGTTGAGAACCTGCGGTTCGAGCACCTGTCTGCGGCTGAAGGCCAGGAGTTGCTGGGTGAGGCGGGCGGCCTGCTCGCCGGCCTGCCGGATAGGCTCAATCCGCTCGCGCAGCGCGTCGCCGGCCGGCAATTTATCGAGCAGCATGTCGCAGTAACCGTTGATCACGGTCAGGTGGTTATTGAAATCGTGAGCCACGCCGCCGGCGAGCTGCCCGATTCCCTCCAACTTCTGCGACTGCAGCAGTTGCTCCTCGCTGCGCCGGAGCGCCTCCTCGGCACGCCGCCGCTGGGTGATGTCCAGGATCATGGCGAGGAACACGCGCTCGCGGGTCGTGATCGAAAAGTTGCAGGTGGACCTCGACGGGATAGAGGCTGCCATCGGAGCGGCGGTGCGTCGTCTCCAGCACCTGCATTCTCGACTCGCCTTTCTGCAAGGGTTGGATCAGCTTCTCGAATCGCTCGCGGTCGAACTCCGGTTTGATGTCGAGCGGCGTCATGGCCTGCATCTGGGCCAAGGTGTAACCCAGATTGCGGAGCGCGCCCTGGTTCACATAGCGGAACCGCCAGGTCACGGCGTCGAACAGGTAGATCTCGTTGAGACTGGCCGCGACGGTTTCCCCCAGCAGCCGTTGCTCTCTTTCGGCGCGCTTTTGCCCGGTGATGTCCAGCATGACGCCGAGCATGCCTGCCACCTCTCCCTTCGAGTCGAGCAGCGGCGCCGCGGAGAAACTCACATCCACCCACGCGCCGTCCTTACGGGGGCGCCGCAGTTCCAGGGGCCCGAGCGATTCCCCGGCGAGCAACGCCCGCCTCAAGCGCTGGCGCTCTTCATCGGGGAAAGCGCCAAAGTCCGCCAGCGGCCGGCCCAGCACTTCTTCGGAGCGGTATCCGAACACTCGTTCCGCCGCTCGATTCCAGAGCGTCACCTGGCCGCCGGTGGTGAGCGCGATGATGGCGGCGGGCGAAGCGTCCACGATGGCCTTCAGCGTGGCGGCCGTCTCACTCAACTTCTCGACCATGGCCTGGCGCTCGCTGATGTCGCGGATGATGCTCTGATAGAGCTTCTTGCCCTCCACCTCGATGGTCCGCATGCTGACTTCGACGCTCAAAACGCTGCCGTCCTTGCGCCGGTGGAGAGTTTCGACAATTCCGCCGCCTTGCTTGGCCGCGTGGCGCCAATCCTCCTCGAAGCGGTCCACCGTGGAGGCATCGCGCAACTCGCGTCCGGGCTTCCCCAGGAGTTCCTCACGCGAGTAGCCGTAGGCGCTGACGGCGCTGTCGTTGGCTTCGATGATGCGGCCGGATTCATCCGCCAGAATGATGATGTCGTTGGCGAATCGCGTGAGATAGTCGTAGTGGCCGAGCAACGCGCGGCGATCGAGTTCGGCTTGATACTTCTCTTTGTAGAAGCGCAGTTGCTGACGCCGCCAGAGTTGGAATATTACGGCGCCCGCCGAGAGTATCAGCAGGGAGACGATGAGGAGCGAGTGGATGGATCGCCGCCGGATCGGCGCATGCACTTCGTCGGCGTCCACCTTGGCCACCAGAAACCAGGAGGTGCCCGGCACGCGGCGCACGGCGGCCAGAACCGGTTCGCCGCGGTAGTCGGGTCCGGATACGATCCCTTCTTTTCCCAACACGGCCTGCACGGCGGGAACGTCGGTGTGGGTCAGGGGAATAGTCAAAGTGAGCGCCGCGTTCTTGGCATGCCGGAGATCGTTCAGGAACACCACCCGATTTCCCTCCCGGCGCACCAGCAGCGTTTCGGCTGTCCGGCTGGGAACCGGCCACAACTGCATCAGTGGGTAAAGATGTTTCGCGGGATCGATTCCGAGCAGGAGCGCACCGAGCGGAGGCGATTGCGCGGTCCGCGCCAGGGGAAGATTCATGCCCAGGTGAGCGGGGAAGCCCGGTTGCCCGGCGTGAAAGTCCCGCAAGACAGGCGCCCCCTTTCGGAACACCTCCCGCGCGAGCTCTTCGAAGTGTCTTTCCGGACCCATTGCGCGGCCCACCTTCAAAACCACCTCGCCTCGCCGGTTCGCCAGCAGCGCATCCGCGTAGTGCAGGTGTTCGCAGAGGGAGGTCAACCACGCCAGCACGTCGTCGCGCTCGCGCGTTCCGGCGGTGCCCGCCAGTATCCGTTCGATGGCCGGCATCATCATCCGGTTGGCCATCAGGACGTGCGCGTCGCCCAGGCGTTCTTCGCGCCAATCGGTCAACTGTCTGACCTTGAGGTCCGCGACCGCCAGCAGTTGGTTGCGGACCTCATTCTCGATGACGGCTTTGTCCGTCTGGTGAAATCGGTACGCTACCACCGTAATCGTGGCTGTGGCCAGAAGGAACAAGAGGGCGGCGGGATAGGGTGAGCGGCGCGGGCCGGTTCGGACGTCCATGAAATCTTCCCGAAAATCTGACTGTAGTTTCTCACAAAATGGTTCCTCATTCTTTCTCACGGCTTCCGCGCGCGGCCTCTCACGCGCCTCCGCTTGACAGCCGCGCCATAATCGCAGTATCCAGGATGTTTACCGTCGAAAGGGCAACTTGAATTTCACCATCCTGGATTGGGGCATTGTCGCCGTGTATCTGGCCGTCACGCTGGCGGCGGGTCTGTACGGCAAGCGGTTCGTCTCGGGGCTTAGCGAATTTCTGGTCGCCGGCCGCCAACTGGGCACCTTCATCGGCATCGCCACCCTGGCGGCCACCGAGATCGGCACCATCACGTTCATGTACTATGCCGAACTTGGCTACAAGACCGGCTACGCATCGTTCGTCAATGGACTGATTGCCGGCGCCGCGATGATCTTTATCGGGCGCACCGGGTTCATCGTCAAACGTCTGCGCGCGCTGGGGCTGATGACCGTGCCGGAGTTTTTTGAAGTCAAGTACAGCCGTAACCTGCGCGTGCTGACGGGCATCCTGGTGGCCACCGGAGGCATCCTCAACATGGGCGTGTTCCTGAAGGTGGAAGGCACGTTCCTGGCGCTCATGAGCGGCGTGTCGCTCGATTATCTGAAAGCCATCATGACCGGCATCCTGCTGCTCGAACTGGTCTACACGGTTCTGGGCGGCATGGTCTCCATCGTCATCACCGATTTCATTCAGTTTGTGGCGCTCAGTATTGGCACCATCCTGATCACCATTTACTCGGTGTCGGTGGTGGGCTGGGACAAGATGTACAACGTGGTTGCGAACACCATGGGTGAACCCGGCTTCAATCCGTTCACCAATGCCGATTACGGCTGGAGCTATATCGTTTTCCAAATCCTGCTGTGGATGGCTGTGGACACCTGCTGGCAGACCACCGCGATGCGCACCTTTTCGACGCGCGATCCGGAAACCAGCCGCAAGGTCTTCTCCTGGACCGGCTTCATCTATCTGGGCCGGGGCATGATGCCCATGCTCTGGGGCATCGCCGCGCTGGCGTATCTGGGCAACCAGGAAAGCTCGTTGAACGCCATGCCCATCATGCTGTCCAGGATCCTGCCGCCCGGAGTTCTGGGCCTGGTGGTGGCCGGGATGCTGGCGGCGACCATGTCGGTGAACAGCTCCTACCTGCTGGGCTGGAGCAGCATCATCGCGCAGGATATCGTCATGCCCCTGCGCAAGAAGCCGCTCACGCCGCGCGCGCAGGTGCTGCTGAACCGCGTCGCCAACGTTTTCGTCAGCCTCTTCGTGCTGTTCTGGGGCGTCTGGTACACGCTGCCCGGTCCCACCTATTTCTACCTGAACATCACCGGCACCATCTTCCTGGCGGGAGCTTTTTCCTCCGTCATCGCGGGCCTGTATTGGAAGCGCGCCACCACCACGGGAGGCTATTGCGCCATGATCGCCGGCGCCGCGGTAGCGGTGACGTTCTTCTTCTTTAAGGTCCCCGCCAATTGGGCCGGCTTCGGCGCCTTTACCGCCGCCGCGGCGGGCATGATTATCGGTTCGCTTCTGAGTAAACGCCGTGACCACCCCGCTCCGGTTGCCTGAAATCCGCGCGGCGGCCGAGCGCATCCGCGAGATCGCGCATCGCACGCCGGTGATGACGTCGCGCCTGGTGGACGCCGCGGCCGGAGCGCACGTGTTTTTCAAGTGTGAGAACCTGCAACGCGGCGGCGCTTTCAAGATTCGCGGCGCCGCGAACTTCATCTTCTCGATTCCGCCGGCGGATCTCTCCCAGGGCGTGGTGGCGTTTTCCAGCGGTAATCACGCGCAGGCCGTGGCCATCGCCGCGGCGCACGTGGGGACACGCGCCACGCTGGTGATGCCCCGCGACGCGCCGCGCTCGAAGATCGAAGCGACCCGCGCGCGCGGCGCCGAAATCATACTCTACGACCGGCTGCGCGAGAACCGCGAAGCGCTGGGTGCGAAAATAGCCCGCGAGACCGGCGCCACGCTGGTGCCTCCTTACGATCATCCGTGGATCGTCGCCGGGCAGGGCACCGCCGCGATCGAGCTGCTGGAAGACGCGCCGGAGCTGGATGCGCTGATCGCTCCCGTGGGCGGCGGCGGACTGCTGGCCGGTTGCGCCATCGCCGCCCGCGCCCTCCATCCGCGCATCCGTTTGTTCGGCGCCGAACCCGAACTCGCGAACGATACCTATCTCTCTCTCCAGGCCGGCCGCCGCGTGGAGATCCCGTCTCCCGCCACCATCGCCGACGGGCTGCGCAGCCCGCAGCCCGGTGAAATCACATTTCCTATCCTCCAATCTCATTTGGAAGCCGTGCTGCTGGTGAGCGAACAGGAGATCCGGGACGCGGTCAAGTTCCTGCTCACCCGCATGAAGATCCTGGTCGAGCCCAGCGGTGCCGTGCCGGCCGCCGCGGTGCTCTTCGGCAAGTTGCCGCGGGACGTCCGCACCGTCGGCGTGGTCCTTTCCGGTGGAAATGTGGATCTGAGCACGCTCGCCGAGATGTTCGGGCTGGATGAGGGCCCGGCCGTCCTGCGCGCTTGAGCGTGGCGGAGCACCCCAACCCCCGCCAAACCAAGCCGTTGCACGCCGTCTCGCGGCGGGCATATAATTAAACTTGATGCGTTTGGTGGCCATCGCCGGCTCGTTTCGCTACTGGTACCGGCGATTTACGTCTGCTCGTTAAGAGTGGCGTTGGCCCCCAAGGCATCCCAAGGAATTCAGGCCGGCCGGCCCACTCGTAAGAGTGGGTCTTTTGTTTATGTCCGGCGGAAGAATCGAGGAGGCACCACCATGATCGTTTCCATGCGGCTGCACGCCACCCGCGCCGAAATCGACGAAGTTCGCGATCGGATTCAGGAGTTCGGCTACAAGGTTCATTCCATCGAGGGCGAGGAGCGCGTGGTCATCGGCGCGGTGGGCGTGGGGGACGTAACGCCATGCCTGGAATCCCTCGAGGCCATGCCGCAGGTCGAAAAGGCGGTTCGCATCTCGGCTCCCTACAAGTTCGTGAGCCGTGAGTTCCGGCCTAATAAGACGCAGATCCGCGTCAACGGCACGGTAATCGGCGGCGACGAATTCGTGGTGATGGCGGGTCCCTGCTCGGTAGAGAGCGAAGCGCAAATCATGGAGACCGCCGAGGCCGTGGCCGCCGCGGGCGCCAAGTTGCTGCGCGGCGGCGCCTTCAAGCCGCGCACTTCGCCCTACGATTTCCAGGGCCTCGAGGAAGAAGGCCTCAAGCTGCTGCGCAAGGCCAAGGAGGCCACGGGCCTGGCCATTGTCACCGAACTGATGTCGGACGGCGACGTCGCGCTGGTCGCCGAGTACTCCGATATCATCCAGATCGGCGCGCGCAACATGCAGAACTTCGCTCTGCTCAAGGCCGTGGGGCGAGCCGGCCGTCCCATCGTGCTCAAGCGCGGCATGAGCTCCACCATTCGGGAATTGCTGATGTCGGCCGAATACATCGTGGCCCACGGCAATCCCAACGTGATTCTCTGCGAGCGCGGTATTCGCACCTTCGAGACCGAAACCAGGAACACGTGCGACATCGCCGCCGTGCCCGTGCTGAACGAGTTGACGCATCTGCCGGTGGTGGTGGATCCGAGCCACGCGGCGGGACGGCGCAGCATCGTCCCGGCGCTCACGCGCGCGGCCGTGGCCGTCGGCGCCGACGGCGTCATCGTCGAGGTCCATCCGCATCCAGAGAAGGCTTTCAGCGACGGCGCGCAGTCGCTCACCATTCCTCAGTTCCGCGACATGATGCGCGATCTGAAGCCTTATCTCGACATTTGGAAACTGGGCCGGGTGGCCGAACCGGCTCCCTCGGTGTAACCTGAACGTATTGTGCGAAACCGTTTCTCTCCGTGGCTGCTGGTCGCGCTGGTGGCGATCGTCTGCGTCGCCACCGTCGGAATCGCGACCTATCTTCGGTCCCGCGCGGTGGAGCGTCCCGCGGAGCGGTTGATTCGGTCCGCGCATCCCGACGCTATCATTCTCCATATCGATTTCGACGCCCTGCGCCGCGCCGGCGTTCTGAACCTTATCGCGGGCAACCGCGTCACCGAGGAGCCGGAATACAAGCTCTTCGTCCAGCAAAGCGGCTTCGACTACCGGCAGGATCTGGATAGCGTCACGGCGGCGTTCCACGGCGGCGAGATGCTGGTGCTCGCGCGCGGCCGCTTTCAATGGCGCACACTGCGCGACTACGTCGCCGCCCAACAAGGAGAATGCCGGAACGCGTTTTGCCGCATGGCCGGCAGCCAGCCAAACCGTCGCATTTCTTTCTTTCCGATGCGCTCCGACATCATGGCGCTGGCCGTCGGCGACGACGAATGGGCCGCTTCGGCGCTGCAGGTAAAACGCGGCGGGCCGCTGCCGTTCGCGCTCCCCGACCGGCCCGTTTGGCTGCACGTACCAGCCAGCGTCTTGCGCCAGGAGCGCGATTTGCCGGCCGGCGCGCGCCTGTTCGCCAAAGCCCTGCGCGACTCCGAACAGGTGATGCTGTCGCTCGGCCGTGTGAATCTGGGTCTGGAAGCGTTTCTCGACGTGACCTGCAAAACGCCCGAAGCCGCCTCGCTGCTCCTCACCCAAATGCAGGGCGTCACCGCGTTGCTGCGCGACTTGCTGGCCAAGGAAGGCAAGACGGCCAATCCGCGCGACCTCAGCGGCGTCCTGGTGGGGGGCACCTTCCGGGCCGAGGGCCGCATGGTCCACGGAAACTGGGCCGTCCCGGCCGATTTTCTGGAAGCTTTCACGGAAGGTTCGCGGTAGAAGATGCCACTGCGGATTCGGGGAGGCGTGGTGTGCGCCGGCAACATGGTGTACGACGTGCTGGTTCGTCCCGTGGACGCCGTCGAGTGGGATACCACCACCTGGGTCGAATCCGTCGAGCCCAACCTGGGCGGCAATGGCGCCAGCACGGCCACGGCTCTCGGCATCCTGGGCGTGCCCGTGCGGTTAATGGCCTGGACGGGGCGCGACGCGTACGGCGATTTTCTTCTCGCGCGGCTGGGCTCGGCGGGTGTCGATACAACCCACGTGGTGCGATGCGATGCGCCCACCGCGACCACCATCGCCTTAGTGCATAGCGACGGACGCCGCGCGTTCCTGCATCGGCCCGGCGCCAGCGCGATCGCGTTTCCGGAATCTTCCGTGCTTACCGGTGATGGGATCTCGGGCGCGGCGCATCTGCACGTTGCGAATCCTTACGGCGTTCCCAACTTGCGCCGGCACGCGGCCCGGCTGCTGACCGACGCGCGCGCGGCGGGCCTGACCACTTCGCTGGACACCGGATGGGACTCGCGCGGGGAGTGGATGAAGGTGCTGGCGCCGTGCCTGGAGCACATCGACCTGTTGTTCGCCAACCAGCAGGAGGCGCTGCGTCTCACCGGCGCCGCGGACTACACCCAAGCCGGGCGGCAATTGCGCGAGGCCGGGGCGGGTACCGTGGTGGTGAAGCTGGGTGGCGCGGGTTGCGCCGTGTTCTCTCGCGCGGGCGGCTTCCTCGAGCCGGCGTACACTGTGGAGGCCATCGACACCACCGGCGCGGGCGATTGTTTCGCGGCCGGCTTTCTCGCCGCCCTCCACCACGCCTGTGGCTGGCGCGACGCCGCCTGCTTCGCCAACGCCGTCGGCGCGCTCAACGTTCAGAGCCTGGGCGCCACCTCGGGTGTGCGGGGCTATGAAGAAACCCGCGCATGGACCCAGCGCGTGCCGCGCCGCTCAACAAGGCGTCATAAGTGATTGCGGGTCCGCTCCCTCACGGTCGCGGCTCAGATCCGGCGTCCGAGCCGCGACCGTGAGGGAGCGGTTTCAGCGCTGTGTTTAATTCAGAAACAGCCTGCGGTAGAGCGTGTCGCGTTGTTTGGGAACAAAGCCGGCATCGCGGATGAGGTGACGCAGATCCTCTTCGGCGGCCGAATGATGCGCGCCGGCGGCCGAAACCACGTTCTCCTCGATCATGGTGCTGCCCACGTCGTTGGCGCCGAAGCGCAGGCCGATCTGGCAGGTCTTCAATCCTTGCGTCACCCACGACGATTGAATGTTCACGATGTTCTCGAGATAGAGCCGCGCGACGGCCAGCATCTTGAGATATTCCACCGCCGTGGCCTCCTCGCGCACCGAGCGGCCCAGCGACGTGTTCTCCTTCTGAAACGTCCAGGGAATGAACGCCGTGAACCCGCCGGTCTCTTCCTGCAGGCGGCGGATGCAATCGAGATGGTTCAGGCGGTGCTCGATGGTTTCGCCGCAGCCGAACATCATGGTCGCCGTGGTGCGCATGCCCAGGGAGTGCGCCACGCGATGCACTTCCAGCCATTCGCTGGTGGTGCACTTCAGGCGGCTGACGCGCCGGCGGACTTCATCGTCCAGGATTTCCGCGCCGCCGCCGGGAATCGAATCGAGGCCCGCGTCGCGCAAACGTGCAATGGTGTCGCCGAGCGAAAGGCCGCTCACTTCGGCGATGTTCAGGATTTCGGGCGAGGAGAAGCAATGCAGATGAATCTGGAAGCGCTCTTTGATGGAACGCAGCAGGTCCTCATACCATTCGATTTTCAACTCCGGATGGAGTCCGCCCTGCATGAGAACGCCCGTGCCGCCCAGTTCGATGGTCTCGCGGATTTTCTCCCACACCGTCTCTTTGGCGAGCACGTAGCCTTCGGCGTGCCCCGGCGGACGATAGAAGGCGCAGAAGCTGCAGTACTCGGTGCAGAAGTTGGTGTAGTTGATGTTGCGGTCGATGATGTAGGTGGCGACTCCTTCGGGATGATGGCGCCGGCGCACGGCGTCGGCCGCCATGCCGGTTCCGATCAGGTCGTCGCTTCGAAATAGATCCAGTGCGTCCTGGCGTGTCATCGAAATCTCCCGGCAAGTTCCAGAAACCGCCGCAGCCCCTCGTATTCCCGCTCGGTCAATTCGTTGACGATATGGCGGGTGAGATACTCGCGTGCCAGTTCCTTGCCGAACCCCCTCTTTTCACTTTCGCACAGGACGATCTCGTCCAGGTGTTCGGCTCCGTAGCGGGCCGAATCGCGAAAGGCGAGTTCGATCTCGGGAGTGACCACTTCGCGGCGGCCGGCCCACACGGCGAAGACCATGGGCAGGCCCGTCATCCGTAACCACTCCTCGCCCAGATCGAGTGCCGTGTGCGGCGCCTGCAGCGGATCGATGCGCAGCGCCGGATCGCCGATGACCAGGGCGGCGTCGGCCGCCTCCAGCATGGCGGGAAGGTCCGGAGGCATGCTGACGCATTGCGGTGTGACGCCGTAGCGATCTTGCAGCACGATGCGTGCCAGCAAGACGCTGGTGCGGGAACTCGCATCCAGCGCCAGCGTGCGAATCTCAGTGGGCGCTACCTTCGAGATCAGCAGGATGCTGCGCACCGCTCCGCGTGAGGCGATGCCAGCGCCGCGGATGATTTCCAGCCCCAACTCGGGCAGCACCGCCGCCGGCACGATACCGATGTCCGCCTCGCTGCTGGCGAGCCGGCGCGCACAGTCGGCCGGAAGGTCGAAACTCAGGTCGAAGAGGCCCTGCTGTGCGCCGTGCAGCATGCCCCAGACCAGGGGAACCGTGTTGAGGTAACTGACCGCGCTCACGCGACGTCGAACAGGAGGAAATTGGTTGTGAATCAAACCCAAGTTTATCATCGGCTCAGGTGTATGCGTGATTGCGCGCCTCGCGGGAGCCATGATAAGGTTCAAGAAGGGCGTATCCTCGTGTGCGCCCGCTCATAAGCCCATGAAAAAACTGCAACTTGCCGCCATCATCCTGGTTTCTATAGTGGCCGCCGGCTGGCTCCACGCCGACACTACCATCAACCCGAATCCATCGCGCATTGTGGGTCAGCCACAGCTCACCCTGTTGTCGGGGGCCCCCAACCTGGTGGAAGGACGTGAATTCAACGCTCCGCAAGGGGTGGCGGCGGATACCAGCGTGACGCCGCCCATCCTCTATGTCGTCGACACGGGGAACAACCGCGTCCTGGCGTGGCGCAATGCCGCGGGGTTTGCCAGCGGCGCCTTCGCGGATCTGGTCATCGGGCAAGCCAACAAGTTTGCGACCAGCGCTCTGGGCCCTGGCACAAACGTAAGCACGGGCTTGAACTCCCCCACCGGCGCGGCCGTGGATGGCAAGGGCAACCTATACGTGGTCGATTCCGGCAATAACCGCATCCTGCGCTACCCGAAGCCGTTCGATCAGCCCGTCGACGCCCTGCTGCCGGACATGGTCGTCGGTCAGAAGACTTTCAGCGCCAACTCGTCTAATGAGGGCCTGTCCTTGCCCACGGCCAAGACCCTCTCGCTGAATCTGGGCAGCAACAACTTGTACCGTAGCGGCCTGGCTTTCGATAAAGATGGAAATCTGTACGCATCCGACCCCGGCAACAACCGCGTACTGCGATACCCGGCCGTCTCGCTCAATGCCGGATCGAACCAGCCGGCCGCGGATGTTGTGCTGGGCCAATCCACGTTCGATTCCAAGACGCCCCAAATACCCACCGGCGACCGGAAGACCAAGACCGGTCTGGCTACCCCATCCGGCCTGGCGCTGGACCAGTCGGGACGCTTGTTCGTTTGCGATTTACTGAATCGTGTGCTGGTGTACCTGCCGCCGTTTACGAGCGGCGAGTCCGCGGCCCGCGTCATGGGCGTGGCGCCGCAAACCTCCGGCCAACCGTATCCGATTAATGACACGAGCCTCGGCACGGTATCGGGCAGTTCCTACTTGCCGCCCGAAGGCGTGTTCACCATCGGTGATCTTTCGTTCGTGGTCGACACTTACAACAGCCGCATCCTGCGCTTTCCCAGCTACGATTCGTGGGCGGCGGAAACCTCCACCGTGATCTCGCCTGCCGCTAGCGGCGTGATCGGACAGGTGGACTTTGGCCTGAACAGCGTCAACCGGGGGCTGACGGAACCGACTGCCTTCACGCTGGCCGGTCCCATCGCGGGCGTGTACGCCGGCGGCATGTTGTTCGTAGCCGACTCCGGCAACCACCGCGTGCTGGTTTACAGCGATCCGAGTTCGTCGAGCGATCTGCCCAGCTTCGGCGCGCAGCGCGTGCTCGGCCAGGACGGCTTCCAGTTCAACACCGTAAACCTCATCGAGGGCCGCGAGTTCCGCTTCAACTCGGCCGGCGCCATCGCTGTGGACTCGAGTTCCGATCCGCCGCGGCTCTATGTCGCCGACACCGGTAACAATCGCATTCTCGCCTTCAAGGACGCCCGCAAGGTGAGACCCGGCCAGAAAGCCGACCTGGTCATCGGCCAGGGCAGCGACGACTACCGCTTCCAGCGGTCGTTGGTGAACTACCCTTCCGACGAACCCACTACGCCCAACCAGTCCGGACTCAATGCGCCCATCGGGATCGCGGTGGATGCCGAGGGCAACCTGTGGGTGGCCGACTACGGCAATAGCCGCGTGCTCCGGTTCCCGCGCCCCTTCGACAAGCAACAGCAGGTGGCCGACATTGTCCTGGGGCAGACGAGTTTCTCCAGCCAGTTGACCGACGCGACCATCCGCACCATGGCCCGGCCCTTCGGCCTGGCGTTCTCCAACGATGGACACCTGGCGGTCTCCGATTTGGCGCACAACCGGATTCTCCTGTTCCAAAGAGACGCGACCACCGGATTCCAGAACGGACAGTCCGCCTGGAAGATTTACGGCCAGAACGATTCGAACAGCAGCACCTCGGGCTCGGCCACCAACAAACTGAACGCGCCGCGCGGCATCGCCATCGACGCCGGCGACCGTCTGTATGCATGCGACTCGTCGAACGGAAGGGTGTCTATTTTCGGACCTGTTTATCAGCAACCACAGTACGGCGCCACCGCCGCCGATTCCATCAAGAACCTCTCCAACCCGCAAGGCGTCTATGTCAGCCGGCTGACGGGGTCGATCTGGATCGTGGAACCGGGCTCGACACAGGCCCGGCGCTGGCCCAACTTCGACGCTCTGGTCGGGGCCGGCTACTCGAGCGACGCCTTCGTGTACGCCGCCTATCCCACCGCGGTCACCATGGACGGGTTCGGCAACCTGCTGGTGGCGGAGTCCACCAACCGGGTGGACTTCTTCTTCCCCGCGCTCTACGTCACCAACGCGGCCAGCGGCAAGTTGCGCGTGACGCCCGGCATGATCGCCTCGTTGTGGCCGGCCGGCAACACGTACGGAACCCTGACCAAGAACTTCAACGAACTGCCCAATCCGCTGCCGCTGCCCACCACGCTCGCCGATCTGCAGGTGCTGGTGAACGATAAGGCGGCGCCCCTGTTCTTCGTCGCTCCCGGCCAGATCAACTTCCAGGTGCCTTCCACCATCCCCAATTCGGGCAACATCGAAGTCCAGGTTGTCCAGCCGTCCAAGGATCAGATTCTCGGGGCGGCTACTGTCGCCGTCGAGTTGTCCTCGCCCGGCATGTTCACGAACGACGGTTCGGGCGGAGGGCAGATCGCCGCGCTGAACCAGGACAACTCGCGTAATTCCTCCTCGAACCCGGCCGCCAAGAACACGGTGATTCAGCTATTCGGCACCGGCCCGGGCCAGGTGCCGAATTCCCCCCCCGACGGCACGTTGGTGAGTGGGCTGGTCCCCACGGATATCAATCCGCAGGTGTGGATGGAATCGAGCTACGTGCCGCCGGAGAACGTCACCTACTCGGGCCTGGCTCCCGGTCTGGTGGGCGTCTGGCAGATCAACGTGAAGATTCCCGATAAGCTCGCGCCGATCCTTCCCAACCAGGTGCCGGTGTTCATCGAGTACCGCTCGCGCCGCAGCCTGGAGCAGGGGATGAAGGTGACCACCATCGCCGTGAAACCTTAGGCGCTGGCTGTGTAGTACCATCTGGAATCATGCACAGACGCAGCTTTCTGGCCCTGCCCGCGGCGGCGGCCGCCGCGCCCGTTTCAAAACGGGAGGAGACGCGAGCTGTCTGGATTCATCCGGAGAACTTATTCAAAGCGCCCGAAGCCGAGGGCCGCAAACTCGTGCGCGACGCGGTCGAGCGTTTCGCTTCGGCCAACTTCAACCTGATTCTGCCGTGGGTGCCCAGCGACTTTCTGGTCGCCTTGGAATCGGAAGCCTACCGGGACTCGCATCCCACTGCACGTTGGGACGTGCTCGGCGTTTTGACCGGCGAGGCGGCCGCCCGCGGCATTCCGGTGCACATCTGGTATTCTTTCACCGCCTACCGCAACCGCGCCAGCTCGGACTTCGACCCGCGCGTGGGCGGCGATCCGCGGTGGGCCGCCATCCGCCTGGACGAATACCGGCCCGATCCCAAGACCGGCCGGAAGGTGCCGCGGCGCTGGAACGATTCCTGCCCGCAGCACTACGCCGCGCGCCGCTGGCAACGGGAGTTGCTGCTCCGGATTTGCGCGCGCTACCCGAAGCTTTCCGGCGTTCACATCGAAGAGCCCGGCTACGATTACCCGGACAACTGCCTGTGCGATCTGTGCCGCGAGACGTTCGAAAAACTCAACGGCGCGGCGCTCGCCGGCCGGATAAAGACGCAGGAAGCCGAGAACTTCCGGTGCCTGGGCACCAGCGCCTTCATGACCGAATTGCGCTCCGCGCTGCGCGAGCGCTTTCCCAAGCTGGTGTTTTCGGCCAACGGCGGCTTCGACTACCGGCGCGAGCGCGGCCAGGGCCGCGACTGGGGACGCTGGGCGCGTGCCGGGTGGCTGGACTACTACGCCGCCCAAGTCTACGTGACCGATACCGCCAGATTTCGCGAGCGCCTGGGCATGACCATTCGCGACATCGGATCCACTTGCCCCGTTTACTCCGGGCTCGGCTTCACCTGGAGCGGCGGCGGTCAGAATACAGTGGCCGAGATCCTGCGTCAGATCGACGTTTCGCGCGAACTCGGCGCCGCGGGCTTCGCCCTATTCCACGGCGGCGCATTCACTCGCGAATTGTTCGACGCCCTTCGCGCCGGCCCGTTCCGCGCGCGGGGCTAAGCCCTCTGTTTCAGAATTTCCAGCAACGCGCGGTATTCGCCAGCACTCGAAGGCAGAAACGGCTCGGCGATTCGCAGGTTGACCGGCGGTGCTGGTTTGAGTACTCTGGTTTCCAAACGAGGTTAACCCTATGTTCCCAATCGGTGATGACAATACCTCTCGCAGAACCGTTCCGCTGGTCACTTATGCCTTGATCGTTCTCAATGCCCTGTTTTTCTTCGTGGAGCTGAGCGGCGGTGACGCCTTCATTGGGGAGTGGGCGTTCGTTCCTAGCCGCTTCCTTGCCAATCCCTTCGGCGATCTGCCGACACTCTTCACTTCCATGTTCATGCATGCCGGGTGGCTTCACCTGGGAGGCAACATGCTTTACTTGTGGATCTTCGGCGACAATGTGGAAGACCGTTTCGGGCACCTCAAGTTCACCATCTTTTACTTACTCTGTGGGCTTGCGGCGACATTTGCGCAGTTGGCGTTTAGCACCGGATCAGCCATACCGAATTTGGGAGCATCGGGGGCGATTGCGGGGGTGCTCGGCGCTTACATTTTGCTGTTCCCACAGGCAAGGATCAGAGTATTGCAGGGCCAACGAGTAGTTCAAGTACCCGCGCTGATAGTCATTGGGCTCTGGATCGTTTTGCAGTTTTTTAGCGGCATCGGCTCCATTGCCAACACCGCGCAGACGGGTGGCGTGGCATACATGGCGCACATCGGCGGATTTCTGGCGGGGTTTGTGTTGACCTTCTTGTTTCGTGGGAGTCGCGGGGCGCGGGCCTCTGGCTGAATCGCTACGAAGGCACCTACTTTGTCCTGGATCCGGAAGTAGCCCACGCGGCTGGCACCGCTCCATCCCCGTCAGATAGCCGGCCACTCGAAGATGATCCACGGCACCATCGGCAATCCGCGGGACCACCTGTGGCCACTTCTGAATCACCGGCGAGAAGCTGGCTCCTGTAGTCCAGCAGTGCGCCGGCGGGGCGGATCTCCGCCCTGGCAATATGTGAGTGAACTTCTGATGGCGGGGCTAACTTGCCAATGCGACGGGACGATCTCGACAACCGTTGAACCTTTGGTAGCTCCGTGGCCGCGCAGCACTAACAGTCCGGAAAGCGTTCGGAATTGCCGAGGCCTCACGCAAGGGCGCTACATTGTCAGCAGTCCGAGCTGCGTCAAAGCCGCAAGGTTGTCCCATGATGTCCAGGTTTCCACGACCAGTCCTGCCTCGAAGCGATGCATGCCAATGATTGTTATCTCCATGCGCTTGTGCGTAGCAGGGAAGGGCCCGAGCGCTCCACGTTGTGTGCCCGCTCCCCTTGACCGCCACGCCACGAACTCACCTTCGCCAATCAGTGACTCGAGTTCTTCGCAATAGTCGGGGAAGGTCGCCTGATTCGAGACGAGCCATTGGTGCATCGCGTCCCGGCCGCGAATCTCCTGGAGTTCTGGCGGCATCGCTTGACAGTGACGGATGTAGTTCGGCGCGAGGGCATTGGTGAATCCTCCGACGTCCCCCGCGTTCAAGCGTTCGAGCATCCGTCTCACCGTCGCCTTATTTTCTTCGACTCGGTTGTGGAAACTCGCTTCGGAAACCATGTGAAAATGCTACCCTCGCTGAGACGCCGCCGTCAATCCACGATCTTCGTCGCACGTTTGCCCGGCTGTGCCATGCCGCCGGGGCGAGTTGGAGTGGATCCAGTTTCTCCTCGGGCACTTGTCCGTCTGAACGGCAGGGCGGAATTTGGGCTGCCAACTGCGAATTCGATCAGCGGTGAATGATCGAATCGGAATCGAGCCGAAGCCCTGAGCCGGCCTTTGAGTGATCGGGCTATCTATCCCCGCCTCTGACGGCGACCAAGCGTGCCAGCGAAGCCCTTCGACCAAACTGCCAGTCACCGTTCGCTTCCGTTTCCTCGTGCCGACGAATCTCGAAGTCTGCGAAAAGGCGGGGCAACTGCCCGCGCTCCGGTGCTCCGGGTATATCCGGTGCACCGGGCATGCGGATGTAGTGTTCGAAGACTACCATGCCGCCGGGCTTCAGTGAATCCCGGATGCGACGCACGTAAGCCGTGTCGCGCATCGGGGCGAAAGCGTAAGAGAACACGATCAGATCCCATTGTTCGCGCCCGTAGTCGAACGTCTCGCTACCTTCACGGAAGACTCGGATCCGGACCCCAGCCTCCGTGGCGCGGACGTTGGCTTGCCGCAGCGCTTCGTCGGAAACGTCGAAGCCAGTGACGTCCCAGCCCTTACTGGCGAGATAGACAGCGTTGCGGCCTTCGCCCATCGCGACGTCTAGTATTACTACGTTATGTATTGACACCTAATTGTGACTCTGCTACGCTCGGGCATGACCGAGAAACAGATCGCCAAGTCGCGGCAGCGACTGGAGCAGTTCTTGGAGGACTTGCTGGAGCCAGTCGGGCGCGCAGAGCGCCGTCACTGGGGCGGGGTCTACGTGCGCGGTCTGCTGCAGGATGGCGAGCGTAAGTCGATCGAACCGATGGCCGCCCGCATGCGCGATGGCAATGTGCAAGCGATGCAGCAGTTCGTGGGTCAGAGTCCGTGGCAGTGGGAGGAAGTCTGGGCGCGCTTGGGCCGACGGATGACGGCGGAGTTGGAGCCTGATTCGGCGTGGGTGGTGGACGACACCGGCTTCCCCAAGCAGGGTGAGGATTCCGTCGGGGTCGCGCGGCAGTACTCTGGGACGCTGGGCAAGACGGGCAACTGCCAGGTGGCGGTGAGCCTCCATCATGTGGGGGGGCAGGGCAATACGGTTCTTGGTTGGCGGCTCTATCTGCCGGAGAGTTGGGCCAACGACCAAGAGCGGCGCCAAGCGGTTGGGGTTCCGAAAGGAGTGGTCTTCAAGAGAAAGTGGGAGCTGACGCTGGAATTGATCGATCAAGCGCGCAGTTGGGGGCTTGCCGACCGGATCGTTCTTGCCGACGGAGGATATGGAGAGTCCACCGAATTCCGGGATGAGTTGGAGGCGCGCGATTTGCGCTATGTGGTGGGCATTGGACCCAACGTCGGAGTCTGGACAAAGCCGCCCAAGGGGAAGATCCCGAAATACAGCGGTCGCGGCGCGCCAGCGAAGAAGCTCGACTACGGGGATCAACGGCCGAGTGCTGTCAAAGCTGTCGCCATGAAAGCCAAGGGTTGGAAGAAGGTGCGTTGGAGAGAAGGATCGAAAGGCTGGATGGAGTCGCGTTTTCTCTCTATGCGATTACAGCCATCGCATGGATTCGTCGATGGAGATCCGCCACACAAGGAGCTATGGCTGCTGGCGGAGTGGCCGGAGCAAGAGAAGGAACCGACGAAATACTTCTTCGCCGACTTGGCGCCGAGCTACACCCTTCGGCGCTTGGTGCGCATCGCCAAGTGTAGATGGAAGATCGAGCAAGACTACCACCAACTCAAAGAAGAACTCGGACTGGACCACTACGAGGGCAGAAGTTGGAACGGGTGGCACCACCACGTGACGCTGGTCATGCTGGCGCACGCGTTCTTGACCTTGGAAACGCTACGCGGCAAAAAAAACTTCTGGGTGGACCCTGCCGAGGACGCGGCGTGAAATCCAATACTTGCTCTTCACCTGGACGGGAACTTGCGCCTATTGCGGAGCCACGGTAGACCATGGAAGGAGTCCATGACACATAACGTAGTAATACTAGTGTCCTGTCCGTCATAACTATTGACAATAGAGCGCGCCTGTGATCTAATGGGGCATGTTCACCCCAGCGGCCCCTGTTGCCCTCAATCCATCGCAGAAGCAGGTGCTGGAATCGCTGGCTCGGGCCGGAACCACACCCCAATTGTTGGCGCGGAAGTGTGAGGTGATCCTGCTGGCGTCCGCAGGGGTGCCCAACAACGCTATTGCGCAGCAGACCGGACTGTCTCGTCCCACCGTGATCGCAACTCGATCCGCCTTTGGTCGCGGCGGCGTGGAGGCGATTCGGCAGCGCCAGAAGCGCAAGCGCTCGCGGCGGGTGCTAACGCCCGAGTTGGAACAGCGCATTCTGGATACGACCTTGAAGACCAGACCTCCCGATGCGACCCATTGGAGCGTGCGCACCCTGGCCCAGCATCTTGGCGTGACCCGCACGCTGGTCCATGGGGTTTGGCAGCGTTATGATGTACAACCCCATCGGGTAGAGAGATTCAAACTCTCCAATGATCCGAAATTCGAAGAGAAGGTGCGGGATGTGGTGGGTCTCTATGTCGACCCGCCCGATCGGGCTTTGGTGTTGTGCGTCGATGAAAAGAGCCAGATTCAGGCGTTGGACCGAACTGCTCCCATCCTGCCACTGCGGCCAGGATTACCGGAACGGCAGACGCATGACTACAAGCGGCACGGAACCACGACGCTGTTCGCCGCCTTCAACATCCTCAACGGCAAGGTCATCGGCAGTTGCCTGCCGCGCCATCGCGGCAAGGAGTTCATCCGGTTTCTCAATCAACTGGAGAAGGAGCTGCCCGCGGAACTCGACATCCACCTCATTCTGGACAACTACAGCACCCACAAGAGTGCCGAGGTCCAGCGTTGGCTCAAGCCCCGAAAGCGTCACCGTTTCCACTTCCACTTCACGCCGACCAGCGGTTCCTGGCTCAATCAGGTCGAGCGTTGGTTTGGGCTGATCACCGACAAGATGATTCGCCGCGGCACCTTCCACTCAGTCGACGAACTGGAACGCGCCATTTACGAGTGGCTCGCAACCTGGAACGAAAAGCCCAAGGCGTTCGTCTGGAAGGCCACTGCCGACGTCATTCTGGACAAGGTGCGACGCTGCAAAGAAGCCATTGTAAAGAATTAGCCAGGACAGGAGACTAGTATTACTGTGTTAAAAACAACATTCTGGTGTAGAATTGTTTTGTGGGATCACGCCTCTCTTCGCCAGGCCCACAACAGAGGCGCTTCGCGGCATATATCGAGGGCCTGGCCAACGCCGCGGGGCACGCCGACCGGCACACTCCCCTGAAGAACTACTGCACGGGATTATTGTTGCCAGGAGAGCGTAAGAGTGTTGAGCCGATGGCTGCACGCCTGGCGCCGCACGACGTGAGCCGCACGCATCAGTCGCTGCATCACTTGGTCGCCGACGCGCCCTGGAACGACGAAGAGATGCTGGCGCAGGTGCGGCGGACGGTGCTGCCGACCATGCAAAAACACGGTCCGGTGGTGGCCTGGATTGTGGATGATACGGGGTTTCCCAAGCAGGGCAAGCACTCCGTCGGCGTCGCCCGTCAATACTGCGGTCAAATCGGCAAACAGGACAACTGCCAGGCGGCGGTGAGTCTGTCGGTGAGCACGTGGGGTGCGAGTTTGCCCATCGCTTGGCGGCTGTATCTGCCGGAGGTGTGGTGCCAGGATTCCGCGCGCCGCCAGCAGGCCGGGGTCCCGGAAGAGATTGCGTTTCAAACCAAGCCGGAGATTGCTCTACAACAGATTCGGAAGGCGGTGGAGCAGAAGGTTGCCGTGGGAGTGGTACTGGCAGACGCCGGCTATGGAAACGGCACGCCATTTCGCACCGCCCTCACCCAACTCGGACTTTCCTACATAGTAGGCATCGAGTCTTCGACCACCGTCTGGGAGCCTGGACAACAACCCTTGCCGCCCCGCCGCGAAAGCCCGGCCGTGGAGCAGCACCGAAGCGCCTACAACGCAACGCCGACCATCAGCCTATTGCGGTGAAGCAGTTGGCCCTCAGTTTGCCGTCTTCGGTTTGGAAGGACATCGCTTGGCGCCCAGGCAGTCAGGGATCTTTGCGTTCTCGTTTCGCCGCTGTCCGAGTACGTCCTGCCCACCGCGATGAAAAGCGGACTGTCCCGCACCCGGAAGAATGGCTCTTGATCGAATGGCCCAAGGAAGAATCGGAACCCACGAAATACTGGCTGTCCACGTTGCCGGTCAGGACTTCACTGAAGTCTCTGGTGAAGATTGCCAAACACCGCTGGATTATTGAACGCGACTATGAGGAACTCAAGCAGGAACTTGGATTAGGCCATTATGAAGGACGGAGTTGGCGCGGTTTTCACCATCACGCCACCTTGTGCATCGCCGCTTATGGGTTCCTGATCAGCGAGCGGAACCGTTTTTCCCCCTCAGTCCGCGCCGGCCATGCTGGACTATCAGCCCCGGAGCCGCCGACGGACTTCCGCCCGCGCGGGTCGCCGCATCCGCCCCGAACGGCATAATCCCCACTCGATCGCCACGCTCCACATCGTGATCGCGCGCCACCTGCTTCAGCAACTTCCTCGCTGCCCGTTCTGCGGATCGTCGCCGGGATAGTCCTCCGCGTCTATCTCAATGTCCTCCACGTTGGAGAGTTCCTTCAACGATAGACAGCGCCAGATTCTCTCCCCGCCATCCGGCTGCGGTCCGCTCTTGCTTTCGCGCCCGCCCGGCCGGTTATAGCTCAGCGCATGAGGACACAAGGGCCTTCGCGTGCCGTCATACAACGGCATAATCGGTCGGCGCTGAACTGCCGCCGCAAGCACCGGCCGACGGATTTCATCTGGAGATTGCCCAGTGGCGGACGCAGCACCCATTTCCTATCTCGGGAGAGCGCCACCCGCGCCAAGTGCCTGAGCCTGATCCGTTTATAACACAGTAATACTAGCGCGCGGCCCGGTGGCAGCGAAGCAGTGCTTTCCACCAGCAGCCGGTTGGGTTCGCGGGTGAAAGCGCCCATCGGGTGGCGATAGAGGAGATTGAAGATGCTGCCGTACTGACTTGGCGTCGCATGGAGAAACCACCAGGATATGCAGAGCACTGCGGCGGCGAGGCCGCCAAGCGCTAGTAAGGCCCAACGAAGCCTGCGAGTGAGCATTGTCACCCCCGTGTGCAGTCAACCGCCGATCATGGCTCTTTGGCTCTTGGGGGTCGCGCGCTCCGAGGAGAACCGTGCCGCGCGGTTTATGGCGCATCCGGAAGTAGCCCGCGTGGCCGCATCCCCTTCTCGTGGGAGCGCCCGCTTCAACGTCGTCGGCCGGCACCGCTCCATCGCTCCCGAATGGTCGCCACCTCCGGATCACCGAGATGACTTGCTAAGCCGCGGCGCTGCGCGCCATGTGTACGATGGACGGTCCCACAATCCGCTCGTAGTCGCGGAACTTCATCAGGATCACGTCGCGGTGCGTGCCGGCGTTAAAGCCGATGGTCTCCTCCGTGGCCAGCCGCGCGTCCACGTACACCCGGAGGCCGCACAGGTTTCCGAACGGCGGCATGGCTCCCAGCTCGCAGTCGCAGAACAGGCCGGCGAGTTCGGCCTCCGTGGCCAACCGCACGCGGTTCAATCCCAACAGCGCGCGGAGTTCCTGTAAGTCCAGTTTCCGATCGGCCGTCACCACCGCCATGGCGTAACCGCTGTCGCCATGGAACACCACGGTTTTGGCGAAGTTGTGCGGCGGTAGATGCTCGAGCGACGCTACCTCCCGCGCCGTGAAAGCCGTGGGGTGCGAGTGATGTGTGTAGGCGACCTGGCTCTGGGCCAGGAAATCCAGAAGCCGTTCCAGCAGGGCCATAGCAGTCCTCCTTCCACGGCCGGTGCGGCCGCGACAAGAGTCCATGGAAAGCGTCCACCTACAGTTTAGCCCCAGATTGCGCGCGCGAAAAGGGGACAGACGCATTTTCCGCACGTGATGCGCTTGCGGGGATGGAACGCTGCTACCGGGCGGAAAATGCGTCTGTCCCCTTTTCGCCGTAGACGCGCTGGTAGTACTGCCGGTATTCGCCACTGCGGGTGCGGCGGACCCAGTCGGGGTTCTCCTGGTACCAGGCGACGGTCGAGCGCAAACCATCGTCGAGACTGGTCGAGGCACGCCAGTTCAATTCCCGTTCCATCTTCGAGCAGTCCACCGCGTAGCGGCGATCGTGCCCCAAACGGTCCGTTACGCAGGTGAGCAGGCTCTCGCTCTTACCCAGCACCGCGAGCAGGCGGCGCAACAGTTCGAGATTGGGAATCGGATGCAGACCTCCGATATGGTACGTCTGGCCCGCCTGGCCGCCTTCCAGCACGCGCCGCAACGCCTCGCAATTGTCGGCCACGTGGATCCAGTCGCGCACCTGGAGCCCATCGCCGTAAACGGGAATGGGACGGTCCTCGAGCGCGTTGGCCAGCGCCAGCGGAATCAACTTCTCGGGAAACTGGTACGGCCCGTAGTTGTTGCTGGTACGGGTGACCACGGCGTCCAGACCGAAGGTGTGCGCGGCGGCGCGCACCAGATGTTCGGCAGCGGTTTTGCTGGCCGCGTAAGGGCTGCTGGGCGCGAGCGGCGCGTCCTCGCGGAACCACCGCCCTTCCTCGATGCTGCCGCCCACTTCATCGGTGGAAATGTGCAGAAAGCGCCGCACACCCATGGCGCGCGCCGCGTCCAGCACCACCTGCGTGCCCAGCACGTTGGTCTTCACGAACTCGGCCGCGCTCAGAATGCTCCGGTCGACGTGCGACTCGGCGGCGAAGTGCACCACCGCGTCGCAGCCTGGAGGGATCGCGGCGAGCACGGCTTCCGCGTCGCAAATGTCGCCGCGCACGAAGCGGTAGGACGCACGATCGGCCACTTCGGCGAGGTTTTCGAGATTGCCTGCGTAAGTGAGCAGGTCGAAATTGATCAGCGGTTGATCCGGGTACAGTTTGACCCAGTCGCGCACGAACTGCGAGCCGATGAAGCCCGCGCCGCCTGTCACAAAGATGGCCATATTCGCGTTCCCTTGGTTCTTACGATTTCGGCCACGGCTGGGAGGCCGCCACCGCAATACCGCGCCGGTGTTCTTTCGACACCGCGCAATAGAAATGGTACAGCACTCCGTCGCGCCACACGACCGACGGCTTGTGGGCGTACCGGGAATCCACCGAGCCTGGGCCTCCCGTGTCCACCAGGATACCGTCGTACTTAGTGGCCGATTTCAGATCCGTGGACATGGCCAGCAGGTCGCGCGCCACGCCGCGCTTGTCCAGGCTGTAGTAGAACACCGCCCAGAGGGCGCCGTAGCGCAGCACGCACGGGTCGCTCGCGAAAACTTCGTCCAGGCTGCCCTCCGGGCCGTTGGCGAGAATCGGATTGCCCGGGTGCCGCACCCAGGATCTCAAGTCGTGCGAGGTGGCCACACCGATTTGTTCGCGCCACCCCGAGGCCTGGTTCTTGGCGTTGTAGAACATGTAGTAGGTCCCTTCGTGCTCCACCAAACAGGACTTGTACAACCCGCCGCGCTCCCAATCGGCGCCCTCCTCGCTGGTGAGACACGGAGGATCCAGCCGCCATTTGCGCTGGTCCTCGCTCCAGGCCAGGCCGATCACCGCCGGCCCAGTTTCGTAACCGGCTCCCGGATAGGCGTGATAGGTTGCCAGGTAACGGTCGCCCAATTTCTTGAGACGCCCCACGGAGAACACGTCGTTGTCCCGCAGAATCCAGGTCAGCGCAACGTTGTGGCGCGTGACGGGGTTCGACGCGTCGCGCCGGAGGAGCAGCCCTTCCTTCTTCCATCGCATCAGGTCCGTCGACGAAGCCAGTCCCGTCTGATAGCCCGTGCCGTCGAAGCCCACATAGGTCATCCAGAACAGGCCGCCGTGATAGTAGACGAACGGACAATCCACTCCTTTTGAATCGAAATCGCCGTCGCGCCCGGTGGGCGCGACCACTAACCGGTCCAGCTTGTAAGGTGTCTTCAGATCCTCCGGAATGGCGCTGGCCTGCGCGCGTGCGCCCATCGCCGCGCCCGCGCCGGCGAGGATGGTCCGCCGCGAGACGCGGGTGGATGAGAATGGGAGGGTGAGCTTAGAATCCATGGGACACCGGTTGTCGGGCGCCGACCTCGATCTGGCGCGGCGCCTGGAAGCGGCCGAAGCCGCGGGCGGCCTGGCGACGGTCGAAGGTCTCCGGCGCGCCCGAGCGGACCTGCAAGTGGCCAGCGCGCCCATCGCCGGAGGCCGCGCCGTGTTCGCCGGCCGGAACTCGCCCCTCACGCACGCGCTGGGCATTGGCATGGACGGCGCGGTGAGCGAGGCTGAATTCGATGCTCTCGAAGAATTCTTCCGCGCCCGCCAAACCGGCGTCGTGATCGACTTCTGCCCGCTGGCGCACGCTTCGGTCGCGCACTACATTCAAACGCGCGGCTACCGCATCGTCGAATTCAACAACGTGATGGCGCGGCGCCTGGCGAGCGAGGAAGCCTTCGCGCCGGAGGCCGGCGATCTCTACGTCACGCGCGCGGGCCCGGCGGAAGCTTCGCTGTGGATCGACGTGGTGGCCCAGGGCTTCCTGGAGTGCCCGGCGCCGCCGGCCGATTTTCTGGACATGTTCGCCGGCATGCCGCTGGTGGCCGAATGCTTCCTGGCGTTCCAGGAATCCCTGCCCGTGGCGGCCGCGGGAATGTTCGTCTCGAGCGGCGTGGCCGCGCTGTTCGGCGACGCCACACTGGTGCACGCGCGTGGACGCGGATGCCAGATGGCGCTCATCCGCGCACGCCTGGAGGCGGCCGCGCGCGCGGGTTGCGATCTCGCCATGGCCAGTGTGCTGCCCGGCAGCGGTTCGCATCGCAATTACGAGAGAGCGGGTTTTCAGCTCGTCTACATGCGGGTGAACGTCAGCCGAACCTGCTGAGGGCGTCCGCCCCACCCCTCGCTTGAGCGTTTCAACCAAGCCGGTAGGTCTCCCGCGCGAGATTGGCGGCCAGATCCGGCATCATCTCCATGGCCTCGCTCATCTCCATTTGATGGCGCGCCACCAGGCGCCCGAGGAAGTTGGCGTCCATGCGGCGGCTCAGATCGTGCCGCGCCGGAATGGACGGGAACGCGCGCGTATCGTCGTTGAAACCGGCCGTGTTGTAGATGCCGGCGGTTTCGGTCACCTGCTCGCGATAGCGGATCATGCCTTGCAGGCTGTCATGAAACCACCAGGGCGGACCCAGGCGCACGGCCGGATAATGCCCGGCCAGCGGCGCCAGTTCGCGCGAGTAGGTGGACTCGTCCAGGGTGAACACCACCAACCGCAGCTTCGGATGGTTGCCGTAGGCGTTGAGCAGCGCGTGCAGGTTCGCCGTGTACTCGGTGGCCACCGGGATGTCGCCGCCTTTGTCCACGCCGAACTTCTCCCGGACCGCCAGATTGTGGCTGCGCCAACAGCCCGGATGAAGTTGCATCACCAGGCCGTCTTCCGAACTCATGCGCGCCATTTCGACCAGCATGTGCGCGGTGAAGCGGCGCGCGTCGCTTGGATCGGCGTGTCCGGCCAAGGCGCGCTCCAGAATGTTGCCGGCGTCGTGGGCGCTCAGTTGTTCGGTGTATGGCGCCAGGCAAGCGTGGTCGGTGGAGACGGCGCCCATAGACTGGAAGAACGCGCGGCGATTCTCGATCGCCGCGATGTAAGTCTCCAGGCCCACGATCTCGCGGCCGGCCAGGGCGCCCAGTTTTTCGATTTCAAGTTTCCAGTTGGGGTGGAGAATGTCGATGGCCGTATCCGGACGGAACGTCGGAATCACGCGGCCCTTCCATCCGGACTCGCGGATCTTGCCATGGTGTTCCAGCGTGTCGGTGGCGGCGTCGGTAGTGCACAGTACTTCGATGCGGAAGCGCTCGAACAACGCACGCGGCAGGAATTCGGGCGTAGCCAGTTGTTCGCAAAGCCGGTCGTAGATGCGCATCCCGGTGGCCGCGTTCAAAGGCTCGTCGATGCCGAACACCAGCGCCAACTCGTCGGCGATCCAACAGCCGGTGGGAGTGCCGCGATAGAGGTAGAAGTTTTCGGCGAACAGTTGCCAGATTTTGCGTGGGTCCTGTTCCACCGGAGCGCCGTCCGTGCGCGGAACGCCCAACTTCTCGAGCGCAATACCGCGCGAGTACAGCATCCGGAAAATGTAGTGATCCGGGATTACGATCAACGTGGCAGGATCCGGGTAGGGGCTGTTTTCGGCGAACATGCGCGGATCGACGTGCCCGTGCGGACACACCAGCGCAAGCCCGGCGACGCTGCGGTAAAGTTCGCGCGCGATGTCGCGCACGGCGGGGTCGGAATCGAAATACCGGTCGGGATGCCGCATGATCGAATTTTCGCATGACCCGAGCGATGCTTGCTCCTATGGTTGAATGGGGCGCCCCAATTGCACCGCGACTACGCTGTAGGTATCCAGCCGGGGTACCTCGATGCGCGCGCCGTCCACGCGCATGGCGCCACGCGATTCGTCGGGACTGTGCAGCGTCGCGCTCTTCACTTCGCCGCGAACCTGGATGCGCACGCCCACGGCGGCTTGCGGTGCGTAGTTAAGCAAATGAATCAGCAGCCGCTGGCCGGTATTCTGCGTGGTGGCCACGGCCAGGACGCCGGCCGGCGCTTCCATGGTGAATGGCGGAGGCGCCGCGGCGAGCAAATCGCGCGCCAGCGCGTCGATGGAAGAGACCTCGCCCAAGCGGAAGACTTTGCCGCCTCCGGATGCGAACGACTCGATCGCCGCGCTGGCTTTGGGGCGTGAGTCGCGCGCCACCACCACCACCGCTCGCGCGCCCCGGAGGTAGTCCGGGGTCAGGTCGTGTTCATAGAGCACCCGGAAGGCCACGTTGCGCGCGGCCAGCGCGTTCATAGTCGCCACGCCCGCGCTGGAATCGTCCAGCACCACGACGATGTTGGCCAGCGGCTCGGCGTTCGTGTACAGCGCTTCGTTGGCGGCGTGGAAGCGATTGTAGCGGCCGATGGCTTGCCAGATCTCCATCGCTTCGGGGCGCGCGCGATAAAGGCCATCGGCGAAAGCGCCCTCGCTGAATACTTGCTGCGCCGCGCCGAATGGCCAGGCTTCGGCCAGCGCGAGTTGATAACGCCGCGCCGGGATCGGGCGCGTGAAGCGGTTGCCGGTTTCCCGCTTGCCGTCCTCGACAATGACCGGCTTCCATCCATGGCTGAGCGCCGTCAGGACGCGATAGAGTCCCAGGTTCGTGACTAGGTAGCCGTTGTCGATTCCCACCAGTTGCCGCTTCGCGGCGACGCCATCAGCCACGTTCGCCGCCGCGTAGATGCCGGGTTCCACGCCGTCTTCGGTGCTGATCAGATTCGTGATGCGATTCAGTACGTAGGTGTTCGAGTGGAAGTTGCCACCCATCACGAAGTCGCGCTTGCGCGCCGCGGCGTGCCGCAGCATCTCGCGGTAAGTTTCGTAGAGATACTCGTTGAAGTTGTTGTCGTAGAAGACGCCGTCGGCGCCGGCTTCAATCGCCAGATGAATGCGCTTCTTCAGATACTCGCGCCAGCCCGGATGCGCCAACCGCGCCATGTAGCGCGTAATCCGGCCCATTTTCGCGTAAGTGGCGGCACCGTACGGTGTAGGCTTGCCGTCGGCCCCCGTGCGGACCCAGTCTTTCGATTCCGGCACGTTCTCGAACATATCCTCCCAAAACATGTTTGCGATGGACTGGTAAGCAATAACGCGTATGCCTTCGCGATGGCATTGCGCGATGTATTCCTTGAGTTGCTCCTGATTGCCGCGCTCGGTGGCGTTCGAGAAGCCGTTCGAAAAGGTGACCGTGATGGTGTTGACGCCGGCCTCCTTGAGCAACCGTATGGTGCGCGGCGTGTACCAGTTGGTCATGCTGTCCAGGTAATCCGGGATGGGCGGATTGAATCCGGGCCAACCCGAAAGCATGGCCTTGGCGGTTTCCAGGCGCCCGCCATCCCAGCGCGCGAAACGGATCTTGCCGGGTGCCGCCCACAAGGGTTGCGTGTCGCGGGAAGGCCCGCCGGGCCAATCGGTGGGGAAGCCAGTCACCGTGGGCGTGGCCTTTTCGATGGCGCCCGGTTGCGCGCAGGCGCCGTCCGGCGCCGCGAACGTTAGAGCCACGGCGAGGCAGAAGCTCACAGGGACCAACCGGTTCGTGTGCGTCATGGAATACTCCGATGCTACAACGCCGCGCGCCATCCGGCGTCGAGGATCTGCCGATGGGTCTCCAGCGCCTGGCGTTGCTCCGGCCGGGACGCGAGGTTGGTGAATTCGCGCGGGTCGTTGTCGTGGTCGTAGAGTTCCTCGCCTCCGCCCCCGCCTTCCCAGCGGATGTAGCGGTACCTGTTCGTTCGCACCGAAAGGCCCGTGATGCTCTCGTACCGCAGTTCAGTAAAGGCGGCTTTCTTCCACGGGCGCGCTGGATTGTCGAGCAAGGGCACCAGGCTCCGACCTTCGAGGTTCGAGGGCGGTTTCAAACCGCACAACTCGGCGATGGTGGGATACACGTCCACGAATTCAACCAGCGCGCGCGATGCTTTTCCGTTGCCCTTGCGCCCCGGCGCCGCCACGATCAGCGGCACGCGCGCCGATTCCTCCATCAACGACATTTTTTGCCAGCGCGTGTGCTCGCCGAGATGCCAACCGTGATCTCCCCAGAAAACGATCACCGTGTTTGCAGCCAGCCCCATGCGCTCCAGACCCGCCAGCACACGTCCCAGTTGATCGTCCATGAAGGACGTGGAAGCATAGTAACCTCGCAGAGCTTCCTTGATGCGTGGCGCGTCCATCTTCATGTGATGCCACAGGTGTGGGCGGACGGCTTTGGAGGCCGCCGGAATATCGTCGAGATCGTTCGGGGGATTCTCGGGCAACGGAATCGAGTCGAGCGGGTAGAGATCGTAGAAACGCGAGGGCGCCACAAACGGCAGGTGCGGCCGGATGAATCCCAGGCCGAGAAAGAACGGCTCCGCGCGGTGCTTCTCCAGCAAGGCGAGCGCATCCTCGGAGGCGTTCGCATCGGCCTGGCCCGTGGCGGACGCCGACGCGATCCACTGCATGCCGAAGCTCACGCCGGGTGGGTTTAGCTTACGGCCGGCGCCGGGCGTCTTCAATTCCAGTCCCGGTGGGGATACGGAGTAATTCCAGGAAATTGGATCCTGGTACTTCGGAGTGCCAACTTCGGTGGGCACGTTCATGTGGAACATCTTTCCTTCGCGCGCCGTGAACCAGCCATGATTCTTGAACAGTTGCGGCAGCGTGACGGCATCCGGATGGTAGCGCCGGAAGTCGATATTGTTGGCCAACACCTGCGTGGTGGTGGGACGCAGGCCGGTGAGCAGAGAGGCCCGCGACGGGCCGCAGAGCGGGAACTGGCAGTAGGCGCGTTCGAACCGCGTGCCGCGCGCCGCCAATTGGTCGGTGTGCGGGCTCTTCACCAACGGATGTCCATAACAGCCCAACGCCGTGTTCATGTCGTCGGCGGCGATGAACAGCACATTGGGGCGTTTGGGCGATCGGGCCAGCAACTGCGCGCCGGCCGTGGCCAGAAGAGATCGGCGTGTGAGCATGGTTTCTCACTTGTATCACAGACCACGCCGGTCTGATGCAGGTGGCGCGTCCCGCGCCCACCTGCGTAGAAGAGTGGGGGAAGCTCCCCAGGTGTTCGCACGACAGCGTACTGCGGGACATTTCGGAACTGGTGCAAGCCGGCCTGTTGGTTCGTGGCTCAGAAGGTGGACGCAGCACCAGTTACTCGCTCGTCCGGAACTGCGCAGCGTCGCGGTAAGATGATGTTTACATGTCGAATCTTCTCGATGGGCGCTCGGCCCTGATTCTGGGAATCGCCAACCGTTGGAGTCTGGCTTACGCCATCGCGCAGGCTTTCGTGCGCGAGGGGGCGGACCTGTTCCTCACCTATCAGGGGCAGCGCGTGAGAGAGACGGTGGAGGAACTGGCGGCGGAATTGGGCGGCGCGCGTCTGGTGAGCTGCGACGTGACCGTGCCCGAGGATCTCGAAAATCTTACCGGGATGCTGTCGCAGACCGGCCAGCCGCTGGACGCGGTGGTGCACAGCATCGCCTTCGCCAATCGCGAGGATTTGAGCCGGCCGTTCATAGAGACCTCGAAGTCCGGATATCTATTGGCGCAGGAAGTGAGCGCCTATTCGCTGGTGAGCGTGGCCCGGGCCACGGCGCCGCTGATGAGCCGCGGAGGCAGCCTTACGACGCTCACCTACCTGGGCTCCACCCGCGTGGTCACCAATTACAACGTGATGGGCGTGGCCAAGGCCGCGCTGGAAGCCTCCGTGCGCTACCTGGCAAGCGACCTGGGTCCGCAAAACATCCGCGTGAACGCCATCTCCGCCGGCCCCATCAAAACCGCCTCGGCGCGCGGTATCAAGGATTTCGCGACCGTGCTGGACGTGGTGGCCGAGCGCGCTCCACTGCGCCGCAATGCCGAGCCGGGCGAAGTGGCCGACACGGCCGTCTTCCTGGCCAGCGATCTCGGCCGCGGCGTCACCGGCAACGTCCTATACGTCGACGCGGGTTTCCAGATCATGGCGTTGTAGAGAGGGTACGCGACATGACTGTGGCTTTCGCGTTCTCCACATTCGTATCGTGTACCCCTGTAGAGAAGCCGTTCCCGGAGGTTCTGTTACACTCGGATTAAGGGGCTGGCTTTCAGCCGGCAGAGCAAAATGCCATCGAAGATCACAGAGATTGTCGAGTCGGCCGCGGCTGTCACGCGGGGCATGGGCGTCACCTTCCGGGAGATGCTCTCGCCGACCATAACCGAGGACTACCCCGACGGTCCCGCGAAGGTTCAAGAGCGTTATCGCGGCGTGCACGTGCTCGAGCGCGACGAAAACGGCCTGGAGAAATGCGTGGCCTGCTTCCTGTGCGCGGCCGCCTGCCCGTCCGACTGCATCTATATCGAAGCGGCCGAAAACACCGACACCGAACGCTTCAGCGGCGGTGAGCGCTACGCCAAGGTCTACAACATCGACTACAACCGCTGCATCTTCTGCGGCTACTGCGTGGAAGCCTGCCCCACCGACGCCATCACCCACGGCCACGATTTGGAAATCGCCAGCTACGATACGTCGACGCTGATCTACACCAAAGAGAAACTGCTGCGGGCGAAGTAAGGCGCCAGCGGGCGAGCCCCCAGGCGGCGGACCTCGGGACTCTCTGCATCTCTTCAACCACCCGTCCCCCATGCAACGTATAATGTTTTGACAGTGAAGGTGCCCATGCTTACAGATCGCCGAAGTTTCCTGCTTTCCTCCGCCGCCGGAGCCGCCATCTCGCAAGCCGCCGCCGCGCCGACGGCGACGCTGCCCAAAGTAAAACTGGGCAGCCACGAGTTGACGCGCCTCATTGTCGGCGCGAATCCGTTCTACGGATACTCGCATTTCAATCGACTACTCGACTCGCACATGCGCGAATGGTGCACGCAAGAGAAAGTCTGCGAAGTGCTGCGGCAGTGCGAACTCAACGGCCTCAACACCTGGCAGTTCTCCGAACACGAGCGCAGCCTCCCCGACATCCAGCGCCACCACGAGACGGGCGGCAAGCTGCAATGGATTGTGCTGAGCGGCAAGAAGCTGGAATCGGAGCCTGGCCAGATCGCCGAAGTCGCCAAGATGAAACCCATCGGCATTGTGCATCACGGCGGCGTCACCGACAGTTGCTTCCGTAAGGGGCAGATGGCCAAGGTCCAGGAGTTTCTGAAAATGGTGCGCCAGAGCGGCGTCATGGTGGGCATGTCCACGCACACGCCCGAGGTGATCGAATACGTCGAGGAGCGCAACTGGGATATCGATTTCTACATGACCGCGGTCTACTGCGTCACGCGGCCCATGGAGGAAACGCGCAAACTGCTGGGCGGCGAACTGCCGCTGGGCGAAGTCTATCTGGATCAGGACCCGGCGCGCATGTACCGGATGGTGCGGCAGACCAGGAAGACCTGTCTGGCGTTCAAGATTCTCGCCGCGGGCCGCCGATGCGATTCGCCGGCGGAACTGGACCGCGCGTTCAAATTCGCCTTCGACAGCATCAAACCGCAGGACTGCGTGATCGTGGGCATGTATCCGCGCTACAGCGACCAGGTGAAAGACAACGCCGACCGCGTGCGGCGCATCCTCACGGCATAAGCGAGACGACTCGCATAAAATAGGAGCCTATGGTGAAGGACAACTACGTCATCGGGATTGATTACGGCACCGAGAGCGGGCGCGTGATGCTGGTGCGTGTGGCCGACGGCGAGGAGATCGCCTGGTCGGTGGTCCCTTACGCCAACGGCGTCATGGACCGGCAGTTGCCGGACGGCACGCCGCTGGGGCACGACTGGGCGCTGCAGGATCCGCGCGACTACCTCACGGTTCTCCAGGAGGGCGTTCCCGAGGTGATGCGCGAGGCCGGCGCCGCCCCTGATCAAGTGCTGGGCATCGGAACCGACTTCACAGCCTGCACCATACTGCCCACGCTTCGCGACGGCACGCCGCTCTCTACGCTGGCGCAGTACGCCGCGAACCCGCACGCGTGGGTGAAGCTTTGGAAGCATCACGCGGCGCAGCCCGAGGCCGTGCGCATCAACGAAATCGGCGCCGCGCGCAACGAGCCGGTCATGCGCATGTACAACGGCCGCTACTCGTCGGAGTGGTTCTTCTCGAAAGTCCTTCAGATCGTCGACGAAGCGCCGGAGATCTACGCCGCCGCCGAACGCATCGTCGAAGCGGCGGATTGGATCGTCTGGCAGATGACGGGCCAGTTGCGAGCCAACGAATGCACCGCCGGATACAAGGACATGTGGACCAAGGGCGCGGGATACCCGTCCCCGGAATTCTTCCGCGCCTTGGATCCGCGCCTGGAAAACGTGGTCGCCGAGAAGTTGTCGACGGAGTTTTACCTGCTCGGCTCGAGCGCCGGCGGGCTCACAAGCGAGATGGCCGCGCTCACCGGTTTGAAAGCGGGGACGCCGGTGGCGGTGGGCAACATCGACGCGCACGTGGCTGTGCCGGCTTGCGGCGTGGTGAAGCCGGGCGTGCTGTGCATGATCATGGGCACCTCGCTGTGCCACATGCTGATGGCGCACGAGCAGCACTTCGTCGAGGGCGTGGCCGGCGTGGTCCAGGACGGCATCGTCCCGGGTTTCTGGGGCTACGAGGCCGGGCAGGCCGCCGTCGGCGACATCTACGCATGGTTCTTCCGCGCTTTCGGCGCCAACCCCGATGAAGTCACGGCGAAGGCCGCCAAGCTCAAGCCCGGGCAAAGCGGACTGGTGGCGCTGGATTGGTGGAACGGCAACCGCTCGGTGTTGATGGACGCGGATTTGACGGGGCTGATCGTCGGGCATGACACTGGCCACGCAGCCGGAAGAAATCTATCGCGCGCTCATCGAAGCCACCGCCTTCGGCACTTACACGGTGATCAAGGCCTTCGAGAAGAAGGGCGTGCCCATCGAGCAACTGGTGGCCTGCGGCGGATTGCCGCAGAAGAGCCCGCTGGTTATGCAGATTTTCGCGGACGTCACCAACCGTACCATTCACCTGCCGCGCTCGCTGCAGGCCTCGGGCCTGGGCGCGGCCATGCACGGCGCGGTGGCGGCGGGCGTCTACAAAGACATCGCCGAAGCGGCTTCGAAGATGGCCGGATTACAGGACCTCTGCTACACGCCGAACGCGGAAGCGCACGCGGTGTACGAGAAGCTCTACGCCGAATACATCGCCCTGCACGATTACTTCGGCCGCGGCGCGAGCGACGTCATGAAGCGGCTTAAGGCGCTGAAGGGGTAGATGAAGCTCCGGCTCACTTGCGGGCTTCGGCCTTCCGCGCCAGTTCCAAAGTCTTGAGGAAGTTGATGCGGCCGTAGCCGGTCTCTTCATCGAAGCCGGGCGCGCCGATGTCATCGGCTCCCTGCTCGATCAGGCGGATCACCTCGGCGGCCTTCAAATCCGGACGCAGGGAACGCACCAGCGCGGCCAGGGCGGCCACCTGCGGAGCCGCCGAAGACGTGGCGCCCCAGCGTTCTACATGATAGGCGCCTTCGAACTTCATCTTCTGCTCGCCCATGGGCGTGTCCTTCCAATTGTAGTAGGCCTCCTCATGCGGCGCCGCGGTGACGATGTCCTCAATGGGCGCCATGACGCCCATGCGGGGCCCGAAGCAGGATCCCTGCGTGATCTCCATTCCCTTTATCTTCGAGGTTAATGTCCAGCGCTGGTCCGCGAGGGTGGATGCACCGGCGATCAACACGAAATCGCGATCGCCAGGGTATGCCGTCACTTTCTTGTTATGGTTCCCGGCACCCAAAACGACAATCATGTCGTGCTGTTTCGCGTATTGGAAAGCGGCTTCCAGCCGAGCCTGTAGTTCCGGTTTCGATTTGGCGAACGAAAGATCCAGAAAGCTACTGAGGTTGACCACCTTCACGCCCCTGTCGGCCAGGTAGTGGATGGCGCTGGATATCGTGTCGAAGACGTAGTTCCGCCAGGTGTCGCCGAACGAACGAAGCTCCGCAGCGTGGGCGGCCATTTGCTTCTGGAAGTCGGCCAAGGTGGCTTTGGGATTCTGAGCGAAGAACTGCCGCTGGAGTTGCAGGAGCGTGTGCATGGGCATGCCCATGGAGGCCGACAGGAGGGTGCAGTCCGGAGCCATGCCCCACATACCGTCCTCGCCATCTTTCTTGCGCGCGGCAAGGATGCTTGCTACCAGCGTGCCGTGGCCATCCATGGTGAAGGAGTCCGTATGGTAGACGCCGGGCGCGAACCATCCGGGCTTGAGATTCGCTTGGAGGGCCGGATGAAAGAAGTCGAAACCGGAGTCGATGACCCCGATGGTGCAGTTGGCGCCGCCACGAGTGATCTTCCAGGCCTCCTCGACTTTCGTAAGCGCGAAGTAGGGCTTCTGCCGGTCGGCGAAACTGGGTTTGGGTTGATCGTCGCCGGCCACGAGAAGCGCAGGCGACAGAGACAATAAGAGCGGATAGAGTGATAGCGTGCATGTGATCGACCTTCCTTGATTTCAGTATTTGAAGAGCAGGTGTATTATCACCAGTCCGGAGAGGAAACAGACGACCCAGGTCAACCCACCCTTCCCCATCAATCTGGGTTTTTGGAAAGGACCGGACCAACTACCCATGGGGCGCAGGTTGCGACCCATGGAGGTCAAGCGATCCTGGCCGCGGAACTGCACCAAAAGCATAAGCAGCCATACGACGAGCGCCACGGCGATAGGCAGCCAGCGTAGCCATGCGATGGTTCGGGCTGGTTCCCAACTATGCTGCATCGCATAGCCGGCCAGGATGGCAAGGACGAACCAACGCGCGACGTCGATCACCCGCAGAGAGTAACGTCGCTGCGTTTCCGAATACTGGTAGTGCTCCTCGGCGTGTTCGGCCGGCAGTGGAAGCCGATTGCGGACCACCAGGATCTTCAAGGCAGCCAGTGCCAGTACAACGTAGGTGAGTTCGGTGGGCGGCTGCCACCGCGTGTGGGCGTCGCCATTGGTGGCGAGCGCGATCCAGCTCAGCGCCATGACTGCCACGGCCGCCGCTTCCACGCGCCACGACAGGTAGTCGCGGAGTCGGCGCGGTTGGAGCGCCACGGCCACCTTCGAACACGCGTGCGCGCCGGTGTCCAGACTGCGCCGTGCCCAGAGCATGAAGCCACTCATCAGCGTCACGAGCACGATCATGCCGCCTACGGCCCAAAACGGCACCAGATCCAAACGGTGTGAGCCGAGAAGGAGGGCGACGATCGCGGCTTCGATCAGGTGTTCGGCCACGATGATGGCGCGATACCGCTTCAACCATACGGCGCCCGGTCCTTCGTAGAACCCCTGGGGCACTTCCGCACTCGAAGAAGAAGCCGGGCCCGTGGTCGAGCGGCAGCTTCCAAAGTTTGTGAACCAGGTAGATGCGGAACAGAACTAATAGAACAGTAGTGGACAGCATTAACAGATTGCCATCATGCGCGCTCATCGGGCGGCTCCTTTGCGATGTAGGGTATCGAGTTCCTCCCGGACGGCAGCCAGGATCTCCTTGTCGCCGCGCCCGGCCAGAATCAACTGGGTCAGCGCCGTGCGCAAGGGCTTGCGAAGTTCTTCTTCCTCGACTTCGTGCGCGCGCCGCGACGCGACCACCGCGCCGGCGCCGTGCCGCACGGCGAGAAAGCCCTCTTCCTGGAGTTGGCGGTACGCCACGGCGATGGTGTTGAGGTTGACACCCAAATCGCCCGCCACCTGCCGGACGCTGGGCAGCGTCATGCCCTCGCGCAGCGTGCCGCCGGCGATCAAAGCCTTGACGCCATCAACGATTTGCTGGTAAATCGGGCGTTTGTCATGGGCATCGACGGTGAGGAACATAGGCGTCTCGACTGTCTAGTGTATGTATACTGCATACTGTTGGGTGGTGTCAAGACAAATCTTATTTGCCCTGGAGAGGGTGTAGAATGAACGGGAATTGGGAGCCAAACTCTTGAAACTGAGACCTACGATATTCCTGCTGCCGGCGCTTCTGTGCTGTGCCGCGACGATCGAAGCGCAGAAGTTCGACTACCGCGTGCTGGCGACCACGAAGACTTCCACCATGGAGAAGGAAATGAACCAGGCCGCCGAGGCCGGTTTTGCATTCGGCGGCGCAATGGGCGGGGAGTCCAGCATGGGCGGCAAGGAAGTGATTGTGGTCATGACGAAAGACCTGGAGGCGCCCGCGGCGGCCAAGCGGTACAAGCTCCTGGCTACCTCGAAGACCTCCACCATGCAGAAAGAACTGCAGCGCGCCGGCGATGAGGGCTATGCCTACTGCGGGCAAACGGTATTCGAGTCGACGTTCGGCGGCCGCGAGGTGGCCGTCATCCTCGAACGCGACATCGAGCCGTCGAAGGCGAAGCGAATCGAATACAAACTACTGGCCACTTCGCGCACCTCCACCATGGAAAAGGAACTGCGCCAGGTCGGCGACGCGGGCTTCAAGTTTCTGGGCGTAGTGGTGGGCCAGACCGCCTTCGGCGGCAAGGAAGTGATCAGCATCCTTCAAAAGAATTCGAGAAGTAGCGCTGCGCCCGCATGGCCGGGCGAGTGCGGCGGTTACCCGGCGGCTTCAATGGCGTCGATGAGCCGCTGCATGGCTTCCAGATACTGTTCGAGCGCCTGCTTGCCGCGCACCGTGATGCGGTATGTGGATTTCGGCCGCTCCTGGACGAAGGCCTTCTTGCAGGTGATGTATCCAATCTCTTCGAGCTTGTGCAGGTGCATTCCCAAAGCGCCGTCAGTGGCTTCCAGACGCTTCTTCAGCGTGGTGAAGTCCAGTGCGCCGTGGATCCGCAGGGCGCTCAGCGCGCCCAGACGCAGCGGGCCGTGGACCGCCGTATCGAGTCCGTTGAAATCAATGGGCGGCACGCGCGGTGTCCTGGCGGCGTAGCTGCATCTTCATGCAGAGCGCCGAAATCGTGCCACCCATGAGGAACGTTAGGCCGTAGGTCACAACCAGCGGCAAGTTGAAGACCAGCGCCGCAATCGCACCGGCGAGCATCGGGAGGGAAAGCCCCAGCAGGTACCGCTGCTTCGGTTCGGTCACGGCCACCGCGGTGACCGAGGCTCCGAAGATGAACAGGAACGCCGGGGAGAGGAAGGATCGCGGAACCCATCCGCTCCGCATCGCCACAATCAGGAATGGAATGGCGAGCAGCGCAACCACGTATGGAGCGTAGTGCATGTGCGCGCGCCGCATGTCGGCCGAACTCACTTCGATCGACCCAGGCCGGAACGTGAGGATGAAGTGCGCCATTGTCGCGATCAACGGCAGCAAACCTAGCGCCAGCGGGGCCACGGTACTCCAAGGTTGCGGCAACTGATACGGCTGTAGCGCCCCGAGTAGGGTAAGCGCGCCGCCGAGGCCGATGGCCAGCGCGAAGCGTATCGTTTGGGGGTGAAACGGAAGCCCGGGGGCAAGCGCGAGCTTCATGGTGGCGAGATCCTGTTTCGCTCGTTCGAGATCGTCCGATCGCATGGGTTGGTCTCCAAAGAGGGAGCGGCTTTCACCGCCACGCTCTGATAGTAAGTGTACTCTAATTTTTAGAGTATTGTCAAGAGGGCATTGCGACATCGCCGCGCAAGAACAAGACGGGAAAATCCGATTCAAAACCAGGCGCCCCACCGAAGTGCCCTGGATAAGCGAGACGAGGGATACAAGGGGTTACAATAAAAAGGATCGGTTCAAAGCCAAACCTGAACCGCCTTTCCGGTTTGCCCGCTGAAGTCCGGCGCCGGCGGGTGGTTCGATTCCAGGCACAAGAAAAGGAGTTTTTGAGATGAAGGTCTTTCGCGGCCTGTTTCCCCCGCTGATCACGCCGTTCGACGAACAGGGTCGTCTGGCGGAGGACGCCTTGCGTGAGCATGTCGAGTTCATGATCCAAAATGGTGCGGACGGAATGTGCGGTGGGTCGAGCACCGGCGAATTCATGAACCTCTCACGCGAAGAGTGGGAGACGGTTCTCCATATCACCAAGGACCAGACTGCCGGCCGTGTTCCTTTGCTGGCGGGCGCCGCCGATATGAGTACCGCCGCCACCGTCGAGCGCGCCCGCTTCGCCGAGAGCCTGGGCTACGACGGGCTGCTCATCATCAGCCCCTGGTATCAGGTGCATACCCAGCGGGAGCTCTACGCGCACTTCAAGGCGGTGCGGGACGCCGTGTCGATCCCCATCATGATCTACAACAACCCCCCGGTGGTGGGCGTCGCACTGAGCGTGGATCTGCTGGTGCGCATGGCCAACGACGGGATTGTGCAGTACTTGAAAGAGGCGGACTCGGATCCTTTCAACATCTCCCGGCTGAAGATGAGGGTGGGCGACAAACTCCATATCTTCTACGGCCACGACAATAATGCCATGGGCGCGTTCGCGTTCGGAGCCACGGGGTGGGTGAGCGGTTCGGGAAACTTCGACCCCAAACGCTGGTCGCGGCTTCTGCATCTCTGCATCGACGACGGGAACTACGAGAAGGCACGCGAAGTCTGGTACGAAATGCTTCCCTTCGTGGAACTGGTCACGGTGGGCGAAAACGGTGAGCGGCCGGATTGGATTGCCGTGATCAAACGTGGGCTCGAACTCCGGGGGCACAAGGTTGGATCAGTGCGGCCTCCCATGCTTCCCTTGACGCCGGAACTCGACCGCAAAGTCCAGAAGGCCGTAGCCGGGATGAAGTTCGACTGAGGCCGTGGATGACCGCAGGTTATGGATTTCTTTGTGGTGCGGATGAGAGGACTTGAACCTCCACGACCTTGCGATCACTAGAACCTGAATCTAGCGCGTCTGCCAATTCCGCCACATCCGCACAGGTGTGGTGAGTCTCTTTCTATTCTCGCCAAGCCGGCGCGCGGAGTCAAATGCGCCCCTGTGTTCGCCCTGTGTTCGGGGCTGTGCGACACCAGCGCCCAACCAAGCGGCGGGCACCCTTCTGAAAGGCTCCGGCACGCACAAGAAAAAGCCGCTGATGGTCTCTGCCATCAGCGGCCTGTGAAAAATGAGTTGGCCTGTGGTGTTACCTGGCGATTCTCAGACCGGTGGTGAACAGGTGGGTGCGAAAGCCTTCGTAGGCATAGAAGGTTTCCGCCAGGCCGTAGTAGCGCCATTCCGCGAACCACTGCACCGTCTTGTGCAGCGGAATCGAGAAGCGGCCCAGGGGCTCGTAGTAGTTGGTGGGGCGCGTGCCGCCGGACAGGTACAGCGAGCCGCCCAAGCTGATCTTGGGCTTACCGCCGTGCATCTGGGGCAGATTGAAGTCGACCACCGAAGTCGCGCTGTGCGCGTTGTCGCGGTAGAACGACCGCACGCGCGTGAGCGTTTGGGGCACCAGGTAAGTGATGTCGGAGCGCAGCGTCGAGCGCGTGTACTCGCCCAGAACGCTGATCCATTTACCACCGGCAGGCGTCCAGTAAAGCGAGAGCGAATTCGAGCGCGAGCGGAAGTCGTAGTTCACCGTGGGCGACGGGTTCTGATTGTCGAGCAGCGAAAAACTGGCCGACATCTGCAGCCCCGTGCGAATCTGGTAGCGCGCCCGCGCCTTCATCTTGGTGTAGTCCTGCAGGCTGGTGCGGAAGTAGGTGCGATCACCGGAGGCGGCTTCGAAATCCGTCGTGAACGACAACTTCGAAGTCGGCCGGAAATACGCCCCGGCCACTCCGACGTTCCGCCGCAACTGGCCGCTTTCGAGATCGCCCACGTAGCTCAAAACCGGTGCGCGAAACTGCGCGTCACCCCAAACGTAGCGGTGCCCGCCGTGCAGGGTGAACTTCGAAGTCACGTCGAAGAAAACGTCCGTCTGCTGCTGGTTGTAGTTGTAGACCAGGCTGTCCGCCGCGCCCGATCCCAGCAGCGCGCCCGTGGTCGTAAGCGCCGGGAAAGACGGCGTGAAGAGAACCATTTCCGACAGCGCAGTCGGACTGGTGTTGTGAAAACGGTCCGTCGTCCAGCTCTCCAGGATGCGCAAACGCCGGAACGGTTTCAACTCCACGCCCGCGTTGCCGGAGGTGTGCGGCTGCTTGGTGAGCGCGGCGAAACTATCCTGCTGACCGGTGTAGAACTGCAACGCGCTCAACAGTACGAACTGGCCCGTGGCATTGTCGGCGTAGTGCGAGTTCGTATTCATACGGCTGTATAGAAATTGCCCCGAAAGATTTACCCAATTGGCCGGGCTGGCCGTGAGCAGCACTTTGCTGTAGATGCCGTCGCCGCGGATGCCGTAAGCCTGATCGAGACTGGTGAGGGACAACTGCTGGCCGAACACCGGCGCCGAGCGGTTGCCGGTGGTGCGCAGCGCGTCGGTCACGTGCTGGTCGTCCTTGAACGTCTGGCCGCCTTGCTCGAGCGTCATGTGGAAACGGTTGAATTCCAGGCGCACACCGGCGCGGAATTCGTCCGTCTTGTCGCCCAGGAAGTTGCGCACCGCGTATTCGTTTTGGTCGGCCACGAAGTCGGTCAGACCGGAACCCGAGCCGGCGTTGCGCGTGTAGCCGAGGTAGGGCGTGACGCGGGAGCCGGGAAACAGGTCGAGCTGCAGGTCGGCGTAGCGCCGCGCGGTGTCCATGGAGTGCTGGTTCATCAGGACACCGCTCGAAATCAGAGGGTTGGCGTAGGACGGCAGAAAGTTAAAGTACGCCATGTTGCGGTAGTCCGCCGTCAAGCGATAGCTCTTCTCGCGCGAAACGTCCACGCGCGCCGTATTGTAAGGATCACCGCCCCAACCGTGGAGCAGGACGTTCATGCGGTCGAACACTTTGTGGGTGGAGTTCTGTATGGTGAAGTCGGCGTTGAGCAGCTTCGGCCCTTCGCCCAGGTTCACCACGCTGCGGTAGGAGTCGAAGTTGCCGCCCACGCCGGAGCGCCAGCGATAGCCGAACTCCACGCTTCCGCTGAGCCATTGCTCGGCGGACGGCGTGGTGGCTTCCGCCGTCGCCGCCGGCGCTTCCTTCTTCTCTTCCGCCTTCTTCTCTTCCGCCTTGCGGCGCCGCTTCTGGAGGGGCCGCCGGTGGCGTGGCGGCCTGCTGTGCCAGAAGCGTCGCGCCCGCGAATACTGTCAGAAAGAATCTCATCGCAGTAACGCCCTGCTCACGTTCGATCCGTGCACCTTGATGTGGCAGGTGGTGCAGTTACGATAACGCGCGCTCGACAAATTGTGAAACGCGGGCGGGATGCCGCCCACCGCGCCGCCGGGATTGATTCCCGTGGGCTGCGCAATGTTGGCGTGGCACTCCAGACATTGCACGCTGACTTCATGCCGGGTGAGCATCTTGGGGTTGGCCGAACCGTGCGGTTCATGGCAGGTGGAACAGCCCTCCAGCTTCACCACCGCGTGTTCGTAAATGAAGGGTCCGCGCTTGTCGCCATGGCACTTGAAGCAGCCGGCTTGGTTGCCGCCGTAGGTCTGCATCATCTTCGGGAAGAAGCTTCCGTGCGGATTGTGGCAGTCCACGCAGCTCATGGCGCCGTCGGGGAGTGGATGCTTGTGGGGCCTCTGGAATTCGGCCCACACCGACGTGTGGCATCCGGCGCACAGCTTGTTCACCGCCGCCGGTTTCCTCGCCACCAGCCCCCTGGGGCCGTTCTTGTGGATCGAGTGACAGGCCGCGCAACTCACCTGGAAGCGTCCGTGCCCGCCCTGTATGCGACCCACTTGCGACGGCCGATTCTGGTGGCACTTCAGGCAGGTTTGGTCAACTTTGCCGGGAGCGGCTTTGGCGGGATTGAAAATGTCGGCGGCCGAAGCCGATTCGGCGTGCTTGGATCCAGGGCCGTGACAGGACTCGCAGCTCTTGCCTTTCCAGCCACGTGTTTCGCTGGTTTCCACCGCCTGGTGCGGGTTCTTCTCAAACGCCTTGACGATATCTTCGTGGCAACCCTGGCACGTCTCCGTTCCCACGTAGGTTGCGGGCTGCGCGGGGGCCTGCGCGGCGGGCTGCTCAGCGGGCTTTTCTTTCTCTGGCGCTTTGGCCGGCTGCTGCGCCCCCGCGGCCAGGCAGAGGGAGCCGGCGGCCAGAAAAGCCAGAGTCAGCAAAAGGCCCGTCGTGAGACGGGCCTTTTGCTGTTGGAGGAGGGTACGTGTAGGTTTAGCGAGCATGTACCTTGCTTACGGAGAAGTCACTGCTGGAGCCATGGCAAACCGTACAGCTTTCGCCCAGGCGGGAGGTGTTGAGCAGAGCGTGTGAGGCTGCATCGATGCTTACATGGCAGGACAGACACGCCGCCGAAGCCGGACCCACCGGGTTGATGTAGCCGCGTGGATCGTTCACATTGGCATGGCCCGCCGACAGCGGCAATTGCTCGCTCGAGTTGACGTGGCACATGGCGCAGTTGCGCCGGTCGCCAGCGGAACCAGTCGGGCCCATGGCCGGATAGCGCACCTCGGAGAAGTCGTTCACCGAGCCGTTGAAACCATAGATGATGTATGGCGCTCCCAGTTCCTCGCCGGTGTGGATCTTGTGGATCATCATACGGAGGTCCACCGATTGCTCAGGCAACTGGGCGGCGGGGCGTTGAGCCTTGTCGCTCTCCACCGGGTTGTGACAGAGCACGCACATCTCGACCTGGTTGCGGTTCTCCCCGTGTACCGAGAGATAAGAGTGGCACTTGTTGCAGTTTGCCGTGGCCACAACCGTACGCCGCGGCACAACGGTTGTGCCATCCACCGAAAAACTAAGCACCTTGTTCATGCCGCCATAACTCACGGATTGCTCTATCTCGGTGCCTGGGTAGATCACTTGGATCCGACGCCCCTCGATACCCACGGAATAACTGCCCGTGGCATCGCTGGGAATGGCTGTGCTAAAGGTGTACCAGCAAGCCGTCGCGTCGCTATTGCAATCCGATTTTAGGGCATTTTCAGAAACGTACCCTGTCTTGAAGGCGATGTAGTCGGTGGTCGGACCGGCCAGCACCAGCGCCAAACGAGACATCTGCGAGGGCAGAACGGGATTCCCGGCGTTGTCCTTGATAGCGAACGACACCAGCAGATTCTTGCCCGGAGCGTTGTTATCCACCCGCAGTAACTCGAAATTAATACCGTTCAACTCGCGCGAAAAAGTGGGGATGGTGTGCGCGCCCTTGATGGAAGCGTCGAACTCCAACTCGCCCTCCGGCGTGTGGCAGTTGGTGCACTGATTGTCGGACACCTGCGGCAGGTTGGCATGGTTCTCGCCAGTGGCGAAGTTCACGTTGTCGTGGCAGGCGCCGCAAGCCGCGCGGTTGGCTTTGTACATATTGTTAGACTGCGTGGCCGAGCCGTCATGGCACGCGTTGCACCGGCGCGGATCCGCCGGGAAGGCCACCGTGGAGTAGTCGTGCACTCGACTGCTGGTTGCCGATGATCTGATACGGCTTGCCGGCGATCACCGAAGGCAGTTCTTCGCCCATGTGGATCTTGTGCGTCATCACGACCATGTCGACGGTGTTCCCGGTGTCCGGATCGATGGTCTGCGGCGTGTGGCACAAAACGCAGACTTCGATGCTGCGGCGCGAGCCGCCGTGCGCGGCAAGCTGATCGTGGCAGTTGTTGCAGGTGGCGGTCCGCACGACGTCGCGAACGGTCACCACCGGCGAGCCGTCCGGGACGAAATTGAAAAAGTCGTCGTCGTAGTTGGTCGGCAGTTCGAACTCGCTCAGGTTGCGCGAGCCGTAGATGCCGATGGTATGCGTGGCCGTCCGGTCGTATCCGCTGGGAGCCTTGGTCTTGAACGTGTAGGTGTACTCCCCGTCGCCGGTCTGCTCCCAGGTCCCGCCGGAATCCGAGCCGGCTTGCGTGGCCGAATTCCCCGTGATGGGACTGAGCTGCACGCGCGTCGTGTACGCCACATACTGGGTCTTGCCCTTGGGGATGTAAGCGACGATGAAACTTACCGAAACCGCACCCGGCGTGGTCACGCCCAATCGGTCCAGCCCGAGCCCCTTGGGGTCGGTGAGCTTGACTTTCGCTTTCACCGTGCCGTCGGTGGCAATTTCCGCCGCCGTAACCTTCATCACCAGCCCAGGACGGACGAAGTTGATCAGGTTCGGATCGGCATAGAATTCTTTATTGCTGGCCGTGTAGGTCGGACCTGGGGCGCTGACCAGCGCGACTGATCCAACCACTACCGCCAGGACGAACAAAAGGCCAAAGTATTTGACTGTTCGCAGTTTGACTAACATCAGTACCCTCTCCTCGTGCACGAAGAAACGTTAAAGACCGTTGATTTTATCAGCAGTTAGTGGCCCAAAACACCACACTTTGCCCGGCGATGGCAACTCTTTGTCAATAAAACAGTTGCACGTCGTCCGAAGAAGGGGTTCCCAGACCAGGCTGCGTGTCTTGGGTTATATTCCCAGTCAGGGTGGGTGAAAACCCACAACTAGGAGAATTTCCCGCACGCCAAATTTCTGACCGGGCCTGGGGGCAAGGATGGGTGAAAATCCGCAATCAGGAGATTTTCCCACCTTGGGGGCGACGCCCGGGACGAATTAGTTTTTGTTGGCTGCTACTTCTTTCACGATGCTGGCGAGGAACGATTTAGCGTCCCCGAACAACATCAAAGTCCTATCCATGTAGTAGAGCTCGTTGTCGATGCCCGCGAAGCCGGGGTTCATACTGCGCTTGATGACCATGACGGTACGGGCCTTGTCGACGTCCAAGATGGGCATCCCGTAAATGGGGCTGCTCTTATCGTTACGCGCGCCGGGGTTGGTGACGTCGTTGGCGCCCACCACCAGGGCCACGTCCGCCTGCGGGAACTCCCCATTGATGTCGTCCATCTCGAAAAGCTTGTCGTAAGGAATGTCGGCCTCGGCCAGTAGCACGTTCATGTGGCCCGGCATGCGTCCAGCCACCGGATGGATGGCAAAGCGGACATCCACGCCCTTCCGGGTCAGTAGATCGTACAACTCCCGCAGTTTGTGCTGCGCCTGCGCCACCGCCAGACCGTAACCGGGCACTACCAGAACCAGCCGCGAGGATTCCAGAATCGCGGCGGCCTCTTCGGGTGTGGCGCTGTGGATCGGCTTCTGCTCAGCGTGACCCGCCTTCACCTGCAATTGTCCGAAGCCGCCGAACAATACATTAGCGAAAGAACGGTTCATGGCTTTGCACATGATGATCGAAAGGATGAACCCCGAACTGCCGTCCAGCGCGCCAGCGACGATCAACAGCTTGTTGTTCATGGCGAAACCCATGGCGCAGGCCGACAACCCGGCGTAGGAGTTCAGCAAGGCGATGACTGTGGGCATGTCGGCGCCGCCAATGGGGACAATCAGCAGGATGCCGAACAGCAGGGACAGGCCCGCGAACACCGGCAGCATCCAATGCTCGCCCGGGTACGCGATCATGCCCACGCCCACGGCCACGGCCAGGACGAGAATGCCCAGATTGACGAAGTTCTGTCCTTTATAAACGATGGGCCTGGTGGGGAGGATCTCCTGCAGCTTGCCAAATGCCATCAAGCTCCCCGTGAAGGTGAGATAGCCGAGGAGCATTTCGAGCACCAGCGCCACCATGACGAAGCCGCTGGGCTGCTTGGCATAATACTCCGCCGTGCCGATCAACGCGGCGGCCAAAGCGCCGAAAGCGTGCGATATCGCGGTCCGTTGCGGGACCGCCGTCATGGGCATGAACACCGCGAGAGGGACGCCCGCGACCGCGCCCACCAGGAAGGCGATGGCGATCAGGTCGTAGCTGACCACCTCGTGGCTCAGCAGCGTGCCGACCACCGCCAGCAACATACCCACTTCGCCCGCGAGGACGGCGCGGCGTGCCGTAATCGGCGAGTTCATCCATTTCAGCGACAGGACAAACAGAGCCGCCGACACTACGTACAGGATGTGAATGACGGACTGGTTCATTTCTTCCCGGGCTCCCTCTTCTTAAACATTTTCAGCATGCGGTCCGTAATCAGATATCCGCTCACGACGTTGGTCATCGCCGCCGTGACGGCGATGAAGCCCAGAACCTTACTCAGCGTGGTGGCTCCGTGTTCGCCGGTGATGATGATGGCGCCGACCACGGAAATAGCCGAAATGGCGTTGGTGAGCGACATCAGCGGGGTGTGCAACAGCGGCGACACGCCTCGAATGAGCTGAAAGCCCAGAAACGCGGCCAGCATCAAAACATACAAGGACCCAATGTCCATCTTCATCTGCCTGGTTCTCCCTTCACGATTGTTTGCCTCTCCGCTTTACGCACCCGTCGAGCCGGGGGTCTCGACCGGAAGTCCCAATGCCTGCCGCACGCGGGGATTGACAACCTGGCCGGCGTGGGCGACCAGCGTTTCCCGGGTAATCTCGTCCGCCGTGTCGATGGTGAGCTTGCCGTCTTTGATTAAATGCTTCAAGAACGTGGCGATGTTGCGCGCATACATCTGGCTGGCGTGATACGGAATCTCGCTGGGCAAGTTCAGCGGCCCCATGATGGTCACGCCTCCGAGCGAAATGGTCTTGCCGGCCTGGGTGCCTTCGCAGTTGCCTCCGCGTTCGGCGGCCAGGTCCACCACCACGCTGCCGGGCGCCATGGCGGCGAGCATTTCCTTGGTGATGAGGATGGGCGCTTTCTTGCCGGGCACGGCGGCGGTAGTGATGACCACGTCCTGCTCGCGGATCACCTGCAAAAGGACTTCCCGCTGCTTGCGGTAGAACTCTTCGCCGAGTTCCTTGGCGTAGCCGCCTTTGTCCTCGGCCTGCGCGGTTTCGAGCTCGACCTGGATGAACTTGGCGCCGAGACTCTCCACCTGTTCCTTCACGGCGGGGCGCACGTCGTAAGCGCTCACCACGGCTCCCAGGCGGCGCGCGGTGGCGATGGCCTGCAAACCCGCGACGCCCGCGCCCAGCACGAAGACCTTGGCCGGAGCGATGGTGCCGGCGGCCGTCATCAACATGGGAAACATGCGCGGCAGCGCGTCGGCGGCCATCAGGACGGCCTTGTAACCGGCGATGGTGGCCATGGAGGAAAGCGAGTCCATGCTCTGCGCGCGCGTGATGCGCGGCATCAATTCCATGGAGAACAGGCTGGCGCCGGTGAGCGCGAGTTCGGCGCACTCCCGGCCCGCCGTCAACGGTTCCGCATAACCGATTACCACCTGGCCGCTACGAAGGAGCGGTAGGTCCGCGGCGCCCGCCTCCGGATTCGCGCCGAAGGTGCGCACCTGTAGAACCACCTCCGCCTCCCGGAACAGTTCGGCGCGAGAACTCACCATGCGTGCGCCCTTGTTCGCGTAATCCTTGTCCGGCATGCCGGCCGCCGCGCCGGCGCCCGCTTCCACCAGGAATTCGACTCCGCTCTTTGCCAACACGTCCATGGCGCGCGGACCCATTGCCACGCGCTTTTCGCCGGGGTACGTCTCGCGAGGTATACCAATCTTTATGGCCACGCCAGATTCCTTCTTCTTGTGATTTGCCGCGAACCGCCACTCACCGGCGAGCCCATCGCCTCCGATGTAGCAGTCTTTCTAATGTAACCTCAAACTGGTTTCGCGGCAAGCGCTGAACCGTCTCGACGGCTAAACGTCCCACTCGTGGCGCCACCGGACGCAGGATTTTCGCGACAGGCCATGTGCATCATATGGCAGGACATGGCGCAGTAGTGGCCGCTAACGAAATCGGCACCGGTTCCTCGCGGTCCCCCTAAGACCGTTTCGACTCGGGGATGCGCACAGCCTCCGCCGAGCCCCTGGCAAGCGGAGAATTCCATTCCCACATTTCCGCTCTGAGCAGTTATCGAAAACCTTTTGATGGACTCCGACGCCTCTATTCATGAGCGTTTCAACGCCATGAAGATGCTGCGGCTGATTGGTTCCGAGAAGATCCGGGAACGTGGGGCGGCGCTTCCGGCGCCGGCCGGATAAGGGCGGAGGCGGGCAAACCAACAGGTCGAAGTTAGGCGGGACACGCAGAGGCGTACGAGAAATCGCGCGAAATCAGGCATTTTCCGGGGCTTCCATACCCGCGGGAGACTGAGCTGGCCTCTTCCCGGGCCACCCTACTCGCTGGGGAGCGGTAGCATGAAGAAAACGGCTTCAACGGAGGCCGCTGGGTGTAAAATCGATGGTACCCGGGATGCGATAAAAGTAATCCTGGGATCAATGACTCGACCACGGAGACTTTTCCGGTACCGGTAGGTTTCGAGTCTCGCAGAAGGGAGATGTTTCATGGTCCTCGAAGCACTCGCAACTAGCGTCATAGGCCAGATCGTGGTCCCATACCTCAAAGAGGGCGCTAAGAAGCTCGCCGATGAGGCCAGCAAGAAATTCGGAGACAGCGCCGCGCATTACGCGGTGGATGTCGCCGAGAAAGTCTGGAATCGGGTGAAAGCGAGCTTTACTTCCGATCGCGAAAAATACGCCGTTGAGGATTTCCAGGAAAAGCCGGAGCAAGCCAAAGACCTCATGGTGGCGAAGCTCCAGGATAAGCTTCAGAGTGACCCGAAGCTGGCGGAGGACTTGCAGAAACTGGTCAATGCGCCAAGCCCGGATGGAAAGAGCACGGGGGCTCAAATCATCGGTGCGACGTACGCCGGCATTGTGGACGCCCGTGGTGCAACCATCTCCGGTGGCGTTGTGGGAGGCATCGTTATGTCTCCAACCACCCCTCCGCCCACAACGCCCCCCAAGGATTAGCAACGCGCGCGGGATTCGAGACCGCCGGTGATGGCCAACGCAAGTACTGTGGAACCGGAAGAATCCAAACTTTGGGGACTGGACGGACAATTCGCCCAGTTCGAACTGGCTCTTGGCCGGAAAAAGCCGGCCCTCATCCTGGTGACAGGCAGGCCCAGCTCCGGAAAGTCGAGCTTCCTTCGTGAAGCCGGCGTGCGTGCCGGAGAACAGGGCTGGAGGATCGCCCAGAGCGATAGTCGGGGCGACCTGGAGGTCGGGCCGGAAACCACGGAAGAAGGATTTTCGAGACGTGTGCTGGAGATGCTGGGCGATTCGGAAACACCTGGCGCCCTGGCGCTGCGGGTGAGCCGATTGGCGGGGCCCGGCGGACCCGCAGATGGCTCTCAAGGCGTGCTGCTCATCGTCGACAATTACCGGCCGTCGCCCGGGTTCGCTTCCTGGTTTACCGGCATCCTGCTCAAAGACCTTGCCGCGAGTGGAACGCCGGTGGTCGTTGCGGTGGCCGATGAGCGATCGGACCCGCAGTCGCTGGCAGCGCTCGCCGATCCGGTCATTTCTTTAGAATTACTGGATGGCCAGGAACTGCGGCGCCGGCTGGAAGCAGTCGGACGCGAGTTGGACCCGCCCATGGAACCATCCGAGCTCGACAAATATATCGAAGAAGCCTTGAAGAAGCACCAGATCATCGGACCGTTGCGGCGTGTATTGGCGCTGGCGCGGCAAGGATCGTAAGCCGGATCGTTTTACCGAAGAGAAAATGGATATCGCAGCGAAGGACACGGTAGACCGCGACGCTCAGAGCGAACTGTTCACTGAGTTATTGAAATTCAAATCCGTCGCGCGTCTGCTCCGGGTGCAGGACAAACCGGGATCCGGCAAGTCGCAACTGCTGAAGAAGCTCGAATACCACTGTACATATGACCTGGAAAAGCCGGTCAGTTACGTTCCGCTCGAGAACTTCCGATCCCAGACCGATTTCGATTTGATCCGGAAGATCAGGCGTGACCTCCAATCCTTGGAATTTCGCGAATTTGACGGGCTTCTGGCAGCTTACGAGATCCAAGACGCGGTCACGTTCAAGGAGATCGGGCGTGTCAGCGGGAGGGTGGACGCCGGAGGGGCCACCATCAGTGGCGGGACCCAGGCCGGCGTCGTCGGAACGGTAAACCAACCAAACAACCAGTATATCGGGACCTACAATGCCGGCACCGGCTGGTCTCCCGGGCTCGAAAAATTCGCCGAGGAAAGGTGCATCGAAAAATTCTTGGTAGAGCTGAAACAGGTGTGCGCCTCCCAGGAAGTCGTGCTGCTGCTCGATTCCTGGGACAAGGAGCGCACCAGTCCCGAACGCCGGGACTGGCTCGTGAGTGCCCTGATCAAACCTTACTGCCTCGACCCGGCGAAGCGGCCGGCCAAACTGATCGCCATTGTCGCCGGTAGAGATGTTGACGACTTCAAGACACTATGGGGTGGGAAGTACTCGGATTCGGTCAGGGAAAGCCCTTTTGAAGTATGGAACAAAGATCACGTCAGAGACTTCTTGAAAGTTCATGGCTTCAAAGACCTGACGCCCAATGATATCGATTACGTGTGCGGGCTGATGAACGGGGGGTGTTCCCTCCAGGAGGCGATAGACGTGACGTTGGCCATTCAACAGATACGTAGACCGAAAGCGAGCTAGCGATGCAGACGGACGGTGCATCCCCGTTGCAGGGCGCCCTCGGTGAGGTGGATCGGGCGATGAAGAATTCGCCCGATCCCGCGCGCGCTCTCCTGGATCTGACCATCGAAGCGGTGCGTCAGGACGACCCCGAACTGGCGGATGCCATCTGCTATTGCGCCATACCACGCCGTTTGGACGTCGAGATCGTGGGGGTGCTGCGCGACGCCTCTGGAGATCCCGCCGCCAACGAAAAACTGCTGGCAGGTTTATCGTCTCTCCACTTGGTTAGCCTTCGATGCGACGGGGGATACGCGTATCACGACCGCCGCCGGGCGCTGCTGTTGGATCAATGGCGCTCCGATGCCGAAAAGCGCGCTCAATTCGACCAGTTCAATTTGCGTCTGGTGAAGTTTTACGAGACTCAGCACAAGCAAGCGCAGGAGATCGAGCACGACCTGGAACGGGTCAAGGAAGTCCTGCTTGCCGCCAGCTCCAATCGGTATGCCCAGGTGGCCGCCGCGGTCCGCCAAAGGGTTTTGGCGCCACTGTTCGAGGCGCTGTATCACGGAACCCTCCGTTCCGCCCAGGACGGGTACGAGCAGTTCTCCCGCTATTGCGGAGCGTACGAGGGGAGGGGTCTGCTCAGCGTCTGTGAGTTGCTGCGTACGGCCGCCCGCGAGAACCTGGAAGGCCTGCCGCCGGGCAGCGGCCAGGAGGTTCCGCTGCAATGGCTCGAATACTGGAAAGCTCGCTTTTTGCGCACCTACCGGCAATTTGCCGATGCCGAAAAAATTCTTCGCGCACTGCTCCCGAAAACCGGAGAGCAAACGAAATTGCGGCTTTGGACCCTGGCCGATCTGGGTGTCTGTCTGCACGCTCAGACCAACCTGCGCGAAGCCAGCGAGTTCTACCAGGAGGAGCTGGCGCTCGCCGAACGGACGCGCCAGGATCCGTTCAACCTGCCCAATTCTTACAGCCGCGTGGCTAGCATGCGCTGGACCCTGGGAGAATTGGAACCGGCTGCCGCGGCCTTTCGGGATGCCATTGCCTGCACCCGCCGCGAACCCAAGAACCCGCGCACCGAGGCCAACTCCCTGTGCGATCTGGGCGGCATCCTGCAAGATCTCGGCAAGTGGCCGGAGGCCTTCAATGCGGCGCTGGAAGGACTGCATGTAGCGCGGAGCTGCGACCCCCAGGACCGCAGTATCCAGCAGACTGCCGCCGTGCGCTTGATGTCTCTGGTCGCGAGTCGCGATCCGGCTCTGCTCGATACGCTTTTCAAGGAGGCCGAGAGACTCGGCGGTGAAGGGGCCGTCCCGCTCGATCTTCGTAGTCAGTATGTCAACCTGCTGCAAGGCGGTGGCCAGGTCGATCGTGCCGCGCGAGTGCTCGACGGGCTGCTCCAGGACGCCGCCAGCCAGACGAACAGCGATTTCCGCGCCGAACTTCTGTTTCGCCAGGCTAGCTTGCAGGAAGCGCGGGGCGCGCTGGCCGAATCGATCGCTTGCTATGACGAGGTGGTTCGGGCTTGCCAGGAGGGATGGGGGACCGATTGGCTGATGGCGGCTGCCTACTCGAATCAGTCCTTACTTTATGCCCGTTCCGCCCGCTGGACGGAGTCAGACTCTGCCTTGCAAAACGCCTTGGAGTATTGGCGGAAAATCGGTCACGAGAAGCTCGCCGCCCGGATAGGTGTTTTTGCCGCGGACGCTTTGCGCCGCCAGGGAATGCTCACGGAAGCTCAGAAGCGGCTCGACGATGCCTCCGCCGCATTGACCAGCGCTCCCGCGGATTACCGGGCGGACTACCATCAGACCCGAGCTAACGTGTATCGCGACCAGGCGCAGTGGGCCGATGCGGAGGAACACCACCTGCAGGCGGCGTCCTTCTACCGTTCCGTGGACCTGATCAAGCTGGCCGCCCACTCTTTCGCCGATATGGCGGTCGTGGCTTCCTTTCAGGGAGCTTGGGAAAGGGCGGCGAAGCACGCGGCGGACGCTGTTGACCTTTGGGGTCAATTGGCGGCACTGGGGCATTACCAGCCCAGTGCGCAGGCCGAAGCGGCCGACGAAGACAATGCCGAAGGAATGTCCCACTTTTTCGCTCCTGGCGAAAACCGCCGGAAGAATTTATTGCGTGCGCGGGAATCCTTCCGCGCGGCATGCGGGATGGCGCCGGATAACTTCTGGTATTACCTGAACCTTGCGCATGCTTCCGCCGGGCTCGAAGACTGGCCCGATGCCGCCCAGGCGGTCGAAAAGGCCCTGGATTGCGCGCCGCGCTGGCTCGAGCCCCGGGTTCTGAGAGAATGGCTGGCCGAATACCGCAAGAACCAGACGGTGGCCCCGCCGGATTGCCGAACGAGTCCAAGTCCTGAAGACGGCGCACTCAAGGACGGATCCCGGTTGAAGGAGTCGAACGCGTGAGACGGCTTCAATCCGGTTGATCCGGACCGGCACTCTGTCCATCTCCGAGGCAGGGCGCCTGCTTCAAGGGCGGCCACCGGGATAGACCTTCGCGGCTCCTGGCGGTGCTCCGGACGTCTCGGCGATGCGTCCAACGACGGCCGGCGTCGAATTCAGAGGACCCATCCTCCCCGCCAGCCAGAGCCCATGCAGGCGTTCCAATCCAGCCCGGCGGTTCTTGCTCCATTCCCGGAGGGGCGCTCGTGAGGTAGCCGCCGTTGGCGTCCTTAGCGGCGCGGCAAGCGTCGACGGTAATTTGCGAATGCGGGTGATCGAGCGTGGCTACGATGACGCCGTCGATGCCCGGGCCGTGTCTCCGGCGGCCACGCATCTACGGCGCGAACCGCGCGAATCGGAAGGCTTGCCGGACTTGACGGAAGGTTCTTCCTGCAAATTTGTACTGGATTCAGTACACTTCGGTGTGTATCCCATCCTGCTCGTATGGATTCTCGCTTTCGCCATGAACGCCGCCCAACCCATTGAGTTCACCCAGCGCACCATCGCCACGGGCCTCCAGGGCGGCTACCAGGTGCTGGCCGCCGACTTGAACGGCGACGGCCGCAAAGACATCCTGGCTTTGGCGAGCAACCTCGACGAACTGGTGTGGTTCGAAAACCCCTCCTGGGAGCGCCATGTGATCGTGGGCGGGCGCCGGCGGATGATCAACGCCGCGATATGGGATTGGGACGGCGATGGAATTCCGGAGATTGTACTGGCCGAGGAGTTCTCGCCACGGCCCGCAAGAAGCGCGGGGGTGGTGAGCCTGCTCACGCACCAGGGCGATCCGCGACAGCCGTGGTCGATTCGCGAGATCGACCGTTTGCCCGCTACTCACCGCTTGCGATTGGCCGATATCGATGGGAGCGGCCGCAAGGTGGTGGTAAATGCGCCGCTAGCCGGCGCGACGGCCGAACCGCCGGACTATCGCGCCAGAACGCCGCTGGTTTTCTACCGTGCGGGCGAGTGGAAGCGGGAACTCATCGGCGACCAGACCGAAGGAGTGATGCACGGCATCTTCGTGGTCGATTGGGATGGCGACGGGCGCGACGAAATCCTCACGGCCAGCATGTCGGGCATCCATCTTTACAAGCTCGAAAAGGATGGCCGCTGGAGCCGCCAGGAACTCACCAAGGGCGATCCCGCTCCGTGGCCGCAAAGCGGCGCGAGCGACGTCTCCGTCGGACGGCTGGGGCGCCGGCGGTTCCTGGCCGCCATCGAGCCCTGGCACGGGCATCAACTCGCGGTGTACTTCGAAGAGAAGGGCGCCTGGCGCCGCCAGGTGATTGAAAGCGCCATGGTGGATGGGCACGCGCTTCAGGTGGTGGATCTGGATGGCGATGGCCGCGACGAAATCGTGGCCGGCTATCGTGGCGGGGATCACAGCGTGTACCTCTACAAAGCCGAGGATGGCCAGGGCCGCCGCTGGCTCCGCACGCCGGTGGACCAAGGCGGGATGGCCGCGGCATCCTGCGACGTGGCGGATTTCGGCGCGGGCCGGCCGGAGCTTGTCTGCATTGGGACGGCAACGGCGAACGTAAAATGCTACTTGCCTCGCAAGAAAAGCAGTAAGAAGAACTGAACGCTGCGCGGCGGCGGTTGATCCGTCTCGCGTGGCTGCGGCCGTCGCCGCGCGCTTCTTGTTACACCTCAGCGTTTCCGGAACACCAGGACCCCCAGCGGAGGCAACGTGATGGAGATGCTGTGTTTGCGCTCGTGGATGGGCACAGGCGTGGAGAGAACCCCGCCCGCGTTGCCCATATTGCTGCCTCCGAACATGGCGGCGTCGCTATTGAAGATCTCCTCGTAGTAGCCGTCCTCCGGAATGCCCACGCGATAGTTCATGCGCGGCACCGGGGTGAAATTGCAGCAGAACAGGAGAAAGTCTTCCGGATCCTCGGCGCGTCGCAGAAACGCGATGGTGGACTTCTCGGCGTCGTGGAAATCCACCCACTCGAACCCGGCCCAGTGATAGTCCACCTGATAGAGCGCCGGTTCGGCGCGGTAGAGCCGGTTCAACTCGCGCACTAGTGTTTGCAACGTGCGATGGTAGTGGAAATCCAGCAGATCCCAGCGCACTTCCGATTCGTGGTTCCACTCTTCGTACTGGCCGATCTCGGAGCCCATGAACAGCAGTTTCTTGCCGGGATGTCCGTACATGTAGCTGAGAAACGCGCGGGCGTTGGCGAAGCGCTGCCATTCGTCGCCCGGCATCTTGCCCAGCAGGCTGCGCTTGCCGTGCACCACCTCGTCGTGCGAGATGGGCAGCATGAAGTTCTCGTGGAACGAGTAGAGCATGCTGAAAGTGATGTTCTGGTGGTGGAACTTGCGGTGGACGGGATCGCGTGAGAAATAGTCGAGCATGTCGTGCATCCACCCCATATTCCACTTGAAGGTGAAGCCCAGCCCGTTCAGGTAGACCGGTTTGGAGACGCCCGCGAAGGCCGTGGACTCCTCGGCTACGGTGAAGGCGCCCGGCACTTCGTGCGCCAGTTCGTTGAAGCGCCGCAATAAGCTGATGGCTTCCAGATTCTCGTTGCCGCCGTAACGGTTGGGAATCCATTCGCCGGGCTGGCGCGAATAATCCAGATAGAGCATGGACGCCACCGCGTCCACCCGCAGGCCGTCGATGTGATACTTCTTCAGCCAGAACAGCGCGTTCGAGATCAGAAACTCGCGCACTTCGTTGCGGCCGTAGTTGAAGATCAGCGTGCCCCAGTCGTGTTGCTCGCCCATGCGCGGATCGGCGTGCTCGTAAAGCGCCGTGCCGTCGAAGAATCCCAGCCCGTGCGCGTCCTTGGGAAAGTGCGCCGGCACCCAGTCGACGATGACTCCGATACCGGCCTGGTGGAGACGGTCCACCAGGCGCATGAAGTCTTCCGGCGTTCCGAAGCGCGAGGTGGGTGCGTAGTAGCCGATCACCTGATAGCCCCACGAACCGGAGAACGGATGCTCCATCACGGGGAGTAACTCGACGTGCGTGTAGTGCATGCGCACGAGATATTCCACCAGCGCGTCGGCGATTTCGTTGTACGTGAGCGCCTGGTTATTGGGGCCGCGCAGCCAACTCCCCAGGTGCAATTCGTATATGGAGACCGGCTCCTTGAGCCAGTTTGTCTGGCCGCGAGCTTCCATCCACGCGCCGTCGCCCCACTCGTACTTGTCGATGTCCCACACGATGGAGGCGGACTTAGGCGGCATCTCGCACCAGAACGCGTAAGGGTCCGCTTTCAACTGCCGGTACGCGGCCAGCCGCGATCGCACGAAATACTTGTATGCCGTGCCCTCGCCGATGCCGGGCAGGAAGATTTCCCACACGCCGCCATTGCGCAGCCGCATGGGATAGCGGCGCGTGTCCCAGTCGTTGAAGTCGCCCGCCACCGACACGATCTCGGCGTTGGGGGCCCACACCGTGAACCGCGTGCCCTTGACGCCATCCACTTCCACCAGGTGCGCGCCGAGCGTGTTGTAGCTTTCAAAGTGCGTGCCTTCGCCGTGCAGGTGTAGTTCGAAATCGGTGAGCAGCGGCGGGAACCGGTAAGGGTCCTCGAACTCCCTCGTGCCGCCATCGGGCAACACGGCGCGCATCCGGTAGGGCCGCGGCTTCCCCTTCAACACGGCCACGAAGAATCCCTGTTCATGGCGCTTCTCCATCCCCACGGCCGTGCCGTCGATCAGGACTTCGGCGGAGGCGGCGTGCGGCAGAAACGCGCGTACCAACCAAGTGGAGGGAGCGTTGCGCCCGCGCGCGGCGTGCGGTCCCAGAATGCGAAAAGGATCTCCATGATAGCCGCCGACGATGGCTTCCACTTCTTGGAGGGTCATTGCAGCTATTATGACAAGAATGAGGGGTTTCGTTCAGGATTTGCCCAAAGCCGAACTCCACGTGCACCTGGAAGGTTCCATCGAGCCAGCCACGCTGGGTGAACTGGATCCATCCCTTACCCCCGAAGCCATCCAGGCGCTGTACGGCTACGACAGCTTCCTGGGTTTTCTGGGCAGCTACGAACAAGTGGTCCGCCGCTTGCGAGCTCCGGACGATTTCTCCCTCATCACGCGCCGGCTGCTGGAACGTCTGCACTCGGAAAACGTGCGCTACGCCGAAATCAATCTTTCCGTGGGCGTGATGCTCTGGCGCAAGCAGGATGTGGCGCCTATCTTCGAGGCGGTGAACGCCGAGGCGCGCCGCTCACCGGTCGAAGTGCGTTGGATCTTCGACGCGGTGCGGCAGTTTGCCGTTTCCGACGCCATGCGCGTGGCCGAACTGGCGGCCGAGCGGATGGGCGAGGGCGTGGTGGGGTTCGGGCTGGGCGGCGACGAAGCGCGCGGTCCGGTGGAGAATTTCGCGGAGTGTCTCCGGTGGGCGCGCGATCGGGAACTGCATCTGGCGCCGCACGCGGGCGAATCGACAGGCGCGGAAACCATTTGGGCCAGTCTGCGTTTGGGTGCCGAACGCATCGGCCACGGCATCCGCGCGGCGGACGACGCGGCGCTCCTCGGCCACCTGCGCGACCACGACATTCCGCTGGAAGTTTCGATCTCGAGCAACGTGGCCACGGGCGTGGTTTCATCGCTCGACGCGCATCCCGTGCGGCGGCTGTTCGACGCCGGCGTGCCCATCGTGCTGAACACGGACGACCCGGCCATGTTCCACACCACGCTCACGCGCGAATACGAACTCGCCCACGAGCATTTCGGATTCGGCGAGCCAGAGCTGCGCCGGCTGGCCGAAAACAGTTTCCGCTACGCCTTTAGCGGCGCCGGTAAGTCACTAGCGCCGCGCCGGGACACTGCTTGAGGACCACCGGGACGCCGCTCTCCATCAACTCCGCGCCGGTTGCCACGGTTTCCGCCGCCGCGTCCAGATCCTTCACCACGTAGCTGGCTTTGGCGTCCAGCCCGCGCAGTTTGAAGCGCGCCGTCTCGAAGGGACTCTCGGGCCGGCGGAAGGCCTGCACCAGTCCTTCGCCCTTGTCCGGAGAATCGAATTGCCACCCCATCCACGCGGTCTTCTCCAAGCTGTAAGGGGTGAGCGGATAGTAGTCGCCGTAGTAATTCCAAGACACCTGGCGCCACTGGGCGATCAGCTTCTTCAACTTCTCGTAACCGTTCGGATAAGTGCCGGCGTCCAGACCCATCACCACGCCGGGTGTCATCTGGCTGCGGAAGATGTACGGCTCCACCGAATTAATGCCGGTGCCGTAATAGGGCATCCACAGCGAGATGCCGTAAGTGAGCGCCTGCATGGGGATGGGATCGTAGGCGTAATCGCTGCGCCACAGCGGCACGGCGCGTCGCAGCGTTTCAAGGTCGTTGCGGCGGCCGCCGGAAGCGCAGGTGTCAATCATCATGTTGGGGAAACGCCGCCGTAATTCATCCCAGTAAGCCAGGTAGCCGGTGACGTGCTTGATCTCCGTGATGCCCTGGCGGTCCGGCGCGTCGTTCGCGCGCCAGAAGGCCAGCGGCTCCATGTTGAAGTCCTGGCGGTAGAGATCGATGCCTTGCTCGCGAATCATCTCTGACACGTGTTCGGTGAGCCAGCGGCGGGCCTCTTCGTTACCCAGATCGAGCAAGCGGGTCGAGTTGCCGGGTAGCTTCAGCAGCCATTCCGGATGATTCTTGTCCAGCCACGTGCCGGGACGCACGCGCTCGGGCTCGAACCATACCAGGATCTTCACGCCACGTTCGTGCGCCAGTTTGGAAATCGGCGCGAAGCCATGTGGGAAGCGCACGGGATCGGTCACCCACGTGCCCACGTCGGGCCAACCGGAAGTGAACGGATACCAACCCGCGTCCATCCACCAGTAGTCGAGCTTGACGCCGTGATCGAGTTCGCGGTTGAGATCGCGAATCTGGTTGGCTTCGTTGGCTTCCTGCATTTCTATGGTTTGGCGCCCGTTGCCTTCCGCCAACTGAGGCGGATGGAGCTTGCCGCCGGGCCGTGGCACATTATGAGACACCATCCAGCGCCGCCACACGTTCTGCCCGGTGATCCAATCGCCTTGATAGAACACCAGCGCCAGGAGCGGCGAGCGAACCTCCTCGCCCGGCTTCAGCCGGAAGTGCGTCAACTCCTGGCCCGCGACCACGCGCACCGACGCGCCTTCGTCGCGCGTGAACCGGGCGGCCCACTGCCCCGGCCAACCCACGGCGATGAGGACGCCGCGTCCCGGCCACTCGAGATTGAAGTACGGCAGCTCGGCGTCGCTTCCGCGTCCCCCGAGGTGGCCAGCTTCTTCTCCGTCTTCGGCCCGAGCGGCGTTTCCAGCGGCATGTAGTCGTCGGGTTTGGTGCGGCTGCCCAAGCCGTGGTGCAGCAGAAACTCGCCACCGCCGCCGCGCGCGAAAGACGTGTCCAGGGCCTGGACGTCTTCGATCATGCCGCTCGACGACTTGCCGGTGTTCTTGAGGTAGAGGGTCCATTCGACGGCCGGATAGTCCTGGTATTCGACCGCCACCGCGCGCACGGTCACGTTGCTGGAGGGGTGTGAATACGTGAGCGTGTGCTCGGTGCGGTTCGCGTCAATCTTGCGCGAGGCGCGCCGCGCGATCCATTCGGGCAGCAGGTCGCCCGACGGACGTCCGTTGTAGCGGAACGAGAACGGTAGCTCCGCCGCGGGCGGGGCTTCGAGCGGGCCCACTGGGAGATCCGCCAGCCACACGGTAGCTGCCGTCGGCGAGCTTTACTTTCGCCATGGCCCAATCGGCCTGGTCCCACGACTCCTGGTGAAACCTGGACTTTTCGCCTACGGATGCGAGCTTCAACCGGAACTCGCGCGCCCCGCCCAGGTTGACGTTCACCGGCACGCACGGCACGCCCTCCTTGAGATACGGTGAACGGAACACTTCGCGGCCGGCCACTTCCACCGAGGCCTCCACGCCGCCGCGCCCTTGGTTGGAGTAGTAGCCCAGATCGTTGCTGTCGGTGCCCACAAGGGCCTCAAACGACGCGGCCGGCGCGGCCAGAATCACGTGGATTTCGCCGGGGCTGGGCATCACGATGCCGCGCTCGAACTCGCGATCCTTGATGCGCAGAGCCCGGCCCTGGATGCGATTCTTCTCGATCTTGCCTTGCTTCAGGTACGTCATCATGTGGGCGCGCACTGGCGCGGCGGCAGGCTCGCCGAGCAGCTTCACCCGCACAAACTCGCGCGATTGCCCGATGGCGTCGCCGCCCAGCATGGCCAGCAACAGGAATGCGCAGAACATGGTCGAAATCCTCCACTTGAACGTTAGAACGTGATGGTCAATCCGCCGTCGGCCACCAGCGTCGCGCCGGTGACATAAGAGCAATCCTCGCTCGAGAGAAACACGGCCACGCGCGCGATTTCGCGCGGTTCGGCGGCGCGCGCCAGCGGGATCTTCCGGTGTTTCACATACCAGTCGGCGAAATCGCCGGTGGTGGTTTCATCCACGCCGTCCACCATGGAGAGTGCCGTGCGCACGAACCCCGGCGCGATGGCGTTCACCAGGATACCGTGGGGAGCGAGCTCCACGGCCAGCGAGTGCGTGAAGGCGACGATCCCGCCTTTGGATGCGCAGTAAGCGCCCACGCGGCCGTCGGTCGTGAAGGCGTGCACGGACGAGATGTTGACAATGCGCCCCCAGCCGTGGCGGGCCATGGCCGGCGCCGCCAGCTTCGCGCCCCAGTGCATGGCTTGCAGGTTCACCGCCAGCGTGCGCTCCCAGTGCTCGCGCGTGTCCTCGAATACGTCGGCGGTGAACGACACGGCCGCGTTATTCACCAGGATGTCGATCTTGCCGCGCTCGGTGAGCACGCTCTCGACAGCGCGTTGGTAAGCGCCCGCGTCGGTGATGTCGAAGACCAGGGCGCGCGCGTTCGCGCCCAACGCGGCGGCCACTTGCTCGGCCGTTTCGCGGCGAATGTCGATGACGCCCACCCAGGCGCCTTCGGCGGCGAACTCGCGCGCGATCGATTCGCCAATGCCCTGTCCAGCGCCCGTCACCAGCGCCACGCGCCCGGTTAGCCGTCCCATGCCGCGCCTCCCTTCGCACCCTACTCGCTGGTGGCTTTGCCGAGCCACTGCTCGAACGCTTCGAGCACCGTCGCGCCCTTGTAGGACTGCGGCGCCGGCGCGGGTTTTTGCGGATCTTTCGACGGCAGCCACTCGAAGCGCATCTCCACCGGGCCGTCGATCTTCCAAGGCTTGAATTCGCCGGTGCGCTCCACGGCGCGCCGCGCCTGGGCGCGGATCAACTCCTTGGCGCGCATGTGCGGCAAGCTCAGCGACGATCCGGCACCCACCATGCGCTTCACCGCCGCCACTTCCGCGGTGGGCTGCAGCGTGCGGATTTCGTCGCAGGCCGCCTGGTCGCCCGAAAGGAAGATCACGGGAATGTCGAAGTACCCGGCGATGGCGGCCACTTGTCCGATCTCGCCCACGGGTTTGCCGTTGATGGTGATGCGTTCGATGGCCCGGCTCTGCGTGTGCGCCAGCAATCCATTCCTGGTTCCTGCCATGGCGTGCTGTCCAACGAACATAACGCCGTCGTAAAGTTTCTTCGAGAAGTAGTAGTTGCCTTTGCCGCCCTTGCCTCTGCAGCAGTTGGGCGCGCGGGTCGATCTCGTCGATGGCGAGCGCGCGGCTGCCGTCGTGCCCGTCCCACACCACCACGCTCTTGGGCGCCGGCGTCGAAAGCGCCCGCCACCGCCGCGTTCACTTCGCCGGTGAGCAGACGCCGCGTTTCCTCGAAGCGCCGCTGCCCGGGCATCACTTGTTCATCCCAATTGTTCACGCCGCCCACGCCTTCCATGTCGGTAACGACGCAGAATGCGCGGCCCCGCCGCCTGCATCGCAAACGCGGACAGCATGCACGCGACCATCAGGCGGGGAACGCTTCTCCACTCAATTCGAGCCATGTTTCAGACTTTACCACCCGCGCGTTCTTGCTATCATGTGGTTCGCTTCCTCATGCTGCCTGCTTCCTTGCATTCGCCCTATCGCCTCGGCCAAAAAACCGTTCAGGGACGGTTCGTCATTCCGTCCGGCATCCGCTGCACGCATGCCACGACCATCTTGAAGTGCTTTCTCGAAGTGCCGGCCATCGGGGTTGTTACCACCAAGAGCATCAGCGCGCAGCCGCGCAAAGGCTACCGCGAGCCGCTCTACGCGCGCTACGCGCCGGGCTGCTACATCAACGCGGTGGGTCTGGCGAATCCCGGGGCCCGCGCCTACCTGGCTGAATTCGATGGCGTGGAGATCCCCGCCAACAAGTTCCTGCTGGTTTCGGTTTTCGGCTCCGACGTCGAGAGCTTCGTGGAGGCGGCGCGCACGCTGCGGCCCATTGCCGACGGGTTTGAGCTGAACATGTCCTGTCCTCACGCCAAAGGTTACGGCGCGCAAGTCGGCCAGGATATGGAATTGATGCGGACCATTGTGGCGCGAGGTGGCGCGCGCGGTGGATGTGCCGGTGTTCGTTAAATTCGCGGCCAGCTTCCCGGATGTGGAGGCCAGCTCGCGCGCGGCGCTCGCCGCCGGAGCCGCGGGCCTCACCTTGACCAACACCATCGGCCCGGCGGTGGTGCCGGTGGGTGACGCGCCCATCCTGCACAACAAGTTCGGCGGCTTGTCGGGCGACGGCATACGCCCGCTGGGTTTGCGCGCGGTCGAGCAGGCGCGCCGCGCGGCCGGTCCCGAGCCGGTCATCATCGGCATGGGCGGCCTGGCTTCGCCCGACGACGTGCGCTCCTACGCGCGAGCCGGCGCGGATCTGTTTGGGGTGGGCAGCGCGCTTACGGGTTTAGACAGCGCGCAGTTTGCCGAATATCTCGCGCGGCTCGAAAAGGATGCCGCGGATCCCGGCGGGGCGCGCGTCTACGCGCGAAGCTGCGAGAGCACGGCCCCCATGGATTACTTCCGGACGCGCATCGCCGCGCGTCATGAATACGACGCGACCCTGTTCAAGCTGACGCTCGAAGATCTGTCGCAACCCTGGCGCGACGGCGACCTGTCGGGCAAGTTCCTGTTTCTGTGCGTGCCCGGTGTGGGAGAAAAGCCTTTCGCGGTGTTCTCGTGCACCGAAAAGAGCATTGTGATCCGCGCCGTCGGGGAGTTCACCAGCTACCTCGCCGGGATGAGCGTGGGCGCGGAGATCTTCGTTCGCGGACCGTACGGCAAGGGCGTACCGGTTTTCGAGAACTCCACGCTGGTCTTTGCCGGCGGCGGCACGGGCATCGCGTCGCTGCTGGAAATCGCGCACCAGTTGCGACCCTTGAACGAGGAGGTCTTCGTGCTGGGCGCGCGTACCGCCAGTCACTTGTGCGACATGGAGAAATTCGAGAACCTCGGTCCCGTGCGGGTGGCCACCGACGACGGCAGCCAAGGATTTCACGGCTACGTGCCGGACTTGCTGGCAGACGTGGTGTCCGCGCTGCCGGCCGGGCGACGGCAGCGCGTCGCCTTCGTTAACTGCGGACCCGAGCCCATGGTGCGCAAGTGCTTCGAGATCGAGCGCGAGATGGTGAGCGAGGATCGCATCATCGGCAGCATCGAATACCTCACCAGTTGCGGTGTGGGCATTTGCGGCAAGTGTTCCAGCCCGTCGGGCGCGCTGACTTGCGTGGACGGTCCGTTCCTGACCTGGAACGAGTTCCAATCCGTGCGCTCGCGTTGCGGCGGCCACTAAGTTCTCGTGGGGGTTTTCCCATCCCATGCTCACCCGACGTCAACTTCTGGCCGGTTCGTTGGCGGCCGGCGCGCCTTCATCGCCGGTGCCAGATGCCCCGCGAGTGTGTCTGGCGGTGGCCGACCCGCTGCAGCCCGGAGATATGCCGGGGATCTTTCAGGATCTGGGGCTCTCCGTGCAAATCGTTTCGCAAGCCGCCCTGGGGCCTTCCCGCGTCGAGGGCTGCGAACTGCTGTGGATACCCGCGCCTTCCTACCCCGAGCCGGCTGAACTCGCGCGCGCGCCGCTCGACGCGGTAGGAGAGGTGCTCGCGCGCGGCGGCGGAGTCTATGCTGAGTACATAACCAACTTCCCGGAAGCGCCGGCGGCCGATCGCATGGTGAAGACCGGCATTGCGCGGCTGTTGCTCCAATCGCCGCTCGAAGTTCCGGACGCGTTGGAAGCCGGCACGCTCTTCGACGAGCACGATTCTTATTCGCTGCCGTTTACACCAGGCGGTGCCTGGAGGGAGGTGCTCTCCTTCGGCCGCGTGGCTGGCGTGCGCGGCGTGCTGGCTGGATCGCACCCCGGCGATACTTGGGCGGGATTGGTGATGGGCCAGCGCGGGGCGGGACAGTTCGCGGTGGCCGGCACCAGCCTCTCGGAATTTCGCCGCCGCCAGTACGCCCCCGAAGCGCACTGGTCGGAGTTGCTGCGCGAGTTGGTCCTCGCGCTGCTTCCCGCCGCACGGCGCTCGCGCGTGTTGGATGCTTACGTCCCGCTCAGTTGCTGGACGGAGCCCCGGCGCTGGGTGCTGCCCGGCGAAAAGATCGGCGTGTTCTTGAAATCGCGGCCGGGCCTGTCGGTGCGCGTGGGAAAGATTCCGGCGCGGGAGGTGAGCCCGGGTTTGTATCGCGCCGAAAGGAAGGCCGGGCCCGCCGGTGATATGCGGCTCGTCATCACGGCCGCCGGCCGGGGACTGGCGCGTCACCGGGAGGTGGCTTTTCGCGTGTCGTCGCGCCGCGCAGCGTACCTTGGCTCGCTCACGCGGAACATACGCTGGTTCGAACGCTCCGGCGTGCTGCTGAAGCCGGACGGAATCCCAGGGCGTGGCCGAGTGGATTTCGGGGCCCGATTTCGAAGGCCGCCGCATGGCCTTCGGCGCCGAGCAGATGTTTTCGCCCGAGCGCGCCGACTGCGTGCTGCAGTCCGGCCTGGCGTTCTGGATGTTCGGAACGCTCACCCGCAGCGCGGCTCACCAAGGGGTGGGCAAGAAGATGCTCGCGCGGATCATGGATTTTCAGCGGCTCGAACGCGGCGATCCGGGCTACGGTCTCTGGAACACGCGTGGCCGCGCGGGCAGCGCCTTTCCCGACGACACTTCCTGGGGAACCATTTGCGCGCTCGCCGGACACCGTTACCTGGGCGACAGAATATTCCTGCGGCGGGGCCTGATTTCGGCCCAAGCGCAACTGCGCGCCTTCGGCCCCGACTCGGGCCGTCACGTGCCGCAACTGGCCAAGTCCAACCCGAAAACGCCGCTCACGCACATGGACGAACATCCCCACTCAGGCGGCTGCGTGCTCGCGGCATGGTTCTACGCCTATGGCGCGACCGGAGAGCCAGCCTACCTGCGCGCGGCCTGCCCCATGCTCGACGCGATGATCGCGGGGTTTCCCAAGATCCGCCGCTATATCATCAGTAAGACGTGCGAGAGCGCGCGCTTCCTGCTGCCGCTCGCTCTGGGTTGGTATTACACCCGGGAAGCGCGTTACCAACAGGCGCTCGAAGAGCAGGCGGACTTTCTGCGCTCGCGCATGGCCCTATGCGGCGCCATCCGCGAAGGCGGCAGCAACACGGGCGCGGATGTGGAAGGCGGCGACCTGGGCCTGAGCCACACCGGAGAGGAAACCGTTTCCGACCAACTCTACACCACCAGCTTCGCCGCCATGAATTTCTGGATCGCCTACAAAGCTACCGGCGACCGCGCCTTCCTCGACGATTTCCATCGCGTGGCGGACTACCTTACACGAATCCAGATTGAGAGCCCCGATCCCACCATCGCGGGCGGTTGGATGCGCGGTTTCGACTACTCGCTTTGGGAGTACTACGGCTCTAACGCCGATCAATGGTGGAGCGCTTACGTGATGGAAACCGGGTGGCAAAATGCCATCATCGATATCGCCCTGGCGCTCTACTTGATGGACGATCCGTTCTTCGAGCCGCGCCGGGACTAGCCCAGGCGTGTGCGCTTGCCGTGGCTTCCGGCAACCCGTTACATTAAGTACTGGACTTTCAGCGCCTTCGCGCGGGGCTTCCTCGAACATGTTTCTTCTTGTGGCAACAACCGCTGTAGCACTGCTCGCGGCCATCTTGGGCGTGTGGCTCACCGGCGGATCGAGCACCGCGCGGCGGATGGTGGCGTTCGGAGGCGGGTTGCTCGCCGGCATCGCCGTTTTCGGCGTACTGCCGGAGTTGGCGCAAGGCTATGGTTGGCGCGACGGCTCGCTGATGCTGGCCTCGGGTTTCGGATTGTTGTGGGTGGTGGACCGCTACCTTTATCCGGTGTGCCCCACCTGCGCTCACACGCACGATCACGGCGCTTGCAGCACGGTGCTGCACGGCTTCGGCGCACCGCTGGTGATCGCCGCCACGCTGCACAGCGCTTTGGACGGATGGGGCATCATGGCGTCGCAGCAGACCGCTTCGGGCGCCGCCGGCGCCGCTGTCGCGGCGGGTATCCTGCTGCACAAAGTGCCCGAAGGTCTGGCTTTCGGCTCCATTCTCCGCGCCGCTTACGGGTCGCGGCGCTCCGCCATGGTGTGGTGCCTGATTGCCGAGGGAACCACACTGGCGGGAGGCTTACTCGAAAACTCTTTGTCGCCGCATCTCGGCCCCATGTGGCTCTACTATCCGTTGGCGCTGGCCGGCGGCGGATTCCTGTTCCTGGGCGTTCACGCCGTGCACGAGGAGTGGCGCCGCCGGGGTCCCTTGCCCGCGTGCGTGCCCGCTCTTACCGGCGCCGCCGGCGCCGCCGCCCTGCACCAGGGATTGCGTTTCTTTCTCCACTAGCCGGCGCGCGACGTATAATATCGGTCCGAGAGGCCTCCGCCATGGTCGTTAAGCGTCTTGCTGCTCGCGGCCTTCCTGGCCACCGTAGTGGTCGCCGGTTTCGTCGCGGGCTATCGCGCATTCCACGAGCGAAAGCGGGAAGCCGTCGCCCGTGAGCTGTGCAGAGTGAGCGAGGAAGGCCTGAGCCGGCTGCGGGAAGCGTTCAACAGGGACGCATGCGCATCCATCTATCGAGGAAGCGAGCGATGGTTTTCGCAAGGCCATCGCACGTCCGGAGTGGTTGAAGAGATGCGAATCGCTCCGCGCCAGCCTGGGTTCCTGGCGGGGCTACCAGGTGCAGTTATACGAGATCCCTGGGAAGCACGACGCGGACCATACGCAATTGGAAGGTGAGGCCACCTTCGCGCAAGGAGAGTTCTCTCTGACTTCGTGGTGGTCCATGAAGAGCGGGCGCGCCGAATTGTGTCTCCTGAATCTGAAGCGACAGGGCGAAGACATTTGGATCCCGTCTCCACTCAAATCGTCGCCTCCGTTTCTTCTGGATCCGCCGCCGCCGCGGGATCGGCAACCAGGATAGCCGCCGTGGGATTCGGCGAGCGCGAATTTCGAGTGGTGCTGCACGATGACAAGCGGCGACCGCGCGGGCGCGGCTCCCAGCGCGCGCAAGGCCGCGTCGTACTGATTTACCAGCGGATAGGGTGGGTCCAGGACCACGATGCCGTCCGTGTAGCGCGCCAGCAGCATGGCCGCCGGTGCTTGAATCACCTGCGTACGCCGGACGTGAGTGTCGAATCGAACGCGTGAGCGTTGTGGAGTAGAATCAAAGCGGAGGAATGCCGGACACAAACAAGCACGGCGCGACCACACCGAATCCCTCGGCAGCAGGAATCTGTGTCTCCCTCCAAACCGGATCGTTCAGCGTTGGCGAAATTGTTGGACGAGTGGATGCAGGGCGATGAGACGGAACAGCAGGAGACCTTCGAAGTCTCTACGCCGTTCCCTGGACGAAGATCGGCCTGACGGCTACAAACTCTTCTCATGAGCCTGATCGTTCTGCTGGACGCCGGTCCGCTTGGAATGATCACGAATCCGAAGAGTTCCCCCGAAAACGAGGCGTGTAAAGACTGGCTCGCGGGTCTTGCTTACAACGGAGTCGAAATCGTGATTCCGGAGATCGCGGATTACGAAGTGCGCCGCGAGTTGCTTCGGGCCGGCAAGGACAGGGGGCTTGGCCGTCTGGACGCGTTGAAGGGCATGCTCGAATATGCGCCCATCACGACGCCGGTGATGCTGAAGGCCGCCGAATTCTGGGCAACTGCGCGGAAGATGGGGCGGCAGTCGGCCGACGATGCCTCGTTGGACGCCGATATGATCCTCGTCGCGCAGGCCGGGGCGCTTGTTCGTGCCGGTGACGAAACAGTGATCGCCACGACGAACGTCCGCCATTTGGCGTTGTTTGCGTCCGCACGCATCTGGCACGAAATCGGTTGACGTTGGGTCACGCTCGAAGAAGGGACAGACGCATTTTCCGCCACGGAACCCCCGCGGAGTGAAACAGCGTCTTCTCGGCGGAAAATGCGTCTGTCCCCTTCTTGCTAAACCGGCTCGTAGAAACTCAGCGTGTTGTCGCCCTGGCGTAGTTGGCGAACACGCCTGAGCGCGCCGTGGGATTCGGCCAGCGCGAATTTTGAATGGTGCTGCACGATGACAAGCAGCGACCTTGCGGGCGCGGCTCCCAGCGCGCGCAACGCGTCGTCGTACTCTTTCGCCAGCGGATAGGGCGGGTCCAGGAACACGATGCCGTCTCTGTAGCGCGCCAGCAGCATGGCCGCCGGCGCTTGAATAATCTGCGCGCGGTCCTCCACGCCCAGCGAGGCCAGGTTCTCCCGGATGATGCGTACGCCGGCCGGATGCTTTTCGATGAAGATGGCGCGCTCGGCGCCGCGGCTGAGCGCTTCGATGCCCACGGCGCCGGAGCCCGCGTAGGCGTCCACGAAAGTGACACCGGCGATGCGCGGCGACAGGATGTTGAACAGCGATTCACGCAGGCGGTCCGGCGTGGGCCGCAGCGCCATGCCCGGAAGCGTCTGCAAGCGGCGGCTGCGGAACTCACCTCCGATGACGCGCATCAGCCCACCTCCACCAGCCCGTACAGGCGCTGCCAGTGCTGGCGGATGTGCGCCACCACCTGTCGTAGCTCCTCCGGTGGAGCATGTTGGACGAACTGTTGCGCTTCGCCGCGGGCAATCTCCAGTATCTCGTGATCGCGAATAAGATTCGCAATGCGCAGCGCGGGCAGGCCGGATTGCTTGGTGCCGAAGAACTCGCCGGGCCCGCGCAACTTCAAATCCATCTCGGCGATCTGGAAGCCATCCGAGGACTCCACCATGGTGCGGATGCGTTCGCGCCCCGCGTCTCCCAGCTTGCCGGTAACCAGGACGCAGTAGCTCTGATGGGCGCCGCGGCCCACGCGCCCGCGCAACTGGTGCAATTGCGCCAGACCGAATCGCTCGGCCTGCTCGATCACCATCACGGTGGCGTTGGGCACGTCGACGCCGACTTCGATCACGGTGGTCGAAACCAGAATCTGAGTCTCGCCGCGCTGGAAGCTTTCCATGACGGCTTCCTTCTCTTCGGTCGGCAGGCGCCCGTGCAGCAGACCCACGCGCACGTCGGGGAAGACGGTTTTGGAAAGGTGGCGGAACATCTTTTCGGCCGCTTTGAGCGATTGCGTTTCGGACTCTTCGATCACCGGGTAAGCCACATAGGCCTGGCGGCCTTGATCGGTCTCGCGCTTGAGAAAACTGTAGACCAGTTCGACCTGATCTTCCGTCACATGTTTGGTGAGGATGGGCCGTCGCCCCGGCGGCAATTCGTCGATCACGGAAACGTCCAGGTCGCCGTAGACGGTGAGCGCCAGCGTACGTGGAATGGGTGTGGCGGTCATCACCAACACGTCCGGCCGCTGCCCCTTGCGGTGCAGCTTCAAGCGCTGCATGACGCCGAAGCGGTGCTGTTCGTCGATCACGGCCAGGCCCAGGCGCTGGAAGTTCACGTCCTCTTCGATGAGCGCGTGGGTGCCGATGGCCACCTGCGCCAAGCCTTCCGAGAGCCGTTTCTTCAGCTCGGATTTCTCTCGCGCGCCGAGCGAGCCGGTAATCAGCACCACCGTGTAGCCCAGCTCGCGGAAGAGGTTCTTGAAATAGTAATAATGCTGCGCGGCCAGAATTTCGGTGGGCGCGAGCACGGCCACCTGGCAACCGTTTTCGATGGCGATGATAGCGGCTTCGGCGGCCACCAGCGTTTTGCCACAGCCCACGTCGCCCTGCAGCATGCGGTGCATGGGATGCGGCTCGGCCATATCGCGCGCGATCTCGCCCAGCACGCGTTTCTGGGCGGCGGTGGGCTTGAACGGCAGCATGCGCTTGATTCTTTCGCGCACCTCGGCGGTGAGCGCGAAGGCGATGCCGTCCTGCTTGCGGGCGCGCGCGCGCTTGATGGCCAGGCCGCATTCGAGCCAGAAGAACTCGTCGAAGATCAGCCGCCACTGCGCCGGCGAGCGGAATTCGTTGAGTACATGAATTTCGTCGCGCTCTTCGGGAAAGTGCGCCCGGCGGATGGCGTCCCAACGTTCGGGCAGCTTCAGACGATCGCGGATGGAGGCGGGCAGCGGATCGGCCAGCGGCGGGAGTGTTTCGAGCACGCGATGGACCAGCGTGCGGAACACGCGCGCGGTGATGCGCCCGGCCGCCTCGTAGATGGGCACCACGCGCCCCAGGTGCAGGGAGGCGTCGCTCGAATCGTCCTCCGGCAGCAGCTCGAACTCGGGATGCAGCATGAGCAGTTCGGCCGTGTAGGTGTCCAGTTCCACCTTGCCGTAGAGCGCGATGCGGCGGCCCTCTTCCAGCACGCCGGCCAGATACGAGCCGTGGAACCACTTACCCAGCAGAGGCTGCCCCGAGCCGTCCTCGAAGCGCGCTTCGAACAGGCCCAGGTCGCGGCGCTGGAAGCGCGAGGCCTTGGCGGAGACGACTTGCGCGACCACGGTGGCCATTTCGCCCGGAGCCAGTTGCGCGATGGTCTTGACGTTGGAGCGGTCCTCATAGCGGAAGGGCGTGTAGGCAAGCAGATCCTCGACCGTCGAGAGTCCTTTGGTCTCGAGAACCTGGGCGCGGGCCGGACCCACGCCCTTCACGTACATGAGGGGAGTCGAGGTTTCCACCGAGATGTTTAGTGTACAATGCCGGACATGAAGCGCATTGCACTGGCTGTACTCGTATTGTGCGGCATCGCCTCTGCCGCCGATCTCAAATTAGGCATTATCGGTACCGACACGTCGCACGTCCTCGCATTTATCAAGACCCTGAACGATCCGGCCTCGAAGGATTACGTGCCGGGCGCCAAAATTGTAGCCGCTTATAAGGGCGGCAGCCCGGACCTCGATGCGAGCTGGAGCCGCGTGGACCAGTACGCCGAAGAGCTGAAGACCAAGTGGAACGTCGAGATCGTTCCGGACATCCCGACGCTGTGCTCGAAAGTGGACGGCATCCTGCTGGAGAGCGTGGACGGACGCCCGCACCTGGCCCAGGCCCGGCAGGTGATCGCGGCCAAGAAGCCCATGTTCATCGACAAGCCGCTCGCGGCCACGCTGGAGGACGCGCGCGAGATCGCCCGGCTGGCTAAGGAAGCCGGCGTGCCGTGGTTCACCTCGTCGAGCCTGCGTTGGAGCAGCATCGTATCGAGCGTGAAGGCCAGCGACGGCGTGGTCTTCACCACCTGGGGCCCCGGCCCCATGAACGACAAACATTATCTGGATCTGGCCTGGTACGCCATCCACCCTATTGAAATCCTCTACACGCTGATGGGCACCGGTTGCGTAGAAGTAACGCGCATAGCCTCCACCGGGGAAACCGGTCACGATGTAATCGTGGGACGTTGGAAGGATGGGCGTACCGGGACGGTGTACGCGCTCCGCCCTTACGGCCCGTACGGCGCCACGGTGATTCGTCCCAAGGCAGTCCTGCAGTCGCCCGAGAAGTATACGGTCTCCTACAACGACATGCTGAAAGAGATCGTGAAGTTCTTCCAGACGGGCCAACCGCCGGTTCCCAACGACGAGAGCCTCGAGCTGTTCGCCTTCATGGACGCGGCGCAGCGCAGCAAGGAAGCCGGCGGGAAGCCCATGAAGCTGCGGTAAGCGGGGGTCCGATCCATGACTAGAGAAAAGTGGGTAATTGCGATTCTTCGCGTGGTCATCGGCTGGCACTTCCTCTATGAGGGATGCATCAAGCTGATGACGCCGGGGTGGACGGCGGCGGGATACCTCAAGTCCGCCACCGGGCCCTTCTCGGGCTTCTTCTTCGGCTTGGCGTCGAACGATGCGGTGACGCGCATCATCGACGTGCTGAATGTCTGGGGACTGGTGCTGGTGGGGTTGGGCCTGATCTTCGGCGTCTTTATCCGCACGGCGGCCGGCGGCGGCATGGCGCTGCTGGCGCTTTACTATCTGGCGCAGCCGCCGCTGTTCGGCCCCACCGCGAACGCCATGAGCGAAGGCGCGTACCTGCTGGTGAACAAGAACCTGGTGGAACTGTGCGCGCTGCTGGTGGTGCTGTTTCTGCCGGCCTCCGAGATTGGCTTGGGCGCGCTTCTGGAGCGGTTGCGCGGGAAGCGGCATGCGGGCCAGCCGGCGCAACCACGGCTTGCCAATGTCGAGCGCCGCGAGCTGATTAGCGGCCTGGTGGGGCTGCCGGTTCTGGGCGTTTTCGTGCTCGCGATGCTGAAAAAGCATGGCTACAAGAGCTTCGAGGAAATGAACCTGAGCGTGCGGGCGAACCCTGGAGACAATACCATGGCCAGCGCCACCACCAAGCGCTTCCAGTTCAGCACGCTGCGCGATCTGAAAGGCGAATTGCCTTACGGACACATTGGCAAGGTCAAACTCAGCCGCATGATTCTGGGCGGGAACCTGATTGGCGGTTGGTCGCACGCGCGCGACCTGATCTACGTTTCGAAGCTAGTGAAGGCCTATCACAACCGCGGCAAGATCTTCCAGACGTTCGACCTCGCCGAAGCCTGCGGCGTCAACACGGTGCTCACCAACCCCTTGCTCTGCGGCGTGATCAATGACTACTGGCGCAGCGGCGGCAAGATCCAGTTCATCTCCGATTGCGGCGGCAAGGACATCCTGGTGGCGATTCAGAAATCGATCGACGAAGGTGCCTGCGCGTGTTACATCCAAGGCGGCATGGCGGACGAACTGGTGGCCAAAGGGCGCTTCGACCTCCTTGAAAAAGGCCTCGAACTGATCCGGCGCAACGGTTTGCCGGCGGGCATCGGCGGGCACAAACTCACCACCATTCAAACCTGCGTGGATCGAGGTTACCGCCCCGACTTCTGGATGAAGACGCTGCACAAGGTGGACTACTGGTCGGCGCGCCTGGAACCGGAGCACGACAACATCTGGTGCGACGATCCGGCGGCCGTCGCCGCCTACATGCGCGAGCGGCCCGAGCCGTGGATCGCCTTCAAGACCCTGGCGGCCGGCGCCATCGAGCCGAAGGTCGGCTTCAAGTACGCCTTCGACAGCGGCGCCGATTTCATCTGCGTCGGCATGTACGATTTCCAGGTTGTTGACGACGTCAACCTGGCGGCTTCGATCCTTCAGAACGCAGTCCAGCGCGAGCGCGCCTGGCGCGCATAGCTTCGTAGTTTCGGGGACAGGCTACGTGATCCCGAAACTGCGCGTGGCGCGGATGAGTTTCGGGATCACGTAGCCTGTCCCCGAAACTTAAATCACGAAAAGATGCATTGACTTACCCCGCCACCTCGTGGTAATCTCGCCCTGATTATATTTGTCGGACTTATTGGGACTTTTTCACGCCTTTGAAAAAATGGGGGTCCAGATGTCCAACAGACTGTTCCTGCTTTTGGGGGTCGTCCTTCCGCTTTTCGCTCAAACCTACACCGGCTCAATTCGCGGCCGTGTCACCGACCCGGCCGGGTTAGCGGTGCCCAGGGCCCAAGTCACCATCACCGAGATCAGCACCAACTCGCTCTCGAAAACCGAGACCAACGATGTCGGGGACTACATGGTTTCGTTCCTCAAGCCGGGCGATTACCGGGCCGTCTTCTCGGCTGCCGGCTTCAAGGAGGTGGTTCAGACCGGCATGCGGCTGCAGCTCAACCAGTCGATGACCGTGGACGCGGTGATGCAGATCGGCGCGGTCAGCGAAAAGGTGGAGGTATCCGCGTCGGCGACTCAGCTTAACTACGTCTCGCCCGAGATCGGGCACGTGATGGAGTCCGAAGCATTGATGAACGTGCCCCTGATCGCCACCAACTCGCGGGGCCGCTCTCCCGTGCTGCTGGCCAAGCTGCTTCCGGGCGTCACTTCCACCAGCAACAACAACAGCAACATCAACAACTTCAGCTTTGGCGGCGGCCGCCCCGTCACCAACGAGATCATGGTCGACGGTCTGCCCACCACCAACCCCTCGGACCAGACCTATACGCTGACGCCCAGCCCGGATTCCATTCAGGAGTTCAAGGTACTGACCACGCCGTTCTCCTCCGAGTACGGCCACACCGGCGGCGGCATCATGATCATGACGTCGAGGGGCGGAACCAACGACTACCACGGTGGGATCTATGACTACTTCCGGAACCGCCTGTTGAACAACCGGAACGTTTTCCAGACCACCAAGGCGACCTTGAAGTACGTGCAGAACGACCCCGGCTTCACCATCGGTGGGCCGGTCCTGGTCCCCAAGCTGTACAACGGCCGGGACAAGACGTTCTTTTTTGTCGACTTCAACGTCACGCTGGCCTCCAACGGGAACCTGTACACCCAGCTCGTGCCTACCTCCCTGGAGAAATCCGGCGATTTCTCCCAGACACTCTCCGGTGGGAAGTTGATGACGATCTACGACCCCTCCACCACGCGCCTGGGCCCCGATGGCAAGACCTACATCCGGGATCCGTTCAGCGGGAACCGCATTCCCAGCGCCCGCTTCGACACATCGGGCGCGGCCATCGCCAAGTTCTACCCCGACGCAAACGGGAGTTACCCCGGCAACCTCAACTACAGCGTCAATCCTCCTCAGATCCGCCAGACCTGGCAGTGGCTCGCGCGTATCGATCACGACTTCAGCTCCAACGACAAGTTGTTCGGCCGCATCGGCCGTTACAACCCCAACGGCGAGGCGCAACCGCGCATCCTCAGCAAGGCCAACAACGACACCGCGGGGGGGTTCCGCGACACCCAGTTAACCTTGAGCCACACGCACGTCTTCGGCCCGCGCGTGGTCAACGACCTCCGGGTGGGCTTCGTCCAGGAGCACAACTACACCATCGCCAGCAGCGCCCCGTCGCCTGAACTCGGCATCAAGAACGTCACGCTCAACGAGTTTCCCATCGTCGCCGTGCAGAATCAGAACATGATTCCGTTGGGATCAGACCGCCAACGACGGCGACCGCGACCGCAGCTACGTGTTCTCCGAGGCCCTCAACTTCGTGAAGGGCCGGCACACGCTGAAGATGGGCGGCGACTACCGCCGTCAGATGTGGAACTACTATAGCCCGGGAAAACTCGCGGGCAGCTACACCTTCTCCGGCATCTTCACGAATCTGCCCGGAACCCAGGGCACCGGATCGGGCTTCGCGGACCTCCTGCTGGGGTATCCCAGCGGCACCTCGATGAGCATCAACGATTACACCTTCCGCATGAACATCAACTGTGCGGGCATGTACATTCAGGACGATTTCAAGGTGACGCCGAAGCTGACCCTCAATCTGGGTGTACGCTGGGAATACAACGGCCCCTACTCGGAGGCCAACGGCCAGTTCGCCAGCTTCAATCCAACCATCCCCAACCGCACCACCGGCAACCTGGGCGAGGTGCAGTTCGCCAAGATCGACACCTCCCTCAGCCACTTCACGCCCAACGTGTTCACCAACTTCCTGCCCCGTATCGGCTTCGCCTGGAATGTGATTCCCAAGTGGGTGGTCCGGGGCGGCTATGGAATGTACCTGCTACCGACGATCGGCTACGGAGGCTATGGGCCGGTGTCGCAGTACGCGCGTCGAGCGCCGGGTTCTCCAGTCTGGACGGCGTGACACCGCGCTACCAGCTTCAGAACGGAGTGCCCGCTTACTCCTACAACGTGGACGCGCAGGGGCGGCCCAACATCCCCGCCAGTCTGACCGCGCCTACCTCGACGGTGACGGCGCTCGAATTGCGCAAGCGGTCCGCGTACAACCAGACCTGGCAGTTCGGCATCCAGCGGCAGATCCGCGAGGACTGGTTGGCCGAGGTCGACTATGTCGCCACCAAGGGCGTCAAGCTGCCGAGCGTTTACGCCTGGAACCAGTTGCGGCCCGAGAACTGGGGATCCGGCAACCGGCAGGCACTGCGCCCGTACCCGCAGTACGCCGCCGTGAGAGCGCTTCAGAACGACGCCAACTCCATCTATCACTCGCTTCAGGCCAAGCTGGACCACCGGTGGAAAAGCGGCCTTCTGGTGCAGGTCAGCTATACGTGGAGCAAATTCATCGACGATCTCGACGGTCCGAACCGGTCCAACGCCGTCGTGCCGCAGGATTACTACAATCTGCGCGCCGACCGCGGCGTGGGCGGTTATGATGTGCCGCACCGCTTCGTGGCCGCCTACGTCTACCAGGTCCCCTTCGGCCGCCGCGAGAAGTACCTGAACAACGTCCCGGTGGTCAAGGATGTCATCACCGGCTGGCAGTTCTCCGGTATCACAGAGTTTCAGATCGGATTGCCGATTAGCATCACTCAGTCCTTCACGTCCTGGGGACCCAGTATCCAGAGGCCCAACATGGTCTCCGGCCAGTCGCCTTCTTTGCCCCGGGGCGACCGGACCAACCGCCGCTGGTTCAACACCGCCGCCTTCGTGGCCTCGCCTCAATACACTTTGGGCTATGCGCCGCGCTTCCCGCTGCACGGTCCCGGCATCAACAACTGGGACCTGTCGCTCATGCGCAACTTCAAGCTTTACGAACGGTTCACGATGCAGTTCCGCGGCGAGTGGTACAACGCCATGAACCACCCGCAGTACGCCAACCCGGGCACGAATCTGAGCAACGCCAACAGCTTCGGGGTTATCACCAGCACCACCGGCAACGGCTCGCGCGTGGTCGAGCTGGCCCTGAGGATCTTTTTCTGATGCGATTCCTCCCGCCACTACTGCTCCTGGCGGCCCTGGCCTTCTGCCAGAGCCGCCAGGTGGTGGTAATCTCCCACCGGGGTGAGCACTTGAGCCATCCCGAAAACACCATGGCGGCTTACCAGGCCGCCATCGACCTCGGTGTCGACTACTTCGAGGTCGATGTACAGACCACCTCCGACGGCAAACTTGTCCTCATGCACGACGGAACGGTGGACCGCCGGACCAACGCCCAAGGCAGGATCTCGGAGATGACCTTCGCGCAAGTCCGCGCCCTGGACGCCGGCATCAAGAGCGGCGAACAGTTCCGCGGCACTCGCGTACCCACCTTCCAAGAAGCCTTGAAGCTGGCGCATCGCCACAAGACCGGGATCTACGTGGACAACAAGCACGCCTCCGCCGCCGACATCGTGGCGGCCATCAAGAAAGCCCGCATGACGGACCACGTGGTCATCTACGCCGGGCCCACGCTGCTGAAGGAAGTGCAGCGCCTGAGCCCGCGCATGAAAGTCATGCCGGAATCCCGCAGCGTGGAGGCGGTGCGAAAACTCATCGAAGCGTTGCATCCCAAGGTGATTGCCTTTTCCGGCAGGGACTTCACCGATGAAATCATCGCCATCGCCAAGCAGGCCGGCGCGGACATTTACGTCGACCGCCTCGGCCCGGCGGACAATCCGGCGAGCTGGCAGAACGCCATCGACCGCGGCGCCACCGGCATCCAAACCGACCACGTCGCGGAGTTGCTGCAATACCTGCGTGCCAAGGGCTACCACAAGTAGGCGGTCTCTGGTACCGAGCCGCGAGCGTCTGAACGCGTGGAGAACCGGGTGGCCGGCGCGTGCGGGGAAGACGCCAAGTAGGGGGCGGATATATCTGGCGCGCATAGTTTCGTAGTTTCGGGGACAGGCTACGTGATCCCGGAACTCATCCGCGCCACGCGCAGTTTCGGGATCACGTAGCCTGTCCCCGAAACTAGCTACTTCGGCGGCAGCCCGGTGGTGAATCCACCATCGGCGGCGATGGCGGCGCCGGTGACGAAGGACGCGTCGTCGCTGGCCAGAAATGCGGCCACGCGCGCGATCTCCTCGGGTTGGCCGATGCGCCACAGCGCATGCAATTTGCCGGCGTCGGCGCGCGCCTGCGCGGGATCGGGCTGTACGTCGAAATAGGCTTGCGCCAGGCCTGTGTCGATGTAGCCCGGGCAGATGCAATTCACGCGCACGCCGTCTTTGCCGTGGTCGATGGCCATGGCCTTAGTGAGACCGATGATGGCGGCCTTGGTGGCGCAGTATCCGGCGCAACCCGGCTCGGCGAAATAGCCGTTGGCCGAGCTCATGTTCACGATGGCGCCGCGCGTCGCCCGCAACTGCGGCAGGAAATACTTCGAGGTCAGAAAAATGCCGCCGGCGTTTACCGCCATCTGGCGGTTCCATTCTTCGAGCGTAGTTTCCTCGACCGTCTTGCCGTAGAAGATGGCGGCGTTGTTGATGAGCGCGTGCGCCGCGCCATCGACGCGGAGCACCTCGGCGGCCAGCGCCTCGACCGAAGCCGCGTCCGATACATCCGTCGGAACGGCGCGCGCCGTGCCGCCGGCCTCGACGATCATGCGGACGGTTTCGGCCGAGCCCTCGGCGTTGATATCCACTACCACCACCCGCGCACCCTGCGCGGCGCATTCTATCGCGCAGGCGCGGCCGATGCCGCTGGCGGCGCCCGTCGTAACGACAACTCGATTTCCTAATCGCATGCGAATTTTCTACTTGGCCCACTCCGGAAACGCGGCCATGGCGTCCATGAAGTTGTGGATCTTGTCGGTGTGCGCGTCTTCCTGCCAGCCGCCGCGCGGCTTGTCGAAACCGCGGTCGGCCGGACAGCCGTCGTCGTCGGAACCGTAGAGCACGTAGTTCAACGCCTGGTAGGCCACGGCTTCGTATTGGTGCGTGCCGGTGGCCGCCGCATACATGGCCAGCACACCGCCGTAGTTGGAAAGCACGCCGCTCCAGGGCTCCACGTCGTAGGTCTGCTCGCCGCACACGGCCACGCCGTGGCGCACGGTGATGAACCAGCGGTTGACGAAGTCGATGAGCGCCTTGGCGTGGCGCTTCCAGTCCGCGTCGAGCGCCTCTTTCTTTTCGATGAAGTAGCGCGCCAGGTTGAGCGGACTCCAGGCGATGCGGTTGTCCAGTTCCTCGTGATCTTCGAAGAACTGCACCCACAGCAGGCCGTCCTTGGCGAGATTGGGGATTTGAAATTCCAGAATCCACTTCCACAAGCGTTCGCGCGGCGCGCTAAACTCCGTCTGGCCGTGCTCGATGAGCTTGTCGAACAGACGCAGGATGAAGCTCATGTTGCCGGATACCTCGCCGCGGGCCGACGCCCGTGCGATAGTCCACGCGGAAGGGCCAGGGCGAACGCGTGGCGTCTCCATCGCGCATATTGGCGGAGAGCACCCGCGCGTTTTGGAGCGCCTGATCCAGGTAGCGGCGATCCTTGGTTTCCTCGTAGAGCAACATGAGCGCGAACCCGGCGATGCCGCCCTTGTCGGGTTCGATCTCGTACGGCTTGTCGGCCTGCGAGCCGCAATCGGGAGGGAAGGGAAACTGCGCGCGCCAACCGGTGGAGCGCGTGAAGCGCGGATACTTGCCGGTGGCGGGCGTAAGAGTTTCCTTCACCAGGTAGTCGCCCATGGCGCGGGCGAATTCGAGCACTTTCGGATGGGCTTTCGCGGAGTAGGCGTAATACTTCAGATACGAGATGATGCCCATGCCGTTCTGCGTGCATGGGATGAAGGACGGCGAGCGTTTCAGCGGATCGTAGTTGCCGTCCAGGAACGTGGTGTAGACCAAACGCGGATAGCCCTGCTCGATGGGGCACTTGAGGTACCAGTTCATCTCCCGCTCGATCAAAACGTGCCAGGGCGCCCAGGACAGCAGTACGCCGTGCGGGCCGTAGACGGGCGTGTGTGTGATGGGTTGGGGACGCGGTTCGTTTTGCATGGGGATCAATGTGTCACGAATTCTTGATGCTAGCAGGAAGACGCAAGGAACTGCCCAGCACGAACAAGCTGCTCACGAGCATCAAGGCGGCGGCCAGGATGGGCGTGAGCCAGCCGGCCGAGGCGGCGGCGAGCGCGATGGCGTTGTAGCCGGCGGTCCACGCGAGATTCCGTATGGCGACGCGGCGGGCGCGGCGCGCCAGATGGAGCAGCCAGGCGAGCCGGTGAAGACCCGTGTCGAGAAAAACCACCTCGGCCACTTCGCGCGCCACGTCCGTGCCGCCGGCCACGGCGATGCCCACTTGCGCGGCGGCCAAAGCGGTGGCGTCGTTGATGCCGTCGCCCGCCATGGCTACCGCGTGGCCGTTCTGCTGCAAGGCCTGGATACGCGCGGCTTTATCTTGGGGCGAAAGGCCGCCTTCGTATTCATGGATGCCGAGCGAAGCGGCGACGTGTGCGACGGCTTCGGGCCGGTCGCCGCTCAACAAGATGGTGCGGAGCCCCAGCGACGCGCAGGCGCCCACGGCCGCGCGCGGCGTCGTGAGCGAGCGAGTCTTCCAGCAGCAGCGCGCCCGCCAGCTTGCCGTCGGCCGCGCAATAGACCACGCCGTTCGAGGCGGCGGCTGCCGCATCCAGTTGAACGCGCCAGTCTTCGGGAACTCTCTCTACGCTACGTTCCACCCAAGCGGGTTGACCGAGTGTCACGCGACGCCGGTCAGCCAGCGTGGCCTCGACGCCGCGGCCGGCCAGCACCGTCACCTTGTCGCGGGCAGGTATGGTCCAGTCCGGCCGCGCGGGCGCACCGCGCGATGGCGCGCGAAACCGGATGCAGCGAATCCTGGGCCGCCGCGGCGGCCAGACTGAGCAGCGCGCGTTCGTCGAGAGGCGCCACCGGCAGGATGCCCGCCACGCGCAGATGGCCTTCGGTGAGCGTGCCGGTCTTGTCGAACGCGACGATGTCGATGTGCGCCAACCTCTCCAGCGCCTCCGCCGAGCGCACCAGAATCCCGTTGCGAGCCGCCGCGCCGATGGCCATGGTGTTCACCAGCGGCACCGCGATGCCGAGCGCGCAGGGACAGGCCACCACCAGCACGCTGAGCCCCGCCATCCAGGCGCGTTCCGCGCCGCGGCCCCACCAGAGCCATGGTGACCAGACATGCCAGCGCCACGGTGGCGGGAACGAACAGAGCGGCGGCGCGGTCCGCCAGCCGCTCGATGTGCGAACGATGTTGGAGCGCGTGCTCGACGCTCGATACGATGCGCGCCACCATGGAAGAGTCCACCGGTTGCGTGCAGCGCAGTTCAATGGTGCCGTCGATGACCAACGAGCCGGCGCTCACGCGGTCGCCCGGCGCGCGTCCGGCGGGCACGGGCTCGCCGGTGAGCATGGATTCATCGATAGCGGAGGCCCCGCGCTCGATCGTGCCATCGACGGGAATGCGCTCTCCGGCGAGCACCTGGACCAGATCGCCGGCGTTCACCGTCGCCGCGTCGACCGTGCACCCACGCGTCGTCGCGGCGAAGGCGGGCCAGGGAGGGCGAGAGTTCCATCAATTCACGCACCGCGCGGCGGCCGCGGCGCCGGGCGTGCGCTTCGAGCAAACGGCCCGCTGTTACCAGCAGCAGCACCATGCAGGCCGTGTCGAAGTAGATCTGCCCGGAACGCCGGACGACAGATACGGCCGAGAATAGAAACGCCGCGCCCGCACCCAGCGCAATGAGGCTGTCCATGGAGAACCGCAAACGCCGCGCGTCGCGCGCGAGCCCCGCGACATAGGGTGGAAAAAGCAACCCGAAAGCCGGCATGGCGAACAGGAAGATCAGCCAGCGGATCAGCGTCAGAACGTGCGGCCGGGGGCGCCTCCGCGCCGGGTGCGTCGAGCGAGTAGAGAAACAAGCTCAGCACCATGACGTTCGAGGCGAAGAACGCTCCCAGCCCCAAACGCAGGATCAGCGACCGCACCACCGCCACGTTGGCCGCCGCGGGCGAGCGGGCCGAGCCGAGCGCGGCCGCCATGATGGAGCAGCCCACACAGCAGTAGCCCGGCTCGCGCCCGGGGTGAAACGCCGTGAGCGGCAGCCCGCAGTGTGCGCAAGTTAGAGCCGGCATTTGAAAAGGCGGCGCGCCTCAGCGCAGCTTCTGTTTGAGCGTCGCGGTGAGCGTGCGCAGCGTTTCGACGCGCGCCACCCACTTCGAGTTGCCGGGAACCACGGTCCACGGCGCCGTGATGGTGCTGGTCTTGAGCAGCATTTCCTCGACGGCGGCCTGGTAGTCGCCCCACTTCTTGCGATTGCGCCAGTCCTCGTCGGTGAGCTTCCAGGCCCTGTAGGGGTCTTTCTTGCGAGCCTCGAAGCGGCGCAGCTGCTCCTGTTTGTCGATGTGGATCCAGACCTTCACCAGGATCATGCCGAAGTCCACCAGTTGGCGTTCGAACTCGTTGATCTCACGGTAGGCGCGCCGCCATTCCGGCTCCGTGCAGAAACCCTCGACGCGTTCGACCAGCACGCGGCCGTACCAACTGCGGTCGAAAATCAGGATCTGTTTCTCCTCCGGTGGTTCCAGCCGCCGCCAGAAGCGCCATAGGTAGTGATGCGTCTTATCTTCTCCCGAGGGCGCGCCGATGGGGAGTACTTCGTAGCCGCGCGGATCCAGCATTTCGGTGACGCGGCGAATGTTGCCGCCCTTGCCGGCCGCGTCCCAGCCTTCGTAAACTATCACGAGCGTGCGCTTCTGGCGGTAAAGCTCCAGCGCCAACCCGCGCAATTCGAGTTGCATCTTCAGCAAGAGTCGGTCGTATTGAGCCCGCGTGATGGTGCGTTTGAGATCGACGGTCTCAAGCATGGCGGCGCCTCCCGGACGTGGTTTCTTTCGCAACGGCCGGCAGCGGTTTGCCGCGCGCGATGAGCGCCTGTTCGAGGCGCGTGACGATGGTCGAGAAGACTTTGTGGCGGCTCCAGCGCCGGTCGGTGGCTTCCACCACCGTCCAGGGGCCCCACTCGGTTTCGGTGCGTTCGAGCATGGCCTCGATGGCGTCGAAATACTCGTCGTAGTGTTTGTGGTGCCGCCAGTCTTCTTTCTGCACGCGCCAGGATTCCAGCGGATCGCCCTCCAGCTTGCGGAAGCGCCGCGCTTGCTCCTTCTTGCTGATGTGAAAGAAGAACTTGATGATGACGTAGCCATCGTCGGAGATGGTGTGTTCGAAGTCGGCGATGTCCTGGTAGGCGCGCCGCCAGAGTTTCGGCGCGACCAGTTTTTCGACGCGCTTGACCAGCACGCGGCCGTACCAGCTTCGGTCGAAGATGGCCATCTGGCCGTAGTTGGGCAATTTGATCCAGAAGCGCCACAGCCAGGGCAGATGCTGCTCCATGGTGCGCGGACCCCGGATGGGGTAGAGGCGGAACCCGCGCGGTTCGAGATGTTGCGTGAGCGCGTTGATGGTGGAGCCCTTGCCGGATGCGTCCCAGCCTTCAAATACGATGACGCTGGGAATGCCCGCGTCCCAGCAGGCCTTTTCGAGGTCGTAGAGGCGGCGCTCCAACCCCGGCATCCCGGCCTCGAAGAGTTTCTTCGAAAGCTTCTTGGAGAGGTCGATTTTTTCCAGCACTTGCCGCCTATTCTACTATGAGAACGAGGACACCTCATGCGGTTATCTCTCTTACTGCTCTTCCCGGCACTTCTCCTCTCGCAGCCGCCCGCGCCCACCATCCGAGTCACCACTCGCCTGGTGGGCGTCAACGTCGTCGTGCGCGCCAAAGGCGCGCCGGTTACGGATCTTGCGGCCCGCGATTTCGAATTGTTCGATCGCGGCAAGCCCCAGAAGATCTCTTTCTTCGCCATGAATTCGGCTACGCCGTTGCGACAAGCGACGGCGCAGAACCCCAAGAACGTCTTCACCAACCGGAGCGAGTCCCGATCTGAAGCGCCCACCACCGCGACCGTGCTGCTGGTGGACGGTCTCAATACCGAATTCTCCGACCAGGCCTTCGCCAGGGACCAAATCGTGCGCTTCCTGGGCCAGATCGACCCGAGCGAGCGGATCGCCATCTATGCCCTGGGCCGGCAACTCCACATCCTCCACGACTTCACCGACGACCGTGATCATCTGGCCAAGGTGCTGGAGCGTTTTCACGCCGGGCAGGTGTCGGAGATGATCACTCCGGTTCTCGACTCGCAGGTATCGCAGATGTTGGACCCGCTACAGTTGGAGGACAAGAGCCAGAAGAACGAAGCCGACTATCGCGATGGGCTGCGCGTGGAGCGCACCATCGCGGCGCTCGATTCCATCGCCAAGCACCTGGCCAGGCTGCCGGGACGCAAGAATCTCGTTTGGATCTCCGGCAGCTTCCCCATTTATCCGGGTTTCAAGGTGGTCACCGGTTTGTTTGAGACGTCCAGGGAAAGGTCGTTCACCGCGGAAGCCGCGCGCACGGCGCGCCTGTTCAGTGACGCCAACATGGCCATCTACCCCGTGGACGCCCGCGGCGTGTTCAGCGTCAACAAGTACGGCGCGAGGCCTCGCGGGGGACGAGGTCGATGCGAGTGGAAGACAGACCGAATCCATTCCATGCAGACAATTTCGACGTGATGAGACTGCTGGCCGACGGAACCGGCGGAGTGGCCTTCCACAACACCAACGACTTGAGTAAGGCCCTTCGCCAAGCCGTCGACGACGCCCAGGTGACTTACACGCTGGGCTTTTATCCGGCCCAGGAGACCCTCGACGGCAAGTACCACGAATTGCACGTGAAGGTTGCTCGCAAGGGACTCGACGTGCGCCATCGTAAGGGCTACGTCGCGGTGGAGGGGGCGGCACTGAGTGGCGACGATCGCGCCTCGGCGCTCCGCGATGCAATGTGGAGCCCGCTGGAAGCGTCGTCCATCGAGATCGTCGCCCGCGTGGATCCGAACGCCGGCGCTCTGGATCTCTCCCTGGCCATCAACCCGGAGACCTTCACCATGGAGCAGAAACAGGACCATTGGGTGGGCGGTCTCGACGTGTACCTGGCGCAGTGCGACGCGCAAGGCAAAGCCCTCGAGACCACGCGCGACGCCTTGGATCTAAACCTGACCGCGGGGCGCTACGCGTCTCGGCAGGCCAACTGGCTGGCGCTGGCGAAGACCCTGCGGCCCAAGCCGGAGGCCATCCAGCTTCGAGTGATCGTTCAAGACCGGCTCACCGGCGCGCTCGGTTCCGTGCATGTTCCGCTGAGCAAGTTGAAGAAATAGCGCGCCGCCGGCCGGGCATGGTTCTCCCGCGCGTCCCGGGTTTACACTCAAAGTACCCGGGGCAGA
>CAVUYK010000019.1:0-91005 GCA_963745655.1 Terriglobales bacterium | reverse complement strand
GCAGTTAAGCTCGACGGCACTGCTATGAAGAAGATCGACCAGAGAGATATCTCGGCGGCCATGATGCCGGGAGTGTACTGAGGCAGAAATAGCCGCACGAATTGCGCGATGAGGATGGCGCCCACTCCCAGGGCAGGGGGCAGAACGTAGGAGAAGAGCCGCGCGGGCTGTTCATAAAAGATGGCAACTTCCCCATGCGACCCGGTTCGTCCGAACTCGCGCAACAGGTGCGGCCCGACCAGTTGGGTCACGCCATTTCGTGTCAGAAGACCCGAGAAGTCCATCATGAGAATGCTGACACTGTAATAACCGACCCAGTGGGGCCCCAGGAGCACCGCAATCGCGATAACATCCAGGCGTCTCACCAACTCGAGGGCCGCTTCCGTCAAGGAGTACGGGAGCCCTACCCGGATCATCTCCTTGGTTCGAGCCACGTCCAGACCGCGATGGAGCCCGAACCTCTGCCGGCGTAAAAGGTAGAACCCGGGGACGAGAATGCCGATGATCGATGCGACGCCCAGACCGTTCAACTGGAACAAATAGCAGAGGAGAATGGCGGCCACGAAATCCAGCAACGAGGATAAGCAGATCTCTTTCGTACGAAGGAGGAATAACTGCCGGGCCATGGTCACTTCTCGAAGCAACAAATATGGCTGGGCCAGTGCAACCAGGGCCGCCACATATCGCAAGGCAGTACGCAATCCGGGATCTGAGGCAAAGAAACTGAGCCCCACCACAACCAATCCCAGGACCGCCCCCAACAGGACCGTGAAGGTTCCCGCCGAAGAGATGAGCCGGTCCGCCTCTTCCTCGTCTCCTTGCCCATGCAGTATCGGCACCCGGATCCCCACGGCTCGAGAGACGCCCAGACGGGCGACTTCGGCCGCCGTGTAGAGCAGCATGGCGGCTTTCCAGTCCCCCATTAACGCGGGGCCCAGGATCCGCAACACCAGCACGGATCGAAGCGCGGACAGCACTAACCCAGCAAATACACTGGACGTTAGATACTTGGCGTCGTGGAAGAAATGCGCCATAGGATGTCAGGAGGTCGCGTGCAACGGCAGGTGGAGAGAAGTATCCACGGTGCCGGAATTCCAGGAGATCTCGGCCGTGTCAAGAAAAAGATTCCGGTAACGCCATGCCAGTGCCAGCAGGATCCAGGCACCGCGGTAATTTTCGATGTTGATAGTCACCCCGCCAAGCGCGACCACCAATAATCCAGTGAGCAGGAAGCCCGCCGCAATCCGTCCCTCGTGCGATGCTTCGAGCCACCCCTTCCGCGCTAAGCCGCCCACGATTGCCGCAACGAAGACGGCGTATGCGAGAAAGCCCACAATCCCTGTCTCACAAAGGATGCCGAGGAATGTGTTATGGGCCTGAGGGATATTCTCGTTAGTGGTGACATAGAGGAAGTTGCCTCGCCCAACTCCGAAGACCGGGAATCGCTTGAATCCATCGATGGCGTCCTGCCACAATTGCCGGCGTTGCTGAGCTTCCGGATCGTTGAGGGAAACGGTTGTCGATGCCAGTCTCGCCGTCATCGGGTTGGACGTGAGCAGGGCATCCCAATCCGACACCGCCGACGCGGAGACCACTAACACTACCGCGGCCAGCGATGCGATCAGTTTAGCCCTCGGGAAGCCGCAAAGAGCCCAGCATGTGGCCAGGCTCAAGCAGAAGGCCAGAGTGCCACCTCGGCTGACTCCGAAAAACATCCCCACTAATTGAATAAGCAGTACCGGGATGGTCCAAGATCGGGCAGGCTTCGTCAGCCTCCTGTAGAAGAGCGTCAGGAAGAAGCTCAAGGATAGATGAATCACGTAAAGATTGCAGTCGTTAAGGGTGCCACATCCCCGGTACATCACTGAGAACGAAGTTTGAATCTGCGTGATTTGGTAATACAGGGAACCACCGATGCCGGTCAGAGCTACCATCACGCTGCTCAGAATCCACACCCGGAGTGCCAGCAAAAAGTCCTTCTGCCCCTTTATCACGTTCGCAATGATGTAGAAGTGAAACCACAGGAACAGGATCTTGGCGAATTCGACCACCATGCTCAAAGGGCCCTTGCCGGCAAGCGAAATGTCCAGGTTGACGAGAATCGAGATGCCGATGCTCGCGATACTGGCAAAAAAGCAGCCTGCCAGAGGCAAGCGGAGCCTGCCTGTCGCCAGCAGCCCGAGCATGTACAATACCCCCAGCGGCATTACCAGGTCGGAGGCGGCCAGGTTGACGTCCTTGCCGCCCACGCTGAAGATCCTGCAAACGGGCACCAGGAAGATCAGCGCCGCCATGAGAGCCAACCTAAACCGTCCGCCGGGCGCGACGATTGCTGTCACAGGGCGGTCCACCACGCCGTCCGCTGGTGTTTGTGTGGCTGGAGCGAATTGCATCACGGCCGTCGCACGCCTAAACTGTCGAACTCCGCAGCGGCAAGGCTTTTCTCTTGTGCCTCCGCAGCAGGACATACCAGGACTTAAAGAGCACCAGATATGCGGTCAAAACGATCAGCCGGAGGTCCAGCCAGAAGGACTGTTGCCGCACGTACTGTAAGTCCATCTCCAGCAGCATTGGGAGGATGACTTCCCGGTAATGCTGCTGGGAGTCGTTACCGGCGTCCAGTTCGGCGCAATCGGGGAAGAACTTCACCTGACGCAGGCACGTAATCCCCGGCGCTACATTGAGAACTTGCCGTTGCTCTGGCGTGTAGCACTGCTCAACGATGGCGGCATCTTCCGGCCGGGGCCCGACAATCGACATCTCCCCACGGAGAATGTTGAAGAACTGCGGCAGCTCATCTAACCGAAACAGCCGGAGGAACTTTCCGACAGGGAAGATTCTGGCATCGTTCTTGCATGTAAAGGCGCCGTGCCGGTCGGCGCCCACATGCATGGTTCGAAACTTGAGCTGCCCGAACGTCCGGCCCCTGTATCCCGCCCTCTTGGCGACATAGAAAACGGGCCCCGCCGAGGATAACTTGACCAGCACGGCAACCAGCAGCATCACCGGCGCCAGCAGAACGATCACTATGGAACTGATGACCAAGTCGGTCATCCTCTTCCAGCACGCTACCCGAGGTAGGTGGTTTCGCATGGGCACTCCTTCATTCGGCGGCAGCCGCGAAAAACCGGCGGCGCCTGTAATCCTGGTGAATGACTTCACGAAGACAGCCGGAACACTACTCCACCGCCAGGCCTGTCTTGGACGTGTACATCTTGAGTGAAATGGGGCGGCGCAGCCCTCAGCCGCGCTGTAAGCCACCCTAAGTGTCTTATCAAACGACGCTTATGCAAACACCTCAGAAACACCCAACCCGGCCTCTAACCGGCCGGCCGGCTGGGTACCGCATTCGGCTGGCGTGGCCGTGGTCTGCCTTCATCGCGCTCCAGAACACACCTGAATCTTCGATACCGAGGCCAGCAGGGGCAGGTCTGTCGCGGCGGCCAAGTCGCCTTCGTTTCGAACGCGCCGGTCAACATAATCCGCCGCGAACACGGCTCCCCCGCCTGCAAATACCGCTACCACGAATCCCATCACGAACAGGAACGGGAGATGTGAATCCATCGGTAATGCCGGCGGGACAGCCTTCTCCAAAATCGACACGTCCAGGATTCTCTGCCGGTCCATCGCGTCGGCGATCCGCGATTCTTCCTGCTTCTTCGTGTAAAGGAGGTAGTTGTCCTCGGCGAGTTTGACCTGGCGCTGCAAGTCGTCATGTTCGGCCGTGATCTGGGACAGCTCATTCTGCCTCGCCTCAGCCTGCGCAAGAGCCTTGGCGATTCCGTTCTGCCGGGCCCGGGCGCCTGCGACTAACGCTTCGGTGCGCAACAGATCGCCTTCCACCGATTGACGGATCGTGTTCAGACCCTCGGTACGTTCAACCACCGTCGCCTTCTGCTCCCGCTCGATGGCCGCGGACGTATCCCGGATTTGTTTGTCGATCTCCACCACCAGACGATATCTTGGATCGTATTTGGTGAGGAGTTCCGTCCTCTTGTGCTGGAGCTCCATCAGCAAGCTCTTCAGTTTGTCCATCAGGGGCTCATTCCGCGCCATTCGGCTCTGCGTCGAAATCGTCTCCGGCAAAGCGTTCTCTTGCTTCCGCAGCAGTTGGATGCGCTGTTCCGACTCACGGATCTGCGCCTGGTTTTCCTCCAGCGCTCTATCCAGTTCCGTGATGCGAGTCAGGTTGGCCTGTTTCTCCGCTTGGAGCAGGTGAGCGTTGCGGCGCACGGCAAATTCTTCCAGTTTCCTCTGAGCCTGGGACAACTCCGCCTGGTAACGCTTGGCCTGCGCGAGAAAGAACGCGGAAGTGTCCGGGTTGCGATGCATGATGGTGTGTTTATCCAGGTACAGGTCGGCGAGGGTGTTGAGGACAGACGCAGCTTCCTTCTGGTCGCGGGCGGTGTACTTTAATGAGATGAGGCTGGTCTTCCTGATAGGCGCCACCCGGAGCGTCCGCTCCAACTTCTGAACCGCACGGGCAAGGCGCCTCCCCCGCTCTTCCGGGGAAACACCGTCAAGGCGGACGAGTCCGCATTCCAGCACCGTTTTTTCCAAGAGGTCGCGGCTTTTGATCAGTTCCATTTCGGCGGTGATTTCGGAGTCGCTGAAGTCCCCCGACGCCGCGTCTCTCACGTTCCGCTCACCCGTCACGGAGACGTCCACGCGGGAGCGGGACATGTACAGTTTCAATTCCGCTTCATACCGCGGAGGGCTGAACAGGGCAATCGCGATCACCGCGGCCAGTATCAAGGAGAAAACCAGACAAAACACCCATTTGTGGTCCTGCAGGATGCCCAGAGCGCCGGACAGTGTGAAAGCTTGTTCGCTCCGGCCCGCGGGAGCGATATTCACCCGCATGAACTCTACCGCGGGGAGGAACCGCGATGGGCCTTCATTTAGTTCATACACGTCGATCACCTCGGGTTGCCCGGAAGCCCCTGATTGCAGGCTCTGGCGTTCTGCTATCTTCAATCACCGGTCATCCTCACATGCGAAAATGGGTTTCGCCTCACGATTGGATCGCTGCAACTTGCGCCACCTCATGCGAGGGTCAGACATCGTTCAGGATGGAGCCGACCAAATTGGCGTCGGCCCGGCGCAGGCGCCGGACGGCCTTTCGTAACTTGCTGGTGCCGCAGGAGTTCGGCATCACAGCGAGAATCATGGCATCGGGTAGCGAGTAGCAAGTACGTGCCGCTGGAAAGGCCTCGAAGTCTTCCCACCCCGAAAGTTCAATAATGATGCTCCGATAGTGTTTTGACGCGAGAGCGTGGGCCAGCCGCAAGCGGCGTTCGAAATCTTCGCATGGGGTTCCATCCTCCCAACTCCCGGCAGACAGCAAGAACAGGTTTGGATCGGCCGTGGGTTGAATACAGTCGGTCCAGTTGTCCGCTGCCGGGAGAACTAACTCGCGTAAACCTGGCATGGGAGTAGCGTGCAGGTATTGTGCCAGGCAGGGCGAGCGGAGGGTCGCCTCTATCAACAAGACGGGTGACCGCGAAGCTTGACTCATGCACGTGCTGAAAAAAGCCGCCAGACGACTTGTGGAATCCGCGCTCTGGACGGGGCAGATGCCGATCGAATAGCTCTGTTCGGAGGTCTGAGGAGAGAGCAATCGCTCCGCTAGTTCGACAAAGCGGTCTTGATATCGGACCACGAACTGGGGCGCGGAGGGCTGCAGGTCGGGACGACGGCAAGGCACAGAGCCGGGAGGATCCTTGAGAGGCACCGTGTCCACCTCGCCGGAGAGGTAAAGCCGGCCCTCGCCATTACTTTTCTCCAGAAAGTTGATGCCCTGTTGCGGCGTCGCTCCAGGCAAGTTCCGGCGGCCGTCCGCGGGGGGAGAATAGGTGCAGATTTCTGGCATTGGCAAGTCTTGGAGGACATCCCAGACGAGATCCTCGCCGATCACATCGCAGCCCCGCCTGCAAGCTTCCGACATCACGTCGTAACACAAGCGGTTGACGTAGAGAGGCACGCCCGCGGAAACGGACGCAATTAAGGAGGCCGCTGGTGCGGTGAACAGCTCATTGCTGATTCCGGCCACCCAGAGCCGGTGCCGGATGTAAGCGCGCACTTCCGGCACCGGTAGGGGAAGAAGATGGCAAAAGGAATTCACATAGAGGCCCAGTTGCGCGAGCCCAGGCCCCTTAAGTCTTGCCAGCAATTCACCCTGCCCTGCCAGTATGAACTGAAGGGGCTGCCCCTGCGCGGTCTCCATATTCAGGAGAAATCGGATCAATCGCAAGGCGTCCACGCCGAACTCGTCGGCTTCGTCGGTCATCACCACGACGGTTCGCCCCTGGGCTTGCCGTTCCATAATGACCGACTTGAGCTGGCGCTGGTTCCCGTAAAAGGAATCCCCTTCCGGCGCGATTCCCAAGGACTCCAGCACCGCGCGCACCAACTCGCCCCCATCTTCCGTCGGACAGTCCAATAGGGCGACGTCGGCCTCGGCTCGAATCTTCTCGCGCAAATAACGCAACAGCGTAGTCTTACCGATCCCGGTCTGGCCCACCAGGACGGCGCATCCGCGCCTTTCGGTAATGGCGGAGTGCAGTGAGCCGAGTGCTTCGCGATGCCCGGGTGCGGGGTAGAGAAACTTCGGGTCGGGCGCGGCTCCGAAGGGATCTTTGCTCAAGTGAAAGTGATCTAAGAACATACCGCACCTCTAAATGCAACCACCATCCGTGGGCGAACCTGGATGGGTGCCAGCCATTCCTCTGCGCCGCGGAGTCTTAGAAACTCCAAGGCAGCGGATTGAAGTACATCCCAAGCCTGGTGACCTGCATGAACCGTTCGATCTTGCCGACTTTGGACTTGGAGACATAGATAGAATCACTGGCCTGTAGTTGAATGTCCTCCTGCAAGTTTCCCTTACTAAACGCGTACTTCAAGTCAATCTTCTTCACCTCGGCGACCTGACTTGAAATGCGACGGAAGAGCAGCACTTCCGTATCCCTGGCGCCAGGATTGAACCCGCCGGCAACCGCGATGGCATCACTCACCGAGGTCTCGCCGTGCAGTTCGTACCGTCCCGGGCGCGCCACCTGTCCATTCACGATAAAAAAGGGTTTGGTAAACTCCTTGAGGGTGATCGTAACGATCGGATCGTGAAGGATGCCCGAGTATTTCCGGATGATCGCCGCGGTAACCTCGGCGACTGTGAGCCCCACGATCTTGAGTTCACCAGCCCCCTGCAACGGAACGAACCCGTCGGGCTGAACCGTTACGGTCTGGTCGAACTCCTTGGTGAATCCGAACGCGATGATAAGCACATCCGAGGGCTGAATCCGGTAACGCTGATCGCGCTGCTTGAAACCTGGAGTCGCCGTCGCGTTCGCGTTCACGGGCGCATTCGAGGCAGGCTCCTGCGCCAAAACCCCAGCGCCGGAAGCAGCAACGCACAGAATTGAGACTGCTATCCAATGAGTGACCACATGTGCTCCTTCGCAGGCGACACCGTCCCTCCCCATGGGGAGCTCCGCTGGCTCGCCTGTCTGACTGTGGGCGTCATAAACTACCACGTGGCCGCCAATCTCCCGGTTGGCCCCCGGGACACGGGGCGACATCGGCCACAGAGTGCAGAGCCCACTTCCCGATCTCCTCCACCTGCCAAGGTGCGGCTTGCCGCCCTCGACGCAACCCCGGCCAAGATCCCGTGTCTACATTCCCAGCCTGTCAATCATACTGCGCAATCCGTCGTGAAGATTTAAGCCTGAAGCAGGAGGCCTCGCCGGCGTCTTCCTGGCTGTCCTGCATGGGCCTACCTGGTTGGTTCTCCGGCTGTCGCGTCCCGCCGAAGACAGCGCTATCGTCCTTCTCTCCGCCCCACCCCTGTCAGTTCCTCGAAAGCCGTGACATTGCGCCGCCGGTTATGGCGCACGATCTCTTTCACCGCGCCGATCACTCTGCCGGCCTGCTCGTCGGTCAGGCCGGGATAGATCGGCAAGGAGACCAGACGCGGATACGTCTCGAGCGCCCGTGGGCATTGATTTTCAGGGAGCCCGGCATACTCCGCGAAGTAGGGATGCAGAGGGATGGGGATGAAATGCACGCTGGCTCCGATCCCCCTTTGTTTCAATTGGTTGATAAACTCCGCCCGGTCAATGGACAGCAGTTCGAGTCTGAGGCGCAACATGTACAAATGCCAGGCGTGGCGGCCATACGTGGCATCGGACGGGATCTCCAATTCGTCGATGTCGGCGAACTGCCGGCTATAGATGCCCGCAAGCCTGGTTCTCTCCTGGAGAAACTTCTCCTGCTTTCGCAACTGGTGGATTCCGACCGCGGAGAGAATGTCATTGAGATTGTATTTGAAGCCGCACTCAACGACCTCGTAGTACCAGTTGCCATTCCCGGCGTAACGGTTCCAGGCATCCTTGCTGATGCCGTGGAGGCAGAGAATCCGCATCCGTTCCGCCAACGTCTCGCGAGAGGTGGTGATCATACCACCCTCGCCGGTTGTCAGATTCTTCGTAGCGTAGAAACTGAAGCCCACGGCGTCGCTGCGGAGCACAGATGCTTGGCGGCAATCCCCAACCATGCGGTCGCCGTACCGCGTACCAACCGCGTGGGCGGCGTCCTCGAATACGAACAGGCCATGATTCTTGGCGAGTTGCCAGATTTCATCCATACGACAGGGCAATCCTCCCAGGTGAACGGGAATGATACCTTTCGTACGGGGGCCGATCCGGCCGGCAATGCAATCCGGATCGATGTTGCCATCCTCATCGACGTCCGCCAGGACTGCTCTGGCGCCGGTATGCAGGATGGTGTTGACGGTCGCGCAGAAAGTCAGTGGAGTTGTAATAACCTCATCGCCGGGTCCTACACCCAGCGCCGTCAGCGCCAGGTGCGCGCCGGAAGTCCAGGAGTTCACCGCGAGCCCGAAGGGGGCCCCCACGTAAGCACAGAACTCCCGCTCGAACTGTGCCGTGCGGGGTCCGGCCGTGAGCCAGCCGGATCTTAGCGTGGCAGTCACTTCGTCGATTTCCTCCGGCCCGATCGAGGGCCGGTGATAGGGCACAAATTCCAGCGGTTCGTTCACGTATTCTCTCTTGCGACAATCCGTTCCGGCATTTGCCGTAGATGATTCACACGGCAATGGGACTCTCCCGGCGTGGCTTTTCTCGGGACGGGAGCGAGCTAAGCGACGGAAGCGGCACTGACATATCGCTCTCGTTCTGATCTGCGACGCCGAGAATCAGCCTTGTATTCCGGCACCAACCCGCGAAGGTGCGCCACCAAGGCGGCCTCATTATCGGTGTCCAGGATGGCGGCGAGCCTCGACATCCACGACTCAATGGCACTCCTGGTCGACTTGTTGGTCCTGAAGATTTTGATCTGGTCGTGGTATGTCGGCAGGATATCTTCTCCGTGCAGGACCAATTCTTCACAGAGTTTCTCGCCGGGGCGCGGACCGACGATGCGGATCTCGATCTCCTCGTCAGGGACGAAGCCCGCCAGACGAATCATGTTGCGCGCCAGGTCGATGATTCGCACTGGTTCACCCATGTCGAGAAGGAAGATTTCGGAGCCTTTTCCCATCGTGGAGGCTTGCAGAACAAGTTGCACAGCCTCCGGGATAGTCATGAAATAGCGGCGCATGTCGGGATGCGTGACCGTGACGGGTCCGCCGGCGGCGATCTGCTGCTGAAAGATGGGCACCACGCTTCCGTTGCTTCCCAGCACATTGCCAAAACGAACCGAAACAAACTCGGTTCGCAGGGAAGATCCGTTTTGCGTCATCGAGGACACAATCAGCTCCGCCGCCCTCTTCGTGGCCCCCATGATGCTGCTGGGATTGATGGCCTTATCCGAGGAGATCATCAAGAATTTCTCGACACGACACTCCGCGGCGGCCTGGGCCAAATTCCAAGTACCCAAAACGTTGTTGATGATGGCTTCCTTGATGTTGCTCTCCATCATGGGCACGTGCTTGTAGGCGGCGGCGTGGAAAATCGAGCTGACCGAGTAGCGTTGAATAACGCCCTTCAAGGCGCGCGGTTCCCGGATGTCGCCGATGACCGGCACCACCGGGACAGCCGGAAAATGCGACCGCAGCTCAAGATCGATCTTGAATAGGTCGCTTTCCGCCTGATCGAAGATGACAAGCTTACCGGGATTGAACAGGGCCATCTGGCGGCAGATCTCGGATCCGATGGACCCCGCGCCACCAGTCACCATGATGTTGCGGCCCTGAATCGCTTGCCGGATGATGTCTTTGTCCAGTTGCACGGCTTCACGGCCGAGGAGGTCGCAGACAGAGATGTCCCGCATCTGCGCGCTCAGGACCTTGCCCTCCAACAGTTCCCGGGTGCCGGGAATGGTGCGGCAAGCCACACCCGCCGCACGGCAGTTGGCGACCGCCTCCCGCATCTGGCGACCGGTCGCGGCCGGCATGGCGATTACGATTTCGTCAACACCACTTCCCCGCGTCCGCATGCTCTCCACCATGCAAGCTGCGTCGCGACCGGTACCGAGCACGCGTACTCCCACTACCAGAGAGCCTACTTTCCGCCGATCGTCGTCCAGGAAACCCAAGACCTTGTAACGCAGGCTAGGGTTGGAACGAAGCTCCTTCAACAAGGTGATCCCCGCGCAACCTGCACCGTAGATTAGAACCCGTTTTCGGGGCGGGCCTGAAACCCCGTTGACCGGCGCCTCACGGAAAATCCGGACTGAAAAGAGCACACCCGCCGTGGCCAGAAAGCAAACCAAAAAGTCGTTGACGTAGATGGAGGATGGTAGCATTGGCCGGATCAACAGGAGGCTGGCTGCCGTTAACAGCGCCGTAGCCACCAGGTTGGTGAGGAACAGATGCAATAGGTCGAATATGCCAACTGCTCGCCACCACGTTCGATAAAGTCCAACGTAGCGAAAGATAACCGTCTTGACCAGAACCGCAAGCAAGAGCGTCTGCCAGAAACGCGAGTTGTGCATGCCGGGCAGGGCAAAGTCGTAGCGCAGCAGGAAAGCTGCCATCATCGCCAGGACGGCGAGTATCGAATGGGATAGAAGCAGAGCGATTTTGTTCAAAGCGGTCATTAGATTCATCCAAAGTTTGCTCAGAACGGCCTTAGAAGCCGTTTGGCTGGAGCCGGAGGCGTGGGCATGGCTCACCTCGCCGGCATTGGAATCCAAAGCAAGTTTCGCGTTGTGTTCTCCGGCACTTCTGGTCCTTCAGAGTGAGATCCCGGAATGGTGCGTATGGTAGGGGCCATAATACTGGTGCAGGTTCCGGCCGCTTGTCCGAGGGTCCCAGTCGTTCAAGACAAGCCCCAGGACGAGCGTGTGGTCCTCCCTCAGACGATCCAGCACTTCGCGCAAATTCTGCGGGTTGGAAGCCTGCGGGCGAACCACCAGGACAACCGCATCCGACAAGCCTCCCAGCACGCGAGCATCCTGCAGGTGCAACATGGGGCAGCTATCCATCAACACCGCGTCGAAGTGCTTTCTGAATCGGCGCAGCAACGTATGGAAACGCGGAGAGTGAAGTATCGCGAAGAGATTGGCCGTCGCGGGCCCACTGGGCAACAACATCAGTCCGGGCACTTCCGTCTGCCGCACGAGGGCCTCGATGGGCATTTCTTCAATGGGATCCGTGCCATTTAGGATGTCCGTGAGTCCCCAACTGTTCGTCACATTGAAGACACCGCTCAAACGCGGGTTGCGCAAGTCTCCATCGATCAGCAGAACCCGACGGTTGATTTCAGCCAGCGCAATACCCAGATTGCTGACTACGGTGGTCTTTCCCTCACGGCTGCCGGAGCTAGTAAATGTGAGGATCTGCGGGCACTTGCCGTTAAGTTTCGAAAACAGAATCGAAGTTAGGATGGTGCGGTAGGATTCCGCCATCAAGGACGGCTTGTGACGGAAGGTCACCAGTTCCAAAGGTTCCCCATTCCCGGCAAAGAATGGGAGTAAGCGCCTGCTGGAAATGCGCCGCTCGGGATCAATGCGCCCGCTGGGAATAACCCCCAGTTCCGGGACGTTCAGGAGAACGGATATCTTTCCCGGCTCCACCGGCTCCCCGTTTGCCCGCTCCCGAAGGATGGCCAGCCCGAGTCCGGCAAAAAGGCCCATCGCCGAACCCATGCCGGCGTGCCATGGGAGACTCGGCTTATACGGCAACGGTGGCACCCGCGCTTGATCCAGGACACGAACGTTGGCGGTCTGCACAACCGACGCGATGGCAGCCTCCTGAATCTTCCGAAGCGCGACGTCATAGAGTTGCTGATTGCTCTCCATTCTGCGTTTAAGTACTTCGTGCTGGACCGGCAACGGGGATTGACGGTACTCCCTCCGGGTTACGGTCGCGAGTGCCTCGGACAGTGACTGTTCGCGCTGCAAAGCGGCTGTGTAGTCGTTCAGGGTCCGCTTCAGTACTTGAAACCATTCGTCCAATACCAAGCGCTCCAGCTCGGAAATTTGGGCCTCCAGACGCTCCATTTGGTAGGGGTCCGGCGTAACGGACACAGCCAGTTCCGCGCGTTGCCGCTTCAAGCCGGAAAGCTTGATCTGGTATTCCCGCATCGGGCCGGCAGTGCCCACGGCTGGCATGGAGGCCGCCGGGCCCGCGCTCACCCTCTCGTAGAGCAATTGTCGTGCAGCCCGCTCTCTCTGCGCCTTGGTGAGCTCCGTCTGCAGGTTGTGCGTTCTCTGTTCACCAGAGTTCATCCTGTCCTTCGACCCCAGCCGCCCCGAAGATCGCGCGGAAGCCTGGAGTTCCCGGCCGGATCGCTGAAGCTTTTCATCTAGATCAAGGAGTTGAGGCTTCAGCCATTCCTGCGTTTGCGAGATTGCGCTCCAACGCCTCTCCATGCTCCCCTTGACGTATTCGGCGGCGAGCAGATTGGCGAATCCCACGGCGAAATCCGGATCGGAGGAATCGAATAGAACTTCAATCATGCGGGTCTGCGCGACTGGGCGGACCGTCAGGTGGCCCATCACGTGCGATAGTTGGAGATCCGCCTTGTCGGGCACCGTGAAATACCGCGGTTTGAGTTCCTGGAGCCAGTCCGCTTGGGTCCAGGAGCGCTCGCGCAGATCCTCCGGCACAGCCTCCATGTTCGAAAGGACACGCTGGGAAAGCGATTCGCTTTGGAGGATTTTGACTTGTGTTTGGAAGTAGGTGTCTGCGACGGAATGCAGCGCCGTCAGGTCGACGTCCCGCATATGCGGAAATTCTTCATTCAAGCCTTCAATCTCGATGGAAGTCCGCGCCCGGTATACCGGCTCCTGAAAGAGCGCCGCACCCACCGAGACGATCATTCCCAGCAGCAGCGCGGAAAGGACTAGGCCCATGTGGCGGCGCACCATCCGGCCGTAGGTCCTCAGCGTGCCCGGTACGTGATCTTGTGGCGGCGGGATCTCGCCCGATGTTGAGCTCAAACAGGCAGGAATGTTGCTGGAGGGCTTTCCATTACGGCGGTGCGGTACGATTTGCTTGTCCCGCTTTCCGTTGTCGTTCTCAGCCATCAGCAGTTTCTCCCCATTCAGCGCGAACCCCACATGACTAGTTCCGTCCCCATCTGGATCGCCGCCACTCTGCCATGAAGCGTGGCGCTCCCATCGATGTCAGATGAGGCGTAGAGAAAGGTTACCCGGCCGCGTGGTCACTGCCGGCGTTGCTCCATCCAGAGCCTTTTGCATGTCTACCGTAATCTCCACACGCTGCCGTGGTGTGCCCCAGAGATTGCCAGGTCCCTTCCTATTGACCCTGGCGGGCCCGGCAATCGAGAGGCGCCGCGACTCCCGAACCTGAACGAACGGCTGGGGGCGGACAGGTATCTCCGAAGATCCTGAACTGGTTCGACTTCCAACTGTTCGACTGTCAAACCACAAGTCAAAAACCTGCCTGCATTGGAGAAGGGCTGGTAGGCTTGGCTCCTTCCATGCGTCTCAGGAGTCGCCAGGTTCTCCCAGCATTCGGCCCAGGCGCTTCAGCTCGCGGTCCATGAATTCGAGCCGGTTATCGATCTCGCTCAGTTTCGCGCCCATGCCTTCGTTCTCGGGTGGCTCCGAGATCGTGCGGCTCACTGCCGTGCGCACAAGATCGGATAGATGCAACCCTCCGCCCGTACGACAGCGTCGGAGGATTGCCGCGTACTCTGCTTCAGACAGCCGCAGACTGATCGTGCGGCTCTTACGGGTTCCATCGGACATAAGGAAGAGGGGGTGCGGGCGCGGCACTCAGGCCGGGACGGTCAACCTGGAGAATTGATTGTAAACGGAAGCCGATTTCGGAGCCATCCTCACGCGGTCGGGCTGAACCCAATCCCGGTCCACCTCGAGCGCCAAAGACCTCTGCAACAGCGTGACAGAGACCACCAGGCGTCGCTTCCGGCCTTCACCGACTACAAATCCCTGGACACCGGATAGTGGGCCGCGCACGATTTGAACGACTTGGCCACTGGTCAAGAACGGCCATGGCCCGCTTGGCAAGCCGGAGTGCAGAATGGTCTTAACGGCCTCAAGCTCATCGTCGGCAACCGGCGCGGGGACCGCGCCCATGCTTACAATGGACACGACTCCTGGAGTTGTCAAGACCGGTAACCGGTGCGTGGCGTCCATCCGGCAGAAGACGTAACCTGGGAACAGCGGCAGACGCACCTTCTTGACGCCATGCGGATAGTGGTGCTCAACCGCATAAAGCGGAAGAAAGACTTCGTACCCCTTTGATTCGAGGGATGATGAGCTAACAACTTCGAATCTGGACCGGACCCGAACCGCAAACCAACGCTTCTGCTCCTGCTCGGGGTACGAACTTGTGGAGATACAGCACGTATTACGAATTGAGTTACAGGGCATCTAAACTTTACCGGTTCCCAAATGGGGGTAGACAAGCTACCGCCCCTTTGCGTGGGAGATCCCTACTGCATTTATTACCTTGGAATATAGGAGTATCGTGTAAATATTGCCTAAAAGTCAATAGGTCGCATGGCGTTTTGCCCCTGACTTAGTAATAGAACTTACGATTGAGTACTATGAGCACTATACAGGGCTTGCGACGAGCGTATTACATCACTCGCTTAAATTGACCTTTCGCCACGCCATCCACCTCCCCGACCGTTCGAGGACACCGGGAGTTCTGCTGGCCGTTCAGGATGCCAATCGGACGCTGCGCCAAGCAGCGGTCGCGGTAGGGACGGCCATCGCTGACCGCCGCCCGCACAGGTCCGTTCGAGCGCTGCTAACGCATCTGGCTCCTACCTCGGATCTCTGGCGTCGCAGCGTACGCCGGGATAAGGATGCACCAGCCGGGGATGAGGGAGCCAGCGGTTGAACAACCGCGCCACGCGGTCCGCACCCAGACGGCCTGGCTGGCTGCGCCGCTTTAGCCCGTGCCGCCAGTATCGGCCGATCCGCTCACGGAATCGCCGCAGGCTCGCCCAGTTACCCGGCACGGCGTGATATTGGTAGAAGCCGTTCCGCACCCGCCTCCATCCATCCGCCCACCTGCGGTACCGGTTCGCGCATACGCTCGCAAAGCGCCTGCTTTACTTGCTGCAGTTTCGCCTCCAAGCGTTTCCTCACCGTCTGCCGCCAGATGGTAAAGTGCCCGCGACTGTTGGTCCCGCACGTGTGCGTGAACCCCAGGAATGCGAAGCTTTCCGGTTCTCCTTCTCCCCGCCGTTGCCGGTTTGCCGTGCCAACTTGCCGAACTCGATCAGCCTCGTCTTGTCCGGATGAAGCTCCCGCCCGAACTTCGCCAGCCGTTCCCGGAATTCCCGGAGAAACCGCTCGGCCTCGGCCCGGTGCTCGAACCCCACCACAAGACCGTCGGCGTAGCGGACCACCATCAACTCGCCTTCCACCACCTTCTTCCTCCATGCCTCCACGATGTCCAGCAGAGGCGAAATGACGGCTCCTGGCGGAGTCCCTACCTTCGTCTCCGCCCCGGTGTTGGACAAACGGCATGGTACGTGCACGGCGCATCTGGGCCAAGCACATCCGACGTCACGTCAACGAAACCGAAGATCGTCAGTTTTGAGGACGTTTGGGTTCTGGACCGTGCACATGATTCATGGGTCGCATTAGCGAAGAAGGGGCCGCTGCCACCTGGCGATTGGATAATAGGGGCTGAAGGGCCTAATGGGGTTGTTTACGCTGGACGTGATAAGTTGCGGTTGCCCGACCGCATTGACCAACAACCCTTAGCCGGGCGCGGCCGATATGAGGGCCGTTGGTCACTCTCCCTAGTTTTGGGGTATGATCGACTCTTCCCATGGAAGAGATTCACGAGCAAGAAAAGCCCCGGGTACGTGTGTCCGCGATCGTGGTGTCCTACAACTCCGCCCCCGCCCTGAGGCGGTGTCTCACGGCACTTGAAAACAGCCAGGAACGCGAAGCGCTGGAGATCCTGGTGGTGGATTGCGGCTCGCGTGACGAAAGCCCGCGCCTGGACGCGGAGTTCCCCAACGTGCAGATGCTGCGCATGCCGCGGCACTTCGGGTTCACGCGCGCGCGCAACATCGGCGTCCGCTCCGCCGCCGGGGATTACCTGCTGTTGCTCGATGCCGACGTGGAACTGGACCCGGCCACCATTCCGGCCCTGGCGCGCCGCCTGGACTCCGATCCGGAGGCCGCCGCGGTGTGCCCGCTCCTGGTCGACGGCAGCGGCCGGCCCACCCCGCAGATTTTTTACCTGCCCACGCCGAGCACCATACGCCAAGCGTGGCGCGAGGGCGCCTTGCGCGCGGCCTCGGATGTGGATCTCACGGCCGATGCCGTCTGTGTCGAGCACGCCTCGGCCGCCGCGCTCCTGGTGCGCGCCTACGTCGTCAAAGGAATCAACTTCCTGGACCAGCGCTTCCCGCATTCCTGGGCCGACGTGGATCTTTCGTTCCAGATCTGGCGCGCGTCGCGAACCATCGTGCTCCTGCCCGCCTTGCGCGCGGTGCTTCACGGCGACAAGTTTCAACCGGAATCCGCGGGCAACTCCGTGCGCGCTCTGGTGGCCGCGGATTATGCTCTCGGCGCCGTGTCGTTCGCCGGCAAGTACTTCGGCTTTCTCACGGGCGTCCGCTGCCGGGTAGTTCTGGTTCTGGAGTCGCTTTTCCAGGCGTTGGGAGCCATGTTCCGCGCCCGCGACATCGGCCTGGCCTTCTCGCGCTTCACCTCCATTCTCATGGGCCAGCGCATCGACGGCACGCAAGGCGGCCTGTGATCCGATAGACTAATCCCATCATGTCCACCGGCAGTCTTCGCTTCAGCCGCCGGGAACTGCTCCTCGCCTCCGGCCTGGTCCCGGGAAGCGCTCTTCTGGCTCCACCCGCCGCGCAGGCCGATGCGCCACTCAAATCGCTGAACCGGTTCCCGCGCATGGTCCAGGAGTACTTCGTCGAACATGTCCGGAGCGTGGATCGCGCCAACCGCCGGGCCATCGCGGCGCTCCGCACAAAAGCCGACGCCGAGGCCTACGTGGCCGGTGTGCGCCAGAAGATCGCCCTCTGTTTCGGCCCGTTTCCGCCCAAGACTCCGCTGAACCCGCGCGTCACCGGGCGCGTCGAGCGCGACGCCTATCAGATTGAGAAGCATTCTGTTCGAAAGCCGCCCCGGGTTTTTGGTCACGGCGAATCTGTACGTACCCAAAGGCCGCCAGTTCCCGCTGCCGGGCGTGGTGGCCTCCTGCGGCCACTCCAACAACGGCAAGGCCGTCGAAGCCTATCAATCGTTCGCCCAGGGCCTGGCGCGCATGGGCTACGTGGTTTTGATCTTCGATCCCATCGGCCAGGGCGAGCGCCTGCAGTACGTGAAGCAGGACCTGACCTCGCGCGTCGGCGTGGGCGTGGGCGAGCACCTCCGTGCCGGCAACCAGCAAGTGCTGGTAGGTGAGTCCTTCGGCGCCTGGCGCGCCTGGGACGGCATACGCGCGTTGGACTATTTGCTCACGCGAAGCGAAGTCGATCCGCGCCACGTCGGCGTTACGGGCAACTCCGGCGGCGGCACCATGACCACGTGGCTCTGCGGCCTGGACCCGCGCTGGACCATGGCCGCGCCGAGCTGCTTCGTCACCACCTTTCTCCGTAACCTGGAAAACGAACTCCCCACCGACCCCGAGCAGTATCCGCCCAAGGCGCTCGCGCTCGGCTTGGACATGAGCGACTTTCTGGCCGCCATGGCGCCCAAGCCGGTGATCGTCCTGGCCAAGGAGAAGGACTTCTTTGACGTGCGCGGTTCGGAGGAAGCCTACGCTCGCCTGAAGCACGTCTACACGCTGCTCGGCGCGGGCGACAATATCGGTTTCTTCGCCGGCCCCACCACGCATGGCTACACCCGTGAGAATCGCGAGGCCATGTACCGGTGGTTCAACCGCGCGACACGCATTTCCGATCGGCGCGAGGAGCCGCCGATCATCCTTGAGAAAGACGAAACGCTTCAGGTGACGCCGGCGGGACAGGTCGCGGCCCTGGGCTCCCGCACGGTCTGGGGCTTCACTCGTGAAAAGTCACGCTCGCTCGCCGCGCGCCGCAAACCGCTGGAAGGAGCCGCCCTGGCGGCCGCCATCGCGGCGACGTTGAAATTACCGACCCGCACGGGCGTGCCGGACTACCGCATCCTTCGGCCACTTTCCGGACGGCGCTATCCCAAGAAGTTCGCTTCGGTTTATGCCGTCGAAACCGAACCCGGCATCCAGACGCTGGTGTACCTGCTGGACGACGAGCAGTTGGAATCGCGCCCAGCGAAGCCCCTCTCGCGCGCGCTTCTCTATGTCTCGCATGAATCGGCCGACGCCGAGTTGCGCGAGGAGCCGCTGATCGGAGAGCTCATCGAGGCTTCGCCCGGCGCCGCCATTCTGGCCTGCGACCTGCGCGGCATCGGCGAATCGCGGCCCGACACTTGCGGCGTGAATTCGTTCTCGCAACCGTACGGAAGCGACTATTTCTACGCCGGTTACTCGTTGATGCTGGACCGCCCCTACATCGGGCAAAGAACGCACGACCTGTTGCGCGTGCTCGATTGGGTGGGAAGCTTCGGTTGCCGCGACGTGCATCTGGCCGGCAAGGGCTGGGGCGCTATCGCCGCGACCTTCGCCGCGGTGCTCCACGCGAACGTGCGGCGCGTAACGCTCAAAGGCGCGCCGCGGTCCTTTGCCGAAATCGCGGAGACGGAAGACTACCATTGGCCGCTGGCGGTGTTCCCGCCGGACGTGCTCCAGAGCTTCGATCTTCCGGACTGTTACCGCGCGCTCGAACCCAAGCAGTTGCGTCTCGAATCCGTTGCGCCATCCGCGGGAATCGGTTAAGATTGCCTCTGCGCCAAGCGCGTCCTGGGACGCGGAGCGAATGAAAGCGGTCAGCCTCAATTGTCGACACGTTAGCGCGGGTTACCCCGCGGCGGGCGGCCTGGTTCATGCGCTCGAAGATGTCACCTTTGAGACGCGGGTGGGAGAATTCCTGTCCGTGGTGGGCCCCAGCGGCTGCGGAAAGACCACGTTACTGCGCGCGCTGGCTGGGTTGATCCAGCCCACTCGCGGGCGCGTGGAGCGGCCGGTCCAAGTCCACGGCAGCCCCGGACCGCTGATCGTGTTTCAAGAACACGGTCTATTCCCCTGGATGACGGTAATCGAGAACGCCGCCTTCGGATTGGAGATGCAAGGCGTGGGCCGGCGCGAGCGTGAATCGCGCTCGCTCGAACTACTCCATCGATACGGGTTCCGGGGCCGCGAGCGCGCTTATCCGCACCAGCTCTCCCTCGGCATGAAGCAGCGCGTCGCCGTCATACGCTGTTTCCTCAGCGATCCGCCGGTGATGCTCATGGACGAACCCTTCGCCGCGTTGGACTGCCAGACGAGGCTCACGCTGCAGCAGGAGTTGCTGGAGCTCTGGGAGCAGAACCACAAGACCGTGGTCTTCGTCACACACGACATGGACGAAGCCCTGCTGCTGAGCGACCGCGTGCTGGTGTTGAGTTCCCCACCGGGCACGGTACGAGCCGAATTCGCGGTTCCCTTTCCGCGGCCGCGCGCCGCGGAGTTGACGCTGGAAGAAGAGTTCCTATCTCTCAAGCGGCGCATTGCGCGCGAGTTGGGTATGCGCACCATGCGGGCGGCGTGCGGCGTGTGAGACGGCCCATGCACCTGGGCAAGTGGATATTGCCGGCCGCTCCCGTGGTAACTTTACTGGCTCTTTGGCAGGCGCTGGCCCATGCGCGCGTCCTGGATCCCTTGTTCTTCCCGCCGCCGTCGGTTCTGGCCACCACGGCGGTGGAGATGATAGGCGACGGATCGCTGGCGCGGCATCTGGCGGCCACGCTGCGGCGCCTGGCGGCCGGGTACCTGCTCGGGTCGATGGCGGGACTGGCCTGCGGTCTGCTGATGGGCGGCTCGACGCGCCTTCGGCAGATGTTCGAACCGTTGGTCTCGGCGCTGTATTCGACGCCCAAGCTCACGCTGCTGCCCATGCTGATGCTGTTTTTCGGAGTGGGCGATGCTTCGCGCGTGTTTCTCATCGCGGCGTCGTGCTTCGTGCTTATAGCGGTGCACGCGCTCGACGCGGTACGAAGCGTGGATCCAGTGCATGTGCAAGTGGCCCGCAATTACGGAGCCAATCGTCTGGCCGTATTCCGCAAGGTGTATGTGCCGGCCAGCCTGCCCATGATCTTCACCGGACTGCGCGTGGCGCTCGGCCGTGGCCTGGTGATTACGGTCTCGGTCGAACTGGTGACTCCGTCCGACGGCCTGGGCAGCTTGATCTGGCTTGCCTGGCAGAGCTTTGCTACTGAGCGGCTTTATATCGGGGTAATACTGACCGCCTTGCTGGGCGGCATCTTCCACGCGGGGTTGCGTAGGCTGGAGCGCGGAGCGATTCCCTGGCGCAACTCGGGCGATGCGGCCTGACGGTCCCCGCAGTTATTTTTTCGGCGCCGCGGTCTCGACCAATTCCGACACCGCTCCGTCGACGTCCTCGACGCGGATGCGGAGCGCTTTGCGCGCCTGCACTTTCTCCTCGGCCAGCTTGAACTGCGCCGCGATCATACGGTCGAGCGACTGGCGCGGGGCGATCCTGTCGTTCATCAGCAGCGACGGATTGTACTTCTGGCCCAGCGTTGGAAAGTACTCGAACAGGCGCTTGGCATCCACGTCGGAGACGTCCATGCCTTCGATCAACTGGCCGCTGGAGTCCTCCAGGGTCACTTCCACCTTGCGCACCACGAAGGGGTAGTCCGCCGGGTTGACGAAACGGAAATCCGCGAAGAGCACCGTGCTGGAAGGGTCCGTCGCCAGCGTACGCACCTTCAAGATGGAGCCTTTCAGCTCAATGTGCGCGCCGCGATTCCAGTAGAGGAGCACGCCCACGATGGCCGAGGCGGCCGCGATGCCCACCAGCAGATACGCCCAGAACGATTTGTTCACCTAACCCTCCACCAGCCGGATCATCTCGCGCATGGATGCCTGCGAACTCTCCATCAGCTTCTCTTTGATGTGCGTCTCCAACCCGATTTGCCCCTGGTAGTTATCGCGCTCCAGCGCCGCGAACACGGCCTTCCAATCCATGCGGTGAGGCCCTGGCAGTATGCTGCGGCCCTTGATATGCACGTTGCCCAGACGGTCGCTTGGGAATGAACGAGTAGGCTTCCGGAAACGGATTCTCCCCGTAGCTCACGCCGTTGAGACAATCCCAATTGAAGCCCAGCCACTTGGATGGAACCATCTTGAGCAGCTCGGCGGCCTCGGCGCAGGTGGCCACGTTGCACGAACCTTCGTTTTCGACCAGCAGATGAATGCCGCGCCGCCCGGCCACCTCGGCCATTTCCTCCAGGATCCCGGCCACGCGCGGCATCACCTTGTCGCGGTCGCGAACGCGGTGGAAGGTAAAGACGCGCACTTTGCGCGTTCCCAGAATCTCGGCCGTGTCGAGCGACCGGCGCAGGTCGTCCATGCGACGAGCCAGCAGTGGTTCACCCTGCGCGGCGCGCCGGGCGCGCTGTTCGGCGGTGTCGGTCGAACGCCCTACTGGTTCAAAACCGGGCATGGTGAACTTCAACAGCGAAGAGTCCAGGAAGGAGACCTTCAGAGCGCGATCGCGAACTCTCTGGGCGAAGGCGCGCAGTTCGGCGGGCGGCAATTCCCGGTAGTCGCGCTTGGTGCCGGGCAGGCCCCGTATCTCGATCCAGCTAAGCCCGTACTGCCGGGCGAATTCGAAGGCCTCCTGTTCGGAGTTGCCGATCTCGTCGGTGATGGCGCTGAATCGCGACCGGTCGATGCGCTGGCCGGCCCACAGCGGGATTGCGGCAAGGCTGGCCGCGAGCAGTTCTCGTCTTTGCATGTAAGGTCAATTCCTGAAACAGTCAGTCCCCTAACAGTTTGCCATAGGGCTGAAGACTTTCGACATTGTCGCAGACGGCTTTGATGGCGGCGGTGATGGGGATGGCCAGCATGAGCCCCGCCGCGCCCCATAGCGTCGCCCAGAACATCAGCGCCACGGTCACCACCAGCGGATTCAGATGCACCCGCGAGCCAACCACCTTGGGATAAAGCAGATTCAGCGCCAGCAGGTGCAAGAACGAAACCACGGTGGCCAGGATCAGGTAGTGCGTCAGCGTGGCGTAAGACGTCAGAGCCGCGAATACGGGCGGCACCAGCGCCAGCGGCAGGCCGATGTACGGGATCAGGCTCAGAAAGCCGCTCAGCGGACCCACCAGGAGGAAGTACGGCAAACGCAGAATCCAAAACAGCAGCGAACTGATCACCGCCAGCAGAAGCCCCAGCAGGAAATTGCCCGCCACGAACGCGCGCACCATGGACGCGATTCCCTGCATGCTGCGTCCGGCGGCCAACCGCTCATGCTCATGGAACAGGCGCAGGAACCCGCGATAGAGGTGATCGCGCCAGCTCAACATGAAGTACACCAGGAAGGGCACGAAACTTGCCATCAACCCGGCCTGGTAGAAGACGCGCGCGTGGCTGTAAATGTATTCCACGATGGGGCTGCGCTCGGGCCGGATGCGGACCTCGGGCACGGGCACTGGATCGAACAGCACCGGCGGTTCAGGCAGGTCGATGGGTTCGGTCGCGCGGCGCTTGCGCTTGGCGGCCTGGCTTTGCTGCTCCCGCGCTTGCGCTTGTTCTTGCGCCTTCTGCATTTCGCGCAAACGCTGCGGCGCCAGCACCTGATAGGTGGCGCGCTCCATGGCGTCGACTTTCTGCACGAAAGCCTCGGAGACTGCATGGATCTTCAGGCTGTAGTTCGGCAGATCGACAAGCAATCCGCTGGCTTGCGTGTAAAAGCCCAGGGCCGCCAGGTAGAGAACCAGCAACGCGACACTACACACCAGGAAACTGGCTAACGTACGAGGCAGATGGGCGTGCACTAGAAAATCGACAAACGGCTCTAGAATGAGCGCAATAACGGTGCTGGCAAGCAACGTGATAAAGAAGACCTGTCCGAAGTACAGGAGGGCGATAAATGCCGCACCCGCGATCAGCAGGGCGCTGAGGCTTTGAGGTTTTCGAGATTTCCAGGTTCGCGAGACGACGGCCACACATTTCCCTCGTAGTTGTGGGCGCGGGCTAACCGATACTTTAGCATGAAGCGCCCTATAATGAAATCTCACTCGTGGAGGCGCTCGAACCCATCACCGGCGGGAGAATCCTGGCGCTGGATCTCGGCGCGCGGCGCATCGGCGCCGCCTTGAGCGATCCGCTCGGATGGACCGCGCAGGGCATCGAAACCATCGTGCGCACGAACATACGAGAGGATTTAGCCCGGTTATCCGATATCATCCGCGAGCGAGACGTCACCCTCGTGGTGCTGGGCAACCCCATGCACATGAGCGGCAAGGAAGGCCGCCAATCGGGATGGGTGCGCGATTTCGCCGCCCGCCTGGAAGCGCATACCGGCCTGCCGGTGCGGCTCTGGGATGAGCGCCTCACTTCCGTCGAAGCCGGCCGGGTGCTGCGTTCGAGCGGCATCAGTATTGAGAAGCGCGCGCGCGCCGTGGACCGGTTGTCGGCGGTGCTGTTGCTCCAAAGCTACCTGGAAGCGCACTCGGGCGAACACGCGCCGTTGGATGTAGGCGAATGAGCGCGCGCAAACTGTTGACGGGTGCCATCGTCGTCCTGGTTGTAGCACTGGCCGCCGTCGCTTCGTTGAGCCATCCCTACGCCGCGTTTCCCGGGGAGGCTTTCGTGGACATTCCCAAAGGCACCGGCGCGCGCCAGTTGGCCCGTCTTTTGGCCGATGCGGGCGTGGTCCAATTTCAATGGCAGTTCCTGGCCGTCCGCGCGTTGCGTCCACGCGCCATTCTCATGGCCGGCGAGTACCACTTCTCGCGCCCCGCCTCCACCTGGGAAGTCTTCGACCGGCTCGCGCGCGGCGAGGTCTTCTTCTACGATCTGGTGGTGCCGGAGGGCAGCAACATGTACGACATCGCCAGCGCCTTGGACCGGCTGGGTACGAACGCCGCGCACGGTTTTCTGAAAGCCGCCGGCGACGCCGCGCTCATCCGCGACCTGGCGCCGGAGGCGCGCAATCTCGAAGGGTACCTGTTCCCGGCCACCTATCGCGTCACGCGCCACTCGACCGCGGCGCAATTGTGCGCCGACATGACGTCGCGGTTTCGCCGCGCCTGGCGTGAGGCCGGAGGGGATGGAGCGGTGCACCCAACGGTGACGCTGGCCAGCCTGGTGGAGAAAGAAACGGCGGTCGCCGCCGAGCGCCCCATCGTGGCTTCCGTCTACCTCAACCGCTTGCGGATCGGCATGCCGCTGCAATGCGACCCGACCGTGATCTACGCGGCGCTGCTGGAAGGCCGCTACCGAGGCACGATTTACCGCTCGGATCTCGATAGCCGTCACCCGTACAACACTTACGTGCATGCGGGTCTGCCGCCCGGCCCCATCGCCAACCCGGGTGCGGATGCTTTACGCGCCGCGCTCCACCCAGCCCAAACAAAATACCTCTACTTTGTCGCCGTTCCCGATGGAGGCGGCGCACACCAGTTTTCCGAGACGCTGGAGTCCCACCAGCGCGCCGTGGCAAAATACCGCCGTGCGAACAACCAGACCGGCCAAACGCAAACTACTGAGCGAGTATCTGGAGAGAGTCCAACCAGAAGTGGTGGACGGGAGAGAGTGGGCCGAACTGAAGGTAGCCCTCGCTCCCGTCGCTGACGCCTATCTGCGAAGACTGTTGCGGGAAAGCGGCGCCAGGCTCGCCCCGCTCATCGAAGGCGTCCGGCAGTCGGACTTCGACGAACTCGAACGAACACTCGTCGCGCTTTCGCAACTTTACTCGGCCGGCGGCCGCGAGACGCGGCGTGTGTGCCGGCGCGCCGTGATGGAAGCCAAGCAGCACGCGCGCTGGGCCGAGCGCCGCGCCGCCGGGGACCAGCGCCAAATCAAAGCCGAGATGATTCAGTGGATGCTCGTGTGGCTGGAGAATCCGGCGGTCTTCCCAGCGTGGGCGCCGCTGCGCCGCAAGAACTGGTGACAAACTATGAGCATGTCTGTTTCGCGCCGCACGCTACTTACCTCGCTCCTGGGCGCTCCCGGCGCCTCCTGGGCGCAAACCTATACGGGAGCCGGTCAAATCAATATCGGCTTCAAGGCCGACACCATGCCGCAGCGCTCCGAATGCGGCATCGGCGCCCTGATGCCTTGGGCCGACGCGCTTTGGGCGATTACTTACAACAGCCACATGAAGGGAACCGGCTACGGGCTGGGGCTGTACCGGATCGACGAGAACCTCAAGAGCCAGCGCGTCCACGTGCACGACGGCACGCACGCCAATCGCCTCATACACAAGGAATCCAACCAGTGCTTTATCGGCCCTTACGCCATCGACGCGAAAGGCAATTGGAAGCACATTCCCGAGTTTGACGAACACCGCCTCACCTCGACCATGCGCCATCTCACCGATCCGGCGGGCAAGGTCTACTACCAGACCATGGAGGGACTGTTTCTGGAGATGGATGTCCACGACCTGAGGCCGCGCGTGCTCTTCGACCTGGTGAAGGAAATGAAGCTCGCCGCGCGCCCGCACTTCAAGGGCGGCTTCACGGCGCAGGGCCGCGTGGTGGTGGCCAACAACGGCTTCTACGCATTTGGAGATGATCAGGCCGGATTGTTTGAATTCGATGGCCACCGATGGAAGAAGCTCTCGGGCAAGCCACACATGGATGTGGCCGCGCGCGAGGATATGGGCAATGTGATGTTCGCCACCGGATGGGACGAAGCCTCGGTGCTGTTTTGGGCGCTGGTCGGCGGCCAGTGGCAACGCTATCGCCTCCCCAAGGCCACCCACGCCATGAGCCACGCCTGGCAGACCGAATGGATGCGCATCCGCGAGGTCGAGACCGAGCACTACCTGGTGGACATCCAGGGAATGTTTTACGAACTGCAGCCGGTACCGTTCGAAGGCCGCATCTGGGGGATCAAACCTGTCTGCCAGCATTTGCGCATCATCCCGGACTATTGCTCCTTCCGCGGCATGCTCGCCCTGGGCGGCAACCAGACCACCTCCAACCGCGACAACAACGCGCTCTCCGGCCAACCGCAGGCGGGGCTTTGGTTCGGCCAGACCGACGATTTGTGGCAATGGGGCCGGCCGCAAGGCTGGGGCGGTCCCTGGTGGAAGACCAGCATCCGGAAAGGGGTGCCCTCGGAACCCTTCCTGCTGACCGGGTTCGAACATAAGATGCTGCACCTCAGCGCCGACCGTGCCACGTCATTCGACCTGGAAATCGACTTCATGGGCAACGGCACCTGGCATCGCTACGAGCAAATCAAGGTGCCGGTGGAAGGATATGCCAAGCACATCTTTCCGGATGCCTTCTCCGCGCATTGGGTACGGCTGACGCCGCAATCGGATGGCCGCGCAACGGCGGCTTTCTTTTTTGTGTGAGGCGCTTCGCGCCCAGTCCCGCGTGACGGTTTCCACCTTGCCCGTGTCGCCTTCGAGTATGCCGGTCACCGTGGCGTTCCGGTGGCCGTCCTTCTGGCTGGTTTGGGCGTAGATGCCGTGATTGGTACGAAGGGCCGCCACGCCTTCCGACGCCACGGCGGTGCCCCGGCGTGGGCGGCCGGCAGGGGCAACGCGTGCCTCCCCGTGCAAACCAAGATCCGCAATTTTCCGCGAATCTCACCCTGTAGATGCGGAACCACACGGATCTGAGGGTTACACCTGAGAAACACACTAAGGCTTTTGGGGGGATTTTTAGGGCTTTATTAGTACGGAGTACCCATTTCGAGGTACCAGTTCGAAGCTTAACGTAAAGTTAGGGGTACGACCGGACGTTGGGCGGGCGCTTAGCCGCGTGTCATCGCGAAAGGATTTTGAGATGGCTTTATATAGACTCTTGTTACATAATCCGCTGCTGGCGTGTTCCGTCTGTATGTGTTTGCTCGCGATCATGGCGGCAATCCGCCTGGTTCGCAGGCTCCGCCGCGGTCCGGAGCGCTTCATCGCGGGCTTCGTCGGCTTGATCGCCATTTACGAAGGGCTGCGGATCTTGATGGAGGCGGGGATCTGGACGCCAGCCGTTGCGCTTGGCTGGACGCATCTTGCCACTCTGGTGGTGACAGGACTGTTTGTTCTGGCGTTGCTTGTCGTTCAGGAGCTTGGTTCAGAGGGTCACCGCACCAGGTTCCTGCTCCGGCTCTTGGAGGCGGAGCAAACTGCCGCTCCCACGGCCGGGAATCCCGAAGGCACAGATTCGAGTGCGGCCACCACAACGGCGGGACCTTCCACCGCCAGAACAGACGGCATGGCCATCCCGGGTACGGCGGGAGCCAACTTCGTCTGATCCCATGCTCTCTAACCTACTCCTCTTCAGTTAGTAGCAGCTTGGCACCGGCGTGCGGTTATCTGCCGGTGCCAAAATGCTACTGCCCAGCGTCGCAACAAGGGCGCCTTCTGGCATAGATCTCGGCCGATACTTCCGGCACCGTGGAGGACCGAGCGCCTCCACCCCACACGTTGGAGCCCCACGCACAGCCGAATGGCGCGAAATATAGCCCTGCCAGTGAGGTGAAAACTATCCTTGTTGGGCAACCGTGCTGTATGCTGTTTCATGCTGTTCCGGATTCCGAAGACCGGGCGTCGAGAAGTGGTCACCGCACGTCAACCCAGTTGGGCCGGCTGTTGACAGGCGCTGGTTCCAGCTCAAGGTGGCGGAAGGACGTAAAGAATGGACGAGGGAATTTCGACATCCGCCACAGCCGCCGGACCTGGGCGACCCTCTTCGCCTTGATCTCGCTGGCGATTCTGGCCATGGGCTACTGGTATTACCGCGTCGAGACGCAACATCATCCGCCAGGAGAGATATGAAGAAATCGCCGCCATCGGCGAATTGAAGGCCAGCCAGATTTGGCGATGGCGGAAAGAGTGCCGGGACGATGTGGTGCAGTTGGCGAAAGGTCCCTTCCTGCGACGAGCGACGGTGGAGTTCCTGCGAGGGTCCAGCACCCCAGGCCTGCGGGCTGACCTTCGCGAGCGCCTGGCGCTCGATCGGCACGAGGATCCTTATGTCGAAGCCATCCTGTTCGATCCGGAGGGGAACCTACGTCTCTCCACCACGGACCATCCCGACCCGGTAGACCCGGCCACGCGGCGGGTTGTCAACGCGGCCCTGGCTGAGGGCAAGGCGGTGCTCTCCGACCTGTATCGAGGTCCGAACGGAGACGTCTACATCGATGCGGCCGCGCCCATGCTGGACGGCCAGGGGCGGGCGTCAGCCGTGTTCGTCCTGCGCAGCGATGCGAGGGAGTTTCTCTATCCGCTGATCCAATCCTGGCCCACGCCGAGCCGCAGCGCCGAAACTCTTCTGGTCCGCCAGATGGGCGAAGAGGTGGTTGTCCTGAACGACCTGCGCCACCTCTCTAAGACAGCTTTGTCTCTGCGGATGCCCATCTCCCGAAGGGACGTGCCAGCCGTCCAAGCCGTTCTGGGACGGCGCGGCGTGTTCCTGGGCGTGGATTACCGCGGGGTCGAGGTGCTGGCCGACCTGCGCCCCGTGCCGGAGTCGCCTTGGTTCATGGTGGCCAAGGTTGACACCAGCGAGATCCTGGCCGAGGCGCGCTACCGCGGCGGGCTCATCGTTGTCATTACAATTCTGTCGATTTTGTTTACCGCCGCGGCGGTGGCCTTCGCCTACCGGCAGCGGCAGACCGGCTTATATCGAAGCCTGTACCGGTCGGAACGGGAACGGCGGGAGGCCCAGGAAGAGTTTCGTACAACCCTCTACGGCATTGGTGACGGGGTTATTAGCACGGATGCCATGGGCCGGGTCAGGCATATAAACCCGGTTGCGGAGCGGCTCACCGGATGGCCGGAGGCCGAGGCCCAGGGCAAGCCTCTCGATGAGGTCTTCCGTATCGTCAACGAAGAAACCCGGGCCGTGGTGGAGAACCCCGCGGAGCGCGTTCTGCGTGAGGGAAAGGTCGTGGGGTTGGCTAATCACACGCTTCTCATCGCCCGTGACGGAACCGAATGTCCCATCGCCGACAGCGGGGCGCCTCTGCGCGGCGCAAGCGGCGCCGTCACCGGCGTGGTCCTGGTCTTCCGCGATCAGAGCGTGGAGCGCGCGGCACAGAAGGCGCTGCATGAAAGCGAACTGCAATACCGCACCCTGGCGGATTCCGGCGAGGCTTTGATCTGGACATCCGGTCCCGACAAGAAATGCGACTACTTCAATCAGCCTTGGCTCTCGTTCACCGGCCGCACCCTGGAGGAGGAACTGGGGGATGGCTGGGCAGAAGGCGTACATCCGGATGACCTGGAGCGGTGCCTCGAGATCTATACCGGCGCCTTCGACCGGCGCGAGCGGTTCAGCATGGACTACCGCATGCGCCGGCACGACGGCGAGTACCGCTGGTTACGGGACATCGGTTCGCCGCGCTACGACAGCCAAGGAAACTTTCTGGGCTATGTGGGCCATTGTCTGGACATCACGGATCGCAAGCTGGCCGAGGAGGCTCTGCGGGCCAGCGAGGCCCGGGTGAGGCTGAAGCTGGCAAGCATCCTGTCGCCCGAAGAAGACATGGGAGAACTGGCGCTGGGCGATGTCCTTGACACGGAAGCCGTGCAATCGCTGATGGACGATTTCTACCGGCTCACGGGCCTTCCGGTGGCCATCATCGACCTGCGCGGCAAAGTGCTGGTGAGGACCGGTTGGCAGGACATCTGCACGCAGTTTCACCGGGTCAATCCGGAGACCTGCCACAATTGCATTCAAAGTGACACGGTGCTCTCGGCGAGCGTTGAGCCGGGGACTTTCAAGGCCTACCTATGTAAGAACAACCTGTGGGACGTGGTGACGCCACTCATGGTGGGTGGCCGCCATGTCGGAAACCTGTTCACGGGCCAGTTTTTCTTTGACGACACGGAACCCGGCCGCGAGATCTTTCGCGCCCAGGCCCGGCGATATGGGTTCGACGAATCCGCTTACTTGTCGGCGCTGGACCGGGTTCCTCGCTTCAGCCGGGAAAAGATCAGCGTGGCGATGTCTTTCTACATGAAGTTAGCGCAGTTGATTTCCATGTTGAGCCACAGCAACATCAAACTGGCAAAGTCCGCGCAGGCGCTGAGGGAGAGCGAGGAACGCTATCGGCACGTGTCCGCGGTCTTCTCAGACGTGGCCTACGCGTGCTCCGCCGAAGTAGACGGCGGGTACGCGATTGACTGGCTGACCGGCGCCACGGAGCGGATCACCGGCTATTCGGCGGAGGAACTCAAGGCCATGCGCTGCTGGGGCCCGCTGGTGATCGAGGAGGACCGGCCCCGGTTCGATGAGAAGGTGATGGGCTGTGCACCGGGTACATCCGCCACTTGCGAGCTTCGTATACGCCATAAGGACGGCTCCGTTCGGTGGCTGGCCTCCTCGGTCGAGTGCGTTCTCTCGCGGGAAGCTCCCCACACCCCGCGGATTTACGGCGGCCTGGTCGACCTCACCGAGCGCAAGCAGGCGGAAGAACGGTTGTTGCAGGCTCAGAAGATGGAGTCGGTCGGCCGTCTGGCGGGCGGAGTGGCTCACGATTTCAATAACCTGCTGACCGTGATCAACGGCTACAGCGAGATGCTGCTCGACCTGCTAAGCCCGGGAGATCCGATCCGAGCCAACCTCGAAGAGATCCACCAGGCGGGGGAGAAGGCCGCGGGATTGACCCGGCAACTGTTGGCCTTCAGCCGCCGGCAAGTGCTCCAACCGCGCGTGCTCGACCTGAACCAGGTGGTGGTGGAGATGCGGCCGATGCTTGAGCGTTTGGTGGGAGAAGACGTGGATGTGCGCGTGGAGCTGACCACGGAAGCCGGAATCGTCCGCGCCGATCCGCATCAGTTGGAGCATGCCATCATGAATCTGGTGGTGAACGCCCGGGACGCCATGCCGTATGGCGGCAAGCTATCCATCCAGACCGTCGCACTGGAGTGGGACCATCGCCATGCCCAACCGCATCCGGAAGCGCGCGTGGGCCGCTACGTCATGCTGGCGGTCAGCGACACGGGCGTGGGCATGGACGAAGAAACGCGCCGGCACATCTTCGAACCGTTCTTCACCACCAAGGGAGTTGGCAAGGGGACCGGACTGGGGCTGTCGACGGTGCAAGGCATCGTGGCACAAAGCGGCGGATTCATCGAGGTTTTGAGCGAACCCGGGGGCGGGACCACCTTCAAGATTTACTTGCCGAGGGCCGAGGAGGACGCGGCGCGGGAGGATAGGATCTTGGAATCCCTCCCCGTGCTTGGGGGTCGGGAGACCGTGCTGGTGGTGGAGGACCAGGCGGAGGTTCGCGGTTACGTGGTGGCGGCGCTCAAGGCTTACGGTTACCGGGTGGTCCAGGCAGGCAGCGCCGACGAAGCGCTGTCGCTCTGCGAGAGCGAAGAGAAACACATCCACCTCCTCCTGACCGATGTGGTGATGCCGAACGCCGGCGGCCGGGAGTTGGCCGACCGGCTGCAGAAACTCCAGCCTGGGTTGAAAGTGCTGTTCATGTCGGGCTACACCGACGATGTGATCGTGCACCACGGGGTCCAGGCCGAAGGTGTGGAGTTCATCCATAAACCGTTCAGACCCCAACAGTTGGCCACAAAAGTCCGGAAAATGCTGGCGCCGCTAAAACGTCATGTTCTCCTCCTGGTTACCCACGACGAAACCGGAGTGCGTGGCCTCCTGCGGACGGTGCTGGAGCAGAGCGGCTACGAAGTATTGGAGGCGGAGGATGGTGGGCAGGTGATACAGCAGGCCGGGACCGGACCGGTGGACCTCTTGATCACGGACCTGGTCATGCCTGAACAGGAGGGGCTGGAAACCATCCAGGCATTGCGCCAGAAAGCACCCGGCGCGGGAATCATCTTCCTTGCGGGGCAATTCGAGAAGTCGAAGCTGCCAATGGCCGGGAGCCTGGCGGCCGACGCGGTACTGAGCAGGCCGTTTAGCTCCGAACTTCTTCTGGCCACGGTTGCGGAGGTTCTGAGATAGGGGCAGCTATCCAGACCGGCAGGTAGTGCCTCTGGTACGGCCAACACCACCATGAAATGGCCGCTCAACGGCGGCTTTCTTTCTTCTGTGAGGCGCCTCGCGCTCAGTCCAGCGTGACGGTTTCCACCTTGAGCGTGTCGCCTTCGAGCGTGCCGGTTACCGTGGCCTTCAGGTCGTTGACCTTCTTGCTGGCTTTGAGCAGGGCCAGTGCTTTCTGGTCGCCCGTCTTGTCGAACTTCACAAACTTGCCGTCCGCGGTGACCAATCCATAGCCGCTATCGGCGCAGTGAATGGCGCACTTGCGTGTGTGTTCCGCGAGGTCCTTCTTGGTGCTGCAGTTCTTGTCTATGAGAATCCCCGACCAAGTGCCTGCCAGGAGCATCGTGGAAAACAGGGCCATCACGGCGCTCAGGCCCAAGAGTTTCTTCAACATGTCATCAACCTCCTCAGGTAATTATTGGATGCCGGTCGAGCACACAAGGTATCGCTAATTTAAAGAAAGCGACAGCGGCTGGGAAACACAGTGCGCAAGTGATTGATTTCAGGACACCACACTTTGGCATGCGTCTTGCTCCCCATTCGGGCAGGAACGCGCACGAGGTATTCAGGCTTCTGAGAGCCTTGATTCCTATCCTTGCGGGTCTGAGCTTCGCGGGCGGACGGTACCGCGCCCGGAGGCGTGCTGCGGCACTCGCGGTGCATCGCCGCTGGCCCGCTGGAGTAGGATTGACTGTTTAGAAGGCAGAGGGGCAACGGCCGTGCTGGCGGACGCGCTGTTTTACTCCATCCCTCCGCGTCGCTAGACGATCGGCGAGCGCTTGATGGACCATGCGCCGTTCCCTGTTCTGGCGACGCCGTTGGTGGTCTGGTGCAGGGAACGGACCGGCCAACCCAACCGCCTCTCCAGTCGGTTGTGATCCGATTGACGTAGACAGCCCGGTGCCGCCCCCTTTATACTTCTCTTTTTGGGCGTGAGTTCCATGGAGCGGGCGATCGGCAATACGATTGGCGGCGAGGAATTCGACCCCGCCGCGCCCCAGCGCGAAGCGGCCATCTTTTATGGCCTGTTCCTGCGCGGCCACTCGGCTTCCGTGCTGCGCAAAGACATCGATATCCCGCGCAAACTGTTGGACAAGTGGATGCGGGCGCCGCACTACGAGGACGACTTTCGCGACCGTCTCCATCGCGTCTACCACTACCGCAAACAGGTGCTGGCCATCTTCGATGCGCTGGTACATCACGAAAAGCGCAACCGTCCCCGCACTCAATAGGCGCGCCGGCGCTGGTCAGCGCCGGTCGAGCACCATCAAGGCGTAGAGCGCCGGCAGGTAAGCCACCGAAGCCAGAAGCACGTGGCGCGCCCGCGCTGCGCTTCGATTGAGCACCACGCGCGCACCCGCCACGACGAACGCCGCGCCCAACAGCGTGGCGCCTACCAGATACACCTTCCCGGTCATCGCCAACGCGCCGGGCACGAGACTCACCGGTACCAGAAGCGCGGCCGAGATCAGAATGCCGCGCGCCGTGGACTCCCCGTCCGGCGCGACCACCGGCAACATGCGCATGCCGCCACGCGCATAGTCCTCGCGATACATCCATGCGATGGCCAGGAAGTGCGGGAACTGCCACAGGAACAAGATGGCGTAGAGCGTCCAGGCCTCCGCGGTGAGCGCGCCGTGCATGGCGGCGTAGCCCATCAGCGGCGGCATGGCGCCCGGAATAGCGCCCACGCTGGTCGAGTGGGGCGTGCGCGACTTAAGCGGCGTGTAGAGCAGCAGGTAGCTCAAAACAGTGAACAGTCCCAGGCCGGCCGTGAGCCAGTTCGCGCCCACGCCCAGTTCGACGAAGCCCGCCGCCGACAACGCCACCCCGAACCAGAACGCGCGCCGCGGCGAAACACGCCCGCTTGGAATGGGCCGCGCGGCGGTGCGGCGCATACGCGCGTCCGCCGCGTGCTCGTACCATTGATTGAGCGCCGCCGTGCCGGAGGCCATCAGGCCCGTGCCGGCCAGCGCATGCAGGAGCACCGCCCAGTTCCAGCCCTCGCGCGCGCCGAAAAAGCAGCCTACGGCCGCGCTCACCAGAATAAGCCAGGTGATGCGGGGCTTGGTCAAGTCGAGATAGGCTCTCATAGGGTAGCGGGCTCCTCCACGTTGCGCAGCACCTGTATGGCGAAGATCACCGACGCGGCCATGGTGAGCGCGCCCACCGCGACGTGCGCCACCGTGAAGGCCACCATGAAGGGCATGGGTTGAGAAGCTTCTCGTGTCATGATGCGGGTGATGTAAGCACCGGTTCCCAGGACCACTTGCAGCAGCGTGATGTGCATCAGGCTTTTGGCGGCGCGCTTCAAGGTCGCGTGGTTGGAATATTGTTGTAGAACCACCACGGCCGCCCCCAGAACCACTACCAGCACCACCATGGCTCCGGCCATATGCGGCACAATGCCCAGCGCTTTGTGGCGGTACGCGGCTCCCAGCGCCAGTTGCGTCAGCAGTAACACGGGAAGGGCGGCGGCCAGGCTGCGCACGGAAGGACTGCCGGAATCGGGAACCGGCTGGGGACCACGCCGCCAGGCAGCCGAGGTAAACACGGCGATAGCCACCGTCGACGAAAAGACCAGTTGCGCCAGACACGCATGCGCGATGCTGACGGGCTTGGGCAGCTTGAACAACACTGTCAGACCGCCTAGAAGCCCCTGCGCAATCACGGCTCCCAGCGTCGCGGTCCCCAGCCAACACAGCCAGCGCCGCGGTTCGGCGCGCCAGAGCCACAACACCAGGCCGATGACCAGCATGCCCACCGCGGTCGCCACCATGCGGTGCCCGTGTTCATAGAAGACGCCGCCTTTCATCTCCGGCATCACTTGGCCGAACGACAAAGGCCAGTCGGGAACCGAAAGCCCCGCGTCGTGACTGGTGACGGCGGCTCCGGCGACAACCAGAAGGAGCGTGCAGAAGGCCACCAGCGCCGCGTACCGGTGCAGCCAGAGGTTGTCCGCCGCCTGCGCGTGCGTGGAAGCTGAAAAAGTGGAGGTCGCCATGTGGAATCTGGGTAATTGGATGCAGCGCGGGGGTCTCGCGCCGCACTAAACTGGAGAGACAGGATTATGGATCAACAGAACGCTCCGCTCGTCGCCGTCATCATGGGAAGCAAGTCGGATTGGGACGTCATGCGCCACGCCTCGGAAACGCTCTCCAGTTTCGGCGTTCCGCATGAGTGCCGGGTGCTGTCGGCGCATCGTACGCCGGCGGCCACGGTGGAGTACGTCACTCAGACCGAGCCTCGCGGCATCCAGGTGGTGATCGCCGCCGCGGGCGGCGCGGCGCACCTGGCGGGCGTGGCGGCGGCGCACACGCTGGTGCCCGTGCTGGGCGTCCCCATGGAAAGCGCCTCGCTCCAGGGCATGGATTCGCTGCTGGCAACCGTGCAGATGCCCGCGGGCATTCCCGTAGGTACGCTGGCCATCGGAAAGGCCGGCGCCGTGAACGCGGCGCTGCTCTCGGTCGCCATCCTCGCCAACAGCCGCCCGGAACTGCGGGAAAGGCTGCGGAAGTACCGGGAGGAGCAGGCCCGCTCGGTTCTGTCGGTAAACCTGATTTGACGCTTCGGATGCGGTCCGATAAACTGGGTATTTTGGTGCTTCCCTGAAAGTGCGCCCGCCTGCTGGATTTGGGACAGCCACACCGGCGGGGGCAAGCCAAGCAATCGAGGAGGGTTTCCCTTTGGCAAACGCAGCAAAACAGATATTCACGTCGGAGTCCGTAACCGAGGGCCATCCCGACAAGATGGCGGACCAGATTTCCGACGCCGTCCTGGACGCGGTACTGGCGCAGGACTCCACCGGGCGCGTAGCTTGCGAGGTACTTGTTACCACGGGTATCTGCATAGTGGCTGGTGAAATCACGACCACTTGTTACGTCGATGTTCCCAAGCTAACCCGCAGCGTAATTCGCGACATCGGCTACACCGACGCCGCCTATGGATTCGACGCGGATACTTGCGGCGTGCTGAATACCATCCAGAGCCAGTCGCCGGATATCGCCATGGGCGTGGACACCGGCGGCGCGGGCGACCAGGGCCTGATGTTCGGCTACGCTTGCGACGAAACCCCCGAATTGATGCCCCTGCCCATCATGCTGGCGCACAAACTGGTGCGGCAGCTGAGCGAGGTGCGCCGCGCCGGCAAGCTGGATTTCCTGCGCCCGGACGGCAAGAGCCAGGTGAGCGTGGAGTACGACGGCAATCGCCCGGTGCGCCTGGACGCCATCGTGGTTTCCACGCAGCACAGCGACCAGGTGACCACCGATACGTTGCGCGCGGAAGTGAAGAAGTACATCATCGACCCGGTGCTCCCCGCCAACATGGTGGATTCGGGCACCAAAATCCACATCAACCCGACCGGCCGCTTCGTGGTGGGCGGACCGCACGGCGACACCGGCCTCACGGGCCGCAAGATCATCGTCGACACCTATGGCGGCATGGGCCGGCACGGCGGTGGCGCATTCTCGGGCAAGGACCCGACCAAGGTGGACCGTTCGGCCTGCTACATGGCCCGCTACATCGCCAAGAACATCGTCGCCGCCGGCCTGGCGGCGCGCTGTGAAGTACAGTTGGCCTACGCCATCGGCGTGGCGGACCCGGTCTCGGTGCTGGTCAACACGTTCGGCACCGGCACCGCGCCGGAAGAGAAATTGGTGGAGTTGGTGCGGGCGTATTTCCCGCTCACTCCACGTGGCATGATCGAGCACCTGAAGCTGCGGCGGCCAGTGTATCGAGTGACGGCGGCGTTCGGCCACTTCGGCCGGACCGAGGCGTCCTTCACCTGGGAAGCCACCGACAAGGCGGAAGCCCTGCGCGAGGGCGCGAAGGCTCCGGCCCTGGCGGCGAGCAGATAGACCGCGCGACGATCGAGCACCAAGAGGGTAGAATGTCTTCGAATACACAAACAACCATATCTTTCGACGTAAAGGACCTGGCCCTGGCCGACATGGGCAAGAAGCGCATCGAGTGGGCTTTCCAATCGATGCCGGTCCTGCAGACCATCCGCAAGCAGTTCATCAAGACGCAGCCTCTGGCGGGCATCCGCGTGGCGGCCTGCTTGCACGTGACCACCGAGACGGCCAACCTGATGGTGTCGCTGCGCGACGGCGGCGCCAGCATCCGGCTGTGCGCCTCCAATCCGCTGTCGACGCAGGACGACGTGGCCGCCAGCCTGGTGCGCGACTACAACATCCCGACCTACGCCATCAAGGGCGAAAACAACGATAGCTATTACAGCCACATCGCCGCCGCGTTGGACAACCAGCCGCAAGTCACCATGGACGACGGCGCGGACCTGGTGACCATGCTGCACACCACCCGCAAGGAACTGCTGGACGGCGTGTTGGGCGGCACCGAGGAAACCACCACGGGCGTCATTCGCCTGAAGGCCATGGCCAAGGACGGCGTGCTGCGCTACCCCATCATCGCCGTCAACGACGCGCTCACCAAGCACCTGTTCGACAACCGCTACGGCACGGGCCAGAGCACCATCGACGGCATCGTGCGCGCCACCAACACGCTGCTGGCCGGATCGACGGTGGTGGTGGCGGGCTACGGCTGGTGCGGCCGCGGTTTCGCCAATCGGGCGCGCGGCCTGGGCGCCAACGTGATCGTCACGGAAATCGATCCCATCAAGGCCATCGAAGCCATCATGGACGGGTTCCGCGTCATGAGCATGAGCGAAGCGGCGCAGATCGGCGACGTGTTCTGCACGTTGACCGGCAACAAGAGCGTCATCTCGCGGGAACATTTCGAGAAGCTCAAGAACGGCGCCATCCTCGCCAATTCGGGCCACTTCAACGTCGAGATCGACCTGGAAACCCTGGGCCGCATGGCCAGCTCGCGCCGCCACATGCGCGAGTTCGTGGAAGAGTACGCCATGCGCGACGGCCGCAAGATCTACGTGCTCGCCGAAGGACGTCTCATTAATCTGGCGGCGGCCGAAGGCCACCCGGCTTCGGTCATGGACATGAGCTTCGCCAATCAGGCGCTCGGCGTGGAATACATGATCAAGAACCACGCCTCGCTCGAGAAGAAGGTTTACTCCGTCCCCGAAGATATCGACAAGAACATCGCGCGCATGAAGATCGAATCCATGGGCGTGAAAATCGACCGTCTGACGCCGGAACAGGAAGCCTACCTGGCGAGTTGGTCGGAAGGCACATAGATTTCACACCCAGCCGCGCAGGCGCCACGGTTCCTTACGCTGCCGATGAGGGTGGGCGTTTTCGCGGCTGGACGCGATCATTCGAAGAGGTTATCCATTGTCAACAGAAGAACTCTGCAAGCGTACGCTGGACATTTCGATCCCGGTATCCGAAGTGGAGGCCGAGACTGAAAAAGTAGTGGCTTCCCTGCAGAAGAAGCTCCGCCTGCCCGGTTTCCGTCCGGGCCACGTGCCCACCGGCATCATTCGCAACCGGTTTAAAGAGGACATCCGCCAGGACGTTCTCGAAAATCTCGCGCCCAAGTTCTTCCGCCAGCGCGCCGAGAGCGAAGGTCTGAATCTGGTGGGCCCGCCGAGCCTTCGCGACGTCAAATACGAAGCCGGGCAACCGCTCGAGTTCAAGGTCGATTTCGAGGTTCTGGCGCCATTCGAGTTGAAGGACTGCGAAGGCCTCCCGGTGGTCTATCGTGACCCGGAAATCTCCGACGAGGAACTCGGCCAGCGTCTGGACCACCTGCGCGAGGAGAAGGCCGAGTACCTGAATGTCGACCCGCGGCCGCTCTCCGCCGGCGACTTCGCCGTGGTGAGCCTGGAAAGCCTTTCCGGCGTCGAAGGCGAGCCCGTTAAGAACGACGAGATGATGCTGCATATCGGCGGCGAAGACACGCTGGCGGCCTTCACCGAAAACCTTAGCGGCGCCGCTCCCGGCGATGAACGGGAGTTTGAGGTCTCCTACCCGGACGACTACTCCGAGCCTAAGCTGGCCGGCAGGACCGTGCGCTTCCGCGCCGTCGTGAAGGGCGTCCGCCGCAAGGAACTCCCCGAGTTGAACGACGAGTTCGCGCGCGATCTGGGCGACTACAAGGACCTGGAGGAACTGCGCGACACCGTGCGCCAGGTCATGCTGCGCGAGAAGGAATACGTGGCCCAGCAGGAGGCCAAGGGCAAGCTGGTCGAAACGCTCGTGGACATGCACGATTTCCCGGTGCCCGAGGCGCTCATCGAGCGGCGCGTCGAGGAGATCGTGGAGCAGAACCTCCGCGCGCTCGCCATGCGTGGCGTCGATCCCAGAACCGTCAAGCTGGATTGGGAGAAGATCCGCGAATCGCAGCGCGACAAAGCCGTGCGTGACGTGAAGGCCTCACTGCTGCTCGACCGCGTCGCCGACAAGCAGCAAATCGAGCCGACCATGGACGAAGTGGAGCGCGAGTTGCAGCGCCTGGCGCGGCAGGAACGGCAACCGGTGGCCGCCCTGCGGGTGAAGTTCGAGAAGGACGGCACCCTGCGTAGAATCGCCTCGCGCATCCGGACCGAAAAGACTTTAGGCTATCTATTCGAGCGCGCCCGCAAAGAGGCCCAGTAGCGGCGCCGGCAAGCCATTCGATCCGCCCCGTGCGGTAAAGTGGGGCGGATGCTACCTCGAAGAGAGTTTCTCCAGTTCGCCTTGAGCGGAGCCGCCGAAGGCGCTCTCGCGCCGGGCAAAGTTCGCATCGTTCATGATGCCAATTCTCTGTCTGAATCCCTGGCGGCCGAAGAACTCGCCCGCTACATCGAGCGGATGACCGGCGTCCGGCCGGACCTCGACGACGAGTCGAAGCAGCCCCGGCATCGTCACGCGCGGGCGCCATTCTGGTGGGCCGCACGCGCGCCACCGCGCGTCTGATCTCCTCCGGCGCGCTGAGCGACCCCGCACGGGAGAATGCGGAAGCCTATCTGCTGCGCTGGGTGCCGGAGGGCGGCGGCCAGCTTGTGTTGCTGGGCGCCACGCCCATCGCCACGTGGTTCGCCGTCTATCACTACCTGGAACAGTGCTGCGGCGTGGGCTTCTTCGCCGACGGCGACCAGGTGCCCCGGCGCGACGTGCTCCCGTTCCACGGTATCCGTCAATCCACCGCGCCGCGCTTCGCCGAGCGCATGGCCATGAACCTGACCATCTACTGGTATTCGGCTCCGTGGTGGGACTGGGACGATTGGCGCCGCTACATCGACTGGCTGCTCAAGAGCCGCTACAACATTCTCACGCTGTGGGACACGCCCGGTGAAGACGTGGTCTGGCGCGAAGTATGGAGTAAGTTCGGAGTAAGTATCGCGCAAGAGAGTTACTCCGGTCCGCCGTTCGGCATATTCCCGCCCATCAAGTACGGCGTCGACCCTCCGCAACCGGCCGCTTGGGCCGTGTGGCAGCGCGACCTCAATCGTAAGATCATCGACTACGCCCGCGCGCGCGGCATGCGGACGGTTTCACCGGCCCTCTCCGGCATGGTGCCGCCGGAGTTCAAGCGCGTGTTTCCCGGCGCGCGCACGTTCCAGAGTATCTGGCCCGGCCCGGAGCGCTACGCGCAAACCTACCTGCACCCGGCCGATCCGCTCTATCGCAAGACCGGCAAGGCCTTTCTCGAAGCTTACAACGCCTTGTACGGCACGGACCATTTCTACTGGCTCGAGAACTACTTGGAGTGCGCTGTCCGCGGCGACGCCGCGCTGCGGAACGAAGTGCGGCGCGAAATCGCCGGCGCCAATTTCAAGATCGTGGACGAAGTGGACCCGCGCGGGGTCGGCTTGCTGAGCACCTGGACGTACTCGAGCGAACCGCGCGAGTGGACCCGGCAATTAGTCGAGGAGCATTTCGCGCGCGTGCCGCCAGAGCGCGTCCGCATCGTCGATCAGCACGCCGAGAGTCTTCCGCTCTACAAAGAGTGGGACTACTTCGGCGGACGGCCCTGGCATTTCGGGATGGTCTATTCGTTCGCCTCCGACACGCACCTGCACGGAGATGTGCGGCGGCTGGAGGAGCAGTTGAAGGAAGTTGCGCGCGAGCCTCGCGCGGCGCGGTGCGTGGGCTACTACCCCAACGAGGAGGCGGTCGGGTATAACCACTTCTATGCGCGGTTCCAGGCCAAGCTGGGCTGGAATCCGTCGGAGGTGGACCTCAACGCATTCCTCAAGGATTACGCCGGGGCTCGCTACGGCGCTTCCGCAGCGCGGGCTGATCGAGCCGGCGCTCACGGACCTCGCGGCCACCGTCTACGGGCGCGGCAAGTCCGCCAAGCCGCTCTACTGGAGGCGCCCCAGCGCGGAGTGGGATGTTCGCAACGGTGTGAACGGCGGGGAGTATCTCGCCCGCCTGCGCCGCGCCGTGGAACAGTATCATCGCGCCAGCGGCCAACTCGCCGCGAGCCCGCTCTATCTTCACGATCTCAACGACGTCACGCGGCAGTACCTGGCCGAACTCTACAACGTGCACATGCTGAAGTTGAACAGGGCCTTTTCCAGCAGGGACGAAGCGGCCGTCGAGCGCCACGCCGCTTTCCTTGAAACCCTGCTGGACGGCATCGAGGAATTGCTCAGCCACGACGACGCGTATTGGCTGAGCCGGTCCATTCGCAAGGCCCGCCGCCTGCCGGGCGCTGCGGCGGATTTCGACCGCCGCGCGCGCGACATCCTGACGCTGTGGGCCGGCGTCATCCTCGACTACGCCTGCCGCGATGACTACGAGTTAGTGAAGACTTACTACCGGCCCCGCGTGCGCCGTTACCTGGTCGAAGTGCGCCGCGCCCTGAGTCTGGGGCAGCGATTGCTCGCGGGCCATCGCAGAACCAGCCTGGAGGCGGACTACGACGCGCACGAGAAAGCCTGGGTGGCAAATGGATTCGTGTTGCGCGAAGACCAGCCCGACCCGACGCCGCATTGTGGGCGTCGTCGAGGACATCCTCAAGAAAACCGCCGCACCACCCGCATAGGAGCGCGGTTCAGGAGAAGAACACTTTCCAGGTGACGTTGGTGAGCGCGTGCGCCACCATGGCCGCTCGTATGCTGCCGGTCTTCAGATACGCGCGGCCGTAGAACCAGCCGGCGATCGCGGCGATGATGGCGAACTTCCAATTCGGAAACGCGCCGAACGGCAGGTGGACCAGGCCGAACAGCACCGAACTCACCACCAGCGCCAGGCCCTCCTGTCCGGTCCAGGCGCGCAGCCATTGCAGCAGTAAACCGCGAAAGAAGAACTCCTCGCCCAGCGCCACCACCCACAGCATGGCCAGGAACGTGAGAACGATGAGCCACCAGGGCAGGTGGGTCCAGCCGAACGTTCGGAACTTCAGCAGCCTGGAAAGCAGAATTCCCAAGGGGATGAAGTAGAGGTAGTGCAACGCGCCGACGGCCCATTCGCGGCGCGTGGGAAGAAGACCCAGGCCAACGCCTTCCATGCGCCGGAACAGCAACGCCGCCACCACACCCAGACGAATCCACATGAGGAATCCGAGCGTCGCGCCGGGCAAGTCTTCGTGAGGCCCAAGATAGATGCGCGCGAAGACCTTGCTCAACACCACGCCCGCCATGAGCAGCAAGAAACCCACATCCACGTACCAGCGGCGAGGCAGGATCAAGTACCAAGCGGAGACCAGCGCGGCCAGCAGCGCGAGCAGCGCGAGCGACTGCCAGCGAAAGCAGCTTAGTGGAAGGCTGTAGAGCAGATACGTTGCGATCGCGCTGGCGAAAAGCCCCACGGCGATCCGGTTAGCAGAGAAGCGTTGCAGCCACGCACGCGTGCGCCCCGACGCCGTGAGGAAGTAAAGCGTAAGCTCGATCAGAAAAGCCGGCAGAGCGGCCAGAAGTAGCGGCGTGGGAACATTGCGCACCTAACCATCATAAGAAAAGCCCGCCCCCAAGCGAGGGCGGGCTCTTCTGTCTTCTGTACTTCTGTCTACTGTCTTCTCTACTTAGTACTCCATGCCGTGGTCGTGACCACCGGGCATGGGAGCGGCGGATTTCTTTTCGGGGATCTCGCAGATCAACGCTTCGGTTGTCAGCATGAGAGCCGCGATCGAGCTGGCGTTCTGCAGGGCAGTGCGCGCCACTTTGGTGGGGTCGATGACGCCGGCCTTCACCAGGTCCTCGTACTGTTCGGTCTCCGCGTTGAAGCCGTAGTTGATGTCGGAGTTGGCGCGGATCTTCTCGGCCACGATGGCGCCTTCCAGACCGGCGTTGCCGGCGATCTGGCGCAGCGGTTCTTCGCAGGCGCGGCGCACCACGTTCACGCCGATCTGCTCGTCGCCGCCGAGTTTCAGCGTATCCAGAGCCTTGGCCGCGCGCAGCAGAGCCACGCCGCCGCCCGGAATGATGCCTTCCTCGACCGCGGCGCGAGTGGCGTGCAGTGCATCTTCCACGCGAGCCTTCTTTTCCTTCATCTCGGTCTCGGTCGCCGCACCGACTTTGATCACCGCGACGCCGCCGGCCAACTTCGCCAGCCGCTCTTGCAGTTTTTCGCGGTCGTAATCGGAAGTGGTTTCGTCGATCTGCGCACGGAGCTGCTTAATGCGGCCCTCGATGGCCTTGGAGGAACCCGCACCCTCGATGATGGTGGTGTTGTCCTTGTCGATGACGATGCGCTTGGCCCGGCCCATATCTTCCAGCTTCACGCCTTCCAGCTTGATACCGGTCTCTTCCATGACGGGCTTGCCGCCGGTCAGGATGCCGATGTCCTCGAGCATGGCCTTGCGGCGATCGCCGAAGCCGGGCGCCTTGACGGCGGTGGCGTTCAGGGTGCCGCGCAGCTTATTGACCACCAGGGTGGCCAGTGCTTCGCCTTCCACTTCCTCGGAAACGATCAGCAGCGGGCGGCCGGCGCGAGCGATCTGCTCAAGCACGGGCAGCAGGTCCTTCATGTTGCTGATCTTCTTTTCATGGATCAGGATGTAGGCGTCTTCCAGCACGCACTCCATGCGCTCCGGATCGGTGACGAAGTAGGGGGACAGGTAGCCGCGGTCGAACTGCATGCCCTCGACCGTGTCCAGCTCGGTGGTGATGGTCTTGGCTTCTTCCACCGTGATGACGCCGTCCTTGCCAACCTTCTTCATGGCCTCGGCGATGGTGTTGCCGATGGTGACGTCGCCGTTGGCCGAGATGGTGCCGACCTGCGCGATGGCGTCGCCGGAAATCGGCTTGGAGAACTTCTGGATCTCCGACACGACCACTTCGACGGCTTTGTCGATGCCGCGCTTGAGGGCCATCGGATTGGCGCCCGCCGCCACGCTCTTCACGCCTTCGCGGAAGATCGACTGCGCCAGAATCGTGGCCGTCGTGGTGCCGTCGCCGGCCACGTCGGAGGTCTTCGAGGCGACTTCACGAACCATCGCCGCGCCCATGTTTTCCATGGGATCCTTCAGTTCGATTTCTTTGGCTACCGTGACGCCGTCCTTGGTGATGGTCGGGCCACCGAACTTCTTTTCCAGAACGACGTTGCGCCCCTTGGGGCCGAGCGTCACCTTCACCGCATCGGCGAGCAGGTTGACGCCGCGCAGGATCGCCTGCCGCGCGTTCTCGCTGTATACAATTTGCTTTGCTGCCATGGATAGGTCTCCTTAAAGAACTCTTAGTCCAGAACTCCCAGGACTTCGTCTTCACGCATAATCATGTACTCCTCGCCATCAATTTTGATGTCGTTGCCGGAGTACTTACCGAAAAGGATGCGGTCGCCCACCTTCACATCCAGAGGCACCAACTTGCCATCCTCCAGGCGTTTGCCCTTGCCAACAGCCATGACCTCGCCCTCCTGGGGCTTTTCCTTGGCCGTGTCCGGGATGATGATGCCGCCCTGGACGGTCTCCTTCTCCTCAATCCTTTTCACCACAATCCGGTCGTAGAGCGGTCGAATCTTCATCTACTAAACCTCCATCACTGTGAGTTTGTAACTGCCTTGCGGGGCCAAAGCGGAACCAATCCAGCCCCGACCTCTATTATTAGCACACTCCCCCTAGGAGTGACAAGTAGTGTCCCTAAGATGATGAAAACAAATACTATATTTGACACCTGATAATAGCCCACGCAAATTTTATGCGGCCATTTCCGCCATCGCCCTCAATTCTGCCATACTTGAAGTGACATGTTCAGACGATTTCTACTCGCCAGCCTGGCTCTCTCGGCGGCGCTCGCCGCCACGGCATTCGCCGCTCCCAAGATGAAAGCGCTCATCGTGGACGGACAGAACAATCACGATTGGAAAAGCACCACGCCGGTGCTCAAGAAACAACTCGAAGAGACCGGTCTGTTTCAGGTGGACGTGGCCACCACGCCGCCCAAGGGCGGACCGATGGAACAGTTCAAGCCGGATTTCGCCGCGTATCGCGTAGTGGTGCTGAACTACGTGGGCGACAATTGGTCCGCGCCGGTGCGCGCGGCCTTCGTGGACTACGTGCGCAAGGGCGGCGGAGTGGTAGTCTTCCACGCGGCCGACAACGCCTTCGGCGATTGGCCGGAATTCACCGAGATCATCGGTTTGGGCGGATGGGGCGCATGGAACGAAAAGTCGGGCCCGTATTTGCATTGGCGCGATGGCAAAGTGGTGCGCGAGGATGTTCCGGGCCGCGCCGGCAACCACGGCAAGCAGCACCCCTATCAGATGACCGTGCGCGACCCGAAGCACCCCATCATGGCCGGGCTGCCGCCGGTCTGGATGCATGCCAAGGACGAGCTCTACGATCACATGCGCGGGCCCGCCAAGAACCTGACGCTGCTGGCGACGGCGTATTCGGATCCAGCGACCAGGGGTTCAGGCGAAAACGAGCCGCTGATGTTCACCATCCGATACGGGAAAGGCCGCATCTTCCACACCATGATGGGCCACGATCCCTCTTCGATGAGCTGCGTCGGCTTCATGGTCACTTTGCAACGCGGCGCCGAATGGGCCGCGACGGGCAAAGTGAAACAGAAAGTTCCGGCGGATTTTCCGACCGCGACCGAAGTGCGCACGCGTCCGTAGAGCGAAAAGGGGACAGACGCATTTTCCGCGGTGCAAGCGCCGATTCTCCGCGCAAGTGTAGCGCGGCGGAAAATGCGTCTGTCCCCTTTTTCGCTATTCTGAAGTCAGCATGCGTCGCGCGCGCTGGATTCCACTATTCCTGATGGTGCTGATGGTCGCCGGCGTGGGTGGCGTTTACTACCTGCAAAAACAGATCCAGCAGGCGCAGGCCCCCCCGCCCCCGCCCCCGTTGCCCGTGCGTCTGAACGCGGCGGCCCCCGATTGGTGCGTGACCAAGAGCGAAGGCTCGCGGCCCATCATCGACATTTGCGCCAAGAAATTCGAGCAGGTGAAAGATCCGCCGCGCATGGAATTGCAAGGCGTCGAGCTGCACTTGTATCGCAACCCGGCCACCGAATTCGATCGCGTGCGCTCGGCCCAGGCGACCTACCTGCCCGACCAGGGCACGCTCTACTTCGAGGGCGAGGTTGAGATCACGCGCGGCGTGCCGGTTCAGGGGCCGGCGCGGGGCCGGCTCATGGTCATCCGGTCGAGCGGCGTCACCTTCGACGCCCGCACGGCTCGCGCCACCACGGAGCGTCCCGCGAAATTCGAATTCGATCTGGGCGACGGCGAATCCGTGGGCGCGAGCTACGATTCCTCGACGCGCGAACTGCGCATGCACAGCCAGGTGAAACTCAACTGGCGCGGACCGGGGCCACGGCCGCGCCCCATGCAGCTTGAAAGCGGCGAGCTGATCTACAAGGAATCCGAATCGAAAGTGTTCCTGCTTCCCTGGGCGCGGCTCAAGCGCGGGAGCATGACGCTGGAAACGGCGGGCGCGGTGGTAAGCATTGAAGATGGCGCCATCCGATTGGTGGAAGCGCAGGCGGCCAAAGGGAACAACCAGGAGCCGGGGCGGCGGCTGGACTACCAGGCGGGCAACCTGACCATGTGGTTCAATCCGGACGGCGTGATGGAGAAACTGCGCGGCAGTGAGAAAGCGCGCCTGGTTTCCACCACGCCCGACGGCCGGACTACGGTGCACTCGGACCTCCTGGATCTGGCCTTCGCGATTACCGGCAAGCAGAGCACGCTGAAGAAAGCGCTGGCCATGGGCCACAGCGAGGTGGACAGCGATCCGGCGCCGCGCAAGACCGGCACGACGCCGCAGGCGCGGGTGCTCAAGAGCGACACCATCGAACTCGAAATGCGCCCCGGAGGAGAGGAAATCGGCGAGGTGCAAACGCAAAGTCCCGCGCGCATCGAGTTTCTCGCGCGCCGCAAGGGTGAACGCTTCCGCTCCATGGATGCCGAGCGCCTGGTCATCAGCTACGGCGAGCGGAATCAGATTCGCGCCATGCGCGCAGTGACCGTCGCCACGGTGACCGAACGCGAAAAGCAACCGAACAAACCCGCGCCCGCGCCGGCGCGTACCTGGAGCAAAGGGCTGAACGCCGAATTCGATCCAAAGACGGGTGAACTGGCCAGTCTTCACCAGTGGGAAAACTTCCGCTACGAGGAGGGCGATCGGCGCGCGCGCGCCCACGAAGCTCGCATGAATCCACGCCAGAATCACATCCTGCTCGATGGCGCGGCGCGAATCTGGGGTCCCACGGGTTCGACGTCGGCGCGCCACATCGAGATGGACCAAACCACGGGCGACTTCTCGGCCGAGGGAGACGTGTTCGCCACCCAGACGCCCGAGCGCAAGGGCCAGTCCTCGGCCATGCTCTCGGGCGAAGAGCCCACGCAGGGCAAAGCCGATAAAATGATTTCGCGCGAATCCGGCATGGTGGTGACGCTGCTGGGACACGCCATCGCCTGGCAAGGCGCCAATCGTCTGCGCGCGAAACAGATCGAGATCGACCGCAAGCGCCGTACGCTGTCCGCAAGCGGCGAAGTCGTAAGCGAGTTTCTGGATCGCGGCGCTCCCGCAGCCAGTGGGAAGACGCCGCGGAAGTCGGCGCCGGTCTACAACGTGATTACGGCCGCGGCTCTGCACTACGACGAGGCCAGCCGCGTGGCGCACTACACGGGCGGCGTCACGCTGCGCCGGCCGGGCATGGTGGTCAAATCGCAAGAACTGCGCGCGCATCTGAACGAATCCACCGCGCAGTCTTCGCTCGAAAAGGCCCTCGCCGACGGCGCGGTCGAAATCCTCCAAACCGCGCTTGACCGCACGCGGCGCGGCACGGCCGAACACGCCGAATACTACGTCAGCGAGGGGCGGGTGCTACTCTACGGCGGCGCGCCCACCTTGGTGGACAGCTTAAGGGGAACCACCGCCGGGAACCGCCTGACCTACTTCGCCAACCGCGACCGATTGCTGGTGGACGGGCAGGAGCGCACCCCGGCGGTAAGTCACATTCAGCGGCGCTTACAGCCCAAACGATGAAAATTGGTGCATCATGGTAATTGGCACTGATGCGACAGCTCCGCACCGTGGAGATTTCCAAATCCTATGATGGACGCCGGGTGGTGGACGACGTCTCTATTTACCTCGAGCAGGGGGAAGTGGTGGGCCTGCTCGGACCCAACGGAGCGGGGAAGACCACGTCGTTCTACATGATCGTGGGCTTGATCACGCCGGATTCGGGCCGCGTAATGTTGGACGCCACCGACATCAGCACGCTGCCCATGTACCAACGGGCGCGGTTGGGCATCAGCTACCTGCCGCAGGAGCCCTCCGTATTCCGCAAGCTCACCGTGGGCGAGAACCTGATGGCGATTCTCGAAACGCTGCCCATCAGCGCGCGCGAGCGCCGCGAACACCAGGGCCGCCTGATCGAGCAACTGGGCCTGGAGAAGGTGCGCGACAACAAAGGTTACACGCTGTCGGGCGGCGAGCGGCGCCGCGTCGAGATCGCGCGTTCGCTGGTCATCGAACCGAGTTTCCTGCTTCTGGACGAACCGTTTTCGGGCATCGACCCGATTCAGGTGCTGGAACTCCAGCGCATCATCTTCGATCTGAAGCGCTCCGGCATCGGCATTCTGGTGACCGACCACAATGTGCGCGAGACGCTGGCCGTCACCGACCGCGCCTACATCATGAACAACGGCGGCATCTTCCGCGCCGGCAGCCCCGAAGCGCTGGGCCGCGACCCGGAAGTGAAGCGCGTCTACCTGGGCGAGAGCTTCGAATTGAACGGCGCGGCCGCCCAACGGCCGCAGTGAGCGGCGCGGGGCGTCGCAGGCTCCCTCGGCGGCGGAGAGTTGACTTAGTCCAGAACTTAGTCCATTCTGAGAGAAGATGCCCCCGGCAACCATCGTAAACATCCATGAAGCCAAGACGCATCTCTCCCAGTTGCTCGGGCGCGTCGCGCTCGGCGAGGAGATCGTAATCGCCAAGGCGGGCACTCCCGTCGCGAAACTTGCCCCAGTCCGCGCCCGCCCGAAAAGGCGAACGCCGGGGAGCGCGCAAGGGAAGCTCTGGATCGCGCCCGATTTCGACGCTCCGTTACCGGAGAAACTGATCAGAGAGTTCTACCGTTGAAGGTCATTCTGGACACGCACGCGTTCCTTTGGTGGATAGCCGATTCCGACCGGCTTTCCACGCGCGCCAGGGGAATCCTGGCCGAAGCGGAAAACACGTTGTTCCTGAGCGCTGCCAGCGCATGGGAAATCGTGCTAAAGCAACAAATTGGAAAGCTCAAGCTGCCCAAGCCCGCCGAGAAGTACATACCGTCGCAGTTGGCCTTGAATCGGATCGACACGCTTCCCATCAGCCTCAGCCACACTCTCCGCCTGGCGGATCTCCCCTGGCACCACCGGGATCCGTTTGACCGCATCCTCATCGCGCAGAGCATAGCGGAACGGATGCCCATCGTCACGGCGGACCCGCACTTCGCGCCCTATTCGGCGAAGACGCTCTGGTAACGCGCCAGTCGCGGAGTACAATGTTCGAAGGTAGCGACGGTTGCCCGAAGGAGTTCCCTGGATGATCCTCGTAATTCTAGTTTCGATTGTGGCCCTCGTCGCGGTGTCGCTGGCCGTTCTGTGGATGGTGGGCGAGCGCGGCCGGTTGATGATGCGCTCGACGCCCGCGTTCTTCCGCGCCGCGGGCGGTTGGGGTGCGCGGCTGCACGCCTACGTCTACGGCCGCTGGACGCGGCAGTACATCGATGTGCTTCTCAACAAGCTTCCATCGGGGGGCGGCGAGGGCGGAACATGGCTGGCCCAGCACTACCACGGTAAGGTGCTCACGCACGATCACGCTGAAGCCATCGTGATGCTGGATAGGCCCCTCGAGGAGCGCGACCTCGAACAAATTATTCCTTACCCACACGCGCGCAAGCTGGTGCTGGACGGTCCGCCCGACATGGCCGCCTACGAATGCTATTGCCGCCACTCGCGCGCCGGGCACTGCCAACCGACGCAGGTCTGCATGGTGATCGGAAAGCCGTTCGTCGATTTCATCCTGGAACACCACCCGGACACCGCGCGGCGTCTCACGCAGCAGGAAGCGCTGGATCTGCTGCGCGCCGAACACGAGCGCGGCCACCTGCACTCGGCCTGGTTCAAGGACGCCATGGGCGACCGTTTCTACTCGATCTGCAACTGCTGCAAGTGCTGCTGCGGCGGCATACAGTCCATGCGGGACGGCCACCCGATGATGGCCTCTTCGGGCTACGTAGCCGAGATCGACCAGGAGTTGTGCGGGCTGTGCGAAGTTTGCGTCGAGGTGTGCCCGTTCGACGCCATGGCGCGCGGCGAAGACCACATGGTGCGCGATTGGGAGAAGTGCCTCGGCTGCGGCGCCTGCGAGGTGAAGTGCACCAACCAGGCCATCCGCATGGTGCGCGACGAGCGCAAGGGGATTCCGCTGGACGTGCGCGCGATGGCCTGAAGCGCTACTCGACCGAACGCAGCACCTGCTGCTTCTTGATCCAATCGATAAATAGATCCCGCAGCAATCCATCTTCTTCCGGGAAGACCAGGCCGGTGGTGCCGAAACCGCCGGGCGCGTTCTGATTGGCGGCGTTGAAATCGCTGGTGGCGAAACGGTAGTCGCGGTCGGGATCGACCGGGCGCCCGCGCGTGACGGCCGGCGGCAACTGGCGGCCCTTGAACGTTCCCACCACCACTTTGTTGTCGAAGGGCATCACGTTCCAGACGTGGCGCGCCATCAGGCGCCCCTGGGGCAGCGCGTCGCGCACGCCGCCCGCGTTGATGAAAGCGAACTGCGAGCCGGTCATCTCGGCCATGGCGCGTTCCATAAGCGCCCGCACTTCGGGCCGCGAGAATGCCTTGGCCGCCTCGCCGATGGGCACGTCCACAATTTTGGCGACTTCAGCTTCCCACTTGGCGACCAGCGCGGCCACGGGCTCACTGGGCGGAACGCTCGCGTCCACCGGAATGCGCTTGTACTCGTAGGAGGCCATCTTCTTTGCCGCCGTATCGACCTTCAGATCCAGACGGCCGAATTCGGCGCCGTAGGCGCTGACGCGCACCAGCACGCGGCCCTGGTAAGGGATGGGGGCGTCCAAGCCCTTGTGCGCGTGGCCGCTCACAATCACGCTAACCTCGTCGAGTTGCTGCAGGGCCTCGGTCTCCTCGGCCGGGCTCAAATGCGCGAGCAGCACGATGAGATCCGCCTGCGGGCGCACCTCGGCGACGTAACGCCGTACGGTCGCAATCACCGGCAGGATACGCCAATCGCCGCGAGTCTTGGGCGTCGTAAGCGACGGGAGATCCGCCGTGAGCGCGCCGATCACAGCCACACGCAACCCCGCGGCCTTCAGGATCACGTACGGCTTGCCGGTCATGAGCCGCCCCGCGCCATCGACGAGATTTGAAACCACCACCGGGTAATGCGCCGTCTTGAGATATCTGGGGATGGTTTGCCAGCCATAATCGAATTCGTGATTGCCCAGCGTAGCGGCGTCGAAGCCGAACAGGTTGGCAATCTCGTAAATCGGCAATCCGCGGAAGATAGTGGAGACCGGACTGCCCTGCACCAGGTCGCCCGCGTTCAGCACCAAACACGCTGGCGACGCGCGGCGCTCCCGCGCGAGCGCCGTGGCCAGGCGCGCGAAACCGCCCTGGCCGTTTTCGAGCGGCAGCAGGCGTGCGTGCAGATCGTTGGTGTGGAGAATGGTCAGCGAACGGATCCCGGCTTGCGCCGATGGGAGGCATAGGCCGAGAACCAGGAGCAGGGTGGCGAACCGCGCGACTACACTGGGCTTGCGCATAGTAGTGAAGACAAGAGTATACGAGGCCCGGCTTGGTAGAATCAAAGGGTCATGGATAAGCAGACGATCCTCTCTTTTATTAAGGATGTCGGCATTGTGCCGGTGATCCGCACGAATAGCGCCGAAAGCGCCGTCAGAGCCGTGGAGGCCCTTTACCGCGGCGGCATCCGCGCGGCCGAGATTACGATGACGGTGCCGAACGCGATCCGGGCGCTGTCAGCAGTGGCCGATGCGTTCGGCGACAAGCTGGTGCTGGGCGCCGGGACCGTGCTCGATCCGGAGACCGCGCGCTGCCTGCATGCTGGCCGGCGCCGAGTTCTTCGTGACCCCCAACCTGCGACCATCCACCATCGAGATGGCCCGGCGCTACTCGAAGGTGATTATGCCCGGCGCGCTCACGCCCACCGAAGTGCTCACCGCTTGGGAGGCGGGCGCCGACATCGTCAAGATTTTCCCGGCCGGCAATGTGGGCGGCCCAAAGTATATTAAGGCCCTGAAAGGACCCTTCCCGCACATCGAGATGATCCCCACCGGCGGCGTGAACCTGGAAACGGCGGGCGAGTTTCTTAAGGCGGGCGCCTGCGCGGTGGCGGTGGGCGGCGAACTGGTGGACGCCAAGAGCATCCAGGAAGGCCGCTACGACGTGATCGAGGGCAAGGCGAAGCAGTATCTGGAGGCCATCGCCAAGGCCCGCGCGGAAATGGGACGCTGACCGAAATTAGTGGCGCGCGGACCCGTGGGCGCCGCGCGCGAAGTACACTGGAGACTGCCATGGCAATCAGCAAAGAATTGTTGGATATTCTCGTGTGCCCGCTTTGCAAGGCGCCGGTGGAACTCAAGCCGGACGAAAACGGCTTGAAGTGCCCGCAGTGCAAGCGCGTCTATCCGATCCGCGACGACATCCCGGTGATGCTGATCGACGAAGCCCGGATCGAGGAGTGAGACAGCCCGCGCAATGCCAAGCGTGCTCGATGGGCTCCGGTTGGAGCGCGGCGGGCTATGATCCGCCCGCGTCCATCGCGAGACTGCGTGCTAACGGCTCCGGCGATCCCACCGCTCAAGCGCGCGCACAGGGTGGCGGCATGAAACAGATGTCGCGTTTGCTGCGCTACGTGCGGCCGTACTGGGTGCCGCTGCTGGCCAGCGTGTTCCTGATGGGGTGCGTGGGCGCGGCGCAGGCCATGATCGCGCTGCTGATCGGCCCCGTGATCGACCGCGTGCTGAACCCGGCTTCCGCCGAGGCGCCGGTGCTGCTGGTCACGCTGCCGGTCATCGGCAAGCAAATCTACTCTGGACTACCTGGTGCCGTCCATGATTCACAATGTCTGGACCATGGTGGCCTATGGCGATTCTCGCTGGTCTTCTTCATAAAAGGGGTTTCGGAATACCTCGGCACCTACCTGGTGAACTATGTCGGCTTGTCGGCGATCACCAACCTGCGCCAGAGGGTCTTTGAAAAAATGCGTGCGGCAGGACGCGCAGTTCTTCGAGTCTGCACTCGACCGGAAAATTGACGTCGTCGATCATGAACGACATCGACAAGATCCAGGTGGCCACTTCGCACATGCTGGCCGATTGGCTGCGGCAATCCTTCACCGTGATCGGTCTGCTCTGCGTGGTGTTGCAGAAGGACTGGAAACTGGCGCTGGTAAGCCTGACGCGTGCTGCCCTTCGTGCTGATTCCGACGCTGCGCATCGGGCGGCGCATCCGGCGCACCACGCGCCGCGCGCAGGACGACACGGCCGAGTTGACGCAAGTGCTGCAGGAGGCGCTCAGCGGCCAGCAGGTGGTGAAGTCGTTCGGCGCCGAAGAGCACGAATCGCGGCGTTTCCGCGACGTGGCGCGCCGCCTGCGTTCCAGCAGCCTGCGCTATGTGGCGCAGCAGGCCATCGCCAGCGCCGCTCATCGAATTGTTTGGCGCTATCACCATCGTGGGCCTGCTCACCTACGCGCGCACGCAAATCAAAGGCCGGACGCGATGACCTCGGCGAGCCAATTCACCGTCTTCGTCATCGCCCTGCTGATGCTCTACGAGCCGGTGAAACGCCTCACCGGCATTCACAACATCTTCCAGCAGGCCCTGGGCGCGTCGCAAAAGGTGCTTCGAGTATCTGGACCGCGAAGAAGTTGTGAGCCAAAAGCCCGGGGCGCGGCGGCTGGAGAGATTCCACGAGAGCATCTGGTTCAACCAGGTGAGCTTCCGCTACCCGACTTCCGCCAACGGCTTCACGCTCCACGACATCGATCTGGAAGTGAAGGCCGGGGAAGTGGTGGCGCTGGTGGGACCGAGCGGCGCGGGCAAGACCACGCTGGCGAACCTGGTGCCGCGGTTCTACGACGTGAGCCAAGGCGCGGTCCGCATCGACGGTCTGGATATGCGCGACGTGGAGCTTTCCTCGCTGCGCTCGCAGATCGGCATCGTGGCGCAGGATCACGTTCCTGTTCAACGACACGGTGGCCAACAACATCCGCTACGGCCGCCGCGGCGCCACCGATGAAGAGGTGCGCGAAGCGGCCCGCAACGCGCTGGCCGAGGAATTCATCGTGCGGCTGCCGGAAGGCTACGACACCGTCATCGGAGAGCGCGGCGCTGAAGCTGAGCGGCGGGCAGCGGCAGCGCATCGCCATCGCGCGGGCGCTGCTGAAGAACGCGCCGATCCTGATTCTGGACGAGGCCACCTCGCACCTGGACACCGAATCCGAAATGCTGGTGCAGAGGCGCGCTGGGCAACCTGATGGCCGAACCGCACCGTGATCGTGATCGCGCACCGGCTGTCCACCATCCGCCGCGCCGACAAGATCGTGGTGCTCGACCGCGGCCGCATCGCCGAAACCGGCACGCACGAGGAACTGGTCGCGGGCGGCGGCATCTATCAACGGCTGCACGAACTGCAATTTCTGGAAGCCGACCCGCTGGAGAACCCATGAGCACATCGCCAAAACCCCTTCGCAGCATGACCGGATTCGCGCGCGTCCGCAGGACCACCCCGCGACGGCGAATTCACCGTGAACATGAAGAGCCTGAACCACCGGGGGCTGGATTTGCACCTGCACCTGGCGACGGTACTGGAACCCTGCGAGGGCCGTTTGCGGGAGGTGGTGAAGCGGCACGTGGCGCGCGGTTACGTGCAAGCCACCGATGGGCTTCACGGCGGCGCGCGCCGAGGATCTGCCGTCATCTGAACCGCCGCGCTGCTGGAATCCTATTCTGGCGGCGTTCCGCGCGGCGCGGGAAAAGTACCATCTCACGGGAGAGCCGGACCTGAACGTCGCGCTGCGCATTCCGGGCATGTTCGCCGAATCGGCCGGGAGAAGACGACGGCGACCTGATCGCCGCCGACGCCGAAGCCGCGCTCACCGAGGCGCTGGAGGCGCTCAACGCCTTCCGCGAGCGCGAGGGCCGGGAGATTGCCGCGCGTGCTGCGTGGAACGCACCGGCCTCGCTGCGCGCCACCGCGGACGAGCTCGAACGGATTCGCGCCGGCGCCGCGGCGGCCTTTCAAGCGCGCCTGCAAGAGCGGCTGGCCGAGTTGCTCAAGGGCGCGGGCGTGGAACCGCAGCGGCTGGCGCAGGAAGCCGCGCTGCTGGCCGACCGCAGCGACATCGGCGAGGAAGTGGCACGGCTGAAGATCCACGCCGGGCAACTGGACGCGCTGCTCGAGGCGGGCGGCGAGGTCGGCAAGAAGCTCGACTTTCTTCTGCAGGAAATGAACCGCGAGACCAACACCATTCTGTCGAAGACCACCGGCATCGGCGAGACGGGCCTGCGCGATCACCGAGCTGGCGCTCGGCCGCAAGGCGGACATCGAAAAGATCCGCGAACAGTCGCTGAATCTCGAATGACCACGGTATTCATCATCTCGGCGCCCTCGGGCTCCGGCAAATCGCACGCTGGTGGCGAGACTGATGGCCACGGTACCCGGCCTGCGCTTTTCGGTCTCCTACACCACGCGCGCACCGCGCGGACAGGAGCAACCCGGCGGAAACTACCACTACATCTGCCGAGAGGAGTTCGAGGCCGCCATCGCGCGCGACGAGTTCCTGGAATACGCCGAGGTCTTCGGCAATTACTACGGCACGCACCGGTCGGAGCTGGAGCGGGCGCGCGGCGACGGCTGCGACCTGGTGCTCGACATCGACGTCCAGGGTGCGCGACAATTAAAGGAGAGGATTCCGGACGCTGTAACGATCTTTATCCTGGCGCCATCCCGCGAGATTCTGGAGGAACGGCTGCGCGCGCGCTCGGAGGACTCGGAAGATGTGATCGAGCGCCGGCTGAAGGAAGCGGCCGGGAGATTCGGAACTATCGAAGCTGTACGACTACGTGCTGGTGAACCGGGAGGTCGGCGCCGTCGGTCGACACGCTGGTCGCCATCGTGAAGGCCGAGCGAATCCGCCGCGGCCGGATGGAGGACGCAGATCCGCCCGATTCTGGAAACGTTCGAGTCTTGTAAGAATGGAGCGAGATACCAAATGGCTGAAAACATTCTGAAACAATCGCAAACAACGTGATTCCGGACGATCCGGAAGCCAGCACCTACCGCTTTCATCATCGTCGCCGCCAAGCGCGCCCGGCAGTTGCAGGGCGGCGCGCGCAGCCTGCCTGCCCACCACGTCGAAGAAGCCCACCGTGGCGGCGATGGAAGAAGTTCGCCGCGGCCTGGTGAAGTACGAGGACCCGTGCGCATCAGACGTGCCCTGCCGGAGACTCGAACCGGAAGAGACATCGGTGAAGCCATGAACGTGGTCCTCGGCGTCGGCGGAGGCATCGCGGCGTATAAGGCCGCCGAGCTGGCGCGCGCGCTCATGGAGCGCGGCTGCCAGCGTCCAGGTGGTCATGACGCGCGCCGCGCAGGAGTTTGTCCGCCCGCTGACCTTTGCCGCGCTCACCGGCCGGAAGGTCATCACCGGCATGTTCGCCGCCGCTAGCGCCGACGACACGCTGTCGAGCGCCATCGAACACATCCGCGTGGCGCAGAGAATCGACGCTGCTGGTGGTGGCGCCGGCCACCGCCGAATCTGCTGGCCAAATTCGCGCACGGCCTCGCGGACGATTTTCTGACCACGCTCTACCTGGCTTTCACGGGACCGCGTGGCTGCTGGCGCCGGCGATGAACACGCAACATGTGGAATCATCCGGCCACGCAGGCCAACCTCGAAATCGCTGCGCGCGCGCGGGCACTGCGATCGTCGAACCGGACGAAGGCCCGCTGGCCTGCGGCATGATCGGTCCGGGACGGTTGGCCGAGCCGGAGACGCATCGCCGACGGCGTGCCGCTGCGATTGCTGAACCAGCAGCGGGACCTGGAAGGCGAAACGGTGCTGATCACGGCGGGGCCGACCCAGGAGCCGCTCGATCCGGTGCGCTATATCTCGCAACCGCTCCAGCGGCAAGATGGGCTACGCGCTGGCCGAAGCCGCCGCGGCGCGCGGCGCGCGCGTGATGCTGGTCTCCGGCCCCGTGCACGTCTGGCGGCGCCGGCCGGCGTGACGCTGGTTCGCGTGCGCACCGCCGCCGAGATGCGCGCAGGCGGTGATGGATCATCTCGAGCAGGCCACCATCATCATCAAGGCCGCCGCCGTGGCCGATTATCACCTCGCCAGCGTCCCCACGCAGAAGGTGAAGAAGACCGCCGCGCGGCTCTCGCTCGATCTGGATCCGACGCCCGACATCCTGGCCGAAGTGGGCCGCAAGAAGGGCGACCGGCTGCTGATCGGCTTCGCCGCCGAAACCGAGAACCTGGTCGAGGAGGCGCGGCGCAAGATGCAAGCAGCAAGAATTGCGACATGGTGGTCGGCAATCTGGTGGCCCAGGCGGGACGGGCTTTGAATCCGACTGCAACGAAGTGGTGCTGGTGCTGAGCGACCGGCGAGACCGTGCCGCTTCCGGCGCGCGTCCAAGCGCGAGATCGCCGGCCGCATCTTCGACGAGATGCGATGCGCTGCGCCTGGCCCTGCACGCCGCGCAATGACTCGCGAGCAACTGCGCCAGTATCTGAGCTTCTACCAGGATCTCGGTGTGAAAGACCGTTTACCGGCGCACGGCGCGTGCCACAGCCGCTGCCGGCACGCACCGCCAGCAGCCCATGCCCATCGAACTGCCTCCTCGCGCCAGCCGGCGACACGCTCGCGAAGATCAGCGCCGACATCGGCGATTGCCACCGCTGCCGCTTGTGCGCAGGGCCGCAACAAGATCGTGTTCGGCGTCGGGCAACGAGCAGGCGCCGACTGGTGTTCGTCGGCGAAGGACCGGGCGCCGACGAAGACGCGCAGGGCATTCCGTTCGTCGGCCGCGCCGGGCAGCTGCTGACGCAGATGATCGAGAACACCGCGCGCAAAGGAAGGCATCCCGATCGCAGCGCCGGGACGTCTACATCTGCAACGTGGTGAAGTGCCGGCCGCCGGAAAACCGCACGCCGCAGCCCGACGAGATGGAAATCTGCGGCCAGTTCCTGTTCCGCCAGCTTGACGCGCATCCAACCCGAAGGCCATCTGCGCGCTGGGCGGGACGGCGGCCAAGGCGCTGCTGCAACCGCAAGGACGGCGTCACGCGGCTGCGCGGGAAGTGGCACAAGTGGCGCGACATTCCCGGTGATGGTGACGTATCATCCGTCCTATCTGCTGCGGCCCTACAATCAGAACGCCAAGCGCGAAGCGTGGGAAGATCTGAAGAAGGTTGTTCCATTTTGTCTATGACTGAGCCACGGCGCGGGTTCTTCGTCACCTTCGAAGGGATGGACGGCTGCGGCAAGACCACGCAGATGCGCATGCTGGCGGAGCGGCTGCGGCGCGCAGGGCTACGAGGTCTCGAAACGCGTCGAACCCGGCGGCACGCCCATCGGCCAGCAGATGCGCCGCATCCTGCTGGACCCGGCGAACGAGGCGCTCTGCGCCGCGCGCCGAACTGCTGCTCTACTTCGCCGGCCGCGCGCAGAACGTCGACGCAATGGGTGGCTGCCGGCGCTGGCCAGGGGCGCCATCGTGCGTCACGCGACCGCTTCACGGATTCGACCATGGCCTACCAGGGCTACGGCCGCGGGCTGGGCCGCGAGGTGGTGCTGGCGCTGGACCGCATCGCCTGCCAGGGCGTCGCGCCGGATCTGACGGTGATGGTCGACATCGATCTCGACACCAGCCTGGAACGCGCCCGCGCGCGTAACTCCGCCGTCGCGGGAAACGCCGAAACCCGCATGGACGAGCAAGCCGCGGAGTTCTACCGGCGGGTCCGCGAGGGCTACCGGGAAATGGTCCGCCTGGAGCCGCAGCGCGTTCGCCGTGGTCGAAGGGCGCGGCGATATCGACACAGTGGCGCGCGCGCGTTTGGGACGCCGTCCAGGGAAAGCTGCCGCCGCATGATTGACGCGCTTGCAGGGCAACCGCGACGTGGTCGAGGCGCTCGATCGTATGATCGACGCGCAACGCATCGCGCAGACCATTTTGCTGGACGGCCCGGAAGGCGTCGGCAAGGCCACGCTCGCGCGCAGGTTCGCGGCCCGGCTGACCGGCGGCGCCGAAAAGATCGAGCGGGACGACCTGAGCCTGGCGCACAACGTGGCCATCGTCGAGGAGCGCGAGAAGTGGCCGTCGGAAAAGCGCGTCGAGGATCCGTTATTCTTTAGCTCGCATCCGGACTTCGTCACCTTCCCGCCCGACGGGCCGCTACGCCAGATCTCCATTCAGCAGATGCGCCTGCTCAAGGAGCGCGCGCAGTACAAACCGCTCAAAGGCTCCTGGCGCGTGTTTCTCATCGACCACGTGGACCGCGCCGGCGAGCAGGCCGCCAACTCGCTGCTCAAGACGCTGGAGGAACCGCCCGAGCATCTGATCCTGGTGATGACGGCGGAGAATCCGTACGATCTGCTGCCCACCATCCGCTCGCGCGCCATACCTTTCCACATGAAGCGGCTCGCGAACGACGAGATGCGCGAGTTCGCCTCTGCGCGCGGATTGGACCACGCGGAGCGCCGCCTGGCGCTGGCCGCCGGAAGTCCCGGCGTGGCGCTCTCGCTCGACCTGGAAGAATACGACAAGCGGCGCGCGGCCATGCTGGCGCTGCTCGCGGCGGCGTGCGGAGAAGCCGAATTTGGCGTTTGGGTGAAGCACGCCGAATCCATCGCCGCGCGCAGGCAGGAGAAGCTGGAGTCGTACCTGAAGGTGCTCTACCTGTTGCTGGGCGACATCCTGGCCCTCCAATACGGCCGCGGCGAGTTGCGCAACCCCGACATCCGGCCGGCACTCGAAGCGCTCGCGGCGAGGGCCCGCTTCGAGTGGATGCGCAAGGCCGTCGCCAAGGTGGACGAGCTGATGGACCTGTTGCGCCGCAACATCCAGAAGAGCATCGCGCTCGACGCGATGGTGGTCGAGCTGCGCTCCTTGTAACGCGCGCCGTTGCCCACACACGCGCCAGCCCTCCAACGCGAATCCCGAAACCAGCCAACTCATACTGCCGGGCTCGCGTGCACCGCTCTCGTCCGGCACTGCGATGAAGCCGGTCGAGTTCTCGCTGGGCGTCCCGTTGACGGCGAATTGGACCTCCAGTCCCTTACGATGCCGCAACCCGCCCGGCGCTCCGCCCGGGCAACTTTTCGTCCTTTTCGTCCTTAGCCATTGCCATGGGACCACAACTTGCATTAAGGTCGAGAGGAGTATAGTCTGGAGCCTTCATGTGGAAAATTACTGAATTGATGGCCTGCTCGCGGCCGTGTATCGCGGGCCTGTGCCTACTCCTGGCGGCGGGGTTGGCCGGCTCCTCCTGCAAACATGGCTCGAGTAGTGGCGCTCGCGTGTTCCGGACCGGCGAGCAAGTGCAGGTGGGACAGTTGATTTTCACGGTCTTGGATGCCGATTGGAGGCCGCAGATCGACGATCCCATGGGTCCCAAATATCCGACGCACCGGTTCCTGGTAGTGCGGCTTACGGTGACCAACAGTGGAGCCACCGAGGCCACTATTCCGCATCTCACTCTCCAGGATGCCAAAGGTAGGACGTATCCCGAGTTCGCCGAGGCGGGCGGCGTTCCGGAATGGTTGGGAGTGCTGCGCCGCATCCGGCCCGTTGAGACGCAACAGGGACGCGTCGTCTTCGACGTTCCCGTCGGCGCCTATCAACTGCGAGTCACCGACAGTTTCGAAAACGCCGATGAAAAGTACGCTCTGGTCGAAATTCCTCTTCGTCTCGATTCCGAAACCCCCGCGGCGCCCATCACTCCGGTGCCCATACCACAGGAAAAATAGGGGAGCGAGCGATCAAACGTCATGGCGGCCGCGCATTTTCTAGCCGCATTCCTGATGGCGCTGGCCGCCCCGCCCCAACCCGCGAAGAAACTCGCGGTCGTTGACATCACCGTGCACCAGTTCGACGGGGGACCGGCCCTGCCGCCAAGCTACACCTTCGTGCCCGGCGAGACGGTCTTCTTCACCTTCCATGTGGAAGGGTTCACCACCTCCGAGAACGGCCAGATCAAGTTGAGTTACACGGCGCGGCCCGTCGATCGCCTGAACGTTCCGTTGGTCCCTCCCTTCAGCGGGAAACTGGAAGCGGACCTGGCCCCGGAAGACAAGAACTGGCGCCCCATGGCACGGCACGATTTCGTTCTGCCTCCCTATCTGGACTCGGGACTTTATCGTCTCGCTATCTCCGTGAAAGACGAATTGGCCGGTACCGAAGCCACCGCCGAAGCGTCCCTGCAAGTGCGGGGACGCGCGATGGAACCGGCTGCCACCATCACCGCCCGCAACTTCCGTTTCCTGCGCTCGGAAGACGACGCCGGGGCGCTCGCCGCTCCCGTCTATCGTCCCGCCGACACGGTTTGGGCGCGGTTTGAAATCACCGGCTACAAGCTCGGCGAAAAGAACCGTTTCCAGGTCGACTACGGTCTCACCGTGTTGAGCCCCTCCGGCAAGGTGCTGTACTCGCAACCGCAAGCGGCCACCGAACAGGAGCAGCCCTTCTATCCCCGCAGATGGGTTCCCGGCCTTCTAAGCCTCACCGGCAGAGCCGACACCAAACCGGGCGAGTACACCATCGTGCTCACGGTGCGCGATCTGGTGGGCCAGCAGACTTCGGAGAGCCGCCACCCCTTCCGCGTGGAGTGAGCATCTGTGCCGCGGCACAATCCCCCGCCTTCGGCAGGGAGCGCTATGTTGGTCATAGCGCATGTTGAGGATCCTGCGATGAACCTTCTAGGAAAGCTGGCTGACGACGGTGGGACATTCCGGCACGGCACACTCCGCCGGGACTTCGTGGAAGGCGGGGACCACCGCCGGCGGAGTAACTCGCGCGAGCCGGAGGTGGCGGCATGAGCGCCACGGCTGATCCCGACGCGTTGGTTCACGGAATTCTGACCGCGGACTCCAAGCCGAAGCCCGCGGGACCTTGTGTCTTGGTCATTTTCGGCGCGGTTGGCGATCTGACCAAGCGTCTGCTGTTCCCCTCGCTCCACAATCTGGGGAAAGACGGTCTGCTGCCGGAACACTTCGCCATCGTCGGCTTGGCCCGGCACCCTCTCAGCGAGGACCAGTTCAGGGAACAGTTTCGGACCAGTGTGCGAGAGGCTGCCGGAGACTCACCCGGCTCCGATGCTACCCTCGACTCTCTGGCCTCGCGCCTCTATTACGTCCAGGCCGATTTCACCGAGCAGACCGGATACGCCCGGCTGGTTGAGAAACTCGCGGAGATAGACCGGACCGAAGGCACGGCCGGTAACTACCTCTTCTATCTGGCGACGGCGCCGGACTACTTTCTGGAGGTCACTAAGCGTCTGGGCAGCGCGGGATTGCTGGAGCAGACTGACGGACGCTGGCGCCGCGTGGTGGTCGAGAAGCCCTTCGGGCACGATCTGGATTCCGCCCGCAAGCTCAACCATGGGCTCACCAAGGTCGCCACGGAAGAGCAGATCTACCGCATAGACCACTACCTTGGCAAGGAGACGGTCCAGAATATCCTGGTGCTGCGTTTCGCCAACGGCATCTTTGAGCCGGTCTGGAACCGGCGCTACATCGAGCACGTGCAAATCACTGTGGCGGAGACGGCCGGGGTGAAACTGCGGGGCGGGTATTACGATCACACGGGAGCCCTCCGGGACATGGTTCCCAACCACCTGCTGCAACTGCTGACCTTGACCGCCATGGAGCCCCCCAGTTCTTTTTCGCCAGCGGCCTTGCACAACGAGCAGGTCAAAGTTCTCGCGGCAGTCCCGCCGTTGGGAACCAAGGACTGCGGGCTTTGCACCGTGAGGGCGCAATACCAGGCCGGCACCGACGGGGCGGCCTCTGTGCCGGGTTACCGGCAGGAGCCGCGCGTCGACCCCGATTCCGTGACCGAGACTTACGTGGCCATGAAACTGGCGGTGGACAACTGGCGATGGGCCGGAGTCCCTTTCTATCTCCGCACCGGCAAGCGGCTGGCGGCGCGCAAAACCGAGGTGGTGGTCCAGTTCCGGAAAGCGCCTTTGACGTTGTTCCGCAACGCTTCGGTCACACTGCCGTCCGCCAACCGTCTGTGGATTCACATACAACCCGAGGAGAGCATTTCGCTGGAATTCGCGGTGAAAGTGCCGGGACCGGCCGTGACAGTTCGCCCCGTTGAGATGCGTTTCTGCTATCGCGACTACTTCGGCCGCGAGAACCGTACCGGTTACGAAACTCTGCTCTACGACGCGATGGTAGGCGACGCGAGTCTCTTCAAGCGGGGGGACATGATGGAGGCCGGCTGGATGGTCGTCGAACCCGTGCTGAAGGCCTGGACGCATCCGCTGGCCGGCTTGAGCTTCTACCCGGCAGGCTCGCAAGGACCGCTAGCCGCTGACGAACTTCTGCAACGCGACGGCTACGAGTGGGCGCCGCTGACACCGTGAAATGAGAAGGCCTCCGGGCTGTCCTGGAGGAGACCGTTGGGCCGTCGGCCACGACGTCAGGCTCCTCACAGAAGGGTCAGATGCGGCAACTCCTCATGCGCGCTGACGTTCGGCAATCGGAAGCCCGGCCCCACCAGGTCTCGCGGCTCTCTCGCGAACCGGAATGATACTGGTTACGATTCCCGCGGATTTCCGGTCCTCGATGCAATCCGGAAACCGGGCCCCTTTCTTTCCGGAGGGTGGACAATGGACCTATGCTCTCAGAAATCGCCGGTAACATTCTGATGCCTCAAGCACCGGGGAACGGGAAGATCTTCCGGCCAGTCATCCATTACCTTGCGCCGGTTGTACTGCTGCTCATGCCCTTACTCATGGCGGGACAGGACCAGGCCCCCGTTCTGGTCTCCTACTACGGCAAGACACCCGTGCTCGACGGGGTCCTGTCGCCGGGAGAATGGAACGACGCCGCGGAGTTCCGGGGCGTGAAGGACTGGTGGCCGGCCTTCCATCCCGTGACGGATGAAAAAGACCTGTCGATGAAGGGCTACGTGAAGCACGATGACAAGTTCATCTACTTTGCGGCTGATGTGACGGATGATCTTCTCTACGGCATCGACACGGATCGCTATCTGCCGGCCTCAAATCCTAAAGCCCACGAATTGACCCGCGAGGGATTCCCGTGGCTGGGTGATGAAATGGAGATTCTGCTGCATACCACGAACACCCCTCCTCCAGCGGAGGTCGAAGGCAACGGATCTTCCTGGCAAATGGTTTGCAACCTGACTAAGTCCCGCCCCGGCGGTGTGGGCGTGGGAGGGATTCTGGAGGGAGAGCCCCGGGCGAGACGGGAGGCTTGGGAGACCTATCAGAAGTGGATCGAGATCGGCGCCCAGAAGTGCGCGGCGAAGAAGAAGCCGGAAGGCAAAGGCTATATCCTCGAGTGGGCCATACGCTTCGATCCCTGCCTGGAGGTGGCTGCCGGGCAGTTCTATTCCCCGGACATGGGCAAATCGGAGATGCGGGTGAAAATCGTCCTCGGCGACATGGACCGGAAGAGGGACGGCTCCGGCAATCCGTATAACTTCCGTCACGAACAGTGGTATGCCCCGGCAGGGGTTCCTGGCGAGCGGCGGGCATGGGGCTATCTGCAGGTAATGGGACGGGAGAGGAAACCATGACCGTCATGCGGCGGTTCAGCGTGAAATGGAAAGTTGGCGCGCCCCGTTAGCGAGTATAGCGCCAATTCCCGCCGGCCCAGTTTGCACCGCCGAAGGCGACGGCGGCCGGGGCAGCGACTGAAACTATAACTGGTTTCAAAAAGAGATCAGGTCGGCTGGTCCCATATCCGGGAATAGAAAGAATATTCGGCAATAAAGAACTTAAGGTCTTGCTTTTCCTATCAAGCGTGCGGCGCGCCATTCCAGCGGAACCGCGGCCCAGCCTGAAAGAGACCGGCTGGGGGTTCCCCTTCGCCGACCATCACGATTACACGGTATGACATCGAAGTGACGGCGGTCGAAACTCTGGGCCCGGGCGAAATGGTGTGGGACTTTCTCCGCGGTCCCGCCACGATTGGTCTGGTTCCGGAACGGACCCGGCGTGCACGGATGGACGCGATGAAGCAGGCCTCCGACTTTGCCAAGATTCTGGACATCCCAGCCATTCAGACCCACGTCGGTTTTATCCCCGAAAACCCTTCGGAACCGAAGTATGAAGAGGCTGTGACCGCCATCCGCGAGGTGGCTGCACATGCGAAAGCAAATGGCCAGTGGTTTCTCTGTGAAACGGGACAGGAAACACCCGTCACGTTGCTGCGGGCCATTACCGACATCGGTCTCGATAACGTCGGCGTGGGCCTGGACACCGCAAACCTGATTCTCTATGGCAAAGGCAATCCGGTGGACGCGCTGGACGTGCTCGGAAAGTTGGTTCGCAGCGTACATGCCAAGGATGGCTTTTTTCCGACCGATCCCCGGCGACTCGGCCGTGAAGTGCCGATAGGAGAGGGAAAGGTGGACTTTCCGCGAGTCATTCGCGGACTACGCCGGCTTGGTTACACCGGTGCGATCACCATCGAGCGCGAGACCTCCGGCCCCCAACAGATCGAGGAAGTGCGAAACGCCGTGACTTACTTGGAGAAGATTATCCGTGAGACGGAGTGAAAGGACGCAAAGCGTGACTCAGACCAATTCATTTCTCGACAGACGCCGATTTCTAACCGGCACCGCGGCTGCGGGCGCCGTGTTGGTCCGGCCCGAGGCGGTACGCGGCAGTGGTGCCAATTCGGCCTTGCGCATGGGAATCATAGGCTGCGGAGGCCGCGGCCGCGCGGTGACAACCGCGTTCATCGAAAACACCAACATCCGCATGGTGGCATTGGCGGATTTGTTCGCTGACAAATTGGAGGACGCCCAACGGTACTAGAACGGTTTCGCAGCCCGAAAGGGCTACGCCGGCATCGACCCGAAACTGGTGTTTCGTGGTCCGAGAGCGTTCGAGCAACTGGCCCACGCGAAGGACGTTGACGTGGTTGTGATCTCCAGTCCGGACTACTTTCATCACGAGCATTTGAAGTGTGTGGTGGAAGCCGGCAAGCACGTCTATTGCGAAAAGCCCGCTGCGGTGGACGTGGCAGGGTGTCAGCGTTTTATCGAGATTGGTAAGCAAGCACAGGGACGGCTGAGCCTGGAGGTGGGCTTCCAGGTGCGTTGCGCTCCGCCCTTCTCCGAGATGGTGGGACGGGTTCATCAGGGGGCGATCGGGAAGGTAGCCTGCGCGTCGACTTACTACCATGCGCCCGAGATCAACTATCCACCACGACCCAACGCCTCTCCCCTTGAGGTGCGCATCCGCAACTTCTACTGGGACCGCGTGCTGTCCGGCGACGTCATCCTCGACCAGAATATCCACGTGATCGACATATGCAGTTGGGTAATCGAACGCCCACCCACTCAAGGCTGTGGGGACGGGCGGACGGAGTGTTCGCCAGGATCCGGGCAATATCTGGGTCCGGGATGTCGGGGGCTAGCGGCGAGTCGAGGATACGGCTTTGGCTGCGGACAGCGGTGCCCGGCAGGAGTACACGGCGCCACCCTGCCAGATCCGCGTTTGCATCACTGCGCAGGCGCCGCCGGACGCGGCCGCGTGAGCGAAGTCTCCGCGACGATGGTCGAATGCATGGCCGCCAGCCGCACGGGCTTCGGCATGTCGGGACGGCTCAGGACGGCGTAAAGAGCTAGCGCTGCTTGGCGGTCGCCCCGCGCCATCAGCCCTTCGGCCGAGACCAGGCAGGCCTCCGCCGCCGCTTTCCGCACCACGCCCCTCGCCTTGAGCAGCGCGTCCTGCAGCGTCTTGGTAGCCGAGGGGCCGCTAATGCACCCCAGTGAAGCTGCCGCCACACAGGCCACTTCCGTGTCGGTGCCATAGAGCAGCCTGGCAAGCAGCGGGACGGCGTTGACATCCTGGCGCTGGCCGATGGAGTTGAGGACTCCCACCAGCAGTTGGCCCTTCAGCTTCTTGGCCGCCTCGCGCAGGGCGTCGTCCACCGAAGGATCGGGAATCGGAACCAGGGCGAAGCGGGCGTAGTGCGCCATTTTCGGATCGCTGAGCATCGCCGCCAGAGTGGGCACGGCGTCCTTCGTGCCGACCACGGCCAGGCGCTGGCAGGCCTTCATCCTCTGGAACTCGGTCGCCGCGGGGTCCTTCAGAATCGCCACCAGTTGCGGCGAGTCCATCGACATGATCTTGCCCGCGCGAAACTCCGGCGGAGGCTCCACGGCCTTGGGGCGCGGCTTCGTTTGTCCAGTCGTTTGCATGATCTCGAATCTCCTTCCCGGCAGTCCGGTTCCCTAAACGATCCGCCAGGGCTCTCGCATCTCGCGCGACCGCATGCGGTTGGCTTCCGCGTCGTTCAAGAATTCCTGCTTCGCCGGATCCCAGGTCAGCTTGCGCCCTAGTTGAAAGGCGATGTACGCCGCGTGGCAGCCGATGTGGTTGTTGGCCGTGGCTGTGGCATTGGCCTTGGGCAAGGAGCGCGTCTTGATGCACTGGATGAAATCCCGCCAGTGGTAATGCAGAGCGAGGTTGAATGCCTCTCCTTGCTCCGGCGGAGGAAGCTCGGACTTGAGGTTGCCGGAGACCTCGATCTTCCCGCTGTCGCCCGTCTCCACCCAACCGTTGTCTCCCTCAAAACGCACGCTGCACGTGCCCAGGCCCATCCAACCCGTGTCGCGGTGCACCAGTTTCACGCCATTGGCATAGCGGCAGTGCACCGAGTAGGGCGTCGGATCGGAACCTTGAGGATCGTACTCGATGGGCTGCGTGTCATCGGCGTCGTTGGCGTACTGGCAGAGATCGGCGGTATGCGAACTCCATTCCAAAATCCCGCCGCCGTGGAAATCGAAGAAGCCGCGCCAGCCTCCTGAGACGTACCGGGGGTGGTACGGGCGCCAGGGCGAAGGGCCCAGCCAGCGGTCCCAATCGACCACCTCTTTAGGCGGCTGGGGCTCGGCCGGAAGCCAGTCGTGGCTCGTGAGGGGGCCCGGTACGCAATTGCAATGCAGCGTCTGGAGTTGCCCGAGCTTGCCGCCGCGGGCCAATTCCACGGCGAACACAAAGTTCTTGCCGTTGCGCCGCTGGCAGCCGGCCTGGTACACCATGCCGTAGCGCCGGATGGCCGCGGCCAGCGCCTGGCTCTCCTGAATGGTCATCGAGCAAGGTTTCTCGCAGTAGATGTGCTTGCCCGCCTTGGCCGCCAGGATCGACATGGGCGTGTGCCAGCGATCGCCGGTGGCGATGACAACGCCATCGATATCGTCGCGCGTGAGCAGTTCTTCCGCGGTCGCATACATCCGGCAATCATTGTTCTGGTAACGCTGGTCGACCTTGCTCTTGACGTACTCGCGGCGCTCGTTTCTGACGTCGGCAACGGCCACCATGCGCGCGTCTTTGTAACTCAGGATGCACGCGACGGACGACATGCCGCGGCCGCCGATCCCGATACCGCCAAACAAAATGCGGTCGCTGGGAGCCACTGCTCCCGCGCGCTGCCCGAGCACCGAACTCGGCACGATCATCGGCGCCGCCACCGCGGCGCCCCCGGCAGCCATAAAATGGCGCCGTGATACGGATCCATCATGAATCGCTCTCATTACTCTCCTAAGCCCGCGTGCTGTGCGTTCGGGGTCTCCACAGATTCTGCCACATTTCGGATTCGCTCGATATCGCCGGGACTTCGCGAAAATCAGAGATACCACCTGGCGCAGGTTACCATGACGCTGGGTTCGATCTGGCGGTTCCACAACAGCAGTGGCCGGCAGGACTTCATAGTGCCACCGTACCAGATTCGCAGTTGCCGCACTTCCGGTCCGCTTCCAGATCCTGTTCGTATTCCTGGTTCTGGCTCGCGACAGGGACCGGATTCTCCACTTCCGCGTCACGGCCCATCGCACTTTGGAATGGAGCGCACGGCAACTCCGTGCGGCCTTTCCGTGGTGTGTTAATGCACAAACACGGCCGATAGCGAGCTCGCCGGAATGTTTAGTAAGTGCCCTGATAAGTTCCCTCAAGCCAGTCGACAATCTGCTGCGTCTCCATCACGTACCCGTAACCTCGCCTGAACAACAGCATTGCCGCTTCGTGGCTTCCCGAATCGATAGTCGTGCAGGCGTCGGATGCGAGGATCACATGGAAGCCACGATCGGCGGCATCCAGTGCCGTGAGAAGCACGCAGAAGTCCGACATCAGTCCCGCTATCACCAGTGTTTGCAGCCCGAGGTTGCGCAGGAAGAGGTCAATGGCCGTAGAGTTGAAAGCGCTGGCAGTGTTCTTATCAAGGACCAGTTCCCCGGCCGCCGGCCTGAGAGATGGGATAATTTCGTGTCCGGCACTGCCTAGCAGCGGCAGGTGGCCGGACTGGCCTTTTGTGGCGCTCATCGCCATCTGTTCCCGATTCCGGCGGCGCGGGATCAAGTCGGCACGGTCTGGAAGCAAAACCGCGTTTCGCGTGAAGACCACGCGTCTGGCTTGCGCGCGAAATACGGCCACCAGCCGCTCAACGTTTGCCGTCACCCGGGCCAGCCGTTGCGACAACCCTTCAAAGGCTGCCCTGTTGATCCGTTGCAGGCTGTGAGCCAGATCGCCCTGCGGATCGATGCAGTACCTCTGCATGTCGATGACGCACAGGCCCGCGCTGGCTGGATCTGTGGGAAGCTCAAATCCGAAACAACCAGACGGCCACTCCGAATCGTCGAGAAAAGCAATATTCCTGGGCATAATTACAACCTTCGCTTGCGGCTACGGTGCCGCGGTGCCGATTGACACTAGCTAACAACTTTGGTAACAAAGTATGCATTACGGAGCAACCATCATGACCGATCGACGAAGTGTCTTGCGCAATGCCTGCCTGGGAATGTTGGCACAAGCGCCCCTTGCAGGGAAAACGGTCGCGCGGCTCGATAACGCCGTTCCTCGCGGGACGGAGCCCCACAGGAAAGTAGCAGTCCGGCGAGACACAGACCAGTGCGACTGCCAGACAGAAAAATTGGAAGCGCATGTTGGTTTCCGCCGGTGACTGTGAATATTACCAAACCGGGCTTCCTGGTTGCCCGCCGCACACCTGCTTTACAGACGGGCTCCAATCGCCGTACAGTTTAATCTCTGGCCGACAGGAGGTTCAACCAGCTATGAACCATCGGATCTTACGGAGTGTATCCTGTGTGTTCCTGGGACTCGCTCCATCCATCCTGGCCCAGATGGTCGATCCGGCCATCGATGCGCCCGGCAAGCCGTTCACCTATCCGGTAGCCCCCACGGATGCCATCGGTGTGAGGGACGCCCGAGGCGCCACCGAGATCACGCCGGAAGGCTACCTGTGCACCGGGTATGGAGAGTTGATGTTCTTGCTGGGATACCCGCCCAAACCCGCCGCGCAGCGCATACGGATCCTGGAGAAGGGCTACCTGCCCATCATTCATTACGAGTACAAAGACGGGCCGGTCGTCTACGGCGTGACTGCCTTCAGCCACGCACTGCCGGACGATCCAAATCTCCAGAATCCCGTGAATTTCATCCGGGTGGTGGCCCGGAACTCGGGAACCGCGGCGCGCACGTCCTATTTTGGAGTCGCGTTCCGCTACACCGGCGCCATAAACGGATCCGATGGCATCGGCGATTACCGCTTCTGGGGACCCGGGCGGCCCGGCGAACGGGCGCGTCCCGGCGTCGAGTTCGACCCGAACTGGAAGTACAGCTTCCAGGAGGATGCCGCGCTGCGCTCGGGCAAGCTGGTTTACCTGGCCCCGGCGAATCCCAAACCTTATCTTTGGCTGACGACACGCGAGGTGTATACCGGCCCGCGCGCCCTGCGGATCCTCCCCGACACCCCGCTGCTCATGACGCAATATGCCCTAAAGCTGGCACCGGGCGCTACACAGACCTTGATCTTCAAAATGCCGCTGGAACCCTTCGATGCCGCCGACGCACCCAGACTCAATGCGCTGCGCTCCGCCACTTTTGAGGAAGCCTTCCGCCAAACCGCGGCCTGGTGGGAAAAGGAACTCGGCCGGGGAATCCGGATCAGCCTGGCGGAAAAGAAAGTTACGGACACCTTTCGGGCCAGCCTGGTTTACGACATGCTGGCGCGCTATCGCGTGGGTGATGACTACATCCAAACCGTGAACAAGTTTCAATACAACGCGTTCTTCCTGCGCGATGGCTCTTACATGGTGCACGCCTACGACCTCGCGGGGCGTCATGACCTGGCGCGGCAATGCCTGGAGTACTTCTTCCGTTTCCAGCGTCCCGACGGAAACTTCGTGTCGCAGGAAGGGCAATTCGATGGCTGGGGACAGGCCATGTGGGCTTTCGGGCAGCACTACCGGTTAACCCGCGACCGGCGTTTCGCCGAGCGCGCTTTCCCGGCGGTGAAGAAAGCGGTCGCCTGGTTGCGCCAGGCGCGCCGCAACGATCCACTCCATCTCATGCCCGCCACCAACCCCGGTGACGCCGAATTCACCACCGTGGCGGCGCACATCACGGGGTATAACTTTTGGGCCCTGGCCGGTTTACGCAACGCCATTGTGCTTGCCAAGGCGGTGGGCGCCGCACAGGATGCGCGGGAATTCCAGACGGAGTATGACGACTACTACCGCACATTCGTCGCCAAGTTGGATGAGCTCACGGCGAAAACCAACGGCTACATGCCTCCGGGGGTCGATGTGGCCGGTGGGCAGGACTGGGGCAATCTGCTGGCCCTCTATCCCGAGCAGATCCTGCCGCCCTTCGACTCCAAGGTCACGGGAACGCTGCGGGCCACCCGCGCGAAGTATGCGGAAGGACTCATGACCTACGCCGGTCTGCTGCATCACTACCTGACCATGAAGAACACGGAAAGCTGGACCGTCAGGGGCGACCAGCAGAAAGCTCTGGGAGAACTGTACGCCATTCTGGCTCACACCTCGGCGACCAATGCGGGCTGGGAGTTTTTCGTACGGCCCTGGGCGGACCGCGACATCGGCCAGAACATCATGCCGCACGGTTGGTTCGCGGCGAAATACATCGGCGTGGTGCGCAACATGCTGCTGCGCGAGCAGGAAAATGAACTGCACTTGCTTTCGGTACTGTCGCCGGCCTGGAGTGGAGCTGGCCAAACTCTCGAGGTCGAAAGCGCGCCCAGCTACTTCGGGCCGGTGACGTTCCAAACTAACTTTCGTGAGAGCGGCATGAGCATGGAGTTGCGGCCGAAGTTCGAAGTCATGCCCTCCAAGGTTGTGATTCATTTGCCATGGTTTGTGACGCCCGGCGGAGCTAAGGTAGATGGCCAGGAAGTAGCGGTACATCGTGATCGCCTGGAAGTTCCAGCCAGCGCACGGCGGGTTGACGTCACCTGGAAGCGGAACCCGGCCATATCGGGTTTCAGTTACCGGGAGGCGGTGGAAGCCTACCAGCAGGAATACCGCAGGCGCTACCAGCAATTCCTGCGAGACGGAGCGCCGCCGCCACGGCCGCTCATCGAAACTTATTGAGGCTGAACGTATGAAGAGAACATGGCTGCAATTCGCGGTATTCCTTGTCTCGCTCTCGCCGGCAGCGGCCTCCGTGGAAGCCACCTGGGGGCTCGATGTTTTGGGTGCGCTGGCCCGGGACAAGCACAATGTTGTCCTTCCCATTCTGGACTGCCGGCTGGAAGGTTTCATCGATGAGAAGAAGACGTTCCGCGTGCCGTACGTGCGGCGCTCCTCAGACGAGGGCCGCGTCATGGCCCGAGTGCCGGCGGCTGGAACGTTCTATCCCGGCTTTATGTTTTACGACGGCCCCGGTGACGAGCGCATCAGCATCCGCATTGACGGCGTGGAGCGCGGCATCGCCGTGGCGAACGCGGACGACAATCGCGACCGGCTTTTCTTCTTGTCGGAACCGTACCGCTTCCGTGGCGGAGAAACCATCGAACTGCGGACACTCACGCGCGACGGCATCTATCGCACCGAGGATTTGATTCTGCTGAAAGAGAAGCCCCGCCCCCGCCGGTTCGACTACACCTTCAGTGAGCTGTTTGCGCAGCCGCGCGGAAGCACTGCCGAACTCACCTGGATTACCAACTGGCCGGCGGTTTGTACCGTCGAATGGGGTCATGGAGATGAGTCCGGCACGGCAACGGTCGCGGAATCTCTGGCCCTCAACAATCACCGCGTCACGCTGACGGGTTTGCAGCCCGGACGCGCATACCGCTTCCGGATCACCGCGCGGACCCGCGAAAATCAGCCGGCGGCGAGCCAGTGGCGGAGCTTTAGGATGGAGCCGCCCGCGCCAGTCGCGGGCACGGTCAAGCGAGCTCGCCTGCCGCTGCATCTCAAGAACCCGGAAGGTTCCGGACTGGCCCGCCAATTTCCAGTTACCTCAGGCGTGCCCTTCCCCAAAGGGGCGCTCGGTTCCCACCGCCACCTGCGGTTGCTGGACCCGCGGGGCCAGGAAGTGCCCCTCCAGACCGAGACGCTGGCGAACTGGCCCGACGGCAGCGTGAAGTGGGTGCTGCTCGATTTTCAAGCGCAATCGTCCGAGGCCGGCGCGTACTCACTCGAATATGGCAGCGCGGTCGCACGGCGGAGCTTCCCGTCTCCGCTTCGCGTGATGCAGAGTGCCGACCGGATCACTGTAGAGACGGGCCCGCTGCGTTTCGCCATCAACCGGCACCGATGGGGACTGTTGGAATCGTTGTCCTCGGACAACCGGGCTTTGATTTCGGCGGAGGAACCGGGCACGCTGGAAGTCACCGCGACTGACGGGACGCGTTATAGCAGTCTGGGAGCGCCGGAAGAAGTGACACTCGAGCAGGCCGGTCCCGTGCGCGCCACCGTCCGCGTAAGCGGCCACTACCGCGCGGACAACGGCCGCAGCCTGTTGGCTTATACCGTGCGGTTGCACGCCTATGCCGGTCAGCGCTTCGTGCGCATCCAGCACACCTGGGGCAATGATTTCGGCGAAGAGGAATTTGCCTCCATCCGCACCCTTCGATTGCGTCTACCACTCCTCGCGGGGCGCTCGCCGGCAGGGCGAAGCTGGACCCTGGGCGGAAGCCCCGACCAGTCTGGTCCGTTCCCCGGCGCCGGGCCAGTGCATTTGCGCCAGCATACGGATAATCGCTATGCGGTTGTGCTGGACGGCGGAGGCGTGAAGGCCGAGGGCCAGCGTGCTCCGGGATGGGCCGAATGGCGCGATGGTGCGCGGCGAGTCACGCTGGCCGTGCGCGACTTCTGGCAAACCTATCCCAAGGACCTCACGGTCTCTGAGAATGGCTTCGAACTGGACATCTGCCCACCCTTGCGCGGTGACCAGTACGCATCCGCGAAAGGGACGGTGGATGAGCACCGGCTCTACTACTACCTCCAGAGCGGGCTGTACCGTTTCCGGCAGGGGATGAGTCAGACGCAGGACATCTGGTTGGAAGCGGCGCCGGAAAGCGACGGCCGCCCCGCGGCTATACGAACGCAGCGCGAACCGTTGTTGGCGCTGGCCCCGCCGCGCTGGTATGCGGACACCCAGGCCTTCGGCGAACTGGCGGAGCCCGGGACAACAGGCATCCTGGCGCAGTACGACAAGGCTTTTGCGCTTTGCTTCGCCGAGTATTGGAAAGACCGTGAGCGGGACCGCGAATACGGGATGCTCAACTTCGGCGACTGGTGGGGAGAGCGCGGGATTGATTGGGGCAACAGCGAATACGATATGCAGCACGCCCTCCTCATGCAGTTCGTCCGCACCGGCGACTCGCGCTACTTCTCCGCGGGCGAGCAGATGGAATGGCACAACCGGGATGTGGACACCATTCATCATCACCGGGACGTGTCGCGGATCGGTGGTGTCTACCATCACGCCATCGGTCACACGGGTGGCTACTACCTCAAGAGTCCTGTGCCGGGCCAAGGGATCGCGGTGGGCATCCTGACGGTGGATCATGTCTTCGTACGGGGTCACCTGGACTACTATTTTCTGACCGGGGACCGAAGGTCGCTCGAAACAGCCCGGATGATCGCCGATCGCTACGACACTTACGATACCCGCAACTATGACTTCAATAACACCCGCAACCCAGGCTGGCAACTGATTCTCAGCATGGCGGTGTATGAGGCCACCCACGACCGTTTCTATTTGAACGCCGCCAAGATCATCGTTGACCGCGTGATCGAACGGCAAACTCCCGACGGCGGGTGGGACTTCTACCGGGTCTGCATGCATCCGGACCCGCCGCACTTCGGCAACTTCAATTTCACGGTAGGTGTGCTTCTGACGGGTCTCCAGCGGTATTATGCAGCCACGGGAGACGAGCGCGCCGCCCAGGAGATCGTGCGCGGCGCATACTAGCTGGTGGACAAACTCTGGTCGCCCGGCACTGCGGTGTTCCGGTACACTTCCTGTCCGGAAGCGGGCGCCGGCTCACCTATGTTGACCTTCCTGGTTCTGGAAGGCGTAGCCTTTGCCCACCAACGCACGCACGACCCCAGGCTGCGCCAAGTACTGACTGCCGCCACTGAAAAGGCCTTGGCCAGCATGGCGAATCTGGACCCCGCCACCGCTCGCGCTAACATGGACGGCATGGGAAAAGAACTGGGGCTCTACGTCTCCAACACGCCGCACTTCATTGGCTATGTAGCAGCGCTGGAAAAGAAGGCGGCCGGAACCCCGGCGGAAGGAGCACGCAGATGATGCCGGACCGGCGTGGTTTTCTCCGCGGTCTCGTGGCGACGGGAGCGGTATCCCATGCCGCGGCCGAGGCGCGGCCGGTCACCTGCCGTGTACTGGACCAAGCTTCGGGACGAAGCGTCCCCGCGCGCGTGCGCCTGTTCCGGGCCGGCGGCGAAGCAGTGGTCCCGCTGGGGCACCCCGCACATCTGGATGAGCAGGCGCACGAGGGCGATGTCCAATTTCAATCGCGACGCTTCGCTTATGTGGACGGCAGCTTTCAGGTGGATGCCGCATGGCTGCCGTTGAAATACCAGGTTGTCAAGGGATACGAGTTCCGGATCGCGGAGGGCGAACTTCGCCCGGAAAACCTCCGGGACGGCGTGTTCACCATCCCGCTTCCCCGCTGGTCTTCCTTGTCCCGGCGCGATTGGTACAGCGGCGATATCCATATCCACCATATCGCGCCCCAGACCTGCCGGCTGGAAATGGACGCCGAGGACCTGAACGTGGCCAACATCCTGACCTCGGACTTCACCACGGATCAGGACCAGTTTGAAGGCAAGGTCAACACTCACTCCAGCGATCAACGGTTGATTTACGTGAGTCAGGAATTCCGCAACGATCAATTGGGACATCTCTGCCTCCTGAATCTGAAGAAGCTGATTGAGCCCGTGAAGACCATGCAGCCCTATCACTACCCTCTTCACGTGGAAGTCTGCGACCGCGCCCGCGCGCAGGGCGGCTATGTATCGTGGGCGCACTTCCCCAGTTGGCCCGGGGTGGAGAATCCTCTGGATGTGGCGCTGGAGAAGCTGGATGGGCTGGAAATCCTCTGTCAGATGGATCCCCGTGAGTTTCCCATCTTCATGAAACAAGTCGTTCCGGAATTGGCGGCCAACGAAGGGCTGCATTTGTGGTACAGGTACCTCAACTGCGGATTCCGCCTGACGGCCACCGCCGGAACGGATAAGATGACAACCTTCGTCACGGTCGGGGCGAATCGTGTGTTTGCCCGGGTAGATGGTGAGTTCAGCTATCAGAATTGGATCGATGCCCTGAAGGCCGGCCGTACGTTCATTTCCAACAGCCCCCTGTTATCTTTCACGGTCAACAATCACGAGCCTGGCAGCGTCCTACGACTGAGGCCGGGCGCCGGAAACGTCCTCCAGATACACGCGGTGGCGGAATCGCAGTTGCCGTATGATCGTCTCGAGATCATTTTCGAACGGCCGGGCCATCGGCGAGGCCACCCCCAGCGGACCGCGAAACCGCGCTGAAATTCACCTTGAGCACAAGCTGCACCAGAGCGGTTGGTTGGCGGCACGCGCTTACGAGAAACTCGATGGCTACCGCGGGCGCGGAGTCGACTTTAAGAAGGTGCACGTCAGCCAGGGAACGCTGCTGGGCAATTACTACGGTACGCGGCGTCCCGAAGCTGTCTTTGCCCACACATCGCCGGTGTACGCCATTCTGGACGGGCAGGCGATACGCAGTTGGGAAGACGCTCAGTATTACATTCGCTATCTCGACAACGCCATCGATTGGCTGCGGAAGGAGGCCCGGTTTGCGCATCCCAGCGACAAGCAGGCCTCTATAGAAGCATTCTTATCCGGGCGAGCCGTCTATGAGCGGCGGGCGCGGGAAGCCCGGAACCGGTAACCGCGAACCCGGATCATCGGCAAAGAGCCGTCCGAAGAGTTTCTCGCACGCTCCCAATATGCGCGATTTACTGCGCCAACTTCCGCCCCGAGGCGCCCAGAATGGTTTGCGCGCGCTCCCGCGCTTCCCTCATCCCGGTAATCCGCGCCTCATTCTGCCACTGCACTACTCGGAACGTAGTCGCCTCCGGGTATTGCAGCAGTTTCCGGCGCAGCCACTCCCCGGTGTTTGGGCCGTATTGCCCCACCGTATAGCTGAACGCATCGCCTTGCGGCTGAGATCCCGATGCTCACCGGCAGCTTCGCGGGGCTGATCCATCTCGTAACCTCCGTCCGGCACCACTCGCTGCTGCACAGAGCCAGCAGGCGCCTGAGTTCCGGTTCCTGGAGCACCCACCCGTCCGCCTGTGCCAGCGCTATTCGCAGGGCGCGTTCTAACTGCATCGACTCTTCGCCGATCTTCTCCTTCAACTCCTGGCTCGCGGCCCTTCCACCACGAACGGAAATACTCCATGGTGTCCCAGAGAGGCTTCTCCGCGGCCGCCGTGCCGTACTTGCCCAGCACCTCGGCCGCGCCGCGCTTGACGGGCACTTTGGGGCTCGTGAGCGACTCTATGGCCAGCCGCTCGAGCGCCGGGCTGTACGCCCATCGCCCGAATTGGAGGAACTGAAACCCCATGTCGTAGCATGCCGGAGCGGCGGCGGGCCTGGCGAATTCCTTGCGCAACAGGCGCTCGCCGAACGGCGGGTCGTACTTCAGGAAATAGAATAAAAGTGGTCCCACGCAATACGGCAGATTCTGCTTCTGGATCTCCGCGTTCCGCTCAAGATATGCCTTCTCGACGCGCGTCACGATGTCGCCTGTCGCATATCGCAAAATGAGCAACGAGTCGGAACGCTCTGCCAGTACATCGTTCAATTCGGGAAGCGCGGGGTCCGGCAGCATGGCTAACGTGGAGAAGGGCAGGTGTTTCGTGGGCTGTCGGATCTCGTCCAGAATAATCTTGCGCCCTTCGTCCGGCGAAAGCTCATACAGCCGCCGCAAGGCCACGCTTTCAATCGGCGGATCGAACCGCGGCCGCGGCGGGTTCTCGACCAGATCGCGCAACACCGGAAGAATCGCCGGGCCCTTCAACGTGTTCCAGCGGTACTCCAGCAGCATGCTCTGCGTCATCACCGGCAAGCTGCGGAAGTCAGCAACCAGCGATGCCGCCACACTTCGCAGCCACGGCTGCTCCGGGCCGTTCCGCGTGCCGAAATTGAGCAGCGTGTTGAGCGAGACGGCCCGCGCCTGGGGCTGTTTCGCGGGCAGGGAGGCGATCAGCCGCGCCGCGTACTCGTTTTGTCTCTGCTCCCGAACGTCCGCGCGCCGCTTCGATTCCTCCTGCCACGCCTTCTGGCCGGCCGCATCCTTGGGGTACGGCGGCATCGGTTCGCCGGTCGCCACCAGTTCCGCCAGTTGCGCCAGTGTGTCCAGGTAGCGTTCCCAAACCGGCTGATCGGCCGCGACCAGGCGCTGCTCCATCAGCGGCAGCAGTTGCTTTCGGTACGGCGATGCGAGCACGCCCATGTGGGCCGAGAACGAGTCCACGTCCTGCCCCGCCGTCAGCCGCCGCACGAGCGCCTTCGCCGCCTCCGGACTGTCGAGGAAACGCAACGACGCGGATGGCATCGAGCCGCGCTTTCGCCGTCTGGTCGTTGGGCGCCGCCGGCGCATCCAGGATCTGCTTTGCCGCGGCGATCTGCTCCTTCACCCAGGTTGCCGGCGCGGAACGGATCTTCAGTGTCAGGACATTGGACACGAACTCCACCGCCTTGCCGCGCGCGTAGAACCGCGCAGGTAGTAATCCGATCGCCCCGGGTCCTCGATCCGGCTCACCCGCCTGCTGACGACGTAGACGCGGTACTCCCCTGGTTTGCGAAACCGGACCCATTCGTTCAACACACGTTCAAATGCGAACGGCTTTTCGGAGAGCATCGCCGGCCCGCCCGACAGTCCGCCCATGGCTCCCTGGCCGCCCTGTAAACCCTGCAACGGGTCCTCGCAGAGCGACGCCGGGTCCGCGATAAATTCCTCGGTGTAGTTCATGCGCCCGATTCTGTCCTGCAACCGGCTTTCCGCCAGAAAGGTGCGCGGCTGCGTGGATGTGAATTTCAGTTCGAGGGGAATGATCTCGCCGAAGCAGGAACTCGGTCTTCGGCGCCGTAATGATGAACTTGACCGCTTCCGGCTGTCGTCCGGCGAGTTCCTTCCATCGCTCGAAAAACGCATCTTGTGCGGACACCCTCGCACCGGCTCAGTAACATCGCCGCCAGCCACACTCGCGAAGCCCAGGCCCGCTGTAGCACCATCGTAAGCGCTCCTCTTGCTTGGGACACCATACTGTCACGAATAGTTCCCCGTTCTGGTTGCAATGTCCAGTTTCGGGCGAGCATGCCCCCCCTAACGGTAGAGTCGCCCGGATGGAAAGGATGAACCAAAACGGCTCGGCCTCGGATACGATGCGCGCAAATGCGTCGTCATCCCCAACGGCGTCGACACGCGCGAGTTTCGACCTGATCCGGATGCCGCGCGGTCGATCCGCCAGCAACTCGGGATCCCGGCCGATTCGCTGTTGGTGGGACTGGTGGCCCGCGTGGATCCGCAAAAGGACCATCGCACATTTCTCCGCGCCGCCGCTCGGGTGCCTTCCAGCGTTGGCGAGGTCCACTTCCTGCTGTGCGGGAGTGGGGCGACTTGGGAAAACCAGAATCTGGTCTCGTTTATCGAGGGGTCCGATCTCTGGGGTCGAATTCACTTGTTGGGAGAACGCAGCGACATCCCCCGCATCACGGCAGCCCTGGACGTGGCCTCGATCTCCTCCACCCGGGAAGGCTTTCCGAACGTCATTGGGGAGGCCATGGCCTGCGCGGTTCCATGTGCGGCCACGAATGTGGGAGACCTTTCGAAATTGATTCGGGACACCGGCAAGATTGTGCCTTCGGAGGATCCCGTGGCGTTGGCACTCCTTGCAGACCATGGTGAACGGATATCAAGAACTTTACTCGGAGCTTGCGGGCCAGCCCTGACCGTGACCTTGTTTCAAACTTGAAGTGAAACCATTCATGAACCGGGACGCGGTGCTTCCGTCAACCGCATCCCGCACCAGTGCGGTGCGGCGCAGATCCTGAGCAGCAAGATGCCGGGTGGGCAATCACGTACTGGCGGAGCATTCGCCGTGCCCCCAGCTCCAGAACCGCGGAGGCCGCGTAACAGCAGACGCCACGTCAACGAAAGCATCGTAACCGGCTCAGTAGGGCCGCCGGCCGACCCAGTTGCCCGGTGGATTGTAGTTACAGACCCAGACCTCGCGTCTTCCCCTTCGCGCCACCGCGCAGCCCACTTCTTTCGTGTCACCCCAGACGATTTGCGTGTAGTGCCCGCACACCCCGCTACACCGGTTCGAAATGTAGTCGTAGTTTCGAGATTCCGACGCCCACGCGTGGACAACCTGCGCGGGCGATGCGGTCGCACCGGTAATCTCGTACAAGTTCTCGCCGTAGGTCGAGTTTGGGCGATGGATGAATTGCCTGCGCGCCAGGAGAGTGTCCGCCCAGTCTTGCGAACGTGCGGCCAACCGCTCGGACCACGCCACGGGAGGCACTCCCACGCGCGCCCGCTCAGCGTTGTGGAGCGCCAGCATGTCGCGCGAGAGCGAGGATGGCGCGCGAGCGCGGGACTCTTCGACAAAATAAGGCCGTTGTGCGCTCCCGGTTCCGGCGAGCATGATCAGAAACCAAATCGCCTGTCGCATACCTCAATAGACGCACACGAATGAACTTTCGTAGACTATTGTGATCCACAAGGCCTCCGTCCGTGCCGAAATCGACTTTCAGCAACGCTCGTAACACGCCATCCTGCACACAGGCTCGAACACTCACGCTTCCACACCTACATCGTGGAATCCGCCCGCATCACTGGTCCGCGGACGCTTCTGGCCAACATGAAGAACTCCACGGATCAACCTTGTGAGGTCGAGTTTTGGGACTGCACGCCATGTTACAAAGGTGAGGCACGTGCTCCAGTCCGTACTCTTAATTCGCGCCGCCTTCCGCACCGCGCCATCGGTGAAATCCTGCACCATCGGCCTACAGCCGAACGGGAACCCGGCTCCTTCCACGCCGGGTGGGCGAGGGTTGTGCGCTGCTGCGTGGAGAGGGCTGTCAAGATGGGGAAGCAAGCCACGTCCGGAAACCGGCAGGACTAGGGCTACTGCACCAGCGGGGAAAAAGTTACGACTGCGACCGCTGGTGGAGCAAGGCCTCGCCGTCGAATTACCGGAGAACAGACCCCGCGACCACGCGTTGGTGCTGAAGATCGGAGGATTTGGATGAACCTGGCCGTAGGTTCTCTCGACATCGCGATCATCGCGATTTACATGGCCGGTGTGGTTGGTATCGGCTGTTACGCCATGTTCGTTCGGCGGCGCGGCGGCGGCGAAGGCAGGCACTACTTCCTGGCCGGCAACACGCTCACTTGGCCGGTGATCGGGTTGTCGATGTTTGCGGCCAATATTTCCACCGTCCATCTGGTCAGTCTGGCGGAAGCGGCGTACAAGTACGGCCTGGTTTTCGGGAACTTCGAATGGATGGCCGGGTTCACCCTGATCCTGCTGTCGTTATTCTTCGCGCCGCTCTATCTCCGGTCGAAGGTGCCGACCTTGCCGGATTTCCTGGAACGGCGATACAACCGGCAGTGCCGGGACGTCCTCTCGGCAGTCTCGCTGTTTTCCGCCATCGTCATCCATATCGGGATCGCGCTCTACACGGCCGCCTGGGTGCTTCGCGGCATTTTCGGAATGCCGGCCGGAGCGACCATCCTCGGCATTGACGCCATGATGTTCTTCATCCTTAGCCTGGGTCTGCTCACCGGGATCTACACCATGCTGGGCGGATTGCTCGCCGTGGTGTGGACCGAAAGCATCCAGACCGTTCTGCTCCTGCTCGGCGCGGTGATTATCACCGCCGCCGCCTGGGCCAAGATCGGCGGTTGGGCGGAGTTGTCGCAGACTCTGGCGTCGCATCTTCACCCGCTGGCGGGAACCGCGAAGGACATTCCGGAGCGCACGGCGAATTTTCTCACCATGGCGCGTGGCGCATCCGATCCCTCCGGTCTGCCGTGGTACTCGATTCTGCTGGGCTATCCGGTGCTCGGAATCTGGTACTGGTGCGCGGATCAGACCATCGTGCAGCGCGTGCTGGCAGCCCGCGATGAGAACCATGCCCGCCTCGGCCCGCTCTTCTGTGCGTTCATTAAGATCCTCCCGGTGTTCCTCTTCGTGTTGCCCGGAACCATTTGCGTCGCCCTGGTGCAGAAGAACGCCTTCGGTGGAGACGCGCCAAAGGTAGCCGCCGACACGTACACTTTTCTGATCACGCACCTGCTGCCCGTTGGACTCAAAGGCCTGGTGACCGCGGCCATGCTCGCCGCGGCCATGCAGACCTGCTCCGCCGCGTTGAACTCCACCGCTACGCTCTTCGCCTACGACATCTACAAGCGATGGCGTCCCGCCACCAAGGACCATCGGCTGGTGGTGATCGGCAAGATCACCACGGTGGTCGCCACGGTGCTCGCCATCGTCTGGTCGCCCTTGCTGAGCCACTATGCCACCATCTACGAGGGCCTGGTCCGGCTGGTCTCATATATCTCACCGCCCATCACGGCCGTGTTTCTGTTCGGCGTGTTCTGGAAAAAGGCTTCCGGAAAGGCTGCCTACATCACGCTTCTGGCCGGATCCGCCCTGGGTGCGCTGCTGTTTGTTCTCGACTTCTTCGGCCAACCCGCGGGAGCGTGGCTGGCGGGCCATGGCCTGCATGCCGCGAAATCCGCCATCGATACTGCCTGTTTGTACACGGTCAAAGATTTCATGCTCACGGCTTTCTGGCTCCTGCTGGTCTGCTGCGGTATTCTGGTCGCGGCTTCGAAACTCTACCCCGAACCGCTCAAGCCCGAAGCCGTGCCGCTGGTCTGGACGGACTGGCGCGAGCCGCTGCGCGGCCGCGGTTCTTACCGCCTGATCTCGGGCGCTGTATTCGCGACCTTCGTGGTCCTCTATGTGTGGTTCCGCTGAGGTGAACCCATGCGCTTCGTCAAATTGATTCTGTTCGCGGCGGTTCTCCTGATTACCGCCTGTTCCAAACCACGTCCTCCGCAACGCTTCGGCAGCGTCATCGGACTCAAGCCGGAAAAGCTGGAGGAGTACAAGAAACTGCACGCAGCCGTCTGGCCCGAAGTCGCGAAAGCGTTGCACGACGCGAACATTCGCAACTACTCGATCTACCTGCGCAAGATGCCTGACGGCAACTACTACCTGTTCAGCTATCTCGAATATGTGGGGAACGACCACCCAGGCGACATGGACAAACTCGCTGCGAACCCGAAAGTCAAGGAATGGTGGGATGTGACGAACCCTTGCCAGCAGCCGCTTCCCAATCGGAATCAGGGCGAGTGGTGGGCATCCATGCAGGAAGTGTTCCACCAGGAGTAGCCCTGCTGCCGTCACGGTCGAGGACTCGGTCCGCCGCAACCAGGCGACTGCGTTATACTGAGGTTTCCCGCGCCCTCCGGATACACCTCTATGCTCATTCGATTTCTATTCGCGCTCATTCCGCTGGTGTGCGCGGCCGGGACTCCGACCAGGGTGCCGCGCCATTATTCCTACACCGGCAACGATTCCACCCACTGGACCCGCGCGGCGCTGACCTCTCGCGATGCGGCTACGCCTGGCGATTTCAACGTTTTCCCGTGCGGGGCTCCCTACTGCACCATCGCGCGCGTAGTCACCGACGACGCCCGCAACATCTATGCGGTGGGAAGCCGCACTTTCACAGCCTCTGACTCAGCCTCAGACGTGTTCGTCGCCAAGCTCGACTCGGCGGGAGCGACTATCTTTGTAGCCACCTTCAGCGGCAAGGGAAGCGACACGGGTTCCGCCATCGCCGTGGATCCGGCGGGCAACATCTACGCCGGAGGCTACACCTCCTCGCCAAATTTCCCGTTACGCAATGCCATCCAGACCGCTCCGAACAGCGGATCCTATCCTGGTACCGGATTCCTGCTGAAACTGAGCGCCGATGGAAGCCAGTTGATTTACTCCACCTACTTCCCAGGACCGGTGAGAGCGTTGGCGGCCGACAGCGGAGGCAATGTCTACGTCACGGGCCAGACCGGCCGGAGCGATTTTCCGGTGACGATCCGGCATGCCGAATGGCGCCATCAACGGGGATATGCTGATGGGAATCTTCGGCGCTTACGTAGCGAAACTGAACGCGACCGGCGACAAGTTCCTGTACGCCGGCCGGATATCCGGTGAGACCCGAGGCTGCACCGGCGGCAGCAGTTGTTTTGTGAGTCCGCGCTTCACCTGGGGCGTCGCCATCGCCCTGGACGCCGCGGGCAACGCCTACGTCGCAGGGAACGCGAACGTCACGGATTTGCCCAGCACTGCGGGCGTTCTGGCGCCATCCGGGGTCGGTGCCTGGGTGGCGCGGATTAACGCCTCAGGGTCCCGGCTCGACTACCTCACGTACCTGGGATCGGCCAAGTACCCCGCCGGGCCCAACGCTTTCCCGGGCAATCTGGTAAGCGACCTGGCTGTCGATGCCGCGGGGAATGCCTACCTCGCCGGCCGGACCAGCGATCCCCAATTTCCGGCCACCGCCGGCGCGTTTCAATCCAAGTACCATGGCCCCGCCGTACCTCCGCCCTACCCGGAGCCGCCCACCGATGCGTTTGTCGCGAAGCTGAATCCGCAAGGCACCGCCATGGTTTACGCCACGTTCTTAGGAGGCACCTCCGACGATGCCGCCACCGCGATCGCACTCGATTCGAGTGGTGCGGCATACGTCACGGGCACCACCAAGTCCTCCGATTTCCCATTGACCACCGGGCCCCCGCAGGGCGCGGACTTTGTCGTGGCGGTGAACCCGGCGGGGTCGGCATTGACATGGTCCGCGCGGTTTCCAGACAGCGCGGTTTCCGCCGCCATCGCCGTCGATGCCGACCGGCGCCTCCGTGTGGCCGGTGCCGCGGGGGTGCTTTCCTCCCTCTCGCCGAACACGCCGCTTGCGACGCGCCTGTTCGGTATTGCCGATGCCGCCCAAGGTACCCTCGGAGCGGCGGTTGCGCCCGGCGAAGTAGTGTCCCTTTACGGAACCGGACTCGGCCCCGCCAGCGGAGTGAGCGGCCCAACAGGCAGCAACGGAAAACTGCCGGTAACACTGGCGGGCACCGAGGTCCTGTTTGATGGCGTCGCCGTTCCCTTGCTCTATGTATCGCAAAGCCAGGTGAACGCGGTCACGCCATTCGCTTTGGCTCCCGGCAAGTCCACCAAAGTGCAGGTGGTCGCCGGAACCGCCGCGTCGCCTGTCCTTCAAAACATCGTGGTTTCATCGCAACCCGCGATTTTTACTAACGGCGTCAGCGCCGCCGCCCTAAACCAGGACGGCACGATAAACTCCGTCTCGAATCCGGCCAAGCTCGGATCCATTGTCACTGTCTGGGCCACCGGTGCCGGGCTGGTCTATCCAACGCCGGCGGACGGTGATGTCGCGACTGCGGCCCAGCACTATGGTTGCTGCTTCGTCGTGGTGAACAGCGACGAATACGCCGATGTTCTGTACGCGGGAGCCGCTCCGGGGATGGTCGCCGGCGTCGTGCAGGTCAATTTCCGTTTGCCTGTCCGATTTCACACTCTACGGCGACGTGGTAGGGATCGGGTTGAGCAACATCATGTCCCCCACTCGCCCGTCTTCCGGCCCCGTTACCACCCTGTACGTCGCGCCGTGAGAGGGTCCATCCAGGCCTTTACGCCATACCAGAGGCCGGCAAGCTCGTAACGGAAGCCGGCCGTGGTGTGCCGGCCGTGATAGCATACCGCCATGAAGATGGTTGTGTGGCTGGTCTCCCTGCTTGGCGCATTGGCAGCGCAACCGCTCACCCACACGCGAACAGTACAGGACACGCGCTGGAGGGAAGGTCCTCTGGACGCAACGGTGGTGGACTGGTCCTTGTTTCCCCGCGCCTACGCGGTGCTGGACAATGAACGCCTCATGTACCCGGTGGACATGGCGGACTGGCCGGTAAAGCTGGGCAGCGAACGCCAGCTCTTCGTGGACAACTACCTGATCGCCGCTGCCTCTGCTGTGCGGCGCACGGTGCACCAGCCGGAGAAGCATCCCGCGAATCCGGTGATGACGGATCAAGGTCCTCTCGAGAAGAACATCATCGTGCATGAGGTGCTGCGGGACCCGCGGACCGGGAAGTTCCGCATGTGGTATGCGACGTATCTCAACTACTTCTATCCCGGAACGAAAATCAAAGGGCGATTCCCCACGCTCTATGCCGAATCGGAGGACGGTATCCACTGGGTGCGGCCGTCGCTCGGGTTGCTGGAGCTGAACGGCTCGCGCGACAATAACGTCGTCATCCACGGCGGGCTCGCCGGCCTGTTCCATCACCCGGACGCCGCCGATCCGGGACGCCGGTATTTGGCCGCCGTCTGGCTGGAACCGCCTTACGTGGCGCGCGAAGGCTGCTATCTTTACGCTTCGCCGGACGGCTTGCGCTGGACACGCATCCGCCAGGAGCCGCTGTTTCCCTACATCGAGCGGCGGAGCGGTTTTCCTTTGCCGGGCCTGGGTGACACCACAAACCTGCGTTACGACGCGGTTCTCAAAACGTATGTGTGCGATGCGAAGATCCTCTTTTATGATCCCGTCTTCCGTACACGGGGCATCGCCACCAGCCCCGACCTGATCCACTGGACCCGCCCGAGGATGACGCTCTACCCGGACGCGCGGGATGACGGCGACGCGCAGATCTACGGGCACATCAGTTTTCCCTACGAGAGTCTCTGGCTCGGCATGCTGCGCGTGTACCACATGGCGCGCGCCGGGCGGAAGCAGACCGACATCGAGCTCACCGTGAGCCGCGACGGGCTGAACTGGTCGCGCGCGGCGAACCGCGAGATATTTATTCCGCTGGGTGGAGAGCCATCCTGGGAGCGCGATTACACCGACCCTGCCGCCAGCGGCCCTCTCCTGGTCGGCGAGGAACTGTGGTTCTACTATCGCGGCTCGCGGCACACTCCGGAGAACCGGCAGGCGCCCTGGCAAATGGCTACCGGCCTCGCGAAGCTGCGCCGTGACGGCTTCGTTTCTATTGACGCGGCCGATCCGCCGGGTTGGATCCTTACTCGGCCGCTGAGCTTCACCGGAGAGACGCTGCACCTGAACGCCGCCGTCAAGCCGGGAGGGCATCTACGCGTGGCGCTGACGGACCTTCAGGGCCAACGGCTGATCGAAAGCCAGCCGGTGACGGCGGATGCGACCGACGTCGCGGTTCCCTGGCCGGGCGGCACCGGGCCGAGCGGCGTCAGGGGCGATCGCGAACACCTGCGCCTCCGCTTCGAACTCAAGAACGCCGGACTGTACGCCTTCTGGTTCCGCTAGCGGGAGTTTCCTAGGACACAAGATTCGAATCCCCTGAATGCCTTGGCAGGAAAGGGCTTGCCACCGTCCGATCCGTATATACGTAATACTGTTTTGGCTAGGCACTATCAGATTTTGGCTTGACACGCATATAGTTGCCATAGTATATACGTAATTGATGGCGTCTCTCCAAGCCTATCAGTCTCACGGCATCCAGTATTACCGCATCGTCGAGTCCTTCCGCAAAGACGGCAAGCCTTCCATCCGCGTGCTCGCTCACCTCGGCCGCGTCGATGACATCCTGCGGCTTCATCAGCAGCAGACGGAAGTTCCGGTGAAGGTCTCCTCGGTTTCCGCCGGCGCGGTGACCGCACTGCACAGCCTGGCCCGGGAGTTGGATTTGACAGGGCGCATCAATCGGGCCGTTGCCCGGGGCGGAGACGTGCAAGTCCGCGACGGTTTGACAGTTGGCGAATCGCTGGTGGCCGCCATGATCGCACGCGCCTGCGCGCCGCGCAGCAAGCGCGCCTTTGCCGATTGGGCCAAGACCACCTATCTGCCCGAGTTGATGAACTTCGCGGCCTCCGATCTGACCAGCCAACATTTTTGGGATCAGATGAACGCCGTCCCCGTGGACAAACTGGCCGGCATCGAACAGGAACTGGTTCGCGATGTGACCGGCATCGAACAACTGCAACTTAAGGCGCTGGCCTACGACACCACCAACTTCTACACGCATATTGCCAGCACGAATCTGCGCCCGAAACTGCCGCAGCGGGGACACAACAAACAGGGACGGCACGATCTCCGGCAAATGGGACTGGCTCTGGTGGTCGATCAGGACACACAGTTGCCGCTCGCGCATGTTCTATATGAAGGGGCGCGCTCGGATATGCGGACCTTCGCGGAGTTTCTCAAACCCATCCGGAAACGTCTGCGGGAGTTGACCGGTCAGCCTGAGCAATTGACGCTGGTCTTCGATGCCGGGGCCTCGTCGAGACAGAATCTGGAGAGCCTGGAGCATTACTTGACAGCGGTTCGCCCATCCAACCATCTCGCCTTGCTTTCGGAAGCGGCCGGACAACTTGCCTCAGTGCAGTTGTCCAATGGCGCTGAAGTTCGCGCCTGGCGAACCCAGCGTGTGATGGCCGGGAGGCAGCGGGAAGTCGTGGTGGTGTTCAGCCCGCAACTTCATGACGGGCAATTGCGGGGGCTGCATCAGTCCATGGCGCGGAGTCAGCGCGAGATGACCGAAATGGGCTTGTGTCCGCGATTGAGTGCAGAGGCGGCGAAACGGAAGCTGGAGAAAATCCGCGGCCATCAATACCTGCGCGCATTGTTGTGCTACGAAATCGATCCGGACCAGGATGGACTGCGGGCAACGCGGATCCGTGTCTGGAGCGACTGGCACGAGTATCAGCGTCTGGCCACGCGCTATTTCGGACTTCGCATTCTGATCACCGACCGCGCGGAGTGGACCACGGCGCAGATCATCGAAGCCTATCGAGGACAGTTCAAAGTAGAATCCGCCTTTCGCGATTTGAAAGATCCTCGCATGCTTTCCACCCGGCCACAGTTTCACTGGACCGATCAGAAGCTGCACGTGCATGCCTTCCTCTGTGTCACCGCCTATTTGCTAGTCACGTTGCTACACCGGCGCAGCCGGCGGAAGACTGCCTTCGAGGGCAGTTCCCGCCGGCTGCTGGCAGAACTGGCAGAAGTACGCTGTTGCCGAATGGTGGATATGACGGGCCGCAAAGGAAGACCGCGCGTTCGCTTGCAGATCGAAGAGACCGACACCGCGCGCAAGACACTGGCGGAAGCCATCGGTGCGCTGCCCGCGATCGGATAGCCGCGGTGGTATATACGGAACGTCGCGCTAACTTCCACGATTCTCTTCAGATAGACGGCTGTTCAACTGCCCCGTGGGAAACTCCCGCTAGGCAGGAGCCTGTGACTAGTTTCGGGGACAGGCTACGCAATCCCGAAACTCGAACTCGGCCTAGGTGGTTGCGATATCCTCTTCGATCACCTTGAAGCCCATCAGGTTCCCCAACCGCTTGATGCCGCGCAAGTGATCACCGTAGAACACCGCACGGTGCAACATGGGCATGGCGCCGGCATACTGCGAGATGTCGCCGGGGCTGCCGGGTGGCACGATGGCGCCGCCGCCCCAGTTCATGAACAAGTGCCGGGCATCGCGGACGGTCTGGGTGAACTGCGTGCGGCAGGCCAGCGGGCTGGTGCCCGTCTCAGTGACCTTGCCGGGAACGGCCAG
>CAVUYK010000018.1:0-79139 GCA_963745655.1 Terriglobales bacterium | reverse complement strand
TCGCGGCCAGGCCGGGATCGGAAAAACACGGCCAGTATTTCGGATCGCGTGAAAAGAAATGGCGCTTGATGGCTGCGAAGTTCTGTTCAAATACCGGGTGGAGGATATGGTCGTTGCCGCGATCGAAGACGACGCTGTGACGCATTTGTCAGCTCCTTTCGAAGGCTGTGCCGCCATGAAAGGCGGTCTCTAGCCAGCGTATCAGCAACTGTATCGGAGACGGGGCTAGCTTTCCATCCTTTGGGATTTTCCCCGTTCCAGCGGACACGGCGACCGCTTCTCAGTGATGCGACCGCCATACAGCACAAAACATTTGTGCGCTGGCCCATTTCGATGGTGGCAACCGGTTCGCTGCGGTCTCGGCGGAGGCTGCGCAGGAAGCTGGCGGTGTGGTGCTTGGCCGCAGGCTCGAATCCGCCCGGATCGCGCCTACCCACACTGGCCTTCAATTCCAGGTCGTTGGTCGGCGGGTAGAGGGCAAAGGACTCGCGGCCCAGGTCGAAGCGGGCCTTGGCGCCATGGAACTGCTGCATCTGATCGTTGAACTGGCGATAGTGCATGGCCTGGTAGCCGATGGTGAACACCAAGATGTACTTTTCGGGGAACTCGACCGTCATGCTGGAAGTTTCCGGGTATCTCCGAGCCTTCGAGGTTGGGCGGTCCGCTGGCGCAGGTGACCGCCAGCGGATAGCCGAAGTTGATCATCCACTGGACGCCGTCGACGATGTGCGCCGCCTGGCTGATCGGATTTTCCCCGAGTAATCGTAGTAGTGCAGCCAATTGAAATAGCGGCGCGGATCGAGCGGCCGTTTGGGGCGCGGAGCCCAGGAAGAGATCCCAGTGCAGAGTCCCTTCCAGCCGGGCGGCGCTGAGCGAGTCCCGGTAGTTCAGCCACCACGCGTTGACGATGCACGGGGCCGGTCGCGCCCGAGTCCATGAGGCGCTTTGCCTCGGCGTAGAGCGGGTAGCTGCGGCGCTGGGTGCCGACTTGGGCGATACGCCCGGTGCGCCGCAAGGCCTGAAGCATGCGGAAGCCCTCCTCTACGCTGTGCGCGAGCGGCTTCTCCACATCCTTGCCGGCGTCAACGGCGTCGATGAACATCGGGCGTGCTGGAAGTCGGGCGTGGCGATCACCACCGCGTCGATGGTCTTGTTCTCCAGCAGGCAGCGGTAATCGACGTATGTTTTCGCGCCTGGCGAAGCCAGTTCGGCGCCCTTCTCAAGGTGGGTTCATATACGTTGCAGATGGCCACGACTTCCGCGCCCTGCCTCCTGAAGTTCTCAGAAGGTAGCAGCCACGGCACCCATGCCGATGGTCGCGATTCGAATCCGCTCATTCGCACCCGAGGATGCGCGCGCCGCTCCAGGAGGTTGCGGCGAGAAAGGACCTGCGGCCCATCATCATGGAGAAAGTCACTCCTTCGTAACAGATGCGGAAGGCCCTGCGCCGAGGCGGCCGGGAGCCGCCGTAATCCGGTGGCTTGCGAGTGCTGGCAAACCCGGCTCAGCGGCCGCGCGAGCCCCGGCGCCAAAAAGACGCGCGATGCGCTCATAGGCCTGCTTGCGCGCGGCGACGATGGTACCAGGAGTACGGCTTCATCGCTGATTTCGGAGATCTCGATGCGAGTCTCCCAGGGTACTACCCGGTTGACGATCGCCCGCAACTCTTCCTCCAAGGCCCCCAGCAGGCCACTCTCGCCATACCACCAGTGCGCGGATCATGGACGACGATCAGGTTAGCTATGGCAACGCCGAGATGCAGCGCCACGCGTTCAAAGACCGCGTGGTCGGGACCGCGGCTGGAGCGGGCGGCAGTGAGAAACTCCAGCGCCGTCAGGCGGAACTTCCCACGGCTCGAGCCGCGGCCACAGGAACGCCCGCCGCCACCATCCACTCAGCAGGTACCCGCGGGCGCTCCAGTCTTGGCCGGCCTTCGCAAGGTCGAGCACCATGTGGGCGATCTCTCCGGCCGCCCAATGGCTGCCCGGCAGGAGCTTTCCCCGGCTCACCACACCCGAGCCGATGCCCGTGTCGAGTCGCACCAGGACAACATCCTTTTCGCCCTGCGCCACGCCGAATTGGATTTCTCCCAACGTCGCCATTTTCACATCGTTATCGACGAAGACGGGCAATCCGAACACAGCCTCCATTTGCTCCCGAACCGCCACATTGTGCCAGTTGAAGACATTTCCGGCATCCAGGACCACGCCCAGTCCCACGTCCACCGTGCCGGGCGCGGCGATGCTGATCACGCGCTGCACCGCGGTGGCGGACTGATTGGAGATCAATGCTTCGAGCCCCTGGCGTACGATCTCGAGAACGCTCGCTGCACTGCGGTCCGTTCCGATCGGCATCGTCAGCCGTTCAATGATGTGGCCTTCGAGATCGGCGACCGCCAGGCGGACGTGCGCTGCATCGATCTCGGCGGCGAACAAACGGCCCGTGTCGGCGTTGAAGCGGATCAGCGTCGGCTTTTTCCCGCCCTTTGAGCCGGACTCCCCTTGCCCCAGTTCGACGATCCAGCCCTGGCGCACCAGCGTCTCCACTTGGCTCGAAACGGTCGGCTTGCTGAGGCAGCTCAGTTTGGCCAGGCTCGCCCGTGAAATCGGGCCGTGTTCGCGGATCAGGTTCAGCAGTTCGATCCCATTGATGCTGCGCATCAGCGGCGCCCTCAATCGCTGTGAGGTGAGATGCTCGTGCGGCAATCGCATTTACGTCAAAGCCTTTTCATAGTGGCATTCGAGGCTCGGGTGCAAATGGAGTCCAAACACGCGATTCCATTAGGGACGACGAGTCTCGTGTAACTAAGCTCACGCAGAAGTGGCTGCTCCTTCCAATGGTCATGAATCGTAGGGCCTGCGTTTCACTTCCTGGCCCACTTCCACGCGAAGTAGTGGTGCTTGTGAAGTTGGAAGGCTTGATACAGCGGTTCTTTGCCATACCGCACGTCAGGCGTAAACGTGAAGCTCCAGGACTCGCAATCGAGGACCAGCGGGATCTCCGCCTCCGCGGGGACCTCCTGGGAAAGCCTCATGAGACTGGTCCGGTTCTGGGCGCCGGTCCACTCGCGTTGCTTCTCCTCCTGGATATCGGCGACTTCGTTGAGCCAGGGTGAGTCGGCGTAGACCTTCACCCTGCACCAGTTGTTCTTGTCAAACGGGTCGAGCCCTTGAAGGCGTTTCACCCAGATGGTGGCCTCTTCGCCCGGCTCCAGCACTCCATTGCCATTGCCCTTCCCTTCGGTGACGGTGCGCTCGATGCTCGCGCCTCCGCCCTGGTTGCCTTTCTGGCGGAACACCGGGAAAGTCTTCGTCCGGCCGTCGAGCACGGCCACCTCAATCGGCGCGCTGAGATTTGCGGGTTCGACCAGCACGTCGAAGCTGCGCTGCGCTTCGTCGCCGTCGAAGTAGAGTGTCAATTCCAGGCGGGCACGGGCGTAGTCGCCTTCTCCGGCCGTGAACTTCACCTGGAAGGATTGGGAGAGGTCTGCAACCTCGCCGGGACCCAGTCGCTGCTTGCCCGTCCTGCCTTGTACGATTTCGACCGTCGGGTAGGCTGAGGTCAACTCGGCGCGGAATTCCTTGAGTTCCGCCCCGCGCGGGTTGAGTACACGCAGCGGCAGGTGAACGGGAAGCCACCTGGGGCAACGCGAAGGAGATCCTTCGCCGTGAGCGGCAGCAATACGGGTGCTTGAGCGCCGGCGCCCGGACCCGTCAGGCTGATCTCGTGTCCGCCGCAGTCTGACCGGATTCGCAGTCGGCCGTCCGCGTCGGCGGACGCATCGCGTGTTGCCGGTTTCCCGCTCGCGAGCGCGTAATCGAAAACACGGTAGGTCGCGCCGGGACGGTAAAGCGGCGCAGTCACAATCTCCAGGGAACTGCACGCGGCCGGAGGGCCGTCGGGCGCCCAGCGGCGGGTCTGCACGCCGAATCCGCGCTGCGACGCGTGCTCCAGGGAGATGAGCGCTGGCTCCGCAATCTGCGCCCGCACGCGGTATCCCCAGGCCTCGAACTCACGCTGCGCGCTGGTGTAGTTCCACTCGGCGGGCACGGTATCCAGCCTGGCATTCGAAAATGCCCGCATGTGAAAGTCGAACGTCTCGGCGATCGATGTAGCCCAGTGGCGATGATACTCGTCACGGCGATACTCAAAATCCACGCTCGGCGTAGCCGCGTAGGCCGCCCGCGTTTCCTCGTGATATTGGCTGATAAAATCGCCGCTGGCACGAATCAGCCGCACCATCGTGTGCTCGTGGTTCAGTACGTGATCCTTCGGCCGCCACAGTGAACGGCGGCCCGGTTCACCGGCGTAGAATTCCGGCCCCGAGTTGAAAGACGACGCGCTGCCGACCAGGTCCGGGTAGCGCGCGCTCAGGTACAGGCTCGTGAAGCCGCCCATACTGAGCCCCGAAGTGGCCCGGTAGCGGCGTCCGGTCAATGTGCGCCATGTCGAGTCGATGTGCCGCACCAATTCCAGGAAGTACTCGCCGTAGTCGAACTGGCCTCCGTCCACACGCACATCGTAGGGGGAACCACCGTAGAACCCGGTGTAGTCCTTGGCAACGTAGCCGTCGGCGGCCACAACGATCACGGCGTGCGCGGCAACGAAGGCTGCTATCTTCGGCACGGTGTCGAGGCCGTCGTCGTACTTTTCGAGCGTGTAACGGTCGCTGTGGCCGTGGAAGTAGTAGATCACCGGGTAGCGCCGCGTCGAACTGTCGTAGCCGGCGGGCAGGAAGATGCGATAGTGCCGTGACTCCCCGAACACCTTTGAGTCATGGCTGCGGTCCAGATAGGGCTGTCCGGCGGCGCTAAGTTGAGCTACGCAGGCCAACCACAGCGCCAGCCCGAGGCGCGGCGACCGGCTGCGAGCAGGCACGGCCCGCACAGCGCGCGCGGTAGGCGCCGCACTCGCCACCAAACAGTGGGCTTGCCGCCCACCGGAATGCGGCGCGCAGGACGCCGGCCGAAATGGGAACAAACTTCGAGCCATCCCAAACCTCTCCCCCGTCAAGCGCGTCCCCCAAAACCGTTGACCGCTCACCGCACGGCCTGATCTGGACTCGTTTCACTGAGTAAGTTAAATTACCAAACCTACAATTTTCTACTCTACTTCAGTACCGTTGTCAATCCCTGTTCGACCTCCGCCATGGTTGATGCCGCCACCAGCGGCCCACCAAGCGGTTGTGGGAGTCTCCGGCGCGAACCACCGAAAAATCCTGACTCATTGGCGGAGCCTGGCGCTCAACGGGTCGGGCGCTTCGCCACGCAGCTCGATTTGTGCGGCCAACAGGTCCGGTTCCTCGTCGATGGCGCCCCGCAGTAGCTTCAGCGCCTCTTCCGCCCGGCCATCGTGTTTGCGGATCAGCCCGAGCAGATACCGCGCCTCGGCGCGACGATGCGCCAGCCGGGCGTTCGCCTGGGATTGGCCGAAGTCCGCGAAAAGTTTCTGCAGCCGCACCGCTTCCCCGGTCCGCCCCAGGCGCTCCAGGGCGAGCACCATGAAGTAATTCTCGCTGCTCCAACTGTCGCGATCTCCGGAGAGCTGTTGGAAGCCCTGGCTCGACCTGGCGTAAGCGGTCTGCGCATCCTGCCTTCGACCCAATGCTTCGTAGGCTCGCCCCAGGTAGTATTGCTGCCGCGGCGTACTTTGCGATGCGAAGTCGTCGACGCCCAGGGAGACCGGCGGTCGCATCGATTCCTCGAACTTCCGGAGAGCGCCGGCAGCGTCACCTCGATTCAGCGCCGCCGCCCCTTGCGCGTAGCGCATCAGTCTGTACTTGTCGCGCAGAGAGTAGCTGCGATGCCGGGGACGGAAGGTGTGCTCCGCGATCAGTTGTTCGGCCTCCGCATACTGGCCTTTCAGCAGATAAGCGGTCAGGACACCCTCGGCCAGATCGTCGTCCTTCGGGGAACGCGTGAGCGCGGTCTTGAGCAGCGCGAGTTGTTCATCGAATCGTCCGGCGCGCGCATAGAGAGCACTCAAATCGTTCCGTGTGCGGACGTGGGCGGGATTGAGTTCGATTGCGCTCCGCAGTTGCTCCGCGCCTCTGCCGACCTCGCCCTGCTCCGCGAACGCCAGCCCCAGCGCGCGGCGCGACGAGAAGTCCCGGGGATTGTTCTCCAGGGCAGCCTGCCAATGCGCGATGGCTTCGCCCGCCCGGCCGAGATGGTAAAGCAGGCACGCGAGCAGGTAGTGCGCCTGGCTGTCGCTCGCGTCCAACTTCACCGCCTCCTCCAGCGGTCCGACGCTCTCGAGTCTCGAGGGGAAACGGTCGATTTTGCCCGCCGCCGCCCGGGCTTTTTTGAGCGATGCATTTGCGGCGGCGGCATCCCCGGCGCGCCGCTCGCAGTACGCGAGAGTGTAGTAGAACTCGCCCGGTGTACCCCAAGGATCGCGGTTGTCCTGTTCCACCAGGCGCAGCAAGCGCACGGCGTCATTCCAGCGACGCAGATCGCGAAAGAGCAGCACAACCGCCAGTGCCTCCTGGCTCTGCCCGCCCAGCATCCGCAGCAGATCGGCTTGTGTGCCCGCGTCCCCGGTCAGCAGATACCGCGCAGCCGGCGCCAGACGGCTCGACGGCTGCATTCGCTCGGCGGCGCGTAACTCCCGCGCGGCGCGCGCCCGGTCCCCGCCGTCGCCCAACGCCAGCGCGAGCGCAACCCGCGCGACCAAATCTTCGCCGTTCGCGCTCAGCGCGGCTTCGAAGTGCCGCACGGCGCCACCGAGATCCTTGCGCAACAGAGCGAGCCGCCCCAACTGATACTCACGCCCGCCGTAATAGCCGCTGTCGGCCCCGATGAAATACAGGTTGCGCTCGGCGCGCGTTTCCTGGCCCAGCGCGAGCTGGCTGATCGCCAGGTAGTAGTAGCTCTCCGCGGAATAGGGATCGCGGTCGATGGCCCGCTCGAGATGCGCCACCGCCGGCTCGTAGCGGCCGTGCTGGTAATCCTGTATACCCGACTGCAGGTGTGCGCGCGAGTAACCCGGATCGCGCCGCAGCGCCTGCTCGAACAGCGCGGTTGCACCCGCATCATCCAGCTCCTTCAACCGGTACTCCCCCGCCAGAACCAGCTCCTCCACGCTCATCTCGCCCGACGGCTTGCGGGGGCGCTCCAGCGGCCGCGTGAACGGCGTGTACTCCTTGCGCCCGGGCGGGCTGTCGGGCCGGTGGTACTGGAGGAGCGCGCGGCCACCCGCGTCGGTCACCTCCACAACCATCTCCGCCGTGTCGCCGCGCAGTGCGAAGCCCGTTCGAAAGGTTTTCGCCGGATCGAGGTCGGCCTGAACATTCAGCACCTGCCCCGCTCGTGTGCGCACCGTCACCGTCGCCCCCTTCAGCTTCCGCGTCACGGCCAGCGCCATGACGGCCCCGGCGCCGGCGCGCTCCGGCACTTCAAGATGCAGCGCCACGTCGCGCGTCAGGGTGGTCAGCCCGCCCGTAGCAGCCACCGGCACCCACCACTCGTTCCAGCTTTCGGTCTTGTGCGGCTCCACCCATTCGTAATGCCCGTCCCAGACATAGCGGCCGCTCTGAAGCTCGACGTAGGGCCCGGCGTTGTCCGTGTAACCGCGTTCGTTGACTTTCGCGCTGTCGCCATAACCGAACGTCCAGAGCTTCATGCCCTGCACCACGCGCCGGTCCCCGTAACGGAAAATGCCGTAGTCCCGGTCAAACTGATACGCGCCCTGATAGTTGTCGTAAATGTCGATCCCGAACACGCCCAGCATGTGCGTGTTGTTCCGATCCCAGCTATAGTCGATCCCGTTGTACAGCGGCCAGTCCGCGATGTCGGCCGTGGTGTGCCCCACCGTGCGGCTCATCGGATACATGAATCGCGTCTTGAGCGTGGCGTTGATAGCCGTGTTGATCCACAACATCTGCGGCATGCGCGCCGGGCGCCCGTTGTAACACCGCACGCCAATCTCCAGCGCGGCCACGCCGGGGTGCAGCGTCGCCGCCAGTTGCACTTCCATGCCGTAAACCGGATCGGTCTCACCCAGGGCGAGCGTGACGCTGCCATCCGGATTGTGCACCGCGCGGTTGGACCAGAACGGCTCCGCCGTGCAGCGTCAGCATGTGCAGGTCGCGCGGTCCCGTGAGTTCGAGTCCCGATTGTGGCCAACTGTTGCGCGGGTTGTACGGCGCGGGCTTGATGACGTCGTTGCGGTAGAACACCTCACGCCCGCGCAGTTTGTCGTACAGCGAGAAGATGCGTCCGCCGAATTCCGGAATGTAGGTGAGCTTCAGGTATTCGTTCTCGACGAAGATCGCCCGGTACTCCCGCGGCTTCGGCCCCTCAGCCTGGAACGGCATCAGGTACGTTGTAAACGGGTACATGCCCGCGACGGTGGACTTCGGGAATAACGCCGGTTCCAGTTCGCGCCCCGAGTGTTCGTAGGTGGGGATCACCAGCGGCCCTTCGTACACCGTCACCCCGGCCGGGGCCCCGGCCATCGCGAGTGCGGCGGTCAGTGCCAGCGCCAGTGCCGTCATCCGCCATTTCATTTGACGTTCTCCTGCAAGTCGCGCCGTTCCTGGGCAACTACTTCCACCAGGCCGATGATGTCGTCCAGGCTGTTGTAGACCGGCGCCAGCACCGAGATCTTGCCGCCGGACCCGCGCACCGTAACCCGCTCGCCGGTCGAAAGCACGCGCTTCATCTCCGCGGGCATCGGCTGGTGCAGTTGGCCCCACTCCCAGAACGAGCTCATCTCGTACACGTTGCGAATCAGAATCTGAATCCGTGGCGGCTCCGACTTCAGCGGCATCCACAGATTCACGTCGCACGCCTGCGAACACAGCCGCGCCAGCCGCATCAGTGTCTTCTTCGTCCGCGTGTAGGCTTCGTGATCGACGTCGAAGTTATCGCTCGCCCGCCAGGGATCTTTGCGGATCCTCCATGGTCATGAACTCCAGCGAGCGCTTGGTCTGGATGCGCTGGCACACATCGCCGTCCACCATCGCCGTCGCCGTCCGCGCCACGCGGTCGAGCTCCTTGGCGGGGTTCTCCGGCTGCGCGACAGCGAGCGCGCTCATGGTCAACAGCCACAGGACTCTCCGTTTCATTTCGCCTCCCGCGCCAGCGTCAGAATGTACTCGCGAACTCTCTGCCACGCGCCGGCGTCCAACCCGGCATCGAACTTCGGACTTCGTACCGGTCCTTCGTCGGCGTTGCGTCCGCTCCAGCGGATCCTTGTCGGCGTACGCCGGGCGCGGCGAATACCAGTCCCGCAATTCCGTGCCGTTGAATCGCCGTGCCGCTTCGGCGCGCAGCCGCTCGATCGGCTGCGTCTTGCGAAACTCGTTCAGCAGCGTCACGTCCTGCACCGCGTTCCGCTGCAGCTTCAGACGGATCGACGCCAGCGGCGCGCCGATGCCAAAGCGGTCTCCGGGATACACCAGCGTCTCGCCCCCGCCCTCGAACTGAAACCAGGGGTCCGGTCCCGGCGCGGTGGCCTGCCAATGGACAAATCCATCCGTCCCCCAGATCCACGGCCACAGCACGTCGCGCGTCACGTGCGACGACGGCTTGGTCACCACCGGCGTTCCACCGTAAGTCCACACCGTATCGCCTCTGCTCTTCAGCAGTCGCGGCGCCCAGGGCAGGTACGACAAGTCGCCATGCGAGCAGACCCACATGTTGATCACCCCGGCGAACTCACGAATCTCGCGTTCCAGGTTCCAGCTCACGTCGGCGCGAAAGACGAACTTCACCGGCGAATCCACGCTCACGGCCAACTTCAGGAGGCGATGGTACTCCCGCAGGTACGGCAGGTCGTTCACGAAACGCGCTTCGTCTCCGTCCCACGGAAATGCTTTGTAGCGCTTCTTGTGGTTGAAGAACATCTCGAATCGCGTGTTCGTCCACCCCTTCTCGCGGAAGTGCCGCTCCATGGCCGACACAACATTCACAAACTCCCGTTCGTAGCCTGGTTCACCCCACCATAAATAGGATGCCGGCCATTCGGGATTGATAGGAAGGTAAACTAACTGGATAGGTCTTGAACCTCGATGCGTCTTGGCGAAGGCAGTCCCGTCCAGCAGCGGCCCGTAATGACGGTCGAACAGCGTCCAGTCCGTAATATGCTTGTTCCGGCCGTGGCCCTCGAGTACCGGAGCGAATTCGCGTCCAACTTTACCCCCGTGCCCGTAGCCCAGTTGGTGGAACGCGCCGCGATGTTCGTAGAAGATCCGATGGTAGGCGTGGATCAGTTCGAAAAATCGGTCGCTTGCATAGAACTCCCCACCGGCGCGGCTACGGAGCGCGGGATAGCCGGCGGCGAGCCAGCTCGTGCCGTAGCTGTTGTGGTCCATCACGACCGCATCCTCCTCCGGAACGGCCGCCGCCAGGACCCGCACCTCTATCGAAGCAGTGGACCTGCGCCCATTCACATCCAGCACGGCCTTCGTGCGATAGACGCCCGGCGCGGTCTTGGCCCCGATCCACACATCCAGCCAGTAGCCTTGCGCCGTCTGCGCATCGATGCGATTGTCCGGTTCGGGCAGCTTCGACTGAACGGCCCCCGCCACTGGCACCAGAGCATCCGGATAGTATTTTCCCGTTTTCGGCAAGTAGTGGTACCATTCACGGTACAACTCGGCCTGCAAGCCGCTCGATGCCGCAAAGGGAATCACCTGCAGACGGTACGCTCCCTGCCGCGGTATCTTGACAATCAAATGGCAGGAAACGAAAGCAGTCCGCGCGCCCTCCAAAAGAATGCTCTTGGCCGGCGCCAAGCCGGGCGTTCGATCCGCTTGCACCACTTCGCCAAATGGGTCTGGACGCAGATGTTCGGGCAACGTCAGCAGCTCAGCGGCGCCGGAAGCGAACTCGAACGCAAACAGGAGCGTACAACACCACAGCGCACGATACCGGTGGGTGGGCTTATGTCGAAACATAGTTGGAAAACACGATACACCATTCGTAAGCTGAATGCTCGCCCGGCGCAGCCGCTTTCCAGGCTGGCCGTCGCGCCCGCGAAGTTCGACCGGCTTAAAATGGACCAGCCTCGGGTCGTGGCGGGCATCCCGGAGTAAGCGGCCAATGTCGCAAAGCCCACTCGCGCCACCCACCCTGAAACGCATCCTGACGCGCCGCGACCTGATCCTCTACGGCCTCGTCCTGCTCGGCCCCACCGCGCCCTACCCGGTCTACGGCATCGTTCAGCAGACCTCTCACGGACACGCCGTGCTCGCCTACCTGGTCGCCATGGTGGCCATGCTCTTCACGGCCGCAAGCTACGGCCAGATGTCCGGCGCATTTCCCTCGGCCGGCTCCACCTATACCTATGCGCAGAAAGCTCTAAACCCGCACGTCGGCTTCCTGGCCGGATGGGCCATGATCCTGGACTACTTTCTCATCCCGCTGCTCAGCGTGGTCTACGCCTCACTGATCGCCAGCCGGACCGTTCCGCAGGTGCCCTACGCCGTCTGGGCCGTGCTCTTCACGGTCGCCATCACGCTCGTCAATGTCCGCGGCATCCGCGTCACGGCCCGCGCCGGCAACGTCATGATGACGCTCATGTGCGTTTGCGCCGTGCTGTTCGTTGTGCTCGCCGCGCGCTACATCGTCGTTCACCACGGCTTCGCGGGCCTGTTCCAGTTCCGCATCATTTACAACCCGAGCGAGTTCGCCACGCGCCCACTCCTGCTCGGCGCGGCCATCGCCAGCCTCTCCTACATCGGTTTCGACGCCATTTCCACGCTCGCCGAGGACACCATTCACCCCGAGCGCGACATCTCGATCGCCACCGTCCTGGTCTGCGTCATTCAAACCGCGCTTTGCGTCGTGACGGTCTACATGGCGGCCCTGGTCTGGCCCGACTTCCGCACTTACACCGAATCGGAAACCGTCATCCTCGACATCGGCCGCACCGCCGGCGGAGTGTGGATGATGGGCTTCATCACGTTCATCCTCCTGGTCGCCGGGCTCGCCAGCGCACTCACCGGACAGGCCGGCGCCTCGCGCCTGCTGCTCGGCATGGGCCGCGACGGCGTCATTTCGCGCCGCGTCTTCGCCCACGTCGACCCCCGGTACTCCACCCCCGTGCGCGGCATCTACGTCATGGGAATCGTCTCGCTCGCCGGATCGCTGCTGCTGCGTTTCCAACTCGTCGTCGAGCTGCTGAACTTCGGCGCATTCGTCGGGTTCATCCTCGTCAATCTCAGCGTGATCCGGCACTTCTACCTGCGCCGGCACGAGCGCCGCGGGCTGGCCGTTTTCCCGAGTCTCATCTTTCCGCTCACCGGCGCACTGGTGTGCTCCTACATCTGGCTCAATCTGAGTCTGAAGGCGCAGCTCGCCGGTTTCGTCTGGCTCGGCTGCGGCCTCATCTATCTCGCCGTCCTGACGCGCGGCTTCCGCCTCGCGCTTCCTTCCTTCGACAGCCTCGCCGCGAGTGACTTGCCATGAAAACCAAATTCGAGCGGCGCCTCATGGACTACACGCACCGGAACCGCGGTTTGGCGCGGCTGCTGTTCGTGTGCCGCTGGTGTGGAGTTGAGGAGGAGGCATGATGCGCCTCTCGTCCTGCTGCTAACCTTGGCCTTCGCCGCGTCCGCTCAAGTGTACTCGCCGCGCGTGCTCCTGCGGGGCCAGCCCGACCCCTCAGACCTCACGCGCTTTGCCAACGGCATTTGCGATCAGCGCCGGCGCCGTCACACCGCGCGCTCGCGCCGAGGCCATCTGGCGCTACTTCCTCACCGACGGCCGTTTCGTCCCGCCCGGCTTCTGGTATCACATCGCCGGCTGGGCCTACGAGGAGCCGATGGGCGAGGTTCTGGACCCGCTTAAGCTCATCCATAGCTATGGCTTCGGCCTCTGCTATCAAGTCGCGCCGCTGCTCGCCTCCGTTTGGAAGGCCGCCGGATTCGCCGATGCCCGCGTCTGGTTCTTGACCGGACATACCGTCGCCGAGGTCTTTTACGACGGCGCGTACCACCACTACGATTCCGATATGCTCGGCTACTCCACGGTCGGCCGCGGCTCACCGCGCGATTCCATGGTTGCCTCCGTGCATCAGCTCGAACTCAACCCGGCCATCATCCTTTCGAAGCTCAAAGGCCCGCGCGAGGCCGATCCCACTCTGGTCGACCAGCCCTGGTACCCTGCCGATGTGAACGCCGGCGCCATCGCCGGCCTCGCCGCGACCTTCTCCTCCGCGGCCGACAACTCCCTTTTCCCGTTCGAGCGCTCTCCGGCGGGCTATCGCCCGGACTTTGTCCTCCGCCCCGGCGAGCGCCTGGTGCGCTACTTTCATCCCGAGTACCCCGGTCTGTACTACTTGCCCTATAAGTTCGACGGCCAGTCCTGGACCGAGTTTCCTCATGAGGTCGCCGAGTTTCAAGTTCGCACCGCCGACGGACCGCGCAGTCAGAAGGACGCGCGCACTTGGGGCACCGGCCGCTTTGAATACCGCCCGCCTCTGACCGGCGCGCCTATCCAGCTATTCACGGTGCGGAGTCCGTACGTCATCATCGATGCCAAGTTCCAACTCGCCGCTTCTCTCGCGAGCGAATCGGTTCACGTTGAATCCGAGATCTCCACCGACGATGGCCGCACGTGGTCGAGCGCCGGCGCGCTACGCGGACCCTTTTCCGGAACATGGACTTCGGAGCCCGCCATTCTCAACCGCTCCGGGCACGGCCGCCGCACTGCCGTCAGCGGCCGCTATGGCTATCTTGTGCGGCTCACGCGCAGCCCCGGCGCCGATATCCGGTCGCTGCTGCTGCTCACCCGCGTCCAGCTCAATCCCCGCACGTTACCTGCGCTCGCCCCCGGCCACAACCAGATTGTGTTTGCAGCCTCGCCGCCGCGCCTGCGCGAGCCACTTGCCGTTTCCGCCCCGGAAGCGCGTGAGTCCGCCGTGGCCGTGTCGGGCACGAGATTCGTCTCCCAAGGTGGCCAGGGCTATTGGCTGCCCAGCGGGGCCCGCCCGGCCGAGTTCGTCTTCCGTCTCGCCGCCCGCGGCGGCGCTCCGCTCGCGGCCTTCGATGCCGGCGCGCGATTCCTTGATCTCAGCCGCTCGCTGGCGCCCGACAAGTTCACCGCCGAGGTGCGCGGCGTCCCGCCGCTCGACTCATCTTCCGCCGCGGCATCCATCGCCTGGAGCGCTACTCGACAGGGGCCTTTTCATACCATCTGGACCTACGATCCCCGCCTGCGCTGGAAGGATGGCGTCATGATCGACCGTACGCTCCCCTGGCCCGAAGTGGACCGCCGCGTCACCGACCCGGGCACCCGTGAGGTCTACGTTCGATACCGCCTCGCGGGCCTCGCGGTGGATGACTTCCGTCTGAGCGTCGAAACCATCCCTCCACCGGGCGCCTGCCGGCTCGAGATCACCCACCTCTGGAAAGAGAATGGCTTGGCCCGCTCGGCTACGCGCCATATTCCCGCTGGGACGCTGCAAGCGAAATACACCATCGACACAACACCCGGCGCCGCGGTTTCAAACCAAGCGCTCATCCTGGAGTGTCCTCCAAAATGACTTCGGACAAGCGGAGCCGATCCTGATATGCTGATGCTTTTTCGGGAGGTATTGTGCGAATCGTTCTCCTACTTCTTCTGGCGCTCTCGCTGGCCGCGCCCGGCGCTGAGCTGATTCTTCCCGGCCGCGCGTTCGAGCGTGAGGGCTCCATCACGGCGGTCTACCGCATCCCCAACCCGGTTACCGGCTCCGGACAGCTTTCGGTCGAGTGGACCGACGTCCACGGGCGCGTGGTCGAGGACCGCACCATCGCGGTCCAGTTGCGCGACGAGTCCGAGATCCGGTTCTCGATCGACCTCGCGCGCGCCGCGGCCATGAGTAACCGTTTGCGCGCGCGATTGCGGCTGGAAGGCAGGAATCTCAAGGGCGCGCCGGTTAAGACCGGCGACGAAGCCGAGGCGTCCTTTGTGGCCCGCCCGCGGACGCGGAAGTGGTGGGACTACGAGATCATCATGTGGCAACCCCACAGCGCCGAGCAGTTCGCCGTGCTCAAAGGCTTGGGAATCAGCGGGGGCCAGTACAACGGAAAGAAGCGCACGCCCCCGGATTTCCTGGTGAAGAACGACCTGCGCTGGTACGCCGAGAACATCGCCACGGATTACTATGCCGAGTACCACCGGTGGCGGCCCGACCGCATCCAAAACTGGTCGTTTCTCCAGGCCAAGGAACTCTACCGGAAAGACATGGAGAGCAAGGAGGCTTTGAAGCGCCGCCCCAGCTTTTCCGATCCATCCTGGCAGCGGACCATCCGTGAGCGATTGATGGAAGCGGTCCGCGTGAACTCGCCCTATCGCCCGTTCTTCTATAGCCTGGCGGACGAGACCGGCATCGCCGACCTGGCGGCCTTCTGGGACTTCGATTTCTCAGATTCCTCGCTGGACGGCATGCGCGAATGGCTGAAGCAGCGCTACGGCACGCTGACGGCGCTCAACCGGCAATGGGGTTCCGATTTCGCGGCGTGGGATCGGGTAATGCCCGACACCACGCGCCAGGCGATGCGCCGCGAGGACGGCAACTACTCCGCCTGGGCCGACCACAAAGAGTGGATGGACATCTCTTACGCCGGGGCGCTGAAGATGGGCGCGGACGCGGTCCGTTCCATCGATCCGGAGGCCTACGCGGCGATCGGAGGTGCGCAGATGCCCGGGTGGGGCGGCTACGACTACTCGCGCATCGCTCAGTCGCTCACGGCCATCGAGCCGTACGATATCGGAGGGAACATCGAGATCCTGCGCTCGCTCAACCCGCGCATGGCCGTGCTGACCACGTCGTTCGCCCGCGGGAATTGGGAGAAGCATCGGGTCTGGTACGAGTTGCTGCACGGCAACCGCGGGCTCATCATCTGGGACGAGAAACGCGAATTCGTCTCCGCGGACGCTCAGCCCGGAGACCGCGCCCGCGAGACCGCGCCCTATTACAGGGAACTGCGCGACGGCCTCGGAGCGCTCATCGTGAACAGCCGGCGGCTCTCCGATCCCATCGCCATTCATTACTCGCAACCCAGCATGCGCACCGAGTGGATGCTGGCGCAGAAACCTAAAGGCGACGCGTGGATCGACCGCAGCTCGAGTACCGAGCGGATGGATAGCGAGCTGCTCCGTCTGCGGGAGTCCTACTGCCGCCTGATCGAAGACCTCGGCCTGCAGTATGAATTCGTGGCCTACGGACAGGTAGAGCGGGGAGAGCTATTGCGGCGCGGTTACCGCGCACTGATTCTGCCGCGGTCGAGCGCGCTATCCGATGCCGAAGCTGCGGGCATTCGCGCCTTCGTGAACGCGGGCGGGGTTGTGATTGCCGACGGTGAGCCCGGCGTCTACGACGAGCACAGCCGCAAGCGCACAGCACCCGTCCTGGGCGGCCTGGCGCTGGAGAACTTCGCGGCGCTCGAATATCACCGCCAGCGCGTGCTCGGCAAGGAGGCGGAGACCAAGACCCGCTTCGGCGCACTGCTCGCGAAGGCCGGCATCGAGCCGCGCATCCGCGTGACGGACGCCGGCGGGGCGCATCCCACCGGTCTTGAGGTGCACACCTTTCGCAATGGCGGCGTGACCATTCTGGCGCTGCTGTCCAATCCGGAGCTGCGGGTGAACGAACTGGGACCGCCGGAGTTCAAATCGAACCAGCGCTTCGAAAAACCGGTCCATTGCCGCATTCGTCTACCCGGCGCAATGCAGGTCTACGACGCGCGGCGCGGCAAGGCGCTGGGCGGAATCGCCGAACTGACCCTTGATACGGATCCCTACGAGCCGTCCATCTATGTTCTTTCACCCGCGCCGCTAGCCGGGCCGGCGGTGTCTGTCCCGCCCACGGCGAAGCGGGGAACCACGGCCACTGTCGGGATCCGTTTCGGCCATGCCCTGGCGGAGCGCGATGTGGTGCATATCACCACCGTGGATCCAGCCGGAAACGTGGTGGCCCACTATTCCCGGAACCTGCTCATCGAGAACGGCTCGGGAGTCTGGAGCATCCCGCTCGCCCGCAATGACCCGGCCGGAGTGTGGCGAGTCGAAGTCCGCCACCCCATGACCGGCCTCACGGTTGAAAAGCGGATCGAGGTGCTGGAGTAGCCCGAAGGAGTGTTGCATGTCGAAACGAATCGTTGCCCTAGCCCTTTTACTGGCCGCCGCCGCCCTGGCGCAGTCCGCCTCCGATTTGTACGCGCGCGGATATTCGCTCCTGCCCGCGCCGCAGCGGGTGGAGTTGGCTGGTCCGGATTTCGAGTTCCGCGGCGATTGGAGCGTGGAAGAGGGACCCGGCGCCGGGCGTGCGGGCGCGGCGGCCGAGACCCTGACTCGCGAACTGGCCGAGCGCCTGCACTTTCAGCTTGCCTCGAGCGCCGCGCGGCGCATCCGTCTCGTCATCGCGCCCGGCGCGGTTTCGATCGGGGATGCCCTCGACCGCGATCACGCGGCGCTCGCGGCCCAGGCCTACCGGCTCGACCTCGCTCCGGAGCGCATCGAGATCACCGCCAATGCGCCGGCGGGCCTGTTCTACGGCGCGGTCACCCTGGCGCAACTGGCGCGTCTCGAGTCCGGCCGGCTCTGGCTTCCGCGCGCCAGAATCACGGACTGGCCCGACCTGCGCATGCGCACCATCTATTGGGACGACGCCCATCACCTGGAGAAGCTCGACGAGCTCAAGCGCGCCGTACGCCAGGCGGCCCTGTTTAAGATCAACGCCTTCACCATCAAGCTGGAGGGCCACTTCCAGTTCCGCAGCGCGCCCGCGCTGGTCGAGCCGTATGCGCTTTCGCCGGCTCAGTTCCAGGAATTGACGGACTACGGGCTGCGTTACTTCGTCCAGGTGGTTCCCTACCTGGACGCTCCGGCGCACATCGCTTTCATCCTGAAACACCCCGAGTACGCGCCTTTCCGCGCTTTCGCCCGCAGCAACTACGAGCTTTGCGTCGTAAATCCAAAGGCCGTCAAGTTGATCGAGGGAATGTTTCAAGACCTGTTGGATGCCAATCGCGGGGTTGATTACGTCTATCTTTCGACCGACGAGGCGTACTATGTGGGCATGGCCGATAGCCCACAGTGCCGTGAAAAGCCCGCTGCCCAGGCGAAAGGCAGCGTGGGCAAATTGCTGGCCGGTTTCGTCAGCGAGGTGGCCAATTACCTTCGCAAACAGGGCCGCACCGTGGTGTTCTGGGGCGAATACCCGCTGAAAGTGGACGACATTGCCGCGCTGCCCCCGCACCTGGTGAACGGGGAGGTCAACGACCGGGAGTTCAATCGCGCCCTCAAAGCCCGCGGTATACGGCAAACCATTTACACCTCCACGCAGGGCGAGGAGCGCTTCTTTCCCGACTATTTCGTGCTGCCCGATACGCGCCGCCTGCACCCGGCGCGCGGCACGGTGGAGCGAGTGAGCGATGGATTCCGGCAGATTTCGCACCATCCCGCGCGCGGCGATTCCGAACTGATCGGCGCGGTGGTGGCAGGGTGGGCGGACGCCGGGCTGCACCCGGAGACGTTCTGGCTCGGATACGCCACCATCACTGCCGCTGCCTGGAAGCCCGCCGAACCCGATGCGCGGCAACTGACCGCGGCATTTTATCCGCTGTTCTATGGCCCGGAAGTTGTGCGGATGGATCGCTTGTACCAACTGCTCTCCATGCAGGCGCAGGCCTGGTTCGACTTGTGGGATAAGGCCGATTCCCGGCTACGCAAGCCCATCTTCGGCGACTCGCAGCGGGTGTTTGACCCGCCCCGTCCGGCTGAGGACCAGGTGCTGCCGCTTCCCCCGGCTCCCAGCGGCCAACTCGCCTTTCAGTCGTCGTGGCGCGGAAGCAACGCGCGCCGCCTGGAACTGGCCGCCGCGGCGCTGGTGGAAAACGATGAGCTGCAGGGATTGCTGCACGAGAATGGGCGCTGCGCCGCGCGTAATCAATACAACCTCGAGGTGTCGATTTCCATCGCCGGACTGTTGCGCGAGGGCTTCGAGATGCTTCTGGATATTGGCCGTATGGACGCCGCGCTCGAAACCGCGCAGGCCGCGGCGGCCGAAAGACCCAAACAGGCGCTGGCTGCGGTGGACGAGGCGCTCGAAACCGCGCGCCGCATCCGCGAGCGCCGCGATCGGGCCTGGATGGCCGCCGTCAAGACGTGGTACAAGAGCTGGCATCCCCGCGTGTCCGAGGCCAACGGCAGGAAATTCCTGCACCATCTGGACGACGTGAAAGACCACCTGCCCGATCGCACTGCGGACATGTCCTATCTGGTGTATCGCGAAAAGACGCTGCCCTTCGGCGAGTGGGTGGAGGCCATCCGCGCGGCGCGGAACCGGTTCGCGGCTAGCCGCTCGCTTCCCGCGAACCGCGGCCGCCTGGAGTGGACCAAGCTGCCGGTTATCACGCCTGACGACTGACGCCCACGCTCCCGTTTTGGCGTTCTCCGGGGAGCATGATCGCCATGCACAGACGTGACTTCATCCGGTGTGGCCTGAGTACGGCGCCAGCGTCCTTGGTTGCCCGGAGCGTGGCGGCCGATCCGGGGCGTCTACCTGGATTCGGTAACGGTAGACAGCGCCGCCAAGGACGCCGAAATCGCGAACACGCGGGATCTCCGGATGCGCAACGTGCGCGTCAACGGACGGGATCTGGCGCACCGCTGACGGTTCCAGCGACCCGCGCTATTTTTCCTTTTCCCTGCCGCCTCCCAGGTACCCGAGGCTGCGCAGCCGCTCGGTCGTGCGGCGGTCGAGCGCGTTTGTACCACCCGGCCCGATACGTTGTCTCACACCTTTTTCGCGCTCGATCCACTGGACGGTTTCCAGTTTCAGCCGGCCCGATATTTCCGGGTGCCCAGCCGCGACGTCGGTCCGGTCCGCGCGATCGGCACGCCGGTCATAAAGCTCCACCTCCCGGAGGCCGGTCCGTGGTCCCTGCGGCCGGAAAATCAGTTTCCAGTCCGCATCCAGCTTGGCGATGGTATCCGTGGCGTTTTCCGGAACGGCGCCGCCGGGCTTGGCTTGCGGCAGCGCGAGCTTGGTGGACATAACCGGCTCGCCACGACGGAACGGCCGTCCTTGAAGAAGCGGAACCAGGCTCTGGCCTTCCAGCCCCGCCGGCGCGCTTAGGCCGAGCAATTCCATCAGCGTCGGCATGACGTCGATCAACTGCACCGGTTCGGCCACTCTGCGCGGCCGCGGGAGCAGCTTGGGATTCCAGAAAAGCAGCGCGGCGTGGATGAGTTCGCTGTAGAGCGTGTGCCCGTGGGCGCCAAAACCGTGCTCCCAGAACTCCTCGCCGTGGTCGGATGCGACGACGACGAGCGTGTCGTCGAGCAGGCCGAGCCTCTTCACCCGGGCGATGAGCGCACGGAGGCTGCTGTCGTTGTTGGCGATTTCGCCGTCGTACCGGTCGATGGCCCGGCGGATGTACGCATCCGGATCGATGCCCTTGGCGCGGATCTCGGCGCGGCTCACCGTGGCGCCGCCGCCATAGAAGCGGATGCCGGCCAGGCGGGCCGCATCGCGGTCGAACCGCGGCGTCTCGGCCGGATTGGCGAAGAGCTTCTCGAATTCGGCCGGCGGGCGGTAGGGAGCGTGCGGGTCGGCGGACAGCACAAACAGGAAGAATGGTTCGTCGCGGCGCCGCTCGAGCCAGGGCAGGATGGCGCGGTTGATGGCCGCGGAATCGGTAGCGCGATCGGCGGCTTCATCCCGATAGCGCTGTACCACGGGGTACTCCAACATGTAGTCGAACCCGCGGTCCAGGCCGCTGGCGCGCCCGGCAAACGGGTTGGCCACGATGCTGGCGGTCACATATCCGGCCTTGCGCAGTTCCGCCGCCAGCGTGGTGGCGCCCGCCGGAATGGTGTCGGTATTGTTGACCAGACCGTGCGCGTAGGCGTGCAACGATGTCATCAGCGACGCAACCGAGGGCTTGGTCCACGAGGCCTGCGCCTGGCAGTCGTCGAAGACCACGCCCGAGGCGCCGAGCTCCTTTAGAAACGGCGTCGTGTCGCGCGAGTACCCGTACAGGCTGGTGTGGTCAGGACGCAGTGTGCAGACCGTGTACAGGAGAACGTTGGGCCTGCGTTTGGCCGTCTTGGCCGTCATGAGCGGGTTGGCCCAAAAGCCCACCGCATCGGCCGCATCCGAGGCGGTCTCGAAAACCAAGGTGGTCTTTTGGCCTGCGTAGGCGGCGAGGTCAACCTCGGCATCCTCCCACCGCGCGGGATCTGCCATGGTCCTCGAAAACAGCTCCGTCTTCGAGGGGCCGGCGAGCACGCGAAACGTGACCGGCTTCGGTCCGGAAATGCCGAGTCCGAAATGCAGTGCGGCCGCCCGGGGCACTTCGACCGGATAGGCCAGCGACGCGCCGGCATGCGCGAACACGGCGTTGCGGTATTCCTCCTGCTTCCCGATAGCGGCGCGGCCGGCAGCGGCCTTGAATTCTGTCTTTTTGGGCACCAGCTCAATGAAGTCGATGGCCACCGGGGCAAACCGATCGTCGGTGGGCATGATGGCCAGCGGTGTGGTGAAGGTCGCGCCGCCGGCCTTGAGGTCGAAGCGGTAGACCTTCCATACCATCGGCCCGGCCAACTGCTGGCGCATCTCCTGGCCACCGAGCTTGATTTTGATCTCCCGCCCGCCTTCGGAGATCATGCGGATCCGGATGGCCTCGTAGCGGCTCCAGTCGATTCCAGGTCTGGCCGGCGAGACCATCACGGGAGTGCTGCCTTCGCCCTTGAGCACGAGCTGGCCCGGCTTGAAGCCCATGCGCCCGCGCAGCAGGTCCCAGGTTGCCTTCTGGTCGTCGAAGTGCCAGACCACCGGCTCCGCCATGTTGACCGGCGACGACGCGTGTGGCCCGGAGACGGCCGCCTCCGAGATCCGGTCGTCGAACCGGTAAATGCCCCCAAGGCTTTCAGTCGGCTGCAGCCTGGGCGGCTTCGAAGAACGGCATCCCACGCCGACTGCCAGGCAGGAGCAGATTGCCAGGATGGGTAGATGGAGAAATCGCGGGGGCATTGCAGGGGATCATGATAGCAGGTGTGGCGGCGGCCCGGGGCCCTCAGGCCCGGGCCGCCGCCCGGCACCCGGGGGCTAGAACTCGAACTTCCCGGAGATCTGAATGATCCGGGGATCGTTCGACTGCTGGGACAGGTCCAACAGACCCGTCGTGGTGTTGGGAACCAAGCTGTTCGGATGGTTGAAGGCATTGAAGAAGTCGGCCGCGAAGCGCAGTCTGTACTTCTCCTTAATTGTGAAGGTCTTGTAGACGGCGAGATCTTCGTTCCAGGCGCCGGGGCCCTGGAAGAAGTTGCGCGCGTTCCAGTTCAGCATATCGGTGATGCCAGTCTGCACTACGGTGCCGTCCTTGAGTACTTGCGCAACGCGATTGTCGTTAGCGCCGACGCGGGTTAGCACGCGCTTGGTGAAGTCGGCCGGAACCAGTTGCAGCAGTTGGCCGGCGTTGGGACCCTTGGCCTGCGTGGAATCGAGGTAGCCGCGGAAATAGACCTGCTGCTGCTTCCCGAAGATATCCACCGCGAAACGCTGGTCCTTGGAAAGGGTCGGGTCTCCAAACAGGTAGTAGCCCGAGTTGACGCCCATCCAGAAGCCGCTCCTCCATTCGCCGATGAAGCCCAGCGACCAGCCGCCGATGATCTGGTTGAGCACGCTGGAGGATCCGCTGCCGAACTTCTTCCCCTTGCCGAACGGCAATTCATACACCCCGTTCCAGCGGATGTGATGGGGAGGAACATCGCCCGAATTCGTGTAGCCGAGTCGTAGGCGCTGCGCTTCGCTGAGTGTCGGATTGCCGATGATCTCGTTGTTGGCGGGGACCAGGAACGCATAGCCAGAGCCGTTGGCATTTAGGCCTCCGTTGCCAGCGGAACTGCCGCCCGCATCGGTGGTGCTCATGGCATGCGCGAACGTGTAAAAGCCTTGGAAGGTCAAGCCGTGGGAGGCGCGGTGCTCGAATTCGAATTGGAATGACTGGCTGTTGGCATAACCGTTGTGACGCACCGCCTGCCCGTTCCAGTTGGGATTGACGCGCCGCGTATCGGCATTGGAGCTACCCACCAGCCCGCTCGAGGCCCGGTAGTTAAACACAGACATGGGGTCGTTGTAGGCCCAGCGCTGTTCCAGGTTGCTGGCGTGGTTACCTATGTAATTCACCCTGACGGCGCTGTCCTTCCCCAGTTGCCGTTCAATGACGAAAGTCCACTGTTGCATCCTGTCGTCACTCCAGGTGTTTGGGTCGAACGGGGTGAAGGCCTGCGAGGAGGCAGAGACGCCGGAAGCGGTCACGGTCGCCACCCCGACGAAATCCTTCGCCGCCGGCGAGACGCTCATCGCATAGTTATAGTACGTCCCGTTCTGATTGGAGATATTGTTCACGAAGCTCAGGTTCAGGGGCGGGTTGGTGCGCGAGCTCTGCAGGATCTGCGACAGCGGCATGGTCCAGTAATACATGCCGTAGGAGCCGCGCAGAACCATCTTGTCACCTAACCGGTAGGCCACGCCCAGGCGCGGGCCGAAGTCCCTGTTCACCGGCTGCATGAGCGCGGAGGGGAAATTGGCCTGGTCGGCCGTCTGCCAGGTCATGCCGCGGTTCTTCCAGGACGTCAGCACGGCCGGGGGAATGCCCGGTATCGACTCGATGGTGGTGCTGCCAGGCGTAATCACCTGCATACCCGTGGCGGCGAGCTTGAGCAGGTCGAAATTAACCAGCCGGTTGTATTTCTCGTGGTAAGGAGTCCACTTGTCCCAGCGCAGTCCAAAATTCAAGGTCAGACGCGAAGTAGCTTTCCAGGTGTCCTGGAAATACAGACCGAACTCCTTCTGCTGGAAGTAGAAGTATCCGCGGTTGAACTGGTTACTGAGGTAAGTCGGCAGTCCCAATTCGCAGGCTGGCGAAGCCGTCTGCCGGTGTAGGAAACCATCTGTTGGCCCACCGGGTCGTAAATTGGCGGTCCAATCGCTGTCGAAGGAGTGACTCCCCTGCGCCTGCTGCATCTCGCGGACATTGCTCTGTTCCTGGCGCCCGCGGAAGCCGAACTGCATGGTATGCTTGCCCTTGATCCAGGTGACGTTATCCTCGATCTGGAACTGGGTCTGGTTCTGATCCTTGGGATTGTCGGCATCCCAGCCGCCGTCCGTAGAGGAACCGACCAGTCGCTGGTGTAGATGCTCGGCCAGCCGGTAGCCCCGAACGGGTTCGGCAAACCCAGCTTGTCGGCCCAGTTCGTCGCGTCGGAGAGCTGCCCCTGATGGTTGGGCGAGCGGTTTACGGAAGCCTGGAACTCATTCATCAAATTGGGTCTGAAGACGTGGTTCTCACGCGCGATCACGGACGATAGGCCGAAGGTACTGAGACCGCTTCCGCCGCAGTCGGTGCAACCCGGCGGCGGGAAACCGTAACGGCCGCCGACCCGGACGTTTTTCTGGGCCGAGCGGGTATACCGCACCGACAAGTTGTCCTTTTCGGAGAAGATCTGGTCGAACTTCGCGGACTGGGTGTTGAAGTCCTGCGTGTTGGGATAGTAGACCTTGAAATTGGGTACCAGCCAGGGGTTGACGGACGGGTCGGTCGGCGCCGGCGTGACGCTCTTCATGATGCCGCCAATGGGCGCGATCCGGCTCTTCGGAATTACGTTACCGGAGAAGGGAGTACGAGTCAACCCGGCGTTGGTGGTGAGCGGGTCGTAGATCGTATACATCAGGCCGCTCGTGTCGGTGGCTCCGCTGAAGTCCCCGCCCCAGATGGCGTCGCTGGGAACCTGCGTCTGTGCGTAGCTCACCTGGCGCAGTTTCATTCCTTCATAGGAGAAGAGCCAGAAGGTCTTGTTCTTGATGAGCGGTCCGCTCACGGTGCCGCCGTACTCGTTGCGGATGTACTCCGGCGGCGTGCTGTAGAAGTCCTGCCGCTGGCGCGCCCTCAGCCCGCCGAAGTTGTTCCGGTGAGTCTCAAACGCGTTGCCGTGAATCTGGTTGGTGCCGCTCTTTGTGACCACAGACACGGTGGCGGGCCGGGAGTACGCCGCGTCGGAGCCCGCAGTCTCAAAGCGGAATTCCTGCACGATATCGAGGCCGGGCTGGACCTGAGAAATGCCGCCGGTGAAACGATCCACCAGCGAGATGCCGTCCAGCATCATGTCCGTCGATCCCACTTTCATACCGTTGGTTCGCGGAGTGCCGCCGCCCTCCACGCCGGGGGTCAAGTTCAGCAGGTTGCTGATCATGCGCCCGTTCAAGGGCAGTTCGTGGATGCGCAGGGCATCCTTGACATCGGACACCGAACCCTTCTCGGTTTCGATGATGGCCACCGCGCCGGTCACCTCGACCATGGTGTCGGAAGTGCCGATTTGCATGGCGGCGTCCGCCACGGCGGCTTGCCCAGCCTCCAGGGTCAGCGTGCCGCTCCATTTTTTGAATCCGGCGGCTTCAATGGTGACGGTGTAGGGACCGATCGGCACATTTCCGAAGTAGTAGATGCCGACTTCGGAAGTCGCCGTGGTGCGCTTCACGCCCGTCTGGGCTTCGGTTAACACCACCGTCGCCTTCTGCATCACGGCTCCGGTTGGATCGGTTACGGTGCCCCGTATGGTACCGAGGCCGGTTTGGGCCATCAGCACTAGGGCGGAGAAGGACAGAAGGGCCAGCCACTTTGTTACCGGCCGCAAGAAACAAGACATGGAAACCTCCCGAGCAAGAGCTCTGCCGATCTAGTCTAATTCCGTTGCAGGTGGGAGTCAAGGGGTTTTTTGGGCCTTTTTTTCTACTTGCGCTAATCCCCCGATGGCAGTAGTCTGAGAGAGGTTCCTTGCACTTGGTAAGTTAACCTTCGAATATGACCACAGTTTCCGAGCGCCGCCGCATCCTTCGCGTAGGGCACGTACGTGAGGTCAACCGCGCCACCATCCTCCGGTTGCTGCGCCGGCATCGTCACCTGTCGCGCGCCGAACTCGCGCGGCGGACCGGTCTCTCCGAAGCCTCCATTTGCCGCATCGTCAAGAAACTCCTGGAAGGCGGCCTGCTGGTGGAGTGCGGGGAGGGATACGCCACCGGCGGCCGCCCGGCCGTGGGGCTGGAACTCGACGAGGCCCGTTTCCGAGCTATCGGTGTGAGTATACAGAACTGGGAAACGCGTGTTTCATTGGGTACGGTGAGCGGGCGCATCCTGAACACCGAGCAGTTCCGCACGCCGGCCACGCCCGAGAAGACCCTGGCAATGGTCGCCGAGAACATCGAGCAACTGTCCGCGGGCGAGACTTTGGCCGGGGTCGGCGTCAGTACGCACGGACTGGTCACCCCCCGGACCGGGGTCGCCGAGCTTGGCAACATGCCGGGATGGGTTCACGTGGAGATCCGCGACTACCTCGCCGCGCGCGTGGGCGGACCGGTCTACGTGGAGAACAACGTCAGGGCCGCGGCCCTGGCGGAGTACGTTTGCGGAGGCACCGACATTCAGGGTGCGCACTGCCTGCTTTTCGTCCTGGTGGATGAAGGCGTCGGCATGGGGATCGTACTGGAAGGCAGGGTCTATCGCGGCCCGCGCATGGCCGCCGGAGAGATCGGCCAAATGGTCATTGCCGACCAGCGCGGCGCGGAGCGGCACAACGCGCCGGGCTGCCTGGAAATGCTGGCCGCGGACCCGGCTACCTGCCAGCGCTATGCCGCGCTTGCCGGGATCCGGCAGAAGACCTCGGCCGTCAGCTCGACCCAACAGGTGAGGCAGATCTGCGACCTGGCGATGCACGGCGACGAAGCGGCGCGCGACGCGTTAATCGAGACCGCGCGCTGCCTTGGCATCGGCATCGCCAACACGGTCTGGGCGCTGGACGCCGACGCGGTAGTGATCGGCGGCGCGATTACGGAGGCCTGGCCGCTGGTCTCGGCCGCCATCCGCGATCAATTCCCGGAAGGCCCGGAGTTCCTGAATTTCCGCAACCTGGTCCTGCGGCCCTCAACCTTGGCGGGAGAGGCTTCCATCATCGGTGCCATCGCGCTGCCCTTCATTCCGATGTTCTGGTCCGAGGAGGCGCTCGCGTGACGCGCCCCGGGAGGACTACCGATGCTTGACTCCGCTTTAGAGGCGCGGCTTTACGATTACGTGGACCGGCACGCTAGCCCGTCTGGCCGAGATAGTCCGCAGCCTGGTTCGAATCCCGTCCGAAAATACCCCGCCCACGGGCGCCGAACGAAACTGCCAGGAATACCTGGCCACCGCGCTCCGCAATTGCGGTTGGGAGCCGCTGTTGTACGAACTCGGCGAAGTCCCCGGGCTCGAGCACCATCCGCTGTACCGGCCGGGCCGCGACTACCGCGGCCGCCCGAACCTTGGCGCGCGCCGCAAAGGTAGGGGCGGAGACCGGTCGCTGCTTCTGACCGGCCACATTGACACCGTGCCTCGCGGTTCCCAGGACTGGACGCGAGATCCCTTCGGGGGGCAGATCGAGGGCCATCGGATCTATGGGCGCGGCGCCAACGACATGAAGGCCGGCATCGCGACCAACCTGTTTGTGGCGAAAGCGATCGCCGAGTTGGACCTGCCGCTTTCCGGCGACCTGGTCTTCGAAGCCGTTATTGACGAGGAATTCGGCGGCGTCAACGGCACACTGGCCGGCAGGCTCATGGGCTTTAACGCGGACGCGGCTATCATCTCGGAGCCATCGCAGCTAAGAATCTGTCCCGCCCAGCGCGGTGGCCGTACCGCGCACATCACCTTTGAAGCCTCGGGCGGCGTGCTCTCGGAGGGAATGTTTCCGGCCGGCGTGGTCGATCAACTGACGACGTTTCTGTGCGGCGTGCCCCGCTTCGCCGAACAGCGCCGCCGCACCGCCGCCGTGCACGAGATGTATCGGAGCCATGCAGACCCGGTGCCGGTCTCGATCACCAAGGTCTTCACCGGGCCCTGGGGAACCGGCGAACCGATCACCATCCCGGAAAACTGCAAGGTGGAGATGTACTGGCAGCTCATGCCCGGCGAACAACAGGAAGATGTGGAACGCGAGTTCTTCGACTGGCTGAAGGAGATGTTCCCGGACAGACTACCGAAGGTGGATTTCCCGATCCGCTGGATGCCGGGTTCGGCGGTCTCCCGTTCCGAGCCGGTGGTCGAAGAGCTGGCCCGCTGCGCCGCGCGGGTGCTCGGCGAAGAGCCGCCCATCCGCGGCATTGAAGGCCCGTGCGATATGTACGTCTTCCACGATTATTTCGGGATACCCGCGGTACTCTGGGGCGCGCGCGGAGGCAACACGCATGCCGCCGACGAGTACGTGGAAATGGATTCGGTGGTGACCGCCGCGAAGGTGCTGCTGGCGTTCGTATGCTCCTGGTGCGGCCTCCGGTAAGGCTCAGAAGACCACACCGAACCGGTTGCGAAAGGCCAGCATGGTCGCCGAGCTGACCAGGAAGAACCATAGCAGCCAGTGCATGCCCCAGCCGAAAACGTCGATCTCCGCCTGTGGATACCTCACCTCGATCCATGCGAGACTGCCGCCGGGGATGCGCCGTTCGGCGGGATAGCGCAACCAGCTCAGCGGCGAGGCCACGCGCCTTTCGGCGAGGTAGCGAAATCCGGCGCCGGCCTCGACGCGCTTCTCAACGCTGGCCCCGGCGAAGCGCAGGACCAGCGTCGCGGCGCCGCTCCGAGTCGCGCGCACGCGCCAGCAGACCTCGTGCTCCTCCATCAGCCGTACTGGCGGAGTCTCGACCGCAATGCCGCGGCCTTCCAGCACGGGCGGCATGCCGCTGAGGTTGGCGCCCGCAGCGAAACGGGCCGTGACGAGCGCCGCTTCGCCCACCCGTAGCGGGCGCTTCCCATAGACCGCGTCCAGATGGATGAGCATCGCCATCATGGGAATAGCCAGAACGGCGGCGGGGCGCAGCATCAGACCCAGGTAGCGCGCGTTCCACACGAGCAGTTCCCGCTGGGCGCGAAAGAGCGGCCCGGGCTCATCGGTGAACAGCCGGAATGCGTAGAGATGAGCGCGCAGCTTGCGTTTCGCGAGACGCGTGCGATGGGGGTCCGCAAAGCGCCGGAAGACCCAGAGCATGGCGAAACCCGCTGCCACCGCGATCAGCGGTCAGGCTCCAGGTGTGCGCCGGGGAGAGCATCAGTCGATATAACCCAATCCCTTCAGCTTGCGCACGATCTCCTCGTCCGATTGCGCATCTTCGAGCTTGGCGGCCTCGCGCTCGAGCACGTGCACGACGAACTCCTCCGCGGAGCTGTAGCCTCCCGCGTCGGCGATCTTCTTTACCTTCTCCCAGAGTTCTTTATTGAGCTTGACGGAGGGCACAGTCTTACTCCTTTCATGGAAATACCGCGCGCCCGCGCATGCCGCTCGGCCGGGCGCACGCCGAATTCGTGGAGCAGCGTTACGGTGATGTCTTTCAGCTCCAGACCGGCGAGGCCGCTCTTGCGGTTGCTGAGGAACACGCCGGGTACCAGCCGCGGGTCGATGCAGTGGTCGCCGCGCCACTCGTCGAGGTTATCTTCGATCAGCGCCGGGGGCAATGCGCCGAGCGCGGTGCGCCACGACGACCGGTATCCGTCGGCCCAGCCGACGATGAGATCGGGCGCGTCACCGGCGCTCGCGCCGTGGTACACCTGGCGCGCCCTATAGACCGTACTGACGACCGGTCGCCCAGTCCGCGGATCGAGCAACTGTTCCAGGCGCCCTGCGATCTCTTCGGCCACGCGGTCACGATCCGCCGCCGGCACGCTGCCCCAGCGCTCCCGCCCGGCGAGGTTGATGTAGAGCGCGTTCAACCCGAGCCCGTAGGCCTGCGTGCGCGACCAGTCCACATGCGCGAACATCTCACCCCGCCCGAGATTGGCGGCATCGTCGAGCGCGAGGAAGCCTTCGCTGTAAAGCCAGGTGTTCAGATTCACCGCGCGGTCGAACGACGCGAAGCCGTGATCGGAGATCACCAGCAGAGTGGCGTCGGGCGCGGCGCGCATCACGCGGCCGATTTCCCGGTCCACGCGCTGGTAGGTTTTGAGCAGCTCATCCTCGTGGGCGCCCCAGAGCACGTGCGAATCCTGGTCGATGCCGAGGTAATGCAGGAACAGCACGCCGCGCTCGAACCTGTTCGAGCTCGTACTCGAGCATGCGGAACTGCTCGTCGCCGACTGCGCGGCTCTGGTCCAGGTACTCCTGTCTGTTCAATACGCCCTGCCGCAGCGCGGAGGTATCTTCGGCGATGCCTTGCGTGTAGAACGGCCCGATCGCGTCGGCCAACTCGCGGCTGTAGGAGGGCGGCGTCGAAATGGGCAGTTCCGGCGAACCGGGGTCGAGATTCACCGGCGAGACGTAGATCCGGAAGCGCGGCCGCAACTGTTTGGCGTACACGCGGAACATGCCGGCGGCGCTCTTCAGAACGGGAACCACCGGGAACCGGACGCGAATCCAGTCGGACCACTCGCCCTCACGCAGGAGGAAGTGCTGCCCGTCGATTTCGAACAGCGCCGCGGGCTGCGAGGCATCGCGGTGAACGGCCATGGACACGCTTGAGGAGGCGCGGTCCTTCCGCAGCGTGTTGGCCGGGCCTTCGATGAGGAGCTCGACGCGGTCGCCCTGCACTTTCACCGGCACAATGCGGCCGCCCGGGACGTCGCGCGCCTCCTCCCCCGGATCGTCGGTGAAATACGTGAACGTGCCGAAGGTCCCGCGCATGTCCGGCGTGCCCATGCCCGATAGCGTCCTGCTCTTCGACTCGAGCGGCGGGAAGTTGTTGGGCATACGCAGCAGCACGGAGGGCACGCCGGCCTGGTCAAGCAGTTGCCAGAACGCCATTCCATGCAGGAAGCGACGCACCTGCCCACCGCGGAGCGGGAATCGATAGGGTCCCACCGGCAGCGTGAAGCGGGGAGGTTCGATATCCGCCATCGAAGAGAGCGGGGCCATAGTCCGTGGATCGCGATGCACGAAATCGAAGACGCCGTGACCGCCCGGATCGAGGCCTGTGATGAATGTGGACCACGCCACCGGGCTCTGCGGCGGCACGGTGGTCGCCAGGCGCTGAAAGTCGCCCGTGAGCCGCAGGTGGTTCAGGTTGGGAAGCGACGCCCAGTGCCGCTCCAGGAAACCAGGGTCCATGGCATCGATGCCCAGGACGATGACCTTCTTGCGCGACTGCGCCGGGCGCGTAGCGCGCGCAGCCCGCCAGGGCCAGATAAGCCGCCAGAGCCAGCGCGCAGTTCCTCATAGCAGCGGCTTCCCGTCCATCCATCGCGGCGGATCGATGCCGAAAAGAGCCAGCGCGGTAGGCGCGAGGTCTTCGATACCCGGATCGCCGGCCTCGATCTTGCGGTTCGAGAAGAGCACGCCCGGAACGAGCACGGGATCGACGCAATGATCCCCGCTCCAGGCCTTTTCGTTGTCCTCCAAAACCTTCGCCGCGAGCTTGCCCACGGCGCTTTCCCATGAGACTCGATAGCCCTCGTCATAGCCGATCAGCAGGTCTGGCGCAGCGTCCAGGTACGGCCCCTGGTAGAGCGATGATGGGATGTAAACGTTGCGGACCGGTACCGCGCCGTTCTCGTCGCGCAGCGCCGTGAGCTTGTCACGAATCTCGCACTTGAGTTCTTCCGCCTCGCGGCCCGGCTCGACGATGCCTTGTGCCTCGCGCCGCTTCAAGTTCAGGTAGAGACCGCTCAGGCCCAGCGCATACGCGCGCGTGCGGCTCCAGTCCACACCGTCGAAAAAGGATTGGCCCTCGCCGGCGCCGGGCTTCAAACAAAGATAAGCGTTGTCTCGTAGCCAGGCGTTGAGATTCACGCCGCGGCGGAAGGCGGTGAAGCCGTGATCGGAAAGCACGAACAGCGCCGTCCGGGAATCCGCGAACGCCAGCGCCTTCCCAACGAGTTCATCCATGCGGCGGTACATTCGTTCAATTGTGTCCGCATACGGGCCGCCGTCCTCCATGCGGCGATAGAACATGTGCTGGACGCGGTCGCTGGTGTCGAACACGCAGGCCACGACGCCGCGGCTGGTGTCCTCGAGCGCGTTCAGGAACATGGCCTCGCGTTCCTCGAAGATGCCGTAGGCCTGGTCGAGGAATGCCTGCTCATCGATGACGCCCTCGTTCAATGCCCAGGTGTCCTCGGCCATGCCGCAGGTTGCATACGGGCCCAGCAAATTGGCCAGATAGACGGCGTAGCAGGAGGGATGGCTGATGGGCAGCGCGGGCCGCTCCGGATCGATGTGGATCGGCGACATGTACAGGCTGCAGCCGGCGTCGGTTTCGGTCAGAAGGAAGCGCACGATGCCAGTTGCCTTGACCCCCACGGCGCTGCGGAAACTCAGCCGCATCCAGGGGGTGTACTCGGCCCGCATGAGACGGCTGCGAAGATCCTGCACGCGCAGTTCGAGACCGCCGTCTTTCCGCACCAGCCGGAACGGGATCTTCAGCGCGTCCCCGCCTTCGATGAACTCGTCCGCGGGCCCCTCGATTTCGCCTTCGAAGCCGTCCTCGACGCGGCGTAGCGGATAGCGGTTGCCGTTCTCGTAAGTGGCCTCGCCAATGGCGGTGGTGAACTGCGAGAAACTGCCCTGCGTGCCTTTGAGATCCGGCGTGCACATGGCCGAAAGCAGGCGGCCGTCGAACTTCTCGGGCGGAAAGGTGATGGGCACTCTCAGCACCGTGGATGCGATGCCCAGCTCGCCAAGAATGTCCCAGAAGGTGCGGCTCTTGCGGCGCAATTCGATCGGCGCGCGCGAGAGCGGGATGCGCAGCCGCCCGAGTTTCAGCACGCGGCGCGGCTTGCCCACGCGCGCCGAGGAGAGCTGCGGCAGGTAGGACTTCAAACTCCGGTCGAGGAAATCGAAGATGTTGTGCTTCGCGGGAGAGACGCCGGTGGCGAAGGTGGACCAGGCCACCGGCGAGAGCGACGGAAAGGTGGTGCGCAACCTGTGGTAGGAGCCTTGAGCGCCCAGGCGCGCCAGGTTCGGCAATTTGCCTTCGGCGATGAGGCGTTCGGTGATGCGCGGGTCCAGCCCGTCGAGCCCCAGGAAGATGATTTTGCGCACGCGCGCGCGCCGGTAGGCGCCGTGGCGGCGAATCACCCGCCAGACCATACGAAACGGCCATAGCAGGAACCACATCGCGCTCAGCAGCACGGAGACCACCACGGTCAGAAACGAGCCCAGGAAGGCGAATCCCGCGCCGGGTCCGACGTAGGCGAATTGCGCTCCCGTGCTCCCGGCATTGTGCCGGCTCCAGGCCATCCAGACGGCTAGTGTCGTGAGGGCGAGGCCGAACAGTACGCGGAGGCTGAATCGGAGCGGACTCCGCGTCACCGCAGCTTGCCCTCCACGAATGGCACTTCGAAGACCTTCTCGTGCTGGATGGGTCCATGGCCGAAGTAGCCCTCTTCGCCGAACAATTCACCATGGTCGGAGGTGATCGTAATATAGGTGTCGTTGGGGACCAGATCGAAGAGCTCCTCAACCACTTTGTCGAGATGCTTCACTGCGGCAATTTGCCGATCGCGCAGCTCGCTCATCTTCGCCCGATCGAAGAAGGATTGCCCGCGCCGCAGCAGCTTTCCGCCCGGCCGCGCATCATCGAAGTGTTTGAAGACGCCATGCAGGCCGTGCAAGCGGGGCCACTGGTCTTCCGGCTCGTCGGGCAGCGCGTACGGGTAGTGCGTTTCCCCTACGTTGAGCAGCCAGAACGACGGCCGCTCCTCGGGGAAATGCATCTCGCGCAGCATGGCTCGCATGTCGTTGTGCTTCTCCATGAGCCGGTAGCTGTCGAAGCCCGTGTTCAGCGGCGTCTTCGGATTCAGCACCGGAAGCGAAACCAGGGCGTGCGTTTCGTACCCCAGGCAGTCTTTGAGGAAGGGCGGCAGGTACAGCCGCGGGACCAGCGCCTGAAAGGAAACTTTTTCGCAGCCCAGCCGCTCATTGAATTGCAGGAGGTCCTTCTTGTAATACTCGGACGCGAAAACGTGCTTGGGGCTCGAATGCGGCATGAGACCCATCAGCAGGTTAAAGTGCGAGGGCGCGGTCCACGAAGCATACGACCAACGGCGCTCAACGCGTCCGAGTTTGCGGATATTGCGCGGCCGGGCGCGGATCAACGAGTCGTAGCGGCAACTGTCGAACACGACCAGGATATAGTGATTCAGACGAGGAATCCGGGAGCGACTTCCCCTCATGGCACCTCATTGTACCCCGGTGACGGGAACTGGCGACGCAAGCCGGCCGAAGGTCCCTGGCCGAATGGAGATCGAATGACGGGACGTTACGCGGTCTGCTCAGTCATGCTTTTCGGTGCCGGCGTTCGGTAGCCCCAACAGCCGCAGTCCCGTTTCGACGAACACCTTGCGGCGCACTTCGGCACTCACCTGACAGGCGTCCATCAGCGCGGTGTATCGCGCCAGAACCTGCTCCAGATTACCGGGTTCTTCATCGGTGCCGAAGACCAATTTCTCGAACGCGTGAGGAGTCGAACTCGGCATGTGCACGCCGCCGCTCGATTGTCCCCACCACAAGTACTTGCGGAAGATAGTCAGCTCGTCTTTCTTCTTGATGAGCGTGCTGCCGGTCACGTCAAAGTAGACATTCGGATTCCAGCGCGCCACTTCGGCGGCTTCCTCGTACCACGGATTGCCCAGATGCGCGCCCACCAGCGTCAGTTCCGGGAACGCGCGCGCCAGCGTGTCCAGATACATCGGCCGCATGCGCGCGCAAGAGCCCACCAGTCGCGGCACCTTGTCGTTGGGGCGGTAACTGATGCCGGTGTGAAACAGCGCCACCATGCGGTAGCGCTCGGCGCGGGCGAAGATCGGGAAGTAACCCGGGTCGTCGTAATTCTTCATGGGGCTGTGGAACTTCACACCCCGGAATCCCGCCTGTTTGGCGCGGTCGACGAGTTGCACGGCGTCCGGCGCGTCCAGGTCGATGGCCGCGAATGGATAGATGATGTCCGGATAGCGCCGCGCCGCGTCGCGCGCTTTCTCGAAGTCTTCCTTGTCGGCCAGCGTGCAGGCAATGGCGCCCAACCGGCTGTATGTCTTCACCAGATCTTCCACGAAACCGGGCCGCGAATCAAAATGGATATGAAGATCCACAATGCGTGTCGGGGGCGCCGCGGCTAGTCCCATACCCCCAAACAGCAAACCGGCAACCAGCGCCAATCGCGGCCAGGTTCGAAGCGGAGCTTTCATAATCATTCTTCCAGCCTCTTCTCTCCCAGCCCCTTGAGGGGGATGTTGTTCGTCTTGGCGTAGGTCTCAATCTGCGAAAGCAGGCTCTTGCGCCACTCCGCGAGGCCGATGCTCTCCTCAGGCGCACGCATGTAGGAGAGATCCGCGCGGCGGTCGGCCCAATGGTCCTTGGTGTCGTCGAACACGTGAACGAACGCGCGTCCGCCCACCGAGCGTCCCTTCTTGTATTGGCTCTTCTCGAACACCGCGGTGAGATCCTTGAACACGGCGCGGCCTTCGCGATCCAACTTCAGAATGTTGTCGTGTGCCGCCAGCATGTGGCCCACGGCGTCCTGGGCGCGGTCCTTTTCCGCTGCCGCCTGCGCCTGTTCGAGCGACTCTTCGGCGTCCGCTAATCCGTCCATCAACCGCCAGTGGTGCCCCATGAAATTCGCCAGCGCCAGCAGAACTTCGAGGTTGTAGTGATTGCGCTCAACCCGAGCGAAGTTCGCCGTGATGGCTTCCACCAGCCGCGTGTTTTCGTCTATCCGCTCGCGCGCCTGCTCGATCAGCCGCCCATACTTCTGCCGGAAGGTGCTGACCAGTTTCATGTCGGGTAGCCGCGGCACTGGCGGCGAGAGCGTCAGATCGTATTTCTCAACGCCCAAGCCTTTGCCGTAGGAGTTGCCGTACCCTTTACCGCGCACCTTCGAGAGGACACGGTCCCAACTGGTCTCCCAACCGCGCGCCTGCCGCTGCAATGTGCGATAGATCTCTACCATGTTCCGCGCGTCCGGCCCATAGTAGAGGTTCATGAACTCCGCCGTGTGCTGCTCGACAGTCGCGCCGCGGGGGTTCCATCCCCATTGCGCCACGCCGGACCACCCCAGCCAGAACGTCTCGTTATGCAGGCCGGAATCGTCCCACGCCGCGCCGAACACGCCGATCGGATTCATCCGGCTGGCGGTGCCGCTCCCGATCGCCTCGCGAGCTTCCGCCAACCGGCCCACGCCGCCATCGAGCGAAAGATGATTCGGAAATAGCAGTTCGCCGCCCTGCATCGACGTGTAGGAGAGTTGCCGCATCCCGCGCGACATCTCGATGGGCACAAACTCCGGATCACCGACCACGCCGTCGATCACGCCGGCCGGAATCAATTTCAAATGCTGGGCCGTGAGCGGGTACTCGAGCCAGGCCAGCATCCGGCGTCCGCGGCTGGCCACGTGATCGTGCGCGCGTGCGGCGAAGCGCGCCCACGCCAGGCTACGGTTGTCCGGATTGTACGGCGCCTGGCAGTGCGCGCCGATCCCCGCGTAATAGACCTCGTCGGTCGATACGAAGAAGTAGTCCACGCCTTTGGTGGCGCGGATCACGTCGTCGTACATGGAGAAGATCAGTTGATAGGTGCGCTCATCGCACAAATCGCTTTGATAGTTATTACCGTCCGCGCGCAGGTGGGCGAATTGCGGGTGCTTCAGCACGTATGCCATGTGCGCCGGAGACTGCACCACGGGAACCACCTGGATGTAGCGCGCCAGGGCGTAGTTGACGATTTCCTGCAGCTCGGCCGTCGTGAATGCGCCCGGCGCGCCAATCACCGGATTCGATGGATACTCGAACTTGTCTTCGAGTTCGAAACCGATCATGTTCACTTTCAGCCGCGCGCACCAGTCCAGGTAGCGCTTCAGCGTCTCGATGCGATCCTGGTGATTCTTGGTGTCCCAGTGCAGGAAACGCAATTCGCGCGCGGGCCAGTCTTCGATGGTCCCTTCCGGAACCACGCACCGCCCGGCCGCGTCGCGGCGCGCGAGTTGAATCAAAGTTTCCACTCCGTAAAGGAGACCGGGATCGCCGTTCGCCACGATCTCGATGCGATCCTTGGCGATGGTCAGCCGGTAAGCTTGACGGTCGATCCCGTCCGTGGCGTGGGTCTGGACCGCGCCTTTGGCGATTCGCAACCGGAGCGTTTTGGTTGCCGCTCCGGTCGAGAACGCGAACTCGCTTCGCAGCCGCCCGGGCCCGATATGCCCGGGCGGAGTGTTACCTTGGTCGAACGACCAGGTTTCGTCCAGCGCTACTACGCCGCCCGCCAGACGCACCTGCCGGGGGCTCGGCACCACCGAGTACCCCTTGAGCCACAGCGGCGCGGGAGTGGCGGCGGGGGCCCCCGCCGCAAGCGACAGGAGCCCCGTGAGAACAATTAGCCATCGCATTTGTCTACCAGCTCAGACGCAACGAGAACTGAATGGTGCGCGGATCGTTGGGTTGCGTACTCAGATCCTGCACCCCCGTGGTCGTGTCCGGCACCGCGTCGTATTAGCGTATCCATCTGGTTGGAACCAGTGGCCTTGGTGAGCCCACTCTGCCGTGTAAGGTCCGCGCATGAAACCGGCCCCTCGCGGCGGGTCAGGTCTGGCCGCAAAGCACCTTCGGAGTTCCTCGTTTCGGAGACGTGCATACGGCCGCTACCTTGTGCCTGGTTGGGATGACGCATATCCACGGCAAAAGTTAATTAAATTGCCTAACTCGAAATTTCATCACCATTCTGCCCCCTTGTCAAGAGAGAACTGCCGTCATCCGCAAAAATAACAACCTGTAGTCCGCGGGAATTTGGTCCTCAATTGAATCAACACATTGGCGCTGCGTGCCGCGACACGTTAGGAGACGTTACATGACGGCTTGTGACCCTTGGATGGCATACGAGTGTGCCGACCGTGGTCGCGCACAATCCTGGCCATCGTCGGCGTATCCTGAGCATCCCCTCGCACTGTCACGATCAACGCCGGTCGCCTTTTCTGCTCAAGTAGCTCCTGCTTCTCGTGGATCTCGCGCACGGGGGTGCGGATCTCTTCCGGCGGTCAGAGTTGCGGGAGCGGCGCCAGCGTTTCGCCCAGAACCTTGGCCAGGGTGCGTAATAGCGGTCCGCCCAGAAAAGGTAGCCTTGCGGGACCCGGTAGTGCCAGACGCCCATGGCCTACCCGGTTGATTCGTCCGGAGCGATTGCTGCCAGTTGAGAGAGAGGGACCGCTATGGCCGCTCCGAAACCCAAGACGTCCCAGGCGTAAAGCGCGCGGCACGCCGGGGACAACGGTGTCCCAACGGTTTCCGCTCCCTATCAGCCTGAGGGTGGAAGATGGGAAGATGAGTATGATTGTTACTTCTCCACCACACCTGCGATGAGTGAACCGAACCACCAGGATCTCGAGAAGAGATCGTCGGCCTACACCCTGTCCGACATGGAAATCTTCATCTTCCCGGAGCTGATGTACAGCCTCGTGCTGGCCAACATCATGTCGCCCCGCCTCTGGAAGTGGCGCCAGGACCCCTGGTTTGACGGCATGGAGAAGATGACGCCCTACCGCCGCATCACCCGGTTGAAGCAGTTCATCATGGATCACTACATTTTCAACCTGGATCTCGATACCTGGGGCCTGACCACCCAGGAACGCGAGTTGGCTCGCTTCAAGGACTTCATCGACCACGACACGCTGGCCAAATCCAATGCCCTGTTCGGTTACCAGGGTGACAAGTACTATTTCGACAGCGGCATCCGCCAGCACTTCGGGCTGGACAAGTACGAGGGCAACGTCATCCCCTACTGGAAGACCGAGACCGTGGAGGCCATGGACGCCTTCCGGTTTAAGCCGGCGTATCCCACCGGCGCGGGAGAATGCGTATCCCTCGCCACGCTTTACGCCGCGGCTCTCTTCGTCGTGGCCGGTGTCCCGCTGAAGCAGATCTACCTGATGGCCACGCCGCTCCACTCGCAGAACTACGTGGACATCGGTGAGGGGATCCTCACCAACAACCGGCGGCTGGTGACCAAGAACATGTGGTTCAACGGCACCGAGCTTTCGGCCCAGGCGCGCCGCGCGCTCGAGAACGAGCGGGTCACCGTCGTGGCCCACGAGACGGGCTACATGCACACGATCTACGAGACCGCCACCATCGATCCTGAGGCTTACGATCACTTCGTCAAGCGCCTGAGACACTATCTCAGAACCCCGCTGACCGTGGAGATCCTCGGCAATTTCATTCGCCAGTCATCCGAGGTTCAGCATTGCTTCCAGTTGCGCTGGCAGTGCTGCGGCGCCGATGCCTACGTTCCCCTGGAAAAGGTTTTCGCCTACGAGCGCGACTCTCCCTACCTGGTGACGGACAACACCCGCGACAAGCTCATGCAGGAGATCGACAGGGAGGTGTTCGAGCCGCAGTTGCTGCCCGACCGGATCGTGTTGAACGACCTCGAGGCGTTTGCGCGTGACAACCGGATCAACCTGGACAAGCCGCGGGACGTCGAGGCCCTGATGGAGAAGTTCGCTCGCGCATGTCTTAACGCCAAGACTGCGATTGAGAGCCTGATCCGGTTCTGTCACCTCGAGCCGAGGCTCCCTGACGCTGCCGGCCGGAAGTTCACGCATGGCGCGGAGGAGGCGCTCGGGATCGAGGCCGGCATGGGACGCGATCGGATCATCCAGCACCTCGAGATGCTGCGGAGGTCCAATTCTACGGTCGATCTGGCGTTTTACGCCTACCGGGACCTCAATCGCACGGACCCCGAACCTTACGTGCACTCCTCGATCCAGCGCAGCCCGGTGTCGGTGGGCGGAAGCCACTCCCTGGACGAGGCCACGCTGGTCGAGAAGATCCAGGCCATGCCCAACGAGTCCATCTACGACGGGGCCGGCCGCCTGGCCCAGCCGGACGAAGTCTGGAATTATCAGCGTGGCGACGGCGTCGAGAAGGCCATGCTGCTGGCCAATCTCCTGCGCGCCCGCCATCCTTCCGCAAACATCACCGTGCGGGTGGCCCCCGATCGCGCCATCTGTGAACTCGACACCCAGCGCTTCGAGTTTCCGTCCACCAAGCAACTGAAGACCCAGGACTGGCCGATCCCGAAGGAAGCCGGGGACACGCCGGCACGGGTCTGAAGATACGCAAAGCGCCACCGGCACAGACTCCCATCAGACTCCCAAAAGACTTTCCAACCCTTCCGAAGGCTTCCTCAGAGTGTAATCGGAAAGTAAACTCGCCCAGGATCGCCCCATCAAAAGTCCCAAGCACAATTTGAATGCCCCCATCAGCACCATCCAGAGCAGCCCCACGAAGATCAGCGATAGCGTGTCCGGGGGACGAATGAACCGGATGGTCAAGCAGGCGACGATGAAGATTAGGACCGATCCAGTGAACACGCCGATTTGCCGTGAGCCCTCGGTTCGCTCGTGAGGGTCAATATGGCCGTATGTCCAAAATGTGTCCAAGCATGTTGGATTGTTGCCCATTACTGATCCTCTCTTGCGCTTGCTGGCCGCGAAGGGCTGATACTGCGCTCTCGCGGACAGCGGAAAGCGGTCCAACGGGCCGATCACTTGCCTGTGCGAATCAATCGCGCCCTTCGGGCATCTGAAGCATGAGCGGGTGGGGGTTGTGATCTTGCTCTAGGAACAGGTCAACGCTGGCCATCGTTTGATAACACGATGCACGGCCTGGAGCAAGGACTAGCGGCGGACTAGCGGCGTACCGGCAGCACAATGCCCGGGGACGATTGGACACCGCCGGTGGTGGCCTGCAGGGAATAGTCGCCATCGGCGAGCGTGCTGGGCACCTGGATGGCGACTTGGTACACGCCTACCACCCCGGGTGTGAGTGCCGCCCCGTACACGGTCACGGAAGTGTTGTTCAGTGTCACGGTGGGTGTGGCCGCGGCGTAAGTTCTGTCGGCGGGAACCGCAAACCCGTGGGTCACGTCTGGGGTTGTCGGACCGAAACCGGTAGCCCACAGGATGATCACATCGCCCGGACGCGCGGCAACCGTCGTCACGCCAGCGAAGGTGCCGGGCTTCACCGCATAGCTGAAGTCCTGCCGCGTGGCGACCACCTGGTTATCCGGCCATGAGAAGAAAGCCGGTCCATAGACGCTGCCTGTCGCCGTAAAGGGGCCGCTGGTGCCGCCGGCGTTCGTCACGGTGACGGACACCGGCCCCGGGCTGATGTCGGGCGCGAGCACATTCAGTTGGCCCTGCGAAGTGAAATACACATACGCCGGTTTCCCGCCCATGGAAACGCTTGTCCCATTGACCGTCGTCGGCAGTGCCCCGTTCACGAAAGCGCTGCTCCAGTCGCCCGTCTGCGAAGCGAGATTCGTTCCGAAGATGGTCACCCAGGAATTCGGGGAGAAGCCCGGATGAAGATCCGCTCCGTTGACCACTGCCGAAATTGTGGGCGGGGCCACGGCTGGCGCGATCAACAGATCATTAATGTCTTGCTGACCACAAGCTCCCGGGATACAGCCAGGCGGCCCCGTCGGAATCGCTCTCTGTGGGAAGGTCGCGCCGCCATCCGTGGAAACATGAAAATCGTGGTTTGAGGCGTTATCGTTTACATAAATTGTGGATTCGTCGGTTGGATCGGCCCAGATCCTGCCGCCACGAGACGAGAACAGGCCGTTCTTGAGCGGTGTCCAGGTGCTGCCACCGTTGGTGGTTCGCATGACAGTAGGCCCGAGGCCGGCAACATCGCCCGTTGCGTAGACGGTCTCTGAAACCGCTCCAAAACTAACGGAGCTCACGTAATTGACCGGAATGTTAAGGCCGGTGAATGTGGCTGCGCCGTCGGTGCTCTTGAACAAGCCGCACAGACCGCCATTTGTCAGCGGGCAGGTGGCGGGAAACGAACCGTGGTCCGTGCCGAAGTACCACGTCAGCGCATTCCGGGGATCGACATGGATGTTCAGAATAATCGTTTGTGGCACCACGGTGCCGGAAGTATCTGTCACGCCAGGCCCGGAGACTTTCGTCCAAGTGGTTCCGAAATCGGTGCTCTTGAAAAACTCATCTCCGTTCGTCAATGCGTGGATTGTCCCCGAGACAAGTGGATCCGGCACAAACATGATCACCGATGAACCGAATGGATACCGGCTCGCCGGAGTGGTAGGGGTATTGGGGAGCCGGAGCTGGGTCCACGTTGCGCCCACATCGGTGCTCTTGTAAAGAAGTGGATCGCCGGAGCTAGCCGTAGTGGATGCCGTCACGTAAATGACGTTGCCGGCGAAATCCACAGCCACCCGTTTGGGGGTCATGCCGATGAACGGTGTAGCGGACCAGGTCTGGCCAGCATCCGGGCTCGCGAAGAAGGCCCACGCGGTGGCGTGCCCGATGAGGTAGATCTTCGAAGGATGGTTGGGATCCTTACTCAGGGAGTACGCGGTGAGCGACCCCGACAGCAGCGGATTATTCAGCGGGATGTTGACGTTATTCCACGTCACGCCCGCGTCCGTGCTCTTGTAAAGCCCAGTACCGGCGGCCACGTAGACTGGGTTAGCCGCATAGGCGATGATTGCAGACACAGCCAGCATCGCCGCCCAGATTTTCAGATGACGAAGTCCCATTTACACCTCCGTGCGCCCACTCCGTTGGTGCAAATATAACATAATCCTATAGACCTTTCCGGCCGCAGCAGCCACATCCGCGGCAGAAGCATCCGCGCAACCATGGGTGCATCCGGAAGCCGGGGCGTGGGCCCCACACGGCCGTTTCGTTGCCATCGCGTAGAAGCGCCCCGGCACCTCACGGCCCGGAGACTACGTGAGCGGAATTCGGACGCTGTGTTTGTGTCGCCGCCAACAAGAGGCTCGCCACCAGCGCCACCGCCCCGCCGTACAGGAACGGATAGGCGCTGCCGGCGCGCTCCCAAAGCAAACCGGCTGCGACGTTGGCGCCGAGCATGGCCACGCCCGTCGCCAGAGCGTGGTATCCCAGCGCTGTGGCTTTCTTGTCCGGACCGACCAGATCCACCACGTAGGCCCGCGCCGCGCCTTCGGCGATTCCGGAGTAGAGGCCGTAGACGGCGAACAGCAGCGGAAGGAATGCCAGGTGCGTCACCACTCCGAAAGCCGAGTACACGGCCGCGAATACCATCCAGCCGGCCACCAGCACGCGCTTGCGGCCCAGCCTATCGGACACCAGGCCCGATGGATAAGACGCCAGGACCGTCACCAGGTTGAACAGCGCGAAATAGAGGACGATGGTGGTGGTTGACGCGCCCAGAGATTTCGCGCGCAGCAGCAGCAACGCGTCCGCCGAGTTGCCCAAGGCGAACAGGACCGAGATCAGCAAGTACACGCGGAAGCCGCGCGGGAGCGCGGTGCGGCGTGCCGGCCCGGTCCGCGCGGCCACGCCGGTTTCGCGCGTGGCGCGGATCGCGGCGAGCGAAAGCAAGCCAGGGATGGCGGCCAGAAAGAAAATCTTGCGCAAATCCTGATGGAACAGAGTCAGAAGCGGCAGCGCCAGCAGCGGACCTACCACGGCGCCGATTTGGTCCATGCCGCGATGAAAGCCGAAGGCGCGCCCGCGCCATTCCACGGTGCTCGATTCCGCCAGCATGGCGTCGCGCGCGCTTGATCGCAGCCCTTTGCCGAAGCGGTCCGCGATGCGCGCGCCGAGCACCGCGCTCCACCCCGTGGCCACCCCCAGACCGAGTTTCGCCAGAGCGGAAATCCCGTAGCCCGCGAAGACAAACGGCCGCCGTTTGCCGATACGATCCGACCACCAGCCGGAGAGGCCCTTGAGAAGGCTGGCGGTCATCTCGGCGCAACCCTCGATGAACGCCGCGGTGCCCACCGACGCGCCCAGCGTGGTAGTCAGAAACAGCGGGATCAGCGGATAGACCATCTCGCTGGAGATGTCCGTGAGAAGGCTCACGACACCCAGCAAGACCACGTTGCGCGTGATCCCCCGCAGTTGCGGCATCCTCCCAACAGGATACCCGCCGGGCGGCGGCGCGTGCGAAGGGCTCCCGCGACCGTGGGGGAGCGGTTTCAGGGAACCGCAATGAATTCGCGCCGCTGTGTTTAGCCGTGCTCCCTTTTCCCCGGCTTACTTGCCGAGGGGGCGAGGGCGGTGTAATCCTGGTGCGGGGAAGAGGAGGGATCATGCGCGAACCCAGCGATCTGACCGGGAGACTGCGGGACCGTAGCATCAGCCGGCGGGACACACTGCGTGTGCTGGGGATGGCGGGGGCCGCCGTAATGGAAATGAAGAGCCAGCCGTCTGCCGACAAATTGAAGCCTCTGCGACGGGTCATTTCGGCCAGGAAGCCGCTCTTCGTTTTGGAAGGCGGCCAAGCGATGTGGAACCTGCTGCCGGAGGAATTTCGACCTTATTGCGCGGTGATGTTCGCGGCTGGATCCGGCGTGAGCAAGGGCACGGCGAGGCTGCCGCTTTTTGACGAACTGGCGAAGTACCAGGCGGCCGGCATTCCGGTGATGCTCACCGTGCAAAACGATGAGGCGGACAGCCCGCCCACGCGCCTGGAGACCATCGTCAAGGCCTTCGAAGAGTTCCCCAACCTGATTGGTTTCCGCGCTTGTGAGCTGAGTTGCGGCCCCGGACTCACAGCCTCCGAGCGGCGCAATCTGATTGACCTGATCCATTTGTGCGGGCAACACCGCGCCCTGCTCAACTGGCAGGATATGGGCTACCCCTACCAGCGCGATCACATTTTCACGCAGGCCGGCCGGGATCGCGAGCTGTTCGATGCCCTTCTCAAGAACGGCGATTCGGTCATCCTGACGGAGAAGAATAACGGCTGGGGGAAGTACTACCAAACCAGGTCGTTGGTGATGGGGATGTGGGCCTCCGGAATCGTCGCCAATTGGGGGTTCAACGCGGAGGATTGGTGGTGGTTCGAGCAGGGCTATGGCGAGCGTTTTCAGCCCAGCAAAGGCCGGCGCGGCTGGGCCAGGCAGCATGGGGCCGGGATCCAGGTGACCAAGGGTTGGGACTTCGCCAGCACCCTCTCCTACCCGGACATTCTCTATGCGCAAAACGTGCTCTGCGCCATGGCCGGCGGAGCCACGGTCTACAGTTTCGAGTCTGGGCACGCCTACGCAAATGTGGATCAGAACGGTGTATACCGATTGACCCCGGCGTGGAAGAATGCGATCTACCCGTTGCTCAAAGCCGCCCTGGATGACCAGCTCATTCCGGAACGTGAGCAGGTGGTGGCCAGGATGAAGGTGGCTTATCAGGATTCCGGAGAGGAAGGCACGGAACTCGACAACACGGGCGAGCAGTTGTACCGGCCGCTGTATGGAGCGCGGGTGCCGGACGAGCAGATTCTGGCCGGGAAACTGTCTTCCGAGCTCCTCATGCACACGGGACGCTACTACTTTTTGCCGGTGCTGCCCAAGCTGGCTCCGGAATGGGCGCGTTCCCGCTTCCCGAACATCATCAGGCCGCACCAGTTTGCGGACGCCCAGGCACAGCGGGCATACTTTGACAAGCTGTTCCCCGCCGAATCATCCGGCGAAGCCCTGGTGCTCCACATCAACGGCACCTGGTACGTGACGAACACGCATGAGAATAAGAATGTCGCGGAGGATTTTCGTTTTCGGCTGACCTTGAACGGCTCCACGGTGGAACTCTCGGGCCGGCTCGAGCCGCACTCCCTGCTCTTCGTCACCGAGCGCAAGCGAAAACTTCTCATGCAAGCGAACAACTATCTGGTGAATACACACATCTGGGACGAGCCGCGTCCGGACGTTTTCGACATACCAGCTTATTTGCAAAAATACGTGACGAGCCCGGACGACAAGGAGAGGCGTACCACCACACTGCGGCTTGCGGTGCTGGGGAAGGGAACGCCCTCGCTGACGCACGCCACACAGCACGGGACGGTCGCATCCAGGTGGGACGCGAAGTCGCGAAAAATGGAGATCAGGCTGGACCACAATGGCCCGGTGAACCTGACGGTGACTCTATAGAAAATCCGCCGGCGTCAGACGGCGAGTTCGAGCGTTGAGCCGGGCTGGATCAGGATTTCCCCGGCGAAGGTGACTTGCCCATCCTTGGTTGTGCATGGCACGGCGCGGCCCTTCAATCGCGCGGCGCCGGCGCCGGCCTTCAAGCCGAGGCCGATGGAGCGGCATGGCAGCGCGCCTTCCGCGACCGCGATGGCGATGCGATGCCCCGCGGTGGTTTTGGTTTGCTCGAAAGTGCCCCAGGCCGCGGGCGCGGACCAGAAACAGCGAAAGGCGTCCTGATTGATGACCGGCTTCAAAGTGAGCGACTTCGTCACACCCGAGTAATGGAAGCCCGACAGTCGCGACGATCGCCGACCAACTGGCCATGGCGCGCGCGTAGTGGTGCCCGCACTCGGCTTCGTCCCACGGATTGCGGCGCTCGCCATCGTAGCGGCGGCGAATGGCGGCGATCGCCTGCAGCCCTTCCTTCAACATGCCTTGCTGCAGCATGAGAATGGCGGCGGAGTATTCAAAGCCGGTCATCAACTCGGCAAAATACGGAAATGGAATGCGCGGCCGCTTCCCGGAAGCGTAGTCGCAGATCACCAACCCGGCTTCGTCGTTGAGGGCATACACTCTCTGCACGGCCTCGTGATGAAACAGATCCGGTTTGAAGTTGTGCTTCCAAATGGCGCGCGCGGTCTTGCCGATGTTTTCCGTCTTCAGCAGCGGGCCAAGTCCGGCCACGGTGGCCAGATACTGTCCCACAAGCTGGTCCACCAGACATCCTTCGCCGAGCTGAAAATCGGGCTTGGTGGGATCGGCCGTGCTGCCGCCGCCGGTGCCCTTGGCGATTTGGTCCTTGGCCATGCCGCGCACTTTCTGGACGTAATATTCGCCGTTGAACAGGTTCGCGTCGAACCAGCGGCTGCCACTCTCAAACAGACGGCGGCATTCGGCGGCGAAACGCACTGTCGTCCATGGCCCGCGCCATCTCCTCAGCGGCGCGCAGTGCGGCCAGATACCAGACGCCGCACAGCGGATTGGGTCCGAAGAATTCGACGTCGTAGGTGTTGTGTTGCACGCCCTCCATCACCCCGTCGCGGTCGCCGTCCCAGCCTCCGGGGATCCAGGCGAAGGACAAAGCGCGCTGGGCCACCGGCCACAGCTTACGCAGCCAGGCACTGTCGCCGGAAAGTTGCCAGTCGAGATAGAGCTTGACGATCTGCCCCATCTGCCCGTCGGCCGCGGCGGTGCCGCCCTCCTGCGCGCGGAAGGGCAACACTTCGCGGAAGTCCATCTGGCCGCTTTCGCGAGTGAGATAACTGAAAGACGCTTCGCGGCGGGAACGCGCCAGCGCGGGGAACAGAAAGTTGGTGGCGGTTTCGTAATTCCAAACATGCGTACAAGTGCCGACGCAGCAGCCGCCCTGATCGTTGGTTCCCTCGAAGCCGTGGAACCTGCCATCGGCGGTGCGGAACGAGGTGGGCGTCGCCAAGGTGGAGAGGTTGCTCATGGCGGCGTCGAGCACCTCGGCCGGCAGCGTGCTCTCGCGCACGGCTTTAGTGAAAGTCTTGGTGCGGCGTTCGAGTTCCGGAAGATTCGCGGCTAAGTGGCGCGCGGCCTCCCAGGCGTCCCGAAACCGCGTGCAGTAGTAATTCCCGATAACGGTCTTTTCTTCGCCCTTGGGCGCGGACCAGCCGCAACGCTCCGGCGTGCGATTTGGAAAATGCCAGGCGAGAACGAACGTGTAGGACGCTTCGGCGCCGGGCGCGATCTCGCGACGCAGGCAAAGCGAGCCTGTGGGATCGAGTTTCGACGCCTCCGCGCCCAGCCGGCCGTCGCTGGAGAAATCGTCCCAGAACAGCAGCGCCGGGGTCCAGGACCACATCTCGAGCGGCCAGCCGCGCTGGTGCGTCAGCTCCCCGCCGGCCGCGTCCAGGACGCCGACCGCGAAAGTGCCCTTGAGCGGATCGGAAGCGGCCAGAAACGGATTGTGCATGAGCAGGCCGGCGAGATGGGCCTCGGTGCGAAAGTCGTTGACGCGCCCGGCATCGCCCACGGGATTGTGGAGAGAGTAGGCGATGGACACGGTGGCCGCGGCGCGGCTCGTATTCTTCACGCGGTAGCGCAGTAGAGCGACGGGCAACCCGGAGGCTTCTTCGTCCAGCGGGATGAACGGCGTAAAGGCTTCGAGCGAAACGCGCACGGGCAATTCCCCATCCTGGAACGCGACGCGTGCGATGGGGTACTCGCCTGTGAAACTAGCCCGTGCGAGGCGCGGCAATCCGGGCACGTTGCGGTAACCCAATCCGTTCGCGCCCCCGTAAGGCGGCTGGAAGCGCGCTTCGAGAATGCGCGCCACCGGCGCGCCGCCGCCGGACTTCGCCCAGATGGACGCGAAGCAGTATCGAGGCGCGTTGCCTTTCTGCGCGCGATTGAAGATCTCCCAATCGCGCAGCTCACCGCGCCCGCCGAGTGAAATACTGCCCGCGCCAACGCCGCCTAATGGAAAAGCGATCTGGCTCAGGGCGCGACCCGAAAAGCGGCGCGGATAGGCGCTCGCGGCCGGCGGCACACTCGCCGCGCCGGCCTGGACGGTGGGCAGAATGGCGGCGTCGGAGATAAATTCCCGGCGCGAGACTCCATGACGTACGATTCATTTGCGATCTCCGTGTCAGTTTACGCCATCGTGACCGTGTACAACTGGGTGGGGGCATCGGCGGGCGCGGTCAAGTTGCCCGCCGCAACGTAGTAGTCCACCAATTCGGCTTCGGGCGGGAACGGCCCCAGCACGGCTGTGTAGGTTCTCCGGCCGGCCAGTGTCGCCGGAGCCGCGTCCCAGGTCCTGGCGCCGCGCGCGCGCGTGAGCAGCACCACGGAAGAGGGTTCCGCGCCGCCCACCGCCACGATGTAGATGCGCACCTTCTCTCCCTTGCCCAACATGGTGGGACGTGTGGGCAGGAAGACGCGCGCGGGCGCCGCGGTATCCGCGCGAACGGCTGCGTCGAACATGCGCTCGACCTCCGGCGGCAATTCGCCGAGATACTCCTGGATGGACAAACGCAGACGATAAAGCGCCAGGCGCACGAACTTGTTCTGCTTGCTGGCGAGCGTGCCGAGATCGTTGCGTGTGGCCACGATGCGCTGGAAATGCAACATGGCCATGCGCACCTGCGGCGCCAGTTCGAGCCAGACGGGAACGCCTTCCCGGCGCACCTTCTCGCGTGCCTCATCCGCCTGGCCGGCCTTCTTCAGTTCGCCCGCGTCCTTCAAAATGACGTGCAACTTATGTGCCAGCGACCAGGCTTCGGCGTAAGGCACCTGGAATTCTATGTGGCGCGAGATGTATTCCAGGCGCTCCTTCTCATAGGCGGAGGTCGCGCCATCGGCGAGCGAGCGCAGCGCCCCCGCCACCTGCTTCTGCGATTGCACGATTTCGGCGGAAGGCTGGTAGTCGTGCCAGTATTCGAAGGCCTCGGAGTAGTCGCCGGAATAGGCGTTGGTTCTGACGTGCCCGTCGGTGCCGACTCCGGCATAACTCGAGAGAATCTTTCGATTGCGGTCGGCGTCATCGAGCGTAGCGGCCAGGCTGCCGGCACGCTCGCCGGAGGCTTGGCTGCGGGCATAGGCGCGATAGTATTCGGCGGGCGTGAGCGCGGCGTTCCAACTCCCGCGCGCCTGGAAGCCCGCGGTGATATCCACAATGCGATGGCGCCAATGGATGCCCATGAAGCCCTGGCAGCCAAACTCCTGCGCGCGTTTCAAATCCTTATTGAAGCGGTATACGTGAAGCTGCGTGAGCCACATGCCGGGATCGTCTTCCAGCCACGGAATGGGCCAGCGCTCGCGCCCTTCGAGTTTGCCGAACACTTCATTCACGGGGTCCCAGCCGAGCGAATCGCTCAGGCAGGAGAAGATCACGTCGCCCGGCAAGCGCTTGTGGAAGTCCTCGAAATGGCGCGCCACACCGCCCCAACCGGCCACCACCAGGCGTTTCTTGGGCGCGTGCCGCCGCAGAAAATCGTGCGCCTGCGTGAAGGGCGTGGTCGAGAGCTGAATGCCTTTCTTGCGGCTCTCCCAGTTCATCTCTTCGTCTTCCCACAGCCACACGTAATCGACTTGTGGATAGGCTTCCAGCAGTTGAGCGAGGCGCGCTTCCAACATTTTGCGCGAGGTGACCGATTCGATATCGAAGCGGACGCCACCCACGGGTTTCGCGATCTTGACTTCCGGCGGCAAGGCGCGGAAAATCTCGTCCGGAATTCTGTACGGCTCAAATCCGATGCCGGTGCGGATACCGAGCCGCGCGGCATACGAGTACGCATCGCGCAGCAGAGTGCGCGCGCGGTCGGCGGCTTCCCAGGGGTCGCGTGCCAGGCGCGCCGCGTCGCTGCCGAAGACTTCCGAATCGTAAAATTGTCCCGCGCCCATACCGAAACGCGACGTACGCTGCGGCAGATAGCTCCAGCGGTGCGTGGCCGTGGTGTCGAGAAACGCCTGGTGCCCCACGCCGGCATACTCGAAGGAGAGATACGATTCGGCCCACTGCTTCTCGGTCGTGTAGACATGCATGCCGAAGGTGTTGAACCTCATCCGCAGCATGGCTTCGAAGTAGGCGCGGAAGTCCTCTTCGTTGTAGACCGTGATGCAGTTGAGAAAATCCGGCCACGGCAGCAAGCCGCGCACGGCGAAACGCGGAGTGGCTTTCCAGGACTGGGTTTCGGGCGGCAAAGCCAATGACGGGGCGCGATCGATCGGATAGCTTTCGCCGTCGATGCCGAAGAAGGCGCCTTGCCGTTCGAGAAAATCGAAGACGGCGTACAGCAAAGCCTGCTCGTTTGCGGCGACTAACCGAGCGCCTTTGCCCCAGCGCACGATGCGATAGGCCTCCGCATGACGGAACTGGTCGCGCTCGATGACAAAACCGATTTGCACATCGCGCGCCGTGCCTGGGCCCAGAGTCGCCAGAAAGCCCAGCTTGCGCAAGCCGCGCAGCAACTCGCGCTCGGCCAGACGTAGCTTGAAATCGGCTCCGCTGGCGGGCTGCACGAAAATCCGGTCCATGCCCTGCGCCGGTAACCGAAGGCTGGCTGCGGCCACTGCTGAAGCTTGCAAAAACTCCCGTCGATCCGTCATCCTCCTGACTCCTGTCTCCTGCCTTCTGTCTTCTTCTTGCCTACCACTCTTTCAATGGGGAAAAATCCGTGTCGGGCCGCTCGTAGGTGTCCGTGCCCACCACCGCGTCCGTGGCAGGCTTACGCCAGTAGTAATTGTGCCCCGAGGACACCTTCCACGTCTCACCCGTTTCCGGGTCGGCAACATCGGTCAACCCCAGCATCGTGTTCGACCACTGCCGGCTGACGTTGTCCTGGACGTGCTGCCGATGCCAGTAACTTTCCTGGAGCATGCGAGAGATTTCGGCGTTGGTGCGGGTGACGATCTCCGAGGTCTGACCGGCGATGTTGCTCTGCATGGCGGCCCATTGCGGATTCACGCGCGAGGAGGCGACCATTCTCGCCAGCACCGCGCCCGCCAGATCGACTGCATCGTCGTCGGCCAGGTATCCGTGCAGATACTGTACGTTCCAGAGGCCGGTGCCGTAACCCGAAGTCATTTGCGTGCCGGCGAAGTAATAGCCTCGACGAAGCTTGGCGCCTTGTCCGCAGTTGAACGCCACTTCCCCTGTTGTTAGTTTCACTTGCATTCCGCCGAATTGCGAGTAGATGGAGCCGAGACGCGCGTCCAGATCCGGCCGGTCGCGCCGTTCAGTGATTTGCACCGTACCGCAGGTGGAGGAGAACTTGCGCTGCACATAGGCGGCGGCGAACTCCGATCCTTTCATATAGGAGCGAACCAGCATGTTCACGCCGTAGCCGGGCGAGTACCAGCGGCCTTCCGTGAATCCGGTGGCGGTCAGCATGGGATTCGGAACGGTGAAGGTGGGAAGCTCGTAGTCGCCGGCGCCGATGCGAATCTTGCCGTCGGGAGATTCCACCAGCAACGACGCTCGCGTATCGACCGGGGCGAAGCGGTAAAGCCCGCCCGTCGCCGTCCAACCGCGCGGAACCTCGACCGTAAAGGCACCTTCCTTGGGGTCTTGGAAGGTGACGTAGTCCGGCGGAGCCGCGCCGCCGAGCGAGGGATGCGACGCCTCGGTGTAGCGGAAGCTCGTCAGGATGCGCACGAGAGTCGGCTTCAGAGCGGCGAACTGGCTTTCCGGCGCGGCCATGGCGTAAAGCATGCCGCTGCGGCCGAAGATGGAACAAAGAAGGTTAGCTCGTCCCGGTCCGGCGGGGTCCGTGTAGGCCAGGGAAGCCATGGCTTCGTCCGGACGCTTGCGGATCTGCCCGGTGCGCACCACCCGCGAGGCGGGAAAGGACCGAACCAGCCGCCGGGGCGCTCCGGCCAGCCAATCCAGTGCCCGCGCGCGCTCCTTCATAAAGAAAGGTTGGACCAGGACCAGGCCGCCGCCGCGCGGATCGCGCACCGTCACCAGGCCGCCTTCACCGGTCTCAATCTTCCAGTTGCCGGGGTGCCGCACGCTGAAGCCCTGGGGGTCGCGATGTTCCACCCAGGCGCTCGCGCCGGACTCCGCGCCGCCCCCGTAGCGGCACGCCGGCAAAGATAGTACCAGGACACCGGTAAGGATCATCGCCCATGGATGTAGCACCACACGATTGTATCTCCGGGGAGAAACGCTGTGTTAGCCGGGCTATAGCGCCCGGCGCGACCGCACGCCAACCGCAACTCGTCCTTTACTTTCAAACGAATAGCATGTTAGTCTTAGTTTCACAGAATGAGAACAGTTGACCTGATCCATCGGAAGCGGGACGGAGAAGAACTGTCCCCGGAAGAGATTGTCTATCTCATTGAGGGGTATACGCGCGACGAAATCCCCGACTACCAGATGTCCGCCTTCCTCATGGCCGTATTTTTTGCCGGGATGACGGACCGTGAGACTGCTGCCCTCACCGATTGCATGTTGAAGTCCGGCCAGACAGTCGATCTGTCTTCCATTCCGGGCGTCAAAGTGGACAAGCACTCCACCGGCGGCGTGGGCGACAAGACCAGCCTGATTGCGGCGCCCCTGGCGGCTGCCGCGGGCGTGGTGGTGCCGATGATCTCCGGCCGCGCGCTGGGCCACACCGGCGGCACGCTGGACAAGCTGGAATCCATTCCGGGTTTCCGCACCAACCTGACCATCGACGAATTTCGCGAGCAACTGATAGCGCTGGGTCTGGCCTTCATCGGGCAGACACCGGAAATAGCTCCGGCCGACGGCAAGCTGTACTGCCTGCGCGACGTCACCGCCACGGTGGAATCGATTCCGCTGATCGCCTCCTCGATCATGTCGAAGAAGCTGGCCATGAGATCTGGACGCCCTGGTGCTCGACGTGAAGGTGCGGCACGGGCGCGTTCATGAAGAAGCAGGTGGATGCGCGCCGCCTGGCGCAGATGATGGTGGGCATCGGCCGCCGCATGGACAAGCGCGTGCAGGCGCTGATCACCGACATGAACCAGCCGCTCGGCTACGCCATCGGCAACGCGCTCGAGGTGATGGAGGTCTCGCAGACGCTGCAGAACGCCGGTCCGGCGGACCTGACGCGCCTCTCGCTCGAACTGGCCGCGCGCATGATCTACCTCGGCAAGATGACCGACACGCTGGACGAAGCGCGCGAGATGGCGCAGGCGCCGGCTGCTGGACGGCTCGGGCTACCGCAAGTTCAAGGACGTCATCCAGGCGCAGGGCGGCAATCCGCAGGTGCTCGACAAGTTCGAACTGCTGCCGAACGCCACCGGCGCTGCGCGAGATCACCTCGCCGCGCGCCGGCTACGTCAGCGCCATCGACGCCGAGGACATCGGGCGCGCCTCGGCCATGATCGGCGCCGGGCGCGACCGAAGGAAGACGCCATCGATCCGGCCGTGGGCGTCATCCTCGAAGTCAAGGTCGGCCAGCACGTGGACGCCGGCGGCGTGCTCTGCCGCCTCTACTACACCAAGGAAGAACACGTGGAAGAAGCCGCGCGAACTCGTCGAAGACGCCTTCCGCATCTCCGCCAACGCCCCCGAAGAGCGCGAGCTGATCCTCGAAGTAGTCGGGTAGGCCACTTCGCATGGGGCGCTTCACCGGACTGCTCGGGTCTGGTCGTCATTCTGGCTGCGTGGCATTTCTGGCTTCCAAGCACAAGCGCGCCATCAAGCCCGAGTCTGCTCGCCTGGGGCCTGGGGCTTGCAGTTCGCCTTCGCCTTCCTGGTGCTGAAGACCGATTTCGGCAAGCTGTTTCAAGTCGCCAGCGTCGGCGTGAACGCCATGCTCGACTACGCCGAGGCGGGCAGCCAGTTCGTGTTCGGCCCGCTGGGCACCAAGGGCGGGCCGTTCGGCGTGGTCTTCGCCTTCCAGGTGCTGCCCATCGTCATCTTCATCGCGTCGTTTTTCGCCATCCTGTACTACTTCGGCGTCATGCAGGTGGTCGTGCAAGGGCATGGCGATCGGTGATGCAGCGGGTCATGGGCGCCAGCGGCGCCGAATCCACCAACGTCGCCGCCAGCATCTTCATGGGCCAGACCGAAGCGCCGCTGACCATCCGGCCGTTCCTCGCCGGCATGACCGAATCGGAACTGTTCACCGTCATGACCAGCGGCATGGCGCACGTCTCGGGCGCGGTGATGGCGGCCTACGTGAAGATCGCCGGCGTCGACATCAAGCACCTGCTCACGGCCGTGATCATGACCGCGCCGGCCACCATCATGCTGGCCAAGATCTTCATCCCGGAGACCGGAACAGCCCGAGACCGCGGGCAGCGTGAAGATCGAAGTCGAGAAGCCCGGCGTGAACGTGATCGACGCGGCGGCGCGCGGCGCGGGCGACGGCCTGCACCTGGCGCTGAACATCGGCGCCATGCTGATCGCGTTCCTGGCGCTGATCGCGCATGGTGAACGGCATCCTGGGCTGGGTGCACACGCTGCCCGTACTGGGCTGGCTGCCGGCGTCGCTGCAGAAGCTCTTCGGCATCGTCTTCGCGCCGGTGGCCTGGCTGATGGGCGTGAGTTGGAAGGACGCGGCCACCGTCGGCAACCTGCTGGGCACGCGCCTGGTGTTGAACGAATTCGTCGCCTTCCTGCAGCTTGGGCCCGCTGAAGGCGCAGCTCGACCCGCGCTCCTTCACCATCGCCACCTACGCGCTGTGCGGCTTCGCCAACTTCAGCTCCATCGCGATTCAGATCGGCGGCATCGGCGCGCTGGCGCCCAACCGCAAGTCGGACCTGGCGCGGCTGGGCCTGCAGCGCGGTGGCCGCCGGCACGATGGCGAACTTCATGTCCGCCTGCATCGCGGGAATGCTGCTGTGATCGAAGAAGCCAAGCGCTTCACCTGGAATCGCGCGTTGCGCCGCGCGGCCGCGTGTCGCCGTGGTGCTCGGCAGCGGCCTGGGCGCGTTCGCCGAGGAACTCGCCGACGCGCATCGAGATCCCGTACTCCGAGATTCCCGGACTGGCCGCGCTCGACCGCCGTGGGCCACGCCGGCAAGCTGGTCGTTCGGCACGACTCGGCGGCCAGCCGAAGTCGCGGTGATGGCCGGGCCGCGCCATCTCTACGAAGGCTACACGCCGGCAGCAGGTGATCTTCGGCGTGCGCGTGCTGGCGCGCTGGGCGTGCGCGTCGATGGTCTTCACCAACGCCGCCGGCGGCATCAACCTGGCCTACCAGCGCGGCGCGCTGGTGCTGCATCTCCGACCACATCAACCTGCAGGGCTCGAATCCGCTCGCCGGCCCCAACGACGACTCGCTCGGGCCCGCGCTTTCCGGACATGACCGAGGCCTACTCGCCGCGGCTGCGCGACGTCGCGCACGAGGTGGCGGCCGACGCTGGGCATCGAGTTGAACGAAGGCGTCTACGCCGCGATGCTCGGGCCCAACTACGAGACGCCGGCCGAGATCCGCTACCTGCGCGCCATCGGCGCGGACCTGGTGGGCATGTCCACGGTGCCCGAAGTGATCGCGGCCAACCACATGGGCGTCGAGGTGCTGGGCATCTCCTGCGTCACCAACATGGCCGCCGGCATCCTGCCGCAGAAGATCAGACCACGAAGAAGTGCTGGAGACCGGCGCCGCCGGTGCGCGACACGCTGGTGCGGTTGCTGAAGGCCGCTGCTGCCCGCGGCTGGAGGCATGATGGATCCGCTGATCGACGGCGGCGCTCGAGGCGCGCGGCAACGCGCATCGCGCCGTTTTCGAAATTCCTGGTCGGCGCCGCGCTGGAAGATGGCGGAGGCCGCATCCACACCGGCTGCAACGTCGAGAACGCCACCTACGGGCTGACCGTCTGCGCCGAGCGCGTGGCCGTCTTCAAGGCCATCTCGCGAAGGCGCGCGCAAGTTCCGCCGCATCGTCGTCGCCGCCGACACCGACGCGCTCACGCCGCCCTGCGGCGCCTGCCGCCAGATCCTGTGGGAGTTCTGCGGCGACATCGAGGTGATCCTGGTCAATCCGCGCGGCGTAACCGAAACCTTCCGGCTGAAAGATCTGTTCCCGAGGCCGTTCGATGTTTCGTTTATTCGTTAGTCTCGTCCTGGGCTCGCCGTCGCTGGCCCTCGTGCCGAGCCCGCCGATTGGATCTGGAGCGCGCGCTACGTCGTCACCATGGACGCGGCGCGCCGCGTCGATCGAGAACGGCGCCGTAGCGGTGCGCGGCGAGTCGCATCGTGGCCGTGGGCACGCGCGCCGAAATCGATCGGCGACTTCCAGGCCGCAGCAGCGCCTCGACCGCCCCGAATGCCTGATCGCGCCCGGCCTCATCAACACGCACGCGCACGCCGCCATGTCGCTGTTGCGCGGCATCGCCGACGACCTCCGCTTGCAGGACTGGCTCGAAAAGTTCATCTTCCCGGCCGAAGCGAAAAACGTGACGCCCGAGTTCGTGCGCTGGGGCACGCGCCTGGCGTGCCTGGAAATGGCGCTCTCCGGCGTCACCACCTACGCCGACATGTACTACTTCGAAGACGTCGTCGCCGAAGCCACCAAGGAGGTCGGGCTGCGCGGCGTGCTGGGCGAGACCATCATCGGCTTTCCGGTGCCCGACGCCAAGACGCCCGCCGACGCGCTGGCCGGCGCCGAACGCTTCCTCCAGCGCTTCCGCAACGATCCGCTGATTGTGCCGCGCCGTCGCGCCGCACGCGCCCTACACCAATTCCGACGAGACGCTGAAGGCGTGCCGCGCGCTGGCCAACCGCTACGGCAGTGCCGCTGATCACGCATCTTTCGGAAACGCGGCACGAGGAGGACGAGATGCGCGCCAAGCGCGGCATGAGCCCCGGCGCTGCTCGATTCCCTCGGCGTGTTCGACGGGCGCACGCTGGTGGCGCACGCGGTGTGGATCGACGAGGCCGATCACGCCATCCTCGCCCGGCGCGCGCGTGGGCGTGGCGCACTGCCCGTCGAGCAATGCCAAGCTCGCCAGCGGCGTCGCGCCGGTGGTCGCCATGCTCAAGGCCGGCCTCGCCGTGGGTCTCGGCACCGACGGCCCCGCCGGCTGCAACAACGACTTCAACCTGTTCGAGGAAATGGACCTGGCCGCCAAGCTGCAGAAGGTGATCACCGGCGATCCCGCGGTGCTGCCCGCCACCGCGGCGTTCGAAATGGCCACCATTCGCGGCGCGCGTGCTCTGGGCATGGAAAGAGAAATCGGCTCGCTCGAAACCGGCAAGCGCGCCGACCTGATCGCCGTGCGCCTGGATCGCCCCGCACGCCGTGCCGCTCTACAATGTCTACTCGCAGATGGTCTACGCGCTCAAGGCCTCCGACGTCGCGAGCGTGATGGTGAACGGTAAGCTGATCGTGCGCGATCGCCGCGTCCTGACGATCGATGCGGCTCAAGTCATCGCGAAGGCGCGCGAGTTCGGCGAGAGGATCCGTGCGGACACCCCTGGCGCGCGCTAGAGGGCTGGCTTTACACCGTATTCCGCAAGAACGCTCAGACACAGATCGACGTCGTTGGTCAGAATGTAGTCGACACCGGCAGCCGCGAGGTGCCGGATCAGGCCCGCCTCCTGGGCACCGAAGTAGTTGACGGTGACGTGATGCCGATGAAGCTCGTCCACGCCTCTTCAATAGAATCGAGCGGGCCGCGAAGTTGTATGAATTCGGCGCCCAGCCCGATGGTCTCTTTCACATACGCCATCGTGTTGTCGCGTTGGCCCGACATGTTGCAGATGCGCATGCGCGGCGCGATGGCCTTGGCCTCCACGGCCTGCCGCGCCGTGCAAGCGAGAACACAATCGCCCACCCGCCGCATCCCGACAATCGCGCGCGCGGCGGCTTGGGCGACGCCGGGCGAATCTTTCAAGTGCACGTTGCAGAGGATGCCGGAGGGAATCGCCGCCAGGGCCTCGCGCAGGGTGGGAATGCGCGTTCGCTCGCAGTGCGGCGCGAACCAACTGCCGGCGTCGAGCGAACGCAGTTCGGCGAAGGTCAAATGGCCGACCTCACCGTGGCCGTTGGTTGTGCGGTCGACGGTCGCATCGTGCATCAGAACCAGTTTCCCGTCGCGCGAAAGCTGCACGTCGAATTCAATCATGTGCGCACCCTTGCGCACGGCCGAGAGGAACGCGGGTAAGGTGTTCTCGGGAGCGTTCTTGCAGTCTCCGCGGTGCGCCGCGCAGCGTGCGAGGGACGCCCCGGGCGCAGGAAGCGCGGCCACGGCGAGGGCGAAGGCGGTGTAGACGAGCAGAGTGTTCGATGGCATGGGTCGGCGCAACAACGATTATACGAAGCGCGGGCGCTCGCTCGAATCTGAGAGAATAATGGTTTCCCATGCATACGTGGTCGCCGCGGTCCTGGCGTTCCAAACCGGCTCTGCAACAGCCCGTTTACCCAAGCGCGGAGGCGCTGGAGGAAGCGGTCCGCGAGTTGTCCACCATGCCTGGGCTGGTCACCCCGGGGGAGATCGAGGCGCTCAAGGGGCAGTTGGCCGACGCCGCCGAGGGGCGGCGTTTCCTGCTGCAGGGCGGCGACTGCGCGGAGCGCTTTCAGGACTGCGTACCCGAGTTGATCACCGACAAGCTGAAAATCCTGCTGCAGATGAGCGTGGTGCTGGTGCACGGCAGCAAGCGCCCCGTGATCCGCGTGGGACGCTTGGCCGGCCAGTACGCCAAGCCGCGCTCCCAGGATCTGGAAACGTGCGATGGCGTCACGCTGCCCGCCTATCGCGGGGACATTGTTAACCGCCCGGAATTCACCCTCGCTGACCGCACGCCCGACCCGCAACTTCTTCTACGCGGTTACGGCCGCGCCGCGCTCACTCTCAACTTTGTCCGGGCGCTGGTGAAGGGCGGCTTCGCCGACCTGCACCATCCCGAATATTGGGATCTCGACTGGGTGCGCCACTCGCCGCTCGCGGCCGAGTACCGCCGCATCGTGGCCACCATCTCCGATGCATTGCGCTTTCTGGAAAACGTGCTCGCGATTCACGCCGAAGAGATTCAGCGCGTGGACTTCTTCACCAGCCACGAAGGGCTGCACCTGGACTACGAGGAAGCCCAGACCAAACCGTCGTCATCCGGCCGCTACTACAATCTCTCGACGCACTTTCCCTGGATCGGGATGCGCACGGCGGGGATTGCCGATGCCCACGTCGAATATTTCCGCGGCATCGCCAACCCCATCGCGGTGAAGATCGGTCCTTCAACCACGCCGGGTGATCTAAGGCGCCTCATCGAGATCCTGGATCCCACTTGCGAACCCGGACGTCTCACCTTGATCCATCGCTTCGGAGCCGATGGCATCGCGGCGTGTCTGCCGCCTCTGGTGGAAGCGGCGCGCGCTTCCGGCCGTACAGTGCTGTGGTGCTCAGACCCCATGCACGGCAACACGCGGCTGACCGGCGAAGGTGTGAAGACGCGCGACTTCACCGATATCCTGACCGAACTCGAGCAAGCCTTCGATATCCACGCAGCCTGCGGCAGCCGCCTGGGAGGTGTCCACTTCGAGTTGACCGGCGAAAACGTGACCGAGTGTACCGGTGGTGCGCGAGGCCTGTCGGAATCCGACCTGGGGCGCGCCTACCGCTCCGAAGTGGACCCGCGGCTCAACTACGAGCAAGCCCTCGAACTGGCTCTGCTCATGGCGCGCAAGATGTCGCCTTCGTAAGCGGGGCTGCCTCTTTCCAGCGAGAGTCTGATAGTCCTATTGACAATATTCGTTATCACGAATAAAGTAAAAGCATGGGCGGCAAGCTGGCCAAGGAAATCCGGCAGACCAAGCCATTCTCCTTGCGCGAGGAAGAGGCCTACCTGAATCTCGGCCGTACGTTCGAGTTTCTGCAAGCACGCGTGGCGGGGCTGCTAAAGCAGTACCAGCTCTCTCCGGTCCAATACAACATGCTCCGCATCCTGCGCGGGGCGGGCGACGAGGGCGTCACCTGCACCGAGGCCTGCGAGCGGATGCTGTCGCCCGATCCGGACATCACGCGCCTGCTGGACCGCATGGAAGCGCGCAAACTGCTGCGGCGCGAACGCAGCCGGGAAGACCGGCGCGTGGTGGTGAGCTGGATCGCGCCGGAGGGTAAGGCCCTGTTAACGGCCATCGACGGGCCGTTGCGAGATCTTTTCAAGGCCGCGATGGGGCATATCGGCCCACGCCGGCTCGGTGAACTGATCGAAACGCTGGAGGCGTTGCGGGAAGAGGCGGGGTAGTTTTGCCGGGGCCATTAATCGTTATCACGACTTACGTTTCAACATTAGGAGAACCCATGAACAAAGTCTTTCGCAACGTCTCCATCGCCGTGGCCGTCTTCGCCGGCCTCTTCGCCCTGGCGGGCGCGGCCTTCGGCCAATCCGTCTACGACATCGACCCGGCCCATTCGGCGGCGCGCTTCAGCGTGCGCCACATGATGATTTCGAACGTTCACGGCGAGTTCGCCAAAGTTTCGGGCACCATTGTCTACGATCCGGCCAACCCGGCCGCGACGAAGGTCCAGGCGACCATCGACGCCGCCTCCATCAACACCAACAACGAGAAGCGCGATGCGGACCTCAAGTCCCCGAACTTCTTCGACGTCGCAAAGTATCCCACCATCACATTCCAGAGCAGACGCGCCTGGAAAGCCGACGGGGTGCTGCAAGTGGAAGGCGCGCTCACCATGCACGGCGTCACGCGCGACGTGGTCCTGCGCGTGGAAGAACCCTCGCCGGAGATCAAGGACCCGCGGGGTAACGTGCGCATCGGGGCCTCCGCCACAGCCAAGGTGAACCGGAAGGACTGGGGACTCACCTGGAACAAAGTCCTCGAATCCGGCGGCGTGGTTGTGGGCGAGGAAGTGGCCATCGCCATCGACGTCGAGGCGGTGAAGCACAAAACGGCGGCGAAGTAAGCCGCCGGGCCTGGGAGCCCGGCGCGCTAGGCCGTGAGCACGCCGGTCTGTTTCCAGTTGGCGATTCGCATGAAGTGGTACTGGAAATAGAAGACCGCGAAGAAGAACGTCATCACGCCGCTCAGCTGCAGGCCGATGGGTTCCACCGTGTTGTAGTAGTTGAGCAGCGAGCGCCGCATGCCGAACACGCCGAGGATGCCAAACACCGCCGGAAGCAAGCCGACGATGGGGTAGAGCAGGAACATGAACGGCAGCGCCGTTTGGCTGCTTCTGGCTCCCATGGCTACCGCCGCTCCGCCCACCACCATCATGATGATCATGCCCCCGATTCCCACCACGAAACTGAGAATGAACATCATGATGGACTTGTTGTTCGGATCCAGTTTCTTGACGAAGGATGCCTGCACGAAAAGCCAGACGAGACCGAAGACACCGCAGAAAATCGAGATTACCAGCACTAACGCCCAATGCAGTGAGGGTGGCATGGGACCACCGCTCGACGCCGGAGAAGCGTTAGCTGCCGGGGCATAGCTCGCCGGGGCCGCGGCTGGCGGTTGCGCGAAAGCGGGCCCGGGCGCCTGGTAGCTGGGTGCGGGTGCCGCTGCCGGTGCGGGCGTGGGAGCAAGCGCCGGCGCGGGAGCGCCCCGAGAATCTGCGAAACGGGCACCCATCCAGGCATCCCCTGGGCCCACGCCATGTCGCTTGAAAGAATGTTGCCGCTGGCGACAAACTGCCGCAGCTCTTCAACGCTGTAGGGACCGTACTGCTGCCCGCCGCGGTGGATTAAGTATTTCATGCCGTCCACGCCTCCGTCCTGTTGCCAACAAGGATGTTCCGATCTCTAAACCGGCTGGTAGACGAGCATACTCCATGCCGTTCACGCACCGCAACTGGATTTATGCCGAATTTGTAGCGTTCACCCGCTCAGGACAAAACCAGCACGGCGTGGTGGCCGATGCGGTCCACGTCGATGCGCAGGCGGTTTCCGCTGACGATCCAGCGAACGCCCTGGGCGCCGATCCACTTCACGGAGCGCGGCGGCCGGTCGAGCAGGCTCGTATTCACGTCGATTCGAATCGGACCCACTTGCGGCGCGACCGATCCCCAGGCGCCCACCGCCAGGCCCTGATAGTGATTGAGCAGCGAGATGACATACGCATCCTGGCGCCGTCCGAAGACCGTTTGCACGCCCGTGGGCACCTGGCTTTCGATCGCGAGTGGCGCCGCATACCGCTTCACAAGCTGGGCGATGGTGTTGCTCAACCAGGTATCGCCGCGCGTGAGGATCTCGCGGCCGATGGGCGCGGCGATGTAGACCACCTTCCCCTTGCCCACCTGGTTGAGCGTGATGAGAGACTTGCCCGTGCGCGCGCCGAAGTGTGTGTAGGGCGTCTCGCCATCGGTGTAGATTTCCTTGGTGCGGTGCGCCGCCGGATAGGCGAGTTCGGCGAGCGCCCGCGCCGTAGTGCACTCTACTTCGAGCACCCTGGTCCGAAACAACATGGGGTAAGATGGCGCCGCGCCGCGCAACTCGTCGCCGGCCCAACAATAGTTAGCCTCCTCGAAGGGTGAGTCCTGCTTGAAACGCACGCCCAGAAAATCGCTCCAGGAGAAATCCGGCCGCCGTTTGCCAAGGTGGTCGCGCAGACTCGTCTCGTTCGTCACGACCAGCAAGCCGCCGCCTTCCGCGTAGCCGCGCAACCTGGCGAAGAAGCTCCGGGGACGGGCACACGGCGTCTCCCAGCAGCACCGCACGGTAGCCGCCAGGCTCCACGAGATCCGAATTGACCACATCGAAGTGCATGCCGGCGTCCAGCAGCGCGTGGTGCAGGCCCATGGTTTCCTGCTGCACCGGCCAGCCGCGCCGGGCGCCCGGCAACCGGGCCATGCACAACTCGGAGGCGGCATCGTAGACCACCGCGATGTTGGGAACGCTCTGGAGTCCCACCAGATACGGCGCGCGCTCGCGCACGGCCTGAAACCCGGCAGCCAGATTCTTCAACTCGTCCGCTTGGAACGTGCCGTCCGGCAGCGGATTCACGCCCACCGAGAGGCGGCCTCCATGCGCCGCGGCGACGGCCGCGCTCAGTTGGAGATAGGAGGACGGAATCAGATTCCACGCGGCCCACGTTCCCACGGCCGAGCCCGGCTCCATGCGCATGAATCCGCCATAGGAATGAATCTGATAGGGCTTGCCGAGCGCCCACATGCTCTTGGCCTTGAAGCTGATGCCGCGGTGGTCTTTGGCTTCAGAAGAGTTAAAGGTGATGTACTCCTGTACGTCTTTGGGCGTCCCGCCCAGGCGGTCGTAGAAGCCCGCGCCGTTCGACCCCAACCAGATGGCCGGATCGATCGAACGCAGCAGCCTGGCGGCGTCGCGCAGCATCTGAATGCGCGCCTGGTGGCCGAAACGGTTCAAGCGCCAGCGCAGCTCGGGATCGTCCGTCTCCACCGGCTGCTCCTCGCCGTAGGCTTGTTTGTAAGCGGCTCGGCAGTGCGGGCATTGACACGCCAGCGCCGGATGGAAGGATCCCGGGCCGTAGGAGTTCGGCGTACCGAGCAAGTCGAACCACATGGCCTCGGGCCGAATCGCTTCGGTCACCTGGCGTAATTCGTCGAGCACCAGGTCGCGCCAAGGCGAACGAAAACACATCCAGTTGTACGCTCCGAAGGCGATCAAGGGCTTGCCGGCGGCGTCCACGCACTGCCATTCGGGCCGCTTCTTCGCCATCCAGTTGTCCAGGCCCAGGTTGTAGTAGGCGACATACGGAATGCCGGCGCGCTTGGCTTCGGCGCGCGTGGGCGTGACCCAATCGTGCGCGCACGGCCGTCCGCGGAAGGGCCACACCGCCTGCCCGTGCTCGTTCTTGGTTTTCTGTTCGACGATGTCCACGCCCGCGGCGCGGCACAATTCGATGTACCGCTTCGCATCCCAATGTTTGCCGAGGTCCGGAGCCCACTCCGGCATTTCGACCATGGTGTGAATGGCGGTCAGGCGCGTCTCGGGTCCGTCCATGGTTGCCGCGCCTTTCAAGTGGAACGACGCCGGCGCGCCCATGGCGGCCGCCGCGGAAAGCAGATCTCTTCGTCGCATATTGAATCAATTCTATTCCGGGCGCGGCATCCTCGTTGGGCGGTTGGTACGCTGAGAGCAGCATGAAAATGCCGCTCTTTGCTCTCGCCTTGCTACCCTCACTCTGTCTGGCTCAAAGCGCTGCTTCGTTTCCCGCCTATCTCGAACGGCTGGCTCTCGAACAACTCGCCCAAAGAGACGCGGCCGCCGCGCGCCTCACCACACGCGCACAGTGGGACGAGCGCCGCGCGCATGTCCGGGAGACGTTTCTGAAGATGCTGGGCGGCTTGCCCACCGAGCGCACACCATTAAACGTCCGCCGCATGGGCACGCTCGACCGCTCCAGCTACCGCGTCGAAAACATTGTCTTCGAGAGCCTGCCCGGCTTGTACGTCACCGCAAATCTCTACATCCCGCAAACCGGCCAGCCTCCGTATCCGGCCGTTCTGCAACCCACCGGACACAGCACCGCGGCGAAGAACCGCGCCTTCTATCAGACGCTGGCCATCGGCTTGGCGAAGCAGGGCTTCGTGGTCCTCACCTACGATCCGCTGGGGCAAGGCGAGCGCCGTGTTTTCTACGACGCGGAACTGGAGGACTCGAAAGTCGGTCCCGGCACCATGGAGCATTCCATGATCGGCATCCGCGCGCTGCTGGCCGGCGAGAGCGTGGCGCGCTTCATGGTGTGGGATGCCGTGCGCGCCCTCGACGTGCTGGAGGCGACGCCCCAAGTGGATCGCGACCGCCTGGGAGTTACGGGCTGCTCCGGTGGCGGCACCATGACCGTGTACCTTGCCGCGCTCGACGCGCGCGTGAAAGCCGCGGCGCCATCCTGCTACGTCACCAGTTGGGAGCAGCAGATTCCCACCGCCGGACCGCAGGACGCCGAACAGCAGTTTCCGGATCAGATGAAGCAGGGCATCGATCACGCGGACCTGGTCGCGCTGGCCGCGCCCATGCCTTACTTGATCTGCTCCACCGACCAGGACTTCTTCCCCCTCGATGGCGCTCGCAAGGCGTTCGAATCCGCTCGGCGCATTTGGCAGGTGTACGGCGCGGGCGACCGCATCGATTGGTTCCACGAACCCGGGACGCACGGCGTCTACAAAGCGGGCCGCGAACGCATCTACGCCTGGATGCGGCGTTGGCTGCGCCAGGAAAAGGTGGGCGCGCGCGTGGACGAGCCGCCCATCGAGACGGAACCCGAGGAACTGCTCAACTGCACGCCCACCGGGCAACTCGCGACATCGCTACAAGGCGAGACGGCCAGTTCCATCCTCAGCCGCCGCTTTGCCGCGATCAAGCCTCCCCTGCCCGAGCAAGCATCGCCCGCAACCGTGGCGGCCCTACGCGGCAAAGTGCTTCGCCTGACCCGATACGCGCCCGCCGAAGTGCCGCTGAATCTTCAGACGCTCGATCGGGGCGAGGCCGAAGGCTATCGCTTCGAGCGGTTGTCGTTCGATACCGCGCGCGGCCTGAGCGTCACGGCTCTGCTGGTCACACCGGCGTCCACAATCGCGCCCACGCGCGCGGCGTTGTACGTGAATCAGGCCGGCAAAGACACCGGTGGCAAACCGCAGGCGGACGTGATTGAACTTGCGCGGCAAGGCTACGCCGTGCTGGCGCTGGACATCTCCGGCATCGGTGATCTCGCCCAAAAGCGCAACGGCTACGCCGATCAATGGTTTGGCCAGGAACGCATCACGTGGCTGGCGCTGATGACGGGGACGGCCGCTGGTCTCGCTTCAAATGCGCGACATTCTGCGCGGCCTCGATGTGCTCGAAGCCCGGGGCTTCCAGGCTGGCGAGAGCGTTCTTGGCGTGGGGCGCGGCCTGGTTTCGGTGGCGCTGCTGCACGCCGCGGCGATCGACGCGCGTGTCGGCCGCCTCATCCTCGAAGACATGCCGTGCTCCTACGCGGCCATTGCCCGGGCGCCCATTCATCGCAAGATCTTCGAAGTGGTGATTCCAGGCGTGCTCGGAGAATACGATCTGCCGGATCTGATTGCATCCATGGCGCCGCGCCCGGTGACGCTCCTCAACCTGCGCTCGCCCACTGGCGCGAATATGCTGCGCCGCCATCAAGACGCCGCATATGGCTACGCCGCTACAATGTACCGGCTATCGGGGCACGCGAAGGCGCTGGAAATTCGTCCGCGCCGCGAACGACGAGAGCCTGCCTCAGCCCGCGTACTGACCGGCCACGATGATGGCTACGGCCACCTCCCCGATCTTGGTGTGAAGCACCCAGTCGTCACCGACCTTGGTGAGACCGGTGGCGCCGCTCGAATCCTTGCGAAAGCTGAGAGTGAGCGGATGCGGCCCATTGGAGGCCTTGCGCGCCAGTGCCATCAACTTCTCGAAATCGGGCGTCGCGTCCAAGCCGGGGTCGTCCGCCAGGCGCACCAGGATGAGGAAGTCGCGCTGCGGCGCGACGCCCTGGTGATCGCCGTTCACCGGATAGATGCTGTAGCGCAGCGTGTAGATGCCCGCCTTGACCTGGAAGCCGCGCCGGTCGCTGCCGTCCACCGGATAGCGGATGACGCCCAGCAGCGCGCCATGCGGGATGGTGGGCAGCGAAACGTTGGGCTCCGTCGATGCCGGTCCCGACGGCGGTTTCGCGCGCATCCATATTTCGCACTGGGCGGAACCGTCTTCACCGATGATTTTGGTTCCGCTCGCATCGAGTGCATTCCGCACCGCCTCCGGAACGTCTGCGGGCACGGCGGTGGCGGGTGCCGCCTTGTAGTCGGCCGCAAGCAACGCGGTCGCCAGAGCGAGAATTACGGCTAGTCCACGCATGTCGAACGGCTCCTTTTCTCAGGCGCCGGGCGCGGGAGAGCCCGGCGCCGATTTAGTGTTTGAGCGCGGGCACGAGCACGGCGTCCAACGCTTCGTCGGTCATCGCCGCGACACGCACATTCTTGTGCAAGCTCCATCGCTCGACGTGCTCGGCCGCGGCGCCGGGGTCCACCTTCTGCAGCGGTCCCAACGTCTCGATCTCGAGCATGACGTCGTTGGTGAAGCTTTCAACCGAGCAGCCAAAGTCCGGATACGTCTTGGTGGCATCGGCGGTGGTCTGCTTCACAAAAAGATCGCTGCCCAGCAGGTAGGCGCCCCAGCTATTCTTGTTGAACAGCCCCACCTTCTGCGGCGCGCTTACACTGGGATCCTGCCGCAACGCCAAATACTTCTTGGTCAATGTCCAGCGCTTGTCGGAAAAGTCGGTGTAAGCCCACATGACCAGCGGATTGGTGGGCAGCAACACTTCCGGATGCTTGCCCCGCGGCGGGAAACCGAAGATAGCGGTTCCGTTCGGAGCCATCATGGTGAGCGTCCACGGCGCGAATTCGATGGTCCACGCGGTGTGGTTCTTAATACGGTGGATGAGTTCGACTTCGGAGCCGGACGCGGCCAGCCGTATGACCATCTGCTTCTGGACGCCGGTGGAAGGTTCGACGGGTTCGGTGGCGGTGAGCACATCGCCAACGATCTCAACCTTCACCGGCACGTTTTCCGGAGCCCACGAAGTGGCCAGCGTCTCCGGCGCCACCCAGATGCGGTGTCCGCCGCGGAGTTGAAACTCTTTTTCACCCGATTTACCGAGCTGGTCGGCGTACTCTTTCAAGAGGTTCTGGCCGCCCACGAAGGCGTAGCGCATCACCCGCGGGCCCACGTCGCTGGTGACGATCAACTCCACTTCACCGTTCGTGATGCGGTAACAATTCGGCCAACCCTTCCAGGCGGTCTTCTCAATCTTCACTGCGGCGGAAACGGTCATAGTAAGCGCCAGTGCGAAAGATAGTATCTTGCCCATCGTATCGCTATTATGGCTCAAACGCGGGTTTTTGTGCTCCGCAGATGGTCGTAGCCGAGCGGCGCGAGCGGTCGTCCGAAAAACTCCACCGCGCCGGGTTTCCCCTTCTCCATGGTGCCGATGCGCGTGAGCGGCAAGCCGTGGTGCCGCGCGGGTGGTTCCACTCCGCGCTTGAGCGTGAACAGCAACTCGTAGTCTTCGCCGCCATGAAGCGCCTGCTCGATGGAAGCGCCGGGGGCCACCGGCAGCGGGCGGTCCAGACGCGCCGCCAGGCCGGAGGCCTTGGCCAGCCGGTGCAGATCGATGGACACCCCGTCGCTCAGATCCATGGCGGATGTAGCCTTGAGGCGCGTGCGCAGATAGCGGCCCAGCTCCAGGCGCGGCTCCGGGTAGAGATGGCGGCGCCAGGCCGCGCCGCGACGCGTTTCCAAGCCCCGCGCCGAGCCGCCCAATTCGCCCGAAATCCAAATGGAATCGCCCGCGCGAGCGCCGTCGCGGCGCAACGCCGTTCCATGCGGCACCGCGCCGCCCACCACGATGTCGCAGTAGACGTGTCCGGCGTGGCCCAGATCGCCGCCCGCCAGCGTCGCGCTTTCGCGCCGCGCCAGACGCAGCAGCCCCCGGTAGAATTTATCCATCCAACGACCATCCGTCCAGCCGGCCAGAGCCAGTGAAGCCAGCACAAATCTGGGCGTGCCGCCCATGGCGGCGATGTCGCTGAGAGCCCGCGCGAGCGCCAGCCACCCCACGGCATCCGGCGGGTGCGTCGAGGCGCGGAAGTGCACGTCTTCGATCACCATATCCGTGGTCAGCAGCAGGTCCTCGCTGGAGCCGGGAGATTGGTAGATCGCGCAATCGTCCCCGATGCCCAGCCGCACGCCTTTGCCGCGCGCGCCCGCGGCCAGACCCCGGATACGTTCCACCGCTTCCAGTTCGTTCATCGCACGATGGTCGCGGCCCGCAGTTTATCCAACTCGCGGCGCGCGATGGCGGCCCAGGTACTCGCCGGGTCCAGCCTCAGGTAAGCGCTCCAATGTTGCAGCGCCTTCATCACTTCGCCGCTCGACTGATAGAGCAGCGCCAGGTTGTAATGGGCGTCGGCGTAACGCGAATCCAAACTTAGCGCGGCCTGGTAGTGGAACATGGCCTGGAAGGAATCGTTCTGCTCGTCGTAAAGGTTTCCGAGATTGAAGTGCGCCAGAGCGTAGTCCGGATTCGCTTCCAGCGCCTTGCGGTAGCAGTCGGCGGAAGCCTGGTACTTGCGCGCGTGGAAATACAGCGTGCCCAGATTCACCATGGCCGCCGAAAACGCAGGATCGAGTTCGATGGCCTTCTCATACGAAACCCGGACGTCCTCAAACGGAGCGCCCGCGGACTCCTGCTCCAATCCCTTCTGAAACCAGCATTCGGCTTCCCGCTTGCGAGACATTTCCGCGGTTTGGCCCGACTCCTTCTTCTTGGGGAAAGACAACAGCTTGTCCAGTTCCTCGCGGTCGAAGTCGAGCAGAAGCTGGCCCGAGATGGCTTCCATCCGCTGGTCGCCGACCCGCACGTGGATGTGGCGGCCCTCCGCGTAGATCTTCAGTTCGGTAAGGGGGTCCGAGGATTCTCCCAGCTTGCTCTTGAGAGCCGAGATCGCTTTTCGGATGCGCGCCGGGGGCACCTTGCCGCGCCGGAGCTTCAGAACGGTGCGCAGCGCGATGAGATCGTAAAACGAATAAGTTTCCGAGGCCGGAACCAGGCGCTGCTCGTGCCAGCTCTTGAGTTGCCGCGCGGAAAGCCCCAGCAGGCGCCGGACTTCGTCACGGGTATAACAGTCCTTAGGCGCGACAGCTCCCACGCGAAGATTCTATCATGGCGGCTGGCTTCTAGCGGTAGTTCACTTCGCGCGAGCTCCAGTTGTTGTAGTAGAAGTACGCCTGATCGAGCCCCGTGATCTTGACCTTCGATTGGCTGGGGAGCGGCTGGCTTCCCACGGCCAGGTATGTGCCGCTGGCCGTATCGCTCGCGGGCAGCCCCAGGAGCACGTAGGCGGGCACGGTGAACTCTCCCGCGTCGGCGCGCTCGGTGCAGAAAAACGTTCCCCGCACATTGTTGGCAGTGTCGGTGGAGGATCCCGTGATGTTGACAAAATCGCGGCTCGCGTCGCCGCCGGTCCACGTGACGCGGTACCCGTCGGAGCGGTTTACGTTGATGCGCGTGGAAGGAATGTTGGTCCAGGCCGCCGGAGAACGCAGTTCCTGGGTCACGCGCAACGCTCCCACGCCCGCGGCGCCGGAGCCGTTGTCCACCACGTAGGTGCCGTTGAACAGGTATTGCGGCGAGGGCCCCACGTTGGTTTCGCCGCCGACATAGGCAAAGTAGCTTCCATCGGCCACGGCTTTCACTTCTTTGATCACGCCGCCGGGATTCTTCACGTTGAGCGCCGTTCCCGCATCCAATCCGTCGGGTTGATACATGGGCGGCGAAGGAAGATCGGTGACTCGAACCGCAGCCACCACGCACGAGCCGAAGCCGTTGAACCGCGCGGGCGCGTAATAACGGATGGCGCGATCGCCGTCGAAGCGATTGAAATTCGCCAGAACGGTTTCGCTGGTCAGGGGCGGATCGACGGTTTGCGAAACGAACATGCCGCGCCGGTTCAACTCAATCCAACCGGCGGACAACTTCTCGCCCAAGTACATTCGTCTGTAGTCGGCGGCGGAGAATCCCGAAGGATCGTCGCAGTAACTTCCGGACTCGGAGATAGACATGGTGGTCGTGTTGCTCACACCTTGCCCGCTCTTTACCACCAGTGGCACATAGCAACCCACGACACCCTGCGGCACGTAGAAATAAACTTCGTCGACCCCGGCGCAGCAGCCGGAGCGTCCGCGATAGAACAGATCGGCGCGCTTACCTCCCACGTAAATCTCAATCGCGCTGCCCAAATCGCCAGGTAACGGAGCCGCCGCTTCGTCGCCGCTCACCGCGCCCAGACCGCTGCCCCACAGGCTCACCAGTTCTCCCGGATGCGCCGATTCGAGCAGCGTGTTCACCGGACGGGCTGCGCCGCGCACCATCTGAATCACCGCCGGCCCGTTGCCTTGCGAATTCAACGTGAAAATCCCGAATGCGGCCGGCACCACGCGGATGGGCGCGGTCGGACCGGTGAGGCCCGCATAGCGCACCAGGATGGTCCCGTCGCCCACCGGTGTGCGCGAGGGCAGGATGGCCGCCAGTTGCGTTGCCGATGTGTACACCATGATGGCGGGCACCGTCACGCCGCCCACCGTCACTTCGAGTGACGTGCTCAACAGATCTGCCGGCAGCGGCCAGCGATCGGCTTGATAGATGCCGCGCGGCCCCATGCCTCGTCCAAACACCACGAACATGCTGCCTTGGGCCACCCCGAAAGCCGGATAGCCCGGAAGAGTGTAGCTGGCCACGTTCAGCACCGGTCCTTCGATGGTTGGTTGCCCCCAGGCCAAGCCAGCCAGAAGAACGGTCCACGCAATTACTGCAAGCCCATTCGCACGCATCGCGTACCTCCTTGCGTACCTGGAATGATCATCCCCGACCGCGCGCCCGAAAGCAATCGCACTTTGCCTTAGGTTCGCGTATTCCGTGGCATGGGAGGTGGTCGACTTCGCCGGCGCGGCGCGCGCTACCAGTCCACCACCGAACCGTCGTCGGCATCGTAGCTTTCCGGATTCCGCCAGTCGTGTCCGATTTTGTCGGCCATCGCATTTTCGTCCAACTCGATGCCGAGGCCCGGCGCGGTGGGCAGCGCGACGTACCCGTTCACTACTTCGAAAGGCTTCTTCAGATAGCCCTCGCCGAGCGAGACCTGTTCCTGGCACAGGAAATTCGGAATGGACGCGGCCAGTTGTATGCCGGCCGCGAGCGATATGGGACCCAGCGGATTGTGCGGTGCGATGGCCGCGTAAAACGCCTCGGCCATGCCGGCGATCAGGCGCACTTCGGTGATGCCGCCCGCGTGGCACAAATCCGGCTGTAGCACGGTGGCGGCCCTTTTCTGCAGGACCTCGCGGAAACCCCACTTGGTGAACACGCGCTCGCCCGTGGCGATGGGCAGGTGTGTCGAGCGCGCGATTTCCGCCATCACGTCGTGGTTCTGCGCCTGGCACGGCTCCTCGACGAACATGGGCTGATAGGGTTCCAGCGCCTTGATCAACAGCTTGGCGGTGGCCGGGCTGATGGCGCCGTGGAAGTCGATGGCGATGTCCACGTCCTGGCCCGCGGCGTGGCGCATTTCGGCGAACTGCTCGGCGGCGTACTCGATGGCAGCCGGTGTCTCGATGTAGCGCATAGGGCGCTTCGTGGCGGGCGACGTCTTGAACGCGGTAAAACCTTTCGCCATGAGTTGGCGCACGTGCGCGGCGCTGGAATGCGCGTACACGCGGACCTTGTCGCGCGTGGGGCCGCCCAGAAGTTCATACACGGGCACGCCGAGCGCCTTCCCCTTGATGTCCCACAGCGCCTGGTCGATGCCGCTGAGCGCGCTGGTGAGCATCGGACCGCCGCGGTAAAACGCGTGCCGGTAGATGGCCTGCCAGTGGTGCACCACGCGGCGCGGATCCTTGCCCACCAGGTACGGCTCGATTTCCTTCACCGCTTCGGCGCACGTCTGGGCGCGCCCTTCGAGAATCGGCTCGCCCAGCCCGACGATCCCGGCGTTGGTGTGGATCTTCAGAAAAAGCCAGCGCGGCTTCACCAGGAAAGTTTCCAGGCGCGTGATCTTTAAGTTGTCGCGCGCGGGAACGGGTGCGTCCTTGGTGGCGCGTTCAGCGGCATCGGCGTGGTCGAAGGCGCCGAAGGCGGCCGCCGCTGTGGTGGCGAAGAAACTTCGCCGCGATGATGGTGTGTGGGAAGACATGGGAGTGTGTCGCGCTCTCCCTCTTCTATCTCAGTTGAAGGGTAAGGTCAAGGTGCTAGCTTCTTCGCCAGCCCGCCACCCGCACGAGTGATTAAATAGTAGCCATGCAGCCCCTGATCCTGGTCACCGGTGCCACCGGTTACGTCGGAGGGCAGTTGTTGAAGGCACTCCTCGATGCCGGCCATCGGGTGCGCTGCCTGGCACGGCGTCCGGAGGCGCTGTGCTCCCAGGCCGCGGCGGGGGCGGAAGTGGTTCGCGGGGACGCGCTCGACGCCCCCAGCCTGCGCGCGGCCCTGTTGGGAGTCGACACGGCCTACTATCTGATTCATGCCATGGCCGCGACGGGATCTTTCCAGGAGAAGGACCGTGCCGCGGCGCTGCTCTTCGCTAAGTCCGCCAGGGAGGCCGGCGTTCATCGGATGGTCTACTTGGGCGGACTGGGCAGTAGCGAAAAGCTATCGGCGCATTTGCGAAGCCGCCAGGAAGTGGGTGAGATTCTCAGAACGTCCGGAGTTCCGGTCATTGAATTCCGCGCCTCCATCGTGATCGGCGCCGGCAGTCTCTCCTTCGAAATGATCCGTGCCCTGGTGGAACGGTTGCCGGTGATGATCGCGCCCCGTTGGGTGTCCGTGCCCGCACAGCCCATTGCCATCGCGGACCTGTTGAGCTACCTCCTTGCGGCTCTGGAACTGCCACTCGAAACCAGCCGGGTGTTCGAAATCGGCGGAGCGGATCGGGTATCTTACGGCGGCCTGATGCGGGAGTACGCGCGACAGAGAGGGCTGAAACGGCTGGTTCTGCCCGTGCCCCTGCTCACTCCGCGATTGTCCAGCCTCTGGCTGGGCCTGGTCACCCCTCTCTACGTGCGGGTCGGCCGAAAACTCATCGACAGCATTCGCCACCCCACGGTGGTCGAAGACACCGCGGCTTTGTCTGTGTTCGACATTCGCCCGCGCGGGTACCGTGAAGCCATCGCCGAGGCATTGCGCGCGGAGCACCAGGGATTCCTCATCGACTCCAGATCGGTGCGCGTGAGTGCACCGCCGGAGCGCGCGTTCCAACCCATCCAGCGGATTGGCGGCGCCGCCGGCTGGTACTACGCCAACTGGCTTTGGAGGTTGCGCGGCGCCATCGACCGCATGATGGGCGGAGTGGGCCTGCGCCGCGGCCGCCGTGATCCGGACGATCTTCGCGTGGGCGACACCGTGGACTGCTGGCGCGTGGAAGCGTTCGAACCCCACCACCGGTTGCGCCTGGCCGCCGAGATGAAATTGCCCGGACGCGCCTGGCTGGAATTCGAAGTGACGGGTGATTCTTCCGGGAGCACCATTCGGCAGACCGCCACCTTCGATGCGGTGGGACTGCTCGGACGGGCCTACTGGTATGGCGTGTATCCGCTGCACCAACTGTGTTCGATGGAATGCTGCGGAAGATCGCCGCGCGCAGCGAAGATCATTGATCCGGGCGGCCTAATCAGGGGGACGGCAAGGGCAAGGCAGCCCCTCTTCGCGACTGCCAGTTTCTGGCCGCGATGGCGGCCATGGCTCCCGAGCCGGCAAAGTTCGTGATGGCGAGGGTGCGATGCGCTTCCGGCGCTTTGCGCAGCGCCAGGCACTGCAGGGCCAGAACGCCGCCCACAATCCCCGCCTTTATTCCCGCCGAGCGTGCATCAAAGCCACCCGCGCCCCTGCGCAGAAGCGGGTTGGCTTCCTGGCGGCCATAAGAACTGGCCGTATCGAGCACATGCGCCCCCACCAACGCCGCCACACTCACCAGCCACCAACGACGGCTCCGCGGCCGCGTCTCCCGCCCGGCTGCAAACAACAGCGCCGGCAGAAGTATAATCAGGATGCATCGACTCACACAGTGCCCCTCTCAAGTCCCTTATCGGCGAGCGAGCGATGCATCGAGTAAAGAAAGCTATCATTCATGCGCCAACTGCCACGTGACACCATGACGGCCCGGCAACGGATCGAGGCCACTCTGCGCGGAGAACTGCCCGACCGCGTTCCCATCTTCGACCTGATTCAGCACACCCCGTTGATCGAGTACGTGACGGGAGAGAAAATCACCCCGGCCAACGGGCTCGATCTGCTGTGCCGCACCATCGGCGAGCATCTGGACATCACCCGCGGCATCGCGCCGCCGGCCGAGGAGACCATCGTGCGGCACGCCGACGGATTTGTTTACAAGCAGGAATGGTGGACCACCTGGTTGATCGAGCGGCCCTTCCGTGACGCCGCCGGGTTGCTCGAATACATCCGCCGGAACATCGATGAAATCTACGACCGCCAGAGCGGCGACATGTGGTCGTTCGCCGGCAAGAGCAACGTGTGGGGCAACGCCACCAAGAGCCCGCGCGAACAGTACCTGGAGCTGCAAGAGAAGTGCGGCGAGAACACCGTGCTGTTCCCCTTCGAAAGTCCCGTGGGCCTGGACACGGCGCACATCCGCGCCGGTCTCGAACTGTTCATCTACGCCTACGCCGAGGACCCTGAACTGGTGTCGGGTTGGCTCGAAGCGCTCAACTGGAGCGAGATCCAGCGCGTGCACGAATCCGCCGACGTCTCCCTCAGTCCGGTGGCGCTGGTCTACAGCGACCTGGCCGACAAGAACCAGCCCATGTTTTCGCCGGCGTTTCTGCGCCGCGAATTCTTCCCGCGCCTGAAGAAATTGGTGGACGCCTGGCACTCGCACGGTGTCAAGGTCATCTATCATTCCGACGGCAACTTGTGGCCCATCCTCGAGGACTACAAGGCCGCCGGCGTCGAGGGCATCAATCCGCTGGAACCGTTGTCGAAGATGTACGTGGGCGACGTGCGCAAGTGCTATCCGGAATGGATCCTGATGGGCGGCACCGACGCCAGCCAACTGCTGCCCTATGCCACTCCGGCAGAGGTGCGCGCCCAGGTGCGCAAGTCCATCGACGAAGCCGGCTCGAATGGCCGCCTCTGGCTCGGATCGAGCACCGAGATCCATCCGGCCGTGAAACTCGAAAACGTCCTGGCTATGTGGGACGAGATCGAAACCTACGGCTACTACGCCAGGTAAAAGATCTGTTCCAGTTTCAGGAAGCCCGTATCGGGCCGCTTGCCTTCGATGTTTTCGAAGAAGGCGCCCATCTGCGCCTGCCAGCGGTGATTGATTTCCTTGGCTTCCATGCCGGCCAGAGCTTTTTCGAGGCTAGGCGTCTCGAAGTAGCCCACCAGCAGCCCGTCGTCGCGCAGAAACAACGAATAATTGTGCCAGCCCGTTTCGCGCAGCGCCTCGAGCATTTCCGGCCATACGGCCTGGTGGCGTTCTTTGTACTCTTCCAGGCGATCCGCCTTCACCTTGAGCAAGAAACAAACTCTCTCCATGCGAGGTAACCTAGCACAATCGGGGGGCCGCGCGCCGGTGCGCGCCGCGAAATTCGCAAGTATCGGCGGCGCCGCGTATTGACCGCCTCACCCCGCCGGGGTTAGGATAGGAGTGCGGGGTGGAGCAGTCTGGTAGCTCGTTGGGCTCATAACCCAAAGGTCGTAGGTTCAAATCCTACCCCCGCAACCAACCTTTTTTTCTCGATCATCCCCTTCCGTAGCAATAGCATAGAGCTCTAGTTCGGTCTGGCCCTGCCGCCTTCCTTGGAGGCTGTTCTGGCCTGTTTTGCTACCAAATTGCTACCAAACGGCTTCTTTCGGCCCGCAAACATCGCCTTCTGAAGCTTTTTGGCGGCCTCTTCGCGCGCCTGCGGGAACAGGTGCCCGTAGGTGTCGAAAGTGATCTGGATGCTGGAGTGCCCCATCTGATCGCAGACATACTTCGGACTTTCCCCTTGCGAGATCAACATAGAAGCGAAGAAGTGCCGGAGGTCATGGAATCGGACGCCCTCCAACCCTGCATGCTTCGCGGTCGGTGCGAAGATCTCGGCGTTGAAGTAGTCGGGGTCCATCAGATGCCCATTTGTGCCGGGGAATATTAAGCCCTCCGGGCCTTTCGCTGTCTGGCGCAACCCCGACAGCAGCTCGATGACACTCTGCGGGAGCGCGACCCTGCGATTGGACTTCTGGGATTTTGGGGGACCGATTTTCCAGACCCACTTGTGGGCACCGTCTTCGGCCGGGAACTTCGAGACCGCCTTGCTCACAGCCACCTCACGATTCAGCCAGTCGATGTCGGTGAACCGCAAGGCGAGGATCTCGTTCCGCCGGAGGCCGGTAAATGCATCAATGAAGACGATGCCGTAGCCAATACCGCCCACCTCCTTGGCGGAATCGATGAGCTTCCAGACCTGCTTCAGTGTGAGAGGGACGATTTTCTCGTGCTCCATGGCCGGCAGTTCCACACCTTTGGTCGGATCGTGCCTAACGTGCCCGCGTTTGATTGCACTCGCCCCCTTCTTGCCCACCAGCATCACCCGGAGCAGGATGACACAATTGTGCACCGTCTTAACGGAGACCTCTTTGCTCAGCTCTGAGACAAAGTGCTGGACCTGGTCGAAACCGATGTTGGACAGGCTCATCTTGCCGAAGTACGGAATCAACCTCTGCTTCACGATCGATTGATAGGCTGAGAGCGTCGAGCCGCGAATGCTGACCCTGCTCTTCAGCCACTCCTCTGCGAACGTCTTAAACTGAATCTTCTTCGGCTCTACGTAAGCGCTCTTGTTGATTTCGAGCAGGACCTCGTTCAGCCTGGCCTGCGCTGCGGCCTTCGTGTCAAAGCCGCTCTCCATTTTCTGCTTGCCCGCCAACGTACGGTACTTGATGGCGTATCGATTCTTGCGCTTGATGAGTGTGCCACGCTGTCGTGCCATAAAACTGGTCTCCGGTTAAGACGCCCGCACTCCGTTCCCGGTTGTGGCCGAGATGATCTTGTTCAGGTCTTCTTCGGTAAAGCGTACGTACTTCCCTAGACGGCGGCAAGGGATCGCGTTGCGCCGCGTTCGCTCATAAAGCCAGCTGATTGGGATCCTCAACGCTTCGGCCGCTTCCCTAATCGTGAAGAGGCGAATGACCTTGTCGGGGGAGGTGTCAGGCATTCGAAATGGCTCCAATCGAAAGATCGACACAATAGTTGTACGGTGATTAGGCTCCCGAGTCAAACCAGGGTTAAGCACCGGAGCCCACCTCGGCGCAAGCAGAAGCTGGGTCAGCGCCCCGGGGTCTAGCCAGGAGGCGGCTGGTTTTGACGCGGCTCGGGACGCCGGTTAGAACTGTGTTGTGGAGCGTTCGGTCGCGAGAATGCGTCTGCTGCGCCAGTTGAGTGTCCTCCAACGGGCGAACGGTGGGTGGGGTTTCCAGGGCGGCCAGACCGCGACCGAGCCGACTTGCTTGGCGGTCTTGGCCGGTGGAGGGACACAGAACCTCATGCCACTCAGGCGCTGGCAGACCGCGCAGGGGAGTTGGGGGTCTGTGGCTGTCGTCGATGACGGCTCGGCCTCGGCGACCGCCCTGGCTGCGATCGCGCTCATGAGCTTGGAGGTGTGTTCCCATCACATCCGGCGGGCAATCGACTGGCTGATTGAAGACCGCTGCCGGGAGGCTAACTGGCTTTGGCGGTGGAAGTTCCGGACGGTGGACAACAAGGTTCGGTTCAATCCGGCGAAGTACGGCTGGGGATGGGTGCCGGGAACCGTCAGCTGGGTGATTCCGACATCGTTCGCCATCATTGCTCTGGAGCAAGCTCGACATCTCCCAGGCGTGGACACGGCCCGATTGCGGGATCGCGTGGCACTCGGTCGGGAGATGCTGCTTGATCGTGCGTGTCCGACGGGAGGGTGGAACGCCGGCAATGGGGTCGTCTACGGAGTGGCGCTGAAGCCGCATATCGATGCCACCGCGACGGCTCTGCTGGCACTGCAAGGATGGCAGGAGCACAGTCAGGTCCAGGACGCTCTTCGTTACCTCGCTGCGGAGGCGCCCAAGTGTCCGTCGCCGTACAGCGTGGCGTGGGCTGTGTTGGCGCTCGCACTGTTCAGAGGCACATCGGTGGACCAGCACGCTGGCCCGCCTGGAGACACTCTTGCCGCTGGCGGAGCAGACCTCAGACGTCTGTACGATTGCGGTGTGCTGTCTCGCGCTGGATGCAGTGGAGGGAAGGCATGTCTTCCGGACAGCGGCTTGATCGCAGATGCTTTGCGGCTACTTTGGCGGTCTCCGGAGTGG
>CAVUYK010000017.1:0-246130 GCA_963745655.1 Terriglobales bacterium | reverse complement strand
CTGGCGTTGCTGCAGGTTCTGGCCGTAGCAATGCTTACCGGCGTGAGGACGCTCGCGGCGCCCTGAGGTCGGCATCCGAAGTCGCGCCCTCGCCCTCGGGGTCGCCGAAGAGGCCTCGATTCAGACGTTCCAGATCTTCCAGCCCCGTCAAGATGTGTTCCACCATCAAACCCGCCGAATAGCCGGGGCCTTCCGGCACGCAGTAGCAGATCTCGCCGTAGTATCATGATGTCGTCGGCGTCCACCCTCACGGCGGTCGAGCCGGGGGGATGGCTTGGGGGAATGGTAAGCCGTATGCCGCGGCCGGAAAGATTATGAACAGTGCCGTTGCAGGAGACCGGGCAAGCTTCCAATCCGGTCACGCGGACCGGGAGGTCGACTTCGAAGCGCACTTCCGAGCGACGTTCCACGCTTCTTCTTATCGGTAAGCGCGAGCGCAGTTGAGAGAGAATCAGTGGCCCAAGTTGGCGGCGAGGTAGTGGTCGATGCAGCGAACCATGACATCCTTGGAGGCGGCCCCTTGCAAAGGGAACACCGCCCAACTGGCCGCCGTGGCCAAGGCTAGTGCGCCACTCCCAAAGTGCACTGTGACTTCCGTGTCGCAACTCGCCACCCGCTCGAGTTCGTCCCGGACCTCGCTCACCGTGCGCCGGTGCTCGAGCAGGGCCACAAACGAGGTGCCGCTCCAGCGGAAAACACGATCGGTGGGTGCGAGGCGCCACCGCAGGCGCTCGTGAAACTCGCCAAGCAATCGGTCGCCCAAAGTGTAGCCGAAACAGTCGTTTAGCAGATGAATGCGATCGACGATGAACACGGCGGCGAACACCCGCGTGCCCCTGGCGATGCTGGCAGCCAAGGCTTCCTCGGCCTCAGCTCTCCCGGGAACCCCAGCCAGCGGATCCGCTCTCAGCGGCTTGGCAGGCCCCCGGTGCGGCTCTGGCCGGATACCGGACGGCTCCAAGCAGTCCGCGACTGGAGGTGCCGTTTCCTCCCTCTCCGGGACGAAGCATCTCTTGGTGGATGTGTACATTCTTGTGTAGACAAGCCATAGATCGGTATGGGGAGGGCCGGAGTTGATCCACCCAAAGGGGGGAGACTGATGAGATAAAGAGGGGTGCGCCGCTAAGGCGGCTACATCCGCCACCAGGCGGCCAGCAAGTACCACAAGGCCGCCGCCGTGCCCAGACTCAGCGCCAGCGCCGCCAGGCGACGCCAACGGCGCGAACCGGCGCGAGGCGCTTCCGTTTCACCCTTCAATGCGGACATGATCTGCTGGCGGGCGCCCCGCGGCAACCACCGCAGCGCCCCCAGAATGCGTTCCCGCCCAGCGCGATTGGCAATCAGAATGGTGCCCGAATTGATGCTGTTGGTGGATTCGATCAACCGTTTGCGTAGCCGGGAGGGAACTTCGTCGACGCTGCGATAGAGACGAACCTTCTTGCCCGACGAGATCAGAACCGCCGAGCTTCGGACGATTTTTTCTTTCGGTTCGCTCATGGTTCTACTGCTCTGGGGAGCTTGGCGGACCCCGCCGCGCTCCCCGCGCCCGCGTACTCGATCACTACCTGGATGAAACCCAGCGCCGCTTTCGACAACGCCTTGTCTTTCCGATAGATGAGCCCCACATGCCGCACCATGGCCTCGGGCGCCAGGGAGAGCGCCGCCAAGCGGCCCGCAGCCACCTCTTCCGCGCAATTGGAAGCCGCCAGGAACGACAGTCCCAACCCGGCTAGCACGAATCGCTTGATCATCTCTGTCGAATCCAACTCCATGGAAACCTGGATCTTATCCTCCACCAACTCCAGCCATTCGTTCAGACGCGTGCGCGTAGCGCCGTACTTGGGCAAAAGCAGGGAATACGGAACCAGGTCGTGGCAAGTGGCGCTGGGCCGGGAAGCCAGGGGGTGGTTGACGGGGACGATGAGCTTAATCTCGTCGGAATGAATCTTCACGGCCTGCATGCGGCGCTCCTCGACAGGGAACTGCGTGATGCCGAAGTCGGCCTGGTTGTCGAGCACCGCGGTTACCACTTTAGAGCCGTAGGAACGGTCTACATGCAGTTGGACGTTGGGAAACAGGCTGTTGTACTGCGAAAACACTTGCGGCAGCACGTAAATGCAGGTGGCCTCGTTGGCCGCGATGATCAGTTCTCCGCGCGGCGCGCGCTCCAGTTCGTGGATGGCGTCTTGTGCCTGCCGGCGCAAATCCAGGATCTGTTCGGCGAAGCCCGCGAAGATCCTTCCGGCGGTGGTGAGGGCGATCCTGGTGCCCAGGCGATCGAACAGCGCCGTGTGCAGATCCAGCTCAAGTTGCCGCACTTGCGCGCTGATGGCCGGCTGCGTGCGAAAGCAGGTTTCGGCCGCCTTGGAGAAGCTTTTCAGCCTCACGATCTCCAAGAAAGTGTGTAACTGGTCCAGATCCATGTCGTTAGGCTGGGCCGCCCGGCGCAAAGAAATGTGAATCGCACGGATAGAAAGATTCGATTTCCGCCCGCGCCACAAGGCTTGCTACTAATTGTATCAACAGCCCCGGGTGGTGCGGCTGCATATTTTGAAACGGGGGATACCGCAGCGACACGGTCCCGTGCTTCGGGCCTACCTGAGGCGCATGCAGCGCACCACCCCGGGGGATATTCCCCTGCCTGTCCCACCGGTTGTTGAAACCCTCCGCCCCTATCGCTGCGTCCACGGTAAGGTGTTCCGGAATTGTCGAAAGTGAAAAAGGGTGTCTTTCCACGGCGTCGGCGGATGGCGATAGAATACTAGGGTGGATTATATGCGTTGGTTCAGCGGGATAGCTGTCTTCATTGTTTCGATGAGTTGTGCGCCGGTCTTCGGCGCGGTGGGAGTTCCGGCTCGCGCCAACCTCGCTTTGGGCGAGAAGGCTCTGGGCGGGATGCCCGCCTGGTTCGAGCCCAATAGGGGCCAACTGGACCCGAAAGTGCGATTCACGGCGCGCTCGGCGCAGGGCCGCCTGGCCATCCATCAGACGGGTGCCCGCCTCTCCTACCCGCAAGGCTCGCTCGATCTGACGCTGGCTGGAGCCGACCGGAACGCGTCCCACGTGGGAGAACAAACGCAGCGGGCGCGAACCAACTACCTGGTGGGCAATCGCCCGGACCATTGGAAGTTGGATGTACCGCACTTTGCCCGCGTCAGATGGAATCAGCCTTACCCGGGCATCGACGTGGCTTACTACTTCAACGACGCGCGCCTGGAGTACGACATGGTGGTCGCGCCGGGCGCCGACCCCAGCCGCATTCGTCTCAAGTTTAGCGGCGCCAAGGCCACGCATCTGGATCCCGACGGCGCTCTGCGCTTCGATTTGGGCGGCGTGGAAGTGCGCCAGCTTCCTCCGGTGGCCTATCAGCAACTCGCCGGCAAGCGTGTGAACGTGGAGGCCCGCTACCAGATGGCGTCCCATGGCGAGGTCCGCATCACACTGGGTTCCTACAACAAGACCGGCACCCTGGTGATCGATCCAATCATCTACGCCGGCTATACCAAGGGCCAATCCAATCAAATTGTCCGCGCCGTCACTCTCGACAAAAACGGTAACGTGTGGATTGCGGGTTCCGCTTTCGGCGAAGTCGATGTGACGGATCTCACCGCGCCCTACAAGAACGTCTCCACCGCCTATCGCGATGCCTTCGTGGCGGAATTCTCCCTCAGCGAGGATGGGAACCTCAGCCTGGTCTATTGGAGCTACGTGGGTGGCACGGACTATGAAGAGGCCACTGCGCTGGGAGTAAATGCCGATGGCTGGGTGTACGTCGCCGGCGAAACCTCCAGCGTGGATTTCCCCACGGCGGGGACGGCGCTACAGACCGCCGCCGGCGGCCTAACGGACGCATTCCTGTTCGTTATCGACCCGTCGGTGGCCGGCACGGACTCGCTCAAGTACAGCAGCTATTGGGGAGGCGACAAGGATGAGAGCGTGCGCGGCCTGGCTCTGGACGCAAACGGCAACGTGGTGGTGATCGGGACCACGGCCTCCCAGACTTTGACTGCGGTCGAGTTCGGCGTGCAGGGCTTCAATCGGGGCGGCTGGGACGTTTTCATCCTCAAGGTAGATCCCCATCCCGGTGCTTCGCAGACGCTGCTCTATTCCTCGTTCTTCGGAGGCGACAGCACGGACATCGCCACCGGCGTGGCCGTAAACGCCGCCGGCAACCTCGTCTACTTCACCGGCTACACCTTCTCCGACGACTTTCCGACCACCTCGGACGGCTGGCAAACCACCGAGCAAGGCATAGGAGACGCCTATATCGTCAAACTGGATCTGAACCGGCCGGGATTGGACGCGCTGGTATATGGCACCTGCATCGGCGGAACGGACCTGGACTTTGCGAACGCCATCGACGTGGATGCGAATGGCGCTGTGTGGATCACCGGCTACACGCTTTCGGCGGACTTCCCCGTGACGGCGGATGCCGCCCAGCCGCACTACGCGGGCGGCGTCGATGGATTCGTGGTCCGCTTCGATCCCACCGCAACCGCCGGCAGTCCGTTGCAGTATTCGACCTACCTGGGCGGATCCGACGCGGATGTACCGAATGCGGTGAAGGTGCTTTCCGATGGGCGTGTCGCCGTGGCAGGCTACACGCTTTCCGCCGACATGCCGGGGCGCGGCGATTCGCCTGCGGTCCGCATGGTGGATGCCTTCGTGAGTGTGTTCGACCCGGCTAAACCAGGAGCGGAAGGGTTGGTCTCCACCACCACGTTTGGCGGTTCGTATATCGAGGCCATCACGGGTCTGGCCGCCGACGCGAGCGGCAACGTCTACGCCGCCGGCAGCACTTACTCGTTCGACCTGAACACTACCGACGGGTCCGGCAAGCCGGACGAAGGCGGCATCCCTTCGGGGTTCCTGCTGAAGATTAAGCCGTAACAGGCCGCGTGCGTCTTAACTCGCGCGTCTTAACGCTGGAACCGGGCGACGAGCCGGCCCTGCCGGGGAGGGCTGAGCGTCGATCCATCTTTGGACTATTCTGAAAGGTTGGTCGGCCACTCTGACGTTGGAAAGTGTATATCGATTTGCTATTGTAAACTGGCGAGTACGAATATGCGCGCCTTCGACCATGTGGGCATCCCGACCAACCAGGAGCAGCCCGGGGAAATGCGAGTCGCTGCAACGAAGGTTTGGGTCACGGATCCGGAGCGGCATCCCCACCGGGTTGAATACCTGCGCTTTGAGCCGGACAGCCCGGTGAACGTGCTCGTTCGGGATTTGCCGCACATTGCCTTCCGTGTCGAGAAGCTTGAGGAGGCCATCGGTTCCGATCCGGTTCTGCTGGGACCGTTTCAAGCCACCGATAATCTGCGTGTAGTCTTCGTGCTCAAGGATGGAGCCGTGTTCGAGTTCATGGAAAGCACAGCGCCTGGTCATTGGTTCCATCAATGAGGGGAGGAAGCGGAAGCACTCCTGTTGCGGTACTCCTATTGGCCTGCGCCAGCCAGAGGATTTAGATACAGGTCCGGAAGTTGATAACTTCCGCCTTACTTGCCGAGCCGGGCCTGAAAGGCCTCCGGGACCGTGGCGCCTTGGTATACCTGCGGCGGGACCTGCCGGGTCTCCCCGGGTTGGACCTCAGGGTAAAGTTCGAATTGCATCTCCACCGGTCCCTCGATCACCCAAGGCGAGAGCTCCCGAAGGTGTTGGACGGCCCGTTTCGCCGCTTCGTGAATCCGGCCTCGCGCCTCGGCATTTGAAATATTCTGTGAGGAAGCTTGGCCCGCCTCACCCACAGACCTTCCGTTAACCCAGGATGCGCTTGCCGGTGGGGCCGGGGCCGAAGTCGTGGAGAGCCTCTTTGATGGAGAGCCCCGTGACTTCGATGCGCGACAAGTCCGCCGTGCCGATGCCGACTTTCTCGGCTAACTTCAGCGCGCTATCTCCGCGGAGAAACGGCTTGGTGCCACGGTCGGCCTGAGGGTCGTACCCCATCACCGCCACACCCACGGCGTCCGTCGAGACCGCATTGCGGCCCACCAAAAGCAGGCCCGGCTTGATCCGCTCGGTGCCGGGATTCCAGACGCCTTCCCCGCCGCGAATGGTGTCGATGCCGTCGATGATGGCGAGATCGACGGGCCGGGCGCCCACCAGGTCCACTACGATGCGCGGGACGCGGTAACCGCCCTCGCGAGGCGAGTTGGGATCGAGTTCTTGCGGCACGCCGCGGGCGGGCTTGCCCTTGCCCGAATGGCAAACTTCTCCGCGCTCGCGCGTGGGATTCTCGTTGCCGTCGGTGCCGCAATCTCCACCGTAAAGCGAACAGGGCGTGTTGCCGAAACTGTTCTTCAACGTCATGGTGAAGCCGCCGATCCAGTGGTTCTTCAGCTTCGACATGGAAGCGAACACATCGCAATCGGCAAAGGAGTGGTTCAGATCGTAGGCCGGGAAGACGTAACCGCCCCAGGGCACCTTCAGGCGCGCGTATTTCCTGGCCTGCCCGATGTTCTGCGTGTTCTCCCACTCGACCTTCGTGCCGCAATTGGAAATGGCGTTCACGTCCAGACCATAGCGCGCCCACAGCGCCAGGTCCTGCCCGGCCGGGAAGAAACTCTCCAGGAAGCGTATACGCCGGGCGCCCGCGCGAGCCAGCAGATGCGCCGTGGCCAGCACGGTCAGCGGTTGCGTGCGGTAGGGCATGTCCGCGCGCTCGGGAAACTTGTCCGGATTGCCCGTGAGGTTCAACTTCACAGCCACGGTCTTGCCCTTGACCAGCTTGCCGATGCCGCCGATCTGATCGAACATGTGCGCCAGCGTGGCTTCCAGTTTGTCGTCGTAAGCCCGGTAACGCGCGATGGCCACGGGCGCGGTGGGCGCCGTCGAGGCGAAAGCCGGCCGCAGAGCGGCGGCCATGCCCGCCCCCGCGGCCGAACCGAGCAAGGTCCGCCGCGTCAGGTTCGTCGGTAGCGACATCGTTACCCTCCTTGTTGCTGAGTCAGCAGTTCATTCACTTTGGTCATGACGGCGAACGCGTCGGCTACATAGACGACGTCCGCTTTTCCACGCGCCCAGCCGCAGTTGGGATCCAGGTTGACGGCGCGGCGATCATTGACGAAACGCCACCCGACCACGTGCGGCTCTTCGCCGTGGCAGCAGGTGGCCAGGCCCTTGGGGTGGCGCGGCGTCGCGCCGGTCTGCCCCACCTGGTTGAGGTGCGTCAGAAACGGCAGCACGGCCTGTCCTTCTCCGCTTAGATCGACCAATGACTTGCTGCTGCCGAGCGACGCTTTGGTCAGGCCCAGGAACTCGAGAATCAGCTTGGCGGCTTCCGGGGTGTGGGTGTTGCCATCGGCCTGCTTCTTGGTCCAGCCGGCGCCCGTCACAAACAGTAATTCCGCATCGGGACGAATGGTCTGGGCGCCGCTCGAGGGCGTCTGGAAGCCGGTGACGCTGGTGCGCTGGTGGGCGCCGGTCAGCGTCGACCGCGACGGACTCGACCACGCTCGTGCCGGCTTCGCCTTGCCACGCCTCGAAGCATCCTCCGTCGAGCAGGACAATCCACGGCCGCTGTGAGCGTGTGAGCACCGCTTCCATGCGCTGGCGATAATACCAACGTGTGATTTTGGTGCCGTCCGCGACGCCGGTCGCGTGCGTGTCGATGCGTCCGCCGAGCCGCTGGGCCACTCCCGCGGCGACGCGCGCCCAACGCGAAGTGCCCGGCGCCAGAATCAGCGTGGCTCCGGCGGCGCGCGCCAGCGCCTCGGCGGCGGCCGCGTCGGTGGCATAACGCGCGGAACCGAATTCCTCCCCGGACACCGCCAGAAAGCGCGCCGCTCCGCAGTTGGCGATGCTCCCCGCCGCCCCGGTCACGTCCGCGCCCACCAGGCCGACCGAGAAGGCCGCGCCCAGCTCGCCAGCCGTCTGGCGAGCTGCCGTGAGCGTCTCCAGCGCCGCGCGCGGCAGTTGGCCGTCGCTATCGGTATGTACGAGAAGCAGAATGGTTTCCACGATCCAGTTGGTTCCTCTCCCAGGTGGGCCCTAAATTCGCACCATACCACACTCCGGGGCGGCTTCGATAAAGTAGTCAAGTAAGGGGAAATCGTTCATGAGCTATCAAGACCTGCTGGTGGAACGCGAAGGCGCCGTGGTGGTTCTCCGGCTGAACCGGCCCGCACGCCGCAACGCGCTGTCGCTGAACCTGTTACGGGAGCTCTCCACGGCGCTGGGCCGGGTGGGTGCCGACCCCACGGCGCGCGCTGGTCATTCTGGCCAGCACCGGCAAGGTCTTTTCGAGCGGCCATGACCTTGGCGAGATGACCGGCCGCAGCGTCACCGAGTATCGCGAGATCTTCGACGTGTGCTCGGAGACCATGACGCTCATGCAGCGGATTCCGCAACCCGTCATCGCCGAAGTACAGGGTCTGGCCACCGCCGCCGGTTGCCAACTGGCGGCTTCCTGCGATCTCGCCATCGCCAGCGAGCAAGCCGGGTTCGCCACGCCCGGCGTCAAGATCGGCCTGTTCTGCACCACCCCCATGGTGGCGCTGACGCGCGCCATCGGAAGAAAGCGCGCCATGGAGATGCTGCTCACCGGCCGCGTGGTGGACGCCGCCACGGCCTGCCAGTGGGGCCTAGTGAATCGTGTGGTCGCCGCCGATGCGCTGGCGGCGGAAACGCGCGCCCTCGCGGCTTCCATCGTCGAAGCCAGCAGCTTCACCATCGGGGCCGGCAAGCAGGCCTTTTACGCGCAGGCGGACATGCCGCAGAACCTGGCTTACGCCTACGCCAAGGAAGTCATGACCATGAACGCCATGGCGGCGGACGCGCAGGAAGGCATCACGGCCTTCCTCGAAAAGCGACCCCCGTCGTGGAAGGGCTGCTAGAAGGCGACTTCCACCGTGGCGACGGTATCGGCCGGCGCCGACGCCGGTAGCGACAGCACGTAGCGGCCGGCGTCTCGCGTCCAACTCACCGCTTCGCCCGTCGCCAGCAATCGAGCCGAGCTCGGCGCGCTCACTCCGGAAAGCGTCGCCGTACGCCGCCTGCCGGGCAGAAAGTGAACGTACCAGGTGCCGCCGGAAACCGTCACCGGCGCGTCGCACTGCTCCGGATACGCCCCGGCTTGTACGTTGTGCACGGAAACGCCGCTGTGCTTCATCCACGCGGCCAACTCCTGGCACACCTGGTAGAATTCCGGCTGCATGGTGCCGTCGGGACGCGGTCCGAAGTTCGGGCAGGTAGTTGGCGCCCCAGGCCCGGTCTTGCACCAGTTGCGTAAGCAGATAGCTCGAAGACTTGCAGGTCAGCGAGGGGCCGCCGTAGCCCCACATGCCGCCGCACATGGTGTCGGAATGCTCCCACAAGCCGCGCGGGCGCGTGTTGGGGCGCCGGCCCTCGTACTCCGTGCGGTAGTCGCCCCACAGCAGGCCCGAGTCCCAGATCATGTAACGGTCGTTGAGCACGATGCCGGGCTGCAGAGAGCGGACGTAGGATTCCATTTCCTGCGGATGGTGCTCGACGCCGATGGGCCAGTCGTAGCCGTCCCACCACAGCAGATCGATTTTACCGTAACGGGTCATCAACTCCCCAACCTGCCCTTTTACATAGGCGTAGAGCGTTTCGAAGTGTTTCTGGAATTCGCGCATGGGGACGTCGGCGTAGCGCGGCATGCCTTCGCTACGCTCCGGGCGGCGGTAGAGGAACTTGTCGTCGCGCAGCGGAAATCCCAGCCACGGCCAGCCTTTCGGGATGGAAGAGCCAATTGCCGGGCGAATAGTAGAAGCCCACCTTCAGGCCGTTCCTGCGGCAGGCCTCGACGTAAGGGCCTACCAGGTCGCGCCCGCCCATGTGCTGCTTCACTCCGAAGTTGCCGTAGGCGGAGGGCCAGAGCGCGTAGCCGTCGTGATGGCGGGTGGTGAGTACTGCGTACTTGAAGCCGGCTTGGGCGGCGGCGCGCAGCCACTTGTCGGGATCGTAGTTTTGCGGATTAAACTTGTCGGCCAGCGCCAGGTACTTCTCCGCCGGCCAGGCCGGATGTGGGTCTTTCCCGCCGACGTCCTTGAACAGCCCCCAACCCAACTCGACCTGAGCGACGCTGGCGATGCTCCAATGCAGAAACAGGCCCAACCCCGCGCCGGGATACCAGGCTTTGGGATTTTCGGCCCGCGCGACGCCCGCGGCGGCCAGCGGCGCGGTCGCGCAACTCTTCAAGAAATTTCGGCGGTTCATTCCATCCTCCTGCTTACAGGTCGTGCTCCAGCAGGCGCTTTAGGGCCACGCGGAAATCCGCGCCGTAAACCGGATCCGCCAGCGCGAACTCGACGAAGGTTTCGAAGTAGCTGGGGAAGTTGCCGATGTCGTAGCGCCGCTCGTTGGGTTGGAGCTTCACTGCGAAAACGCGCCGCCCTTCCTCGCACAGCAGTTGAATGGCGTCGGTGAGTTGCACTTCGCCGCGCGCATCCGGCTCGACGCGATGGAGCATGTCGAAGATCAGCGGTGAAAAAACGTAGCGGCCGGCGATCGCCAGATTGCTGGGGGCCTTGTCCGGCTTCGGTTTTTCTACCAGGTTGGAGATGCGGAACGCTTCGCCCACGGTTTCGGCCGGCTGCACGATTCCGTAGTGGCTGACTTGATCGAGGGGAACTTCCTCGACGGCCAGCACGCAACTGGCGTGGCGCGCCTCGAACAACTCCGCCATGCGTGAAATGGCCTTGGACTGCGCGTTCAGGCCGATGATGGAATCGCCCAGGGCGGTCACAAACGGCTCTTCCCCGGCGAAGTTCTCCGCGCACAGCATGGCGTCGCCCAAGCCGCGCTGCAGGGCCTGGCGCGTGTAGAAGAACTTCGCGCGCAGATCCTGGAAATCCACTTCGTCGAGCAGTTCCCGTTTGTTCGTTCGGCTCAAGTTCCGGAACAGCTCGGGATCGTGGTCGAAGTGGTCTTCGATGGAGGACTTGTTGCGGCCGGTGACGAACAGGATCTGCTCGACGCCGTTGGCAACCAATTCCTCCGCCACATACTGCACGATGGGCTTCCGCGCCACCGGAAGCATTTCCTTGGGCTGCGATTTTGTCGCGGGCAGCAGCCGGGTGCCCAACCCCGCCACCGGAACGACGGCACTTTTGATCACCCTCTGAATATACTAAAGGGGTCAGCCTGATATGGCTCCCTTTTTTCGGTGAGACGGACAGTTCCGTTGCGACACTCTGTTTGTGAAGATGCCGCGAGGACTGCGATGCGTGTTTCCGGGGGTGGCGTACCATATCACCCAGCGTGGCGTCGATCGCCGGGAGACGTTCTCCACCCAGGATGATCGATCGACCTACTTGAGGCTGCTGGGACAGAATCTGACAGATGCGCGTGTCAGCCTTTTGGCTTGGTGCCTCATGAGTAACCATGTCCATCTGGTCGCGATCGCCGAGCGGGAAGACTCACTGGCCGTGCTCTTGCGGCGGGTGCACGGACGTTATGCGCAATACTACAACGCGCGCGTCGGGCGGATCGGACACCTGTGGCAGAACCGCTACTTTGCCTGTGCGCTGGACTGGAGCCGCCAGTGGACCGCCTTGGCATACGTGGAGAGGAATGCGCTGCGCGCGGGAATCGTCGCGCGCGCCGAGGAGTACCAGTGGTCGAGTGCGGCTGCACATGTCGCAGGGTTCGACGACAGGAGGCTGCTGGACATGGAGTGGTGGGGGCGGGAAGGTCCACGTCGTAGCGGCGAGTGGTCGGAGACGCTCAACGCGTGCGCTGTCGGGCACCAGGAAGAACTGGTGCGTTGCACATATGCGGGAAGCCCCTTCGGGACGGAAGCGTTCGTCGAGGAGATGTCTGTCCGGTTCGGGCGGCGCTGGAAACGCGGCCGGCCGCGGAAAGAAGAATCGGTCCTCGTCGCGACTGGCGCCGGCGGAGCGGAATTGTGCAGCGAGGGCTGGTTATTTCCGTCCTAGAAAAGGGAGCCATACCAGGCTGACCCCTTTTGCACCTTTTTGCAGTTGCTATAATGGTCGGACCTCATGAGTGTTTTGGACATACAAGCTATACGTGAGATTCTGCCCCACCGCTTTCCCATGCTGTTGGTGGACCGCATCATCGAGATGGAGCCCGAGCGCATCGTGGGCATCAAGAACGTCACGGTGAACGAACCGTTTTTCGCCGGACACTTTCCGGATTTTCCGGTGATGCCCGGCGTGCTGCTCATCGAGGCGATGGCGCAGGTGGCGGGCGTGCTGGTGCTCAAGGAAATCGAGAACCGCAAGGAGAAGCTGGTGCTGCTGGCTTCCGTGGACAAGGCGAAGTTCCGCCGTCCCGTGCTGCCCGGCGACCAACTGCGCATCGAGATGAAGATGGCCAAGCGCAAAGCCAGCGTCGTGAAGATGTACGGGCAGGTCACGGTGGACGGCGCCTTGGTGGCCGAGGCCGAAGTGATGTGCAAGCTCGCCGAGCGCCCGGACAAGCAGCCTGGCGAAACGCCCGGCGCCTGAGGCGCCCTCCATGCCCATCCATCCGACCGCCATCGTGGACCCGGCGGCGAAGATCGCGGAAACCTCCGACATCGGTCCGTATTGCTGCATCGGGGCGGAGGTCGAGATCGGCGCGCGCACGCGCCTGATGGCGAATGTGTATGTGGAAGGCGTCACCACCATCGGTGAGGATAACGTCTTTTTCCCGTACACCAGCGTAGGCGTGGCGCCGCAGGACTTGAAGTACAAAGGCGAACGCGCCTACACGCGCATCGGCCACCGCAACCGCATCCGCGAGTTCATTACCATTCACCGAGGCACCGAAGGCGGCGGCCTGGTCACCACCATCGGCGACGACAACCTGTTGATGGCCTACGTGCACGTGGCGCACGACGTCAACATCGGCAATCACACGGTGCTGGCCAACGCGGTGACCTTCGGCGGACACGTCACAGTGGGCGATTGGGTGGTGATCGGCGCTTCCACCGGCGTGCACCAGTTCTGCCGCATCGGCCGCCATGCCATCGTGGGCGGCTACAGCGTCGTCACGCAAGACATCCTGCCGTTTTCGACCACCGTGAGCGAGCGCGAAATCAAGGTCTTCGGCGCCAACACGACGGGGCTGGAACGGCGCGGCTTTTCGGCCCCATCCATCGATGCGCTGCGCAAGACCTTCCGCCTGCTGACGCACGCCGGATTGAACACCACGCAGGCCGTCGAACGAATCCGCGCCGAGGTTCCCGCCACACCGGAACTCGAGGAATTGCTCGAATTCATCGCTATGAGCAAGCGCGGCGTGGTGAAATAGCAGCAGCGGAAGGACTCGACGGTCCACCCGCATCAGTATGCGATACGGTCTGATTGCCGGCAACGGACGCTTTCCCATCCTGGCGCTCGAATCCGCGCGCGCGCTGGGTCACGAAGTCGTCGTCGTGGCCATCCAGGAAGAAGCCAGCGAGGAGGTCGAGCAACTCGCTGCGCGCTGCCACTGGATTTCGCTCGGCCAACTGAGCCGCCTCATCGAGATCCTCAAGGAAGAGGGCATCCGCGAGGTGACCATGGCGGGCCAGGTGAAGCATGCGCAAATCTTCTCCTCCATCCGGCCGGATTGGCGTTTGGTGAAATTGCTGGCGTCGCTGGCGCGCAAGAACACGGATTCGCTGATCGGCGCCGTGGCGAAGGTGCTGGCCGAGGAAGGCATCTCGTTGATGGACTCGACCGCGCTGCTCAAGCCGCTGCTGGCTGGAGAAGGCGTGCTGGCGCGGCGCAAACCGTCGAACGACGAACTGGCCGACATCGACTACGGCCGCAAGATCGCCCACGCCCTGGCCGGATTCGACATCGGGCAGAGCGTGGTGGTGGCCGAGCACGCCTGCGTGGCGCTGGAAGCCATGGAAGGCACCGACGCAGCCTTGCGCCGCGCGGCCACCCTGGCCCACGGTAAACCGTTGCGACTGGTGAAGGTGTCCAGGCGCAGGCGGCACCTGCTCTTCGACGTCCCCGTGGTGGGTCCTGCCACCATCGAAGTCATGAAGGAAACCGGCACGAGCGTAGTGGCCGTGGACGCGGGCCGCACGCTGATGCTGGACCGCGAGGAGATGCTCAAGAAGGCGCGCGAAGCCGGCGTGGCCGTGGTGGGATACGCGCCCATGGATTGAAGGCGCGTCGATCAAGGAGGCGAGTTGAGCAAGATACGGTTGGCCGTGGTGGGCGCCGGAGAGTTTGGGCGCCGGCACATGCGAGTGGTGCGCGAGTGCGGCCGGGCCGAACTGGTCGCCGCCGTCGATACGAACGGCGAGCGCGCCGCACAAGCCGCGGCTGAATTCGGCTGCCGCGCCGTCACCAGCACCGGCGAACTGGCCGGCCAAGTGGATGCGGCCATCGTGGCCGTGCCCACCGTGGCGCACGCCGATACGGGCTGTGGGCTGATGGAAGCCGGCATCGACGTGTTGGTGGAGAAGCCCATCGCTCACGACCTGGTATCCGCGCAGCGCCTCATCGACACGGCCGCCGGTCGCGGGCGCATCCTGCAAGTGGGGCATCTGGAGCGCTTCAATCCGGCCATCGCGGCGCTCGCCGGCATCGCCAAGCTCCCGTTGTTCTTCGAAGTACACCGCCTGAGCGTCTTCACGCCGCGCAGCCTGGATGTGGACGTGGTGCTGGACCTGATGATTCACGATCTGGACATCGTGCTCTCGCTGGTCGGCCAGGCGCCCACGGAAATCCACGCCGCGGGCATTTCGATTCTCTCGCGCAAAGTGGACATCGCGAATGTGCGTCTGGCTTTCGCGACCGGCTGCATCGCGAATCTCACGGCCAGCCGCGTATCGACCGAGCGTGTGCGCAAACTGCGACTGTTTCAACCGCGCGAGTACATTTCGGTGGACTACACACGGCAGGAGACCAGCGTCCTGAAGGTCGGCGAGGATCGCCAGATCCATTTCCAGCCGCTCGCGATCGAGAAGCAGGAACCGCTGCGGCTGGAGCTGGAGAGCTTCCTGGATGCGGTGGAAAGCCGGTCGCGCCCGCGGGTCGCGGGCGAAGACGCGTTGCGCGCGCTGGAGGTGGCGCACGGCATTCTTGGTAAAATCGAAGAGCACACCCGGGTGGTCGCGCAAACGCTCGCGGCGCATCATATTTCCTGATGAGACGCCGGCGCGATCTTGCGCGCCGGGCAACCCTCGCTCTCCGTGGAACGTCCTAATTAGGTGGCCGATGAATACGCCCGTCCAGACCGAGCAGGCTGAGACCACGCCGCCACCACTGTTGTTTCAGTACGAGAGCCCTTCGGACACCCGAGGTGTGTTACGCGCGGGCCTGGGTTCCGTCGTGCTGCATGTGCTGGGTTTGGTGGCGGTCACGCTGTTGCCTGCCGGCAGTCTGTTCCGGCACGCTCCGGCGATCGATGCCGCGCTGCACCGGGTCACTCCGCTGATAGCGCCGCCCACCGAACTCACGCAAACTGCAGCCAATCGCGGCCCCATCAGCAAGGAACTGAACCTGCAGGGCCTGCTGCCCCGTCCACGCTTGACATTGCCCCCGGGGGCGCTTTCGACTACGCGTCCAGCCGCGGCCGAACCTGGGCCCGTCATGCCGCCGGCTCTTCCCGAGCCGCCCAAGATGGAAGCGCCGGACCAGTTGGCGCGGATGCCGCAGGCGCCTCCGCTGGGCTCGCCGGACACACCTCCTCCGCAAATTGAGACCACGGAGAAGCCCAAGCTAGCTTTCGAAAGGCCGGGCGCCACCGGCGGCGCGGCGCGCACGCCGTCGGGGAGTCTGGCGCGGCCCCCCGCCCTGCCCCCGCCCACGCAGTCGGTTCAAGAAGCCGGGCGCGCGGTGGCCAGGGGGCATAGCGGCGGCGGCCTCACGGTGGGCGACATCGGCGAGGGCGTGGGCGGGTTGGGCGAAGCCATCAACTTGCCGCCGTCGCCCGGCCGTAATGCGAGCACGCTCGAATTGCTCAGCGACCCGATGGGTGTGGACCTGCGGCCGTACCTGGTTCGGGTTCTCTCGGCGGTTCGCCAGAATTGGCTGGCGGTGGTTCCTGAGAGCGCGCGCTTGGGACGCCGCGGCAGGGTGCTGGTGCAATTCGCCATCGCCAAGGACGGCGCCGTGCCGAAGCTCGTTATCGTGATGCCGTCGGGAACCGAAGCGCTGGACCGCGCGGCGGTGGCCGGCATCAGCGCCTCCAATCCATTTCCGCCCCTTCCGGCCGAATACCGCGGCAACCAGCTTCGCCTGCAGCTCAATTTCAGCTACAATCTGCGCGGCCGGTGAACAGCGCTCCCGGCTCGCCGTGCGACAATTGAATTCCCTCATGAAGATGCGCTTTTACGCCGCCATGGCCTGCTACGCGATGCTCGCGCTGGCGGCCGGGTTCACCCTCGATGGCGCTTTTCGATTGGTGGTGTGGATTGTGATGGGCGCGTTCGGCGTGAAGACGTACGTCGCGACGCTGCACCGGCCGTAGCTAAGGGTCGTAAGGCTTTTACCCGACCGGTATTCCTCTCCTGCATCCGGCGTAACCGCCGATCAATAACTAGCGAGCGACGAGCGGGAGCGGAATCGAGTTTCATTCTGAAACACGCGGTTCAGCTTAGAACCAGACCGGGCAAGAGTACTGTTCCAGATTGAGACTCCTCCGGGCGCACTCATGATTGGCCCGGATGTCTCGCAAAGATCGACCGACGCGACTAACTCCTTTAGATCCGCCACCTGGATCTTCAACTGAGCGATCAGAAGAAACTTCTCTTACACCCCAAATGCGTGTAGTGGGCACCCGCGCCTGACTTGGCGTGACGCGTGCACTTCCCAGTACGCCGGGCCACCAGGTTCGGCGCCAATCGGCAGAGCCGGTGCAACCGGATGCCAGGCGAAACGGAAAGGGAGAACGAGATCCGATGTCAGCAAAAGCCGCAGTCGCCCCAGCCAACAAAGGCGCGAGAGCCAGCCGGGATCGCGTGGTGCTGGAAAACCTGCCTTTGGTAAAGGCCATCGCGGTACGGGTGCATGAGAATTTACCAGTGCACGTGGACCTCGACGATCTGGTGCACGCCGGAATCCTGGGTCTGTTCGACGCCGCCACGAAATACAATCCGGACAAAGCCGTCTCGTTTTCCAGTTACGCCAAGCACCGTATCAAGGGCGCCATTCTCGACAGCTTGCGGCAGCTCGACTGGGCCTCGCGCGATCTGCGGCGCCGTCACAAGCAGGTGGAGGCGGCCACCCGCGACCTGGCTGCGACGCTGCAGCGCGCGCCCACGGAAAGCGAACTGGCCGCCAAGATGGGCGTCGAGGTGGACCGCTGGCGGCAGATGGCGCTGGACCTTCGCAACGTCGGTCCGGTGTCGGCCTCCACGCGCGCGCCCGAGCAGGAAGACCTGCCCGCGCCTGACTTTCCCAGCAAACCCGAAACCCAGCCCGACAACATGTGCGCCCGCCATCAACTGAGCGAGTTACTCAAGGGCGCCATGACGGGTTTGCCGGAGCGCTACCAGAAAGTAGTGGTGCTCTACTACACCAACGAGTTGACCATGAAGGAAATCGGAAGCGTCATGGGCATCAACGAAAGCCGCGTGTCGCAGATCCACAAGGCCGCTCTGGAAAAGATGGCGACGGCCCTGGAGGAAGCCGGCATCGATTCAATCCGCGCGTTCTGAAAAGGAGGTTGTGGTCCCAGCGCGGTTAGCCGCGCGCGACGCGCGTACGGGCCGTTACTTTGCTGGAAGGCTTCGGTGCGGGAATGCTCACCGGCTGGTAGTGGAACCAACTGGCGATGTAGCGGTCGTCCACCTTGCGGCGCTTCATAATCTCGCGGCGCTTGGCCAGCACGCGCCGCCAGTTTCGCGCCAGATACCAAAACGCTTGCAGCGAACTGTGTTCCCAAGCCAGGCAGCAGGCCACCACCAGCAAATCCCGTAGCGTAATCGAGAACCAGTTGCGGCGGTAAAGATCCGGCGTCATGTTCTTGATGCGCATCAAGAAACGATTCTTCACCGAGTGCATGTTGATCACGGCCGGCAGTGCGCGGCGGTTGCCGGGCAGCGCGCTACGGACGTGGTAGCCGCGCGCCAGCGGCGTGTAGATGCACTTCCAGCCAAACAACTGCGCGCGCCAGGCGACGTCGGCATCCTCGCGATAGACGAAGAAATCCGTGTCGAAGAACTCGTTCGACATAGAGACGTCTTCGATCATCTCCCGCCGGTACAAGGCGGCGGCCGCCGATGCGCCAAACACGTACTCATGCTTTAGAAAATGACCGTTGTCCACTTCCTGGCTGCCGCGGTCCAGGTGGCGCAGCATGGGGGTGAAGTAGATGCCGGTGGAGTCGACCAGGGGTTTTTCGGGCAGGTCGAAGGTAGCCGTCATGGTGAGCAGCTTGCCGCAGACGCTACCGACCTTGGGACTGATGCTGCCGGCGTCGACCAAGGCCTGCACGAATCCGGGAAGGAGAAGGAGGTCGGGATTCAGCGCCAGCACCCATTCGCCGCTGGACATTCGAATGGCCTGATTCTGGGCGGCCGCGAAGCCCAGGTTCTCGTTGTTGTAGATGATCTGGCAGCGATCCTCGAACTGCTCCAGGATGTCCGTGGTCCCGTCCGTGGAAGCGTTGTCGACGATGAGAATTTCTTTGTTCGGGTACTTTTGGGCCAGCACACTTTCCAGGCAGCGCCTGATGAACCGCCCGCTATTATAGGTGACGACGGTGACCGAAACGAGTTCGTTAGCTGGCATTCACAAGCACTCGCGCACTGGAATTTATTTTCACCCTTTTACAGCATTACAGCGCCGGAACCGGCTCGCAATTCTTCACGCCCCGCGGCCCCATCAGGATGTGGCGAATCGCAAGACGCATCAATCCACCACAAACCAAAAGCGGCCCGAGACTCCGCTCCGCAAGCATCCCCGCTACGGTACGCGGAACCACACTCAAAGCCACGGCTAAAGCCACCCCTCGGGTAGCCGACCCCGACAGATGTCTCGCCACATACCTCAGTAGGTTAGCATACCAATAAACCTGTCTCCGTTCCCAGTTGAGGAGTTCAGCGGAATAGCCGCCCCGGTGCCTGGCGCTCACCGCCGGGACGTACCGCAGCCGGTAGCCGCGGTCGCGCGCGCGCCTGGCGAAGTCCACGTCCTCAAACCAGAGCGGGTAAAAATCTTCGGCGAACCCCCCCAGCGCCTCCCAGACTTCGCGGCGAAGCATGAGAAGGGCGCCGGCGGGTTGATCCACTTCTGCCGGGCGGAAAGGGTCCATGTCCAGGGCGCGGTAGCGGCGGTTGATGGGATTGCCGGGCAGAAGACGGTTCACGCCGAGCACCTCGAAGGCCAGCGTCCATCCGCTAGGAAACCGCCGGACCAGAAAGCCGGTTTGCGGCCGGCCGCCGGAGTCCAACAGTTTTCCTCCGGCCGCCGCGACGTCCGGTTCGCGGCAGGCTTCCACCATCGCATCGAGTTTGGTTTCGAGCACCGCGTCGGGATTTAGCAACAACACGAACGGGCAATCAAGCGACCGCACACCCTGGTTCACGGCGGCGGCGAAACCCCGGTTTTCCGGATTGGCGATGAGACGCACCCGGGGGCGGGCTCGCACCACCGCGACCGTGGCGTCCTGGGAGCCGTTGTCCACCACTACCACGTCGGCACAGAAACGCAGCGCGGCATCCAAGCAGGCGCCGATCTCGGCTTCCGCGTTCCAGGCGACGATCACGATTCCCGTTTCGCTCATGTCAGCGCGAAGTACAATCGCCAGTACCAATCCTGACCGGCGGCTTTCTGCAATTCGCGAATCTCCCGCTCGCTCTCCCGCAACACTTCGTCGAGCCGCGGATGATCTTCGGCGCCGCGCATCGCCGCGCACATACGCAGGCCCTCACATTTGCCCGCCAGCCACGCCAGGGCGCCGCGGTGCCGCAACGCCACCAGACCCCATAAAGTCTGCCCGGCGAAGGCCGGCCAGGCGTATTTTCTAAACCATTTCTTGGGGTAATGTTTGGCGGCCATCAATACTTGATTGCGCGACATCAACTTCACTTTATCCGGATGCCAGACGCCGAGTGTCGCGCTGCCTCTATGGCGGGCCACTGCGGCCGGCTCATAGACGCCTTCCCAGCCGCCCAAGGCGCAGCGCAAACCGAAATCCACGTCCTCGAGGTAGGATTCGAAGCGTTCGTCGAGTGGGCCGGTCTTTTCAAACAGGTCCCGTCGAACCAGCGCGGCGGTCATGGGCGCGAAGCGTATCTTCCTTTTCCGATTCCAAACCGGCCCGTCCGCCCTGGCTTCGCCGCAACGCCAGGCGCAGGCGCTGCGCGCCACCGCGTCGAAAGTTCCGTCGAGCACCTCCGGCCGCGCGGCTTTCAGCAACTTGCCGGCGGCGAACCAGGCAGCCGATTCCGACGCCGCGGCCAGGAGTTTTTCGATCCAGCGCGGCTCAAGTTCGACGTCGTTGTTGAGCACCGCGATCCATTCGGTGCGGCACTCTGCCACTCCCTGGTTGACCGCCGCGGCGAAACCGCGGTTGCGGTCCAAGGGAATCACGTGCGCGCCGGAGCGCCGGGCCACGGCGGCGGAGTCGTCGTCGCTCGCATTGTCCACCACCAGGACTTGGGACGGCGGCACACTCTGCGTGGCCAGCGAACGCAGAACGACGGCGAGAAGGTCTTGCCGGTTCCAGTTCGGAATAATCGCAGTCACCGCCGTCGACACGTCTTTGGTCCTAGCCAGCAAATGGACGGGGAGCGCAAGCAAGCAGGCGGGTGCGGAAATTGAATGGTATCACTTCCCGCGCTTGCCTGCAAAGCGTTTTCTCGCCAGGAAGAACAGATTGTGGAAGCCGTCGCGCCATGGGTTGAGCTTGATCTCTCCCAAGCGCGAAGAGTACTGGATGGAAATCTCCCGGAAACGAATCCTGGAATTCTTGAGCGCCTCAATCTTGATCTCCTCCGAGAACGCCATACCGTCGCTCAAGAGATCCATCGAATCGAGAATGGAACGGCGGAATACCCACATGCCGGATTGCGAATCGCGTACCCAGCGCAGGTAGAGAATCGACATTGCCACCGACAAAACCAGGTTACCCATCTTATGTTTAAAGCTCATGGCGCGACGGTCGCGGACCGGGAAACGCGACGCGTTCAAAAAGTCGGCCTCCAAATGCAGAAAGGCTTCCAGCAAGTAGGAGATGGCGTCCACCGGATAGCTGTGGTCGCCGTCCAGCGTAATGATAATGTCGCCGGTGGCTTGCGCGAAGCCTCGCTTGTAAGCGCGTCCGTAACCGCGTACTTTCTCGCGAATGACCTTGGCGCCGAGGCTTTCGGCCACCTTCGAGGTGCCGTCGGTCGAGTCGTTGTCGACCACGATTACCTCGTCGATGAAGGCGGGCATCAGACGTAGAATCCGCCCGACGCCTTGCTCTTCGTTCAGACACGGGATGATGACGGTGATCTTGAGATCCTTATACATGCAGTATGATGGTGGATGTTATGAAGTGGATCGCCTTACTATTATGTAGCTTCCCCGCCCTGGCCGGGGTGGCGGATGTGAAAGCGGTCTATCTGCTGCCCATGGCGCACGGGATGGATCAATATTTGGCGAACCATCTCGCCAAGGCGGGCTTCTACCAGGTTGTCACGGATCCTCTGCGCGCGGACGCGATATTCACCGATCGCGTTGGCGAGACCGTGGAGAATCAACTCAAAGAGCTGTACCCCGCTCCGAAACCGGTCGAAGAGAAGAAAAAAGAAGGTTCTAAAGATTCTGGTGCTGGTTCCAGCAAGAATCCGGCTCCCGGAGAGGTCGAGGGTACCGCGGGCGCGGTGCCGCCGCGCGCGACTTCGTTCGGCGCAAGCAAGGGCAACCTGTTCCTGGTGGACGTGAAGTCGCGCACCGTGGTGTGGTCCATTTACGCGCGCCCCAAGCACATCACTCCGGAGCAGCTCGACCAGACCGCCGAGCACATCGTTAAGTCCCTGAACGAGACGCTTCACCCCAGGCCGAGCAAGTGAGCCCGGCCTGAGGCGGATCAAATGTCCGTCGTGCAGAACTTACACCTGGTCGCCTTCGCGGCCATGGCTCACTTGGTCATATCGCGGTGCGTGGATTTCACGGTGTAGCCGGCGCGCGCCAGGCGCCGGCGAATTTCGTCAGCCATCATCACGGAACGGTGCCGGCCACCGGTGCAGCCGAAGGCGATGGTCAGATAGCTTTTGCCCTCGCGGATGTAGTGTGGCAAGAGGTAGATCAACAGTTGCGAGATGCGCTCGATGAACTCGATGGTCTGCGGAAACGAGCGTATGTAGGCCGCCACGCGCGGATGCCGGCCGCTCAATTCCTTGAACTCCGGCATGTAGTTCGGGTTGGGCAGAAAGCGCACGTCGAAGACCAGGTCGCTGTCGGTCGGGATGCCGTAGCGGAAACCGAAGCTGGTCACATAGACCATGATCTTGGATTCTTCCGGCGCGCCCCGGAACTTCTCCTCGATGAGCTTGCGGAGTTCGTGGACGTTGAATTTCGACGTGTTGATGATGTGGTCGGCCAACGCGCGAATGGGCGCCATCTGCCGCCGTTCGGCTTTCAGGCTCCCCGGCACACTCCGCTCGGTGCCCAGCGGGTGAGGCCGGCGCGTCTCGCTGAAGCGGCGCACCAGCGTGGCTTCGTCGGCCTCCAGGAACACCAGCGTCGTCTCGATGCTTTGCCGCAGCTTCTTATAGATGGCCGGAAAGCGCTTCAACTCTCCGCCTTCGCGGATGTCCACCACCAGCGCGGCGCGGCGGATGCTGGGCGAATCCTTGGTCAGCTCGGCGAACGTCGGGATGAGCCCCATGGGGAGGTTGTCGACCGAGTAGTAGCCCAGATCTTCGAGCGACTTGAGCACCGTGGCTTTGCCCGATCCGCTCAGTCCCGTCAGGATGACGAGCTCGGCTTTGCCGGTGTCCTTCTCCCCCATGCTCATCGTAGCTATTTTCGGCCAGCCGTCAGGCTTCCACTAAATTGAAATGGCCGTCGCGGCGCCGCAGCAGGACCGACAGGTGGTTGGACTGGGCGTCGCGGTAGATGTAGTAGTCGCGGTCTGGTCCGATCGCGAGCAACGCTTCCTCCACCGTCATGGGCTTGCGGCTGGCATGTTGGTCGATGTGGAAGACCTTCAAAACCTGGCCCTCCTCGGCCGCGATTTCGGCCGCCACCGGACCCGTAATCTCGGGTTCTTCCTCCTCGGCCTTCGCGCCGCGTTTGGGAACGCGCTTGTTGTCGCGCCACTTCGTGCGCAGCTTCAGCACCTGCTTTTCAAGTTTGTCCACGGCTGCCGCCAAGGCGGCAAACTGGTCCACGTCGCTGGCCAGGCCCACCAGAGGATGATCTCCGAAACGGATGGTCACCTCGGCGTGGTTCAAGTGGCGCTCAACAGTGAGAATGACGTGCGCTTCCTTGTCCTGGCCGTTGTGCCGGTCCAGCAGTTTGCCTAGTTTGTCGAATCGGGACTCGATCTTGCGCTGTTGTACTGGTGCGAAAACGCCCTGCTTGCCTGTGTAATGTACGATCATGCGTTCCTCCGTGAATTCGGACAGTTCACTTTCGAGCGCGTCGTTGATGCGTGGACGGAATATTCATATCCTCGCGATACTTGGCCACCGTTCGCCGGGTGACCTGAATGCCTTCCGCGTGAAGCCTCTCGGTGATGTGCTCGTCGGTGAGCGGATGAGCGAGATCTTCCTCTTCGATCATCTTCTTCACCTTACGCTTCAGAATTAACAAAGGCGTCACGCTTCCCGAGGGCCCCTGCACCGCTTCCGAGAAAAAGAAGCGCAGCTCGAACACACCCTGTGGCGTGTGCGCGAACTTGTTGGCCACCGCGCGGCTGACGGTCGACGGATGCACCCCGATTTCTTCGGCCACATCCTTGATCATCATGGGCTTCAATTGATCGATGCCCCGGTCGAGGAAATCGATCTGCCGCCGCACGATGGACTGGCAGACGCGCAGAATGGTGTTCTTGCGCTGCTCGATGTTCTTCATCAGCATCAAGGCCGACTGAAAGCGTTCCTTAACGTAGTTGCGGACTTCCTTGCTGGGCTCCTGTGTGCGGTCGAGCATCCGGCGGTACTGGGCGTTCAACCGCAACTGCGGGATGTCCTCGTCGTTGAGTTGGATGATGTAGTCTTCGCCCTCCTTCGTAATAGTCACATCCGGTTCGACCTGACGCGCGCCGGGTCCCGAATAACGCAACCCGGGACGCGGGTCCAGGTGCTTGATCACCTCGACGGCGATTTCAATGTGCCGCATGGGCCGCCCCAGCGCCTTCGCCAGTTCCTTGTACTGCCGGGTTTCGACCAGCTTCAGGTGGTCCGCAAGGATCTGCCAAGCCACGCCGCCCTCGCCGTTGCGGCTGTCGACTTGAAGCAGCAGGCATTCGCGAACATCGCGAGCGCCCACGCCGGCCGGGTCGAGCGACTGGACGGCCTTCAGCGCGGCCGCCAGATCCTCCCTCCTGTACCCACCGGGTTCGGCCATCTCATCCAGCGAGGCGGTGAGATATCCGTTTTCGTCCAGATTGCCGATGATCGATTCGGCCGCGTCGCGCACCGCGTCGGTGAGCACCACCAGGCTCAACTGGCTGTGCAAATAATCGGAGAGCGTCACCGGAGCCGACAAGAACGTCTCAAAAGACGGTTTATCGGGGGATTCCGCCGCCGGACTCTTGTAACCGGGATCGAGGTAGTCGTCGAAGAACGAGCCAAAATCGATTTCGTCGAACGGATCGGTGGACTTCACCACCTCAGCGCCCTCGGCCGGTTCGCTTTCCGGTTCGGCCGCGCGCGCCGGGCTGACCGCGCTCACGGCTTCTTCGAGGGCCCGTTCGGAGGCGGCCTCAGCCGCTTCGGTCTCGCGCTCGCCATCGGAAACCGCCAGCACGGAAGCATCGGCGGGGTCGGGCACCCGCTCGGCTTCCAGCAGCGCCTGGACTTCCTGTTCCGTGAGCTCCTCGCCGCCTTCGCCGCTTTCCTCCAGCACCGGGTTCTCCGCGACTTCCTGCGCGATCATGTCCTTCAGTTCCAGGCGGTTTAGCTGAAGAACCGTCACCATTTGGACCAGCCCAGGTGTAAGGATCTGCTTCTGCGCCACCTTCATCTGGAGCTGCGGCCTCTGAGAAAGCAAGCTCATCAGGCTTCATGATAGCAGAACGGTTTTTGGATGAACGCGCGCGGGCAGGGGCGCCAGACCACACGGCCCCTGAAAGGAACCTTCAGGGGTTGCCCTATGACATAATCCCCCTGTATGCGATATCGTCGCCGGGTTCTGGCTCTGCTCTTCTTCCTGTCGATCATCACCTACATCGATCGGGTGTGCATTGGCGTGGCTAGCCCGCGCATGCAGGAGGAACTCGGCATCCCGCCCGCCAAATGGGGTCTCATTCTCGGCGCGTTCGCCCTCTCTTACGCCGCCTTCGAACTTCCCAGCGGCGCCCTGGGCGATCGCATCGGCCCGCGCAAGGTGCTGACGCGCATCGTTCTCTGGTGGAGCGTGTTCACCAGCCTCACCGGCGCGGCCACCAGCTATCTTCAGCTCCTGGCCTGCCGGTTCCTTTTCGGCGCGGGCGAAGCCGGCGCCTACCCCAACACCAGTGGCGCCATCGCGCGCTGGTTCCCGGCGGCCGAGCGCGGACGGGCGCAAGGCGCCATCTGGATGGCCAGCCGGTTGGGCGGCGCGCTTTCGCCTCTCATCGTGGTGCCCATACAAGCGCGCTACGGCTGGCGCACGTCGTTTTGGGTATTCGGGTGCATTGGTGTCGTATGGGCGGCGGTCTGGTACTGGTGGTTCCGCGATAATCCGGCTGAGAAGTCCGGCGTGACACCCGCCGAGAGGGAGGAAATCCGCTCAGGAGGCGCCGTGGATCACGTGCACCACAAGCTGCCGCTCGGCACGCTGCTCACCAGCGGCAACCTGTGGCTCATCATGGCCATGTACTTCACCTACTGCTATGCGTCCTTCTTCTACCTGAGTTGGATGCCCACCTATCTGATCAAGGGGCGCGGTTTTTCGGAACGGGACATGGCCTGGTTCGCCACCCTTCCCTTCATCCTGGGCGCCATCTCGACCATGCTCGGCGGGTGGGCGAGCGACGCGGCGGTGGCCCGATACGGTCTGAAGTGGGGACGCCGGGTTTGTGCCGTGGGTGGCCTCACCGCCTCCGCCATCTTCACCATCGCCGCGGCCGTCACCGAACACAAAATCCTGGCCGTGATCCTGCTCGCGCTGGGGTACGCCGGATCGGATTTCATGCTGCCCACGGCCTGGGCGCTGTGCCTGGACATCGGCAAGAAGTACGCCGGCGCGGTCACCGGCGCCATGAACACGGCCGGGCAGGCCGGCTCCTTCACCACCGCCGCCCTGTTCGGCTTTTTGGTGGAGCGGTTTCACAGCTACAATTTGCCGTTGGTGCCCATGGCGCTGCTCACGTTCGTGAGCGCTATGCTGTGGTTGAAGATCGATCCCACGCGGCAGCTTGTGCCGGAGCCGGACCATCCGCGGTAAGATCGCATCCAGAATGTTCGAAATCCTCGAACACACCGCCGACATCGGCTTCCGAGCCTGGGGAGAGACTGCGGCGAAGATGTTCGAGAACGCCGCCCTGGCGCTCGAATCCATCGCCTTCGAAGTCGAGGAGATCGTGCCGCGCGAGCCATATCCGCTGGCGGTCACCGGAGAGGACTACGAGTCGCTGCTGGTCAATTGGCTCAGCGAAGCGCTTTATTACATGGATGCGCGGCGCATTCTGCTGGGCCGGTTCGAGGTGGAACGCATCACGGCGGAGAGCGTGGTGGGACGCGGTTGGGGCGAACCGCTGGACGCGGCGCGGCACCGCGCCAAGGTGATCGTCAAGGGCGTCACGTATCATCAGCTCAAAATCGAACGCGCCGGCAAGATCTGGCGCGCCACCGTGTTTCTGGATATCTAGGACCCCATGAGCAACTCTTCCAGTGAAAAGGCTATTCGGATTCTCATTACTGGTGGCACCTTCGACAAAGAGTACGACGAGCTGACCGGCCGACTCTACTTCCACGATTCGCACCTGGGGGAGATGCTGCGTCTGGGCCGCGCGAACCTGCCGCTGGAGATCCGCACGCTGATGATGATCGACAGCCTGGACATGCGCGACGACGACCGCGCACTGATCGTGGAACACGCGCGCAACGCCGCCGAGAGCCGTATCGTGATCACGCACGGCACCGACACCATGGTCGAAACCGCCCAGGTTCTCGCCGCCCAGGTCCGCGACAAAACCATCGTGCTGACCGGCGCCATGATTCCGTACAAGTTTGGCAGCTCCGACGGGTTATTCAATCTGGGCAGCGCGCTGGCCTTCGCGCAGACGCTCCCGCCGGGCGTCTACGTGGCCATGAACGGCCGCTCGTTCCCGGCCGGACGAGTGCGCAAGAACCGCCAAACGGGCATGTTCGAAGAAGCCTAAAAGGGGTCAGCCTGATATGGCACCTTTTTCGCCGATCCCCGCGGTGGCGCCGGCGCCTACCGGTAGATGTCCACCAGAAACACCACGGCGTCGCGGTCGCCCAGGTTAACAATGGCGTGATTGACGTCCGCGCGGTAGGTCACAGAATCGCCGCGTCCCAGCTCTTCGCTGTCCTCGCCCGATTCGATGCGCACGCGGCCGCTCTCGACGGCCAGGAACTCGCGCGTGCCGGTGAAGTGCGCCGTGCTGCGCAGCGCGCCGCCGCGCGCCAGGCGCACTTCGTAGAACTCAACATCCTTTTCGAGATTCAACGGCGAGAGCGTGCGTACGCGGCAATCCCTGTCGCCTCGAAAGTCGTAGGCGCCGTCGTTCGCGCGGATCACCTGGATGGAACTCGATACGCCGGGCATTTCGACCAGTTCGCCGATGGACATCTCGAAGGCGCGGGCGATGTTGAACGTCACGGCGAGCGTGGGATTCACCTGCCCGCGCTCGATCTGGCTCAACATGGCACGGCTTACCCCGCAGGCCGCCGACAGCGTTTCCAGCGACCACCCCTTCTGCTCGCGCAGTTTCTTCACACGCACCGACAGGTGCGCCGAAACGAGCTCGGAAGAACTGGGACGCCGGGAAGGTTTCGTCGCCGATTTCGGAGGTGCCGTTTTCTTGTTCACGATATTAGATAGCCTCTTGCATAGTGAACGCCGCACATTCTACTATATAAGAGATCGTATCAGATAACAGATACAGGAAGGCGCCACTCATGAAAGCTCTGGTGAAGAAGCACCCCCGCCCCGGTCTCTGGCTGGAGGACGTTCCCGAACCCACTATCGGCATCAACGACGTGCTCATCCGCGTGCACCGCACCGGCATCTGCGGCACCGACCTTCACATTTACGAATGGGACGACTGGGCCCAGGCAGACCATTCCCGTGCCCATGGTGGTGGGTCACGAATTCGTGGGCGAGATCGTCGAGGTGGGCTCGAACGTGGCCGACTTCCGTCCCGGCGAATTGGTGAGCGGCGAAGGGCACGTGGTGTGCGGCCGCTGCCGCAACTGCCTGGCCGGGCGCCGGCACCTTTGCGCGAACACCGCCGGGCGTGGGCGTGAACCGTCCGGGCGCTTCTGCCGAGTATCTCTCGCTGCCGATGACCAACATCTGGCGCCACGATCCCACCGTGCCCGCGGACGATCGCCGCCATTTTCGATCCCTTCGGCAACGCGGTGCACACGGCGCTGTCGTTCCCGGTGTTGGGCGAGGACGTGCTGATCACCGGCGCCGGTCCCATCGGCATCATGGCGGCCGCGGTGGCGCGCCACGCGGGCGCGCGCTACGTGGTGATCACGGACGTAAACCCGTACCGGCTGGAGCTGGCGCGGAAGATGGGCGTCACGCTGGCGGTGAATCCGCAAGAGACGACCCTCGAGGACGTCCAAAAGAAGCTGGGCATGCAAGAGGGCTTCGACGTGGGCCTGGAGATGTCGGGCAACGCGGAGCGCGTTCCGCGACATGCTCGACAACATGAGCCACGGCGGCAAGATCGCCATGCTCGGCATTCCGTCCGAGGAGATGTGCATCGACTGGAAAACCGTCATCTTCAACATGCTCACCATCAAGGGCATCTACGGGCGGGAAATGTACGAGACCTGGTACAAGATGACGGTCATGCTCGAATCCGGCCTGGACATCGAGCCCGTAATCACGCACCGGCTCGATTACACTGAATACGAGCAGGGATTCGCGGCCATGCACGCGGGCACTTCCGGGAAAGTCGTTCTGAACTGGACCCACTGAGGTGCGATGAGGACCAGCGTTTTCGATCTGTTTCGTGTGGGGATCGGACCATCCAGCTCGCACACTTGCGGTCCCATGCGCGCGGCGCGCGCGTTCGCGCTCTCGCTGGATCACGAAGGCCGGCTGGACGAAGCACGCCAGGTCGAGGTGGATCTCTACGGCTCGCTGGCGCTCACCGGCCGCGGTCACCTGACCGACGCGGCGGTGATGCTGGGGCTGTCGGGCGAGGATCCCGAGCAGGTCGATCCGGAACGCATCCGGCCGATGGTCGAAAGCGTTCGACGCGATGGCAGGCTCGCGCTCCTGGGACGGCAGCCGGTTCGGTTCGACCTATCGAGGGATCTGCGCTGGCACGCCGACGAGACTCTTCCGCGGCATCCGAACGCATTGCGTTTGAGAGCCTCGGATGGCGCGGGCCGCACGCTCGACCAGCAGACCTATTACTCCATTGGCGGCGGCTTCGTCTTGCGCGAAGGCGATAGCGACACCAAGGCCAACGGCGCGATCGGCGTGCCTTATCCGTTCGACTGCGGCGCGGAACTGCTTGCGCGTGGCCGGGAGAGCGGTTTGCGCGTGTGGGAGCTGGTGATGGCGAATGAGCGCGCCACGCGCAGTGAAGAGGATATCCGGAGCCGCATTGCGCATATCTGGGCGGTGATGCGGGAATCCATGGACCGGGGCCTCTGTACCAGCGGGTCGCTTCCCGGCGGCCTCAACGTGGTGCGCCGCGCGCCGCAAATGCAACTGCGCCTGGCAACGCAATCCTGGTCCGATCCGCTGGGCTTTGTCGACCGCCTCAACATGTTCGCCATCGCCGTGAACGAGGAAAACGCCGCGGGCGGACGCATCGTGACCGCGCCCACCAACGGCGCGGCGGGCATTGTTCCGGCGGTGGGGCGCTACTATCGCGAATACGTGCCGAATTCGAGCGACGAAGGGCTGTTGCGCTACTTCCTGACGGCCGGCGCCATCGGCATTCTCTACAAGGAGAACGCCTCCATTTCGGGAGCCGAGGTGGGTTGCCAGGGCGAAGTCGGCGTGGCGTGTTCGATGGCCGCCGCGGGACTGGTGGGCGCGCTCGAAGGCACCAACGAACAGGTCGAGCACGCCGCCGAAATCGGCATGGAACATCACTTGGGCATGACCTGCGATCCCGTCGCCGGCCTGGTGCAAATCCCCTGCATCGAGCGCAACGCCTTCGGCGCGGTGAAAGCCGTGAACGCTTGCCGGCTGGCCATGCAGGAACACGGCGAACACAAGATATCGCTCGACCAGGTGATCCGCACCATGTATCAAACCGGCCTTGACATGCAGCGCCGATACAAGGAAACTTCTCTCGGTGGGCTGGCCGTCAACGCCGTGAATTGCTGAGGAAAGGAACTCTTTCGTGTTTGAGCAAGTGAAGGCGCACTACCAAGCCAGGCTGCGCGAAATCGAAGCCGCCGGCCTCACCAAATCGGAGCGAGTGCTCGAAACGCCGCAGCAGACGCACGTGCGCGTGCCGGGCTCAAGCGACGGCGTGCTGAATTTGTGCGCCAACAATTATCTGGGCCTGGCAAATCATCCGGACGTGGTCGAAGCCGCGCGAGAAGCGCTCTCCAAGTGGGGCTATGGTCTGGCGTCGGTGCGCTTCATCTGCGGCACGCAAACCATTCACAAACAGCTCGAAGCGCGCCTGAGTGAATTCCTGGGGACCGAGGACACCATCCTCTACTCGTCGTGCTTCGACGCCAACGGCGGATTGTTCGAAACGCTGCTGGACACCGAGGACGCCATCGTTTCGGACGAACTCAATCACGCCAGCATCATCGACGGCATCCGTCTCTCGAAGGCGCGCCGCTACCGTTACCGCAACGGCGACATGGGCGATCTCGAAGAGAAGCTCCGCGAAGCTTCCGATGCGCGCATTCGTTTGATCTCGACCGACGGCGTGTTCTCGATGGACGGCTATCTCGCCAAACTGCCCGAGATCTGCGACCTGGCCGAGAAGTACCAAGCGCTGGTGATGGTGGACGATTCGCACGCCGTGGGGTTCATGGGCGCCCATGGGCGGGGCACCCACGAGCATTTGAACGTCATGGGTCGCGTCGACATTCTCACCGGCACGCTGGGCAAGGCGTTGGGCGGCGCGAGTGGCGGCTATTCGAGCGGCCGGCGCGAAATCGTGCAACTGCTGCGGCAACGTTCGCGGCCGTATTTGTTTTCGAACTCGGTGCCGCCGGCGGTGGCCGGTGCATCGCTCAAAGTGCTTGACTTGCTCAGCGGTTCCGCGGATTTGCGCGAGCGCCTGCGCTCGAACACCGCTTACTTCCGCCGCGCGATGACCGGACAGGGTTTCCAGGTTCCGCCGGGCGAGCACCCCATCGTGCCTATTATTCTGGGTGAGGCGCCGCTGGCGGTGCGCATGGCGGAGCGGTTGCTCGAAAAGGGCGTCTACGTGATCGCGTTCTCCTATCCCGTGGTGCCGCACGGCAAGGCGCGCATTCGCGCGCAGATGTCCGCCGCGCACACACGCGAAGAACTGGAGTTCGCCGTGCGCATGTTCGCCGAAGTGAAGGCCGAACTATGACGCTGGAAACCATCGATCCGGTCCGCCACCGCATCGCGCGCGACCAGAGCCGCGGCATGCGCGCGGACGTGATGGTGTACGCGAGCGCGCACATACTCGAACAGGTGCGCCAGGATCTGTCTCTCGAACAGGCCATGAACGTGGCCACGCTGCCGGGCATCGTCGGCCCCAGCCTGGCCATGCCGGACATCCATCAGGGCTACGGCTTCCCCATCGGCGGCGTGGCGGCCATGGATTGGGACGACGGCGTGGTCTCGCCCGGCGGCGTAGGGTTCGACATCAACTGCGGCGTCCGTCTGGTGCGCACCAACTTGAGCGCCGGCGAGGTGCGGCCGCACCTCAAGGCGCTGGTCGATCAGATGTTTCGCGACGTGCCGTGCGGTGCGGGCGGCGCCGGGTCGCTCAAAATCGGCGCCCGGCAGCTTGACGAAGTGCTCGAGAAGGGCGCGCGCTGGATGGTGGAGAACGGCTACGGCGACGCGCGCGACCTCGAATACTGCGAAGAGCGCGGCGCGATCGAAGAAGCCGATGCGGCCCGCGTCTCCGAGCGCGCCAAGGAGCGCGGCCGTCCGCAGCTTGGCACGCTCGGCAGCGGCAACCACTTCCTGGAAATTCAGTTCGTCGATTCGATCGCCGACCAGGAAGCCGCGCGCGCTTTTGGGATCGGAAGCCGGCCAGGTGGTGGTGCTGATCCACTGCGGCTCGCGCGGACTGGGGCATCAGGTCTGCACCGACTATCTCGCCGAGATGGGCGCCGGCCATGAAGCGCTACGACATCAGCGCTTCCGGACCGTCAACTGGCCTGCGTGCCCATCCAATCGCCCGAAGGCCAGGCCTACCTCGGCGCCATGCGCGCGGCGGCCAATTTCGCCTGGGCCAACCGCCAGGCGATCCTGCATCTCCTGCGCGGCTCGTTTCAGAAGGTCTTCGGCGCGTCGGTGCGCTTAGATCTGGTCTACGACGTCTGCCACAACATCGCCAAACGCGAGAAACACACTTACGAAGGGCGCAAGCGCAACGTGCTGGTGCACCGCAAGGGCGCCACGCGCGCCTTTCCGCCCGGCCATCGCGAGTTCCCCGCCGCGTACCGCGCGCATCGGGCAGCCGGTGCTGATTCCGGGCAGCATGGGTACGGCGTCCTGGGTGCTGGCGGGCGCGCCGGGCGCCATGCGGGAGACCTTCGGCAGCGTGTGCCACGGCGCGGGCCGCCTGCTGAGCCGCACCGCCGCGCGCAAAGGGCGCGACGCGGCGCCAAGTGCGCCAGCGCCTGGAAGAAGCCGGCATCCTGGTGCGCAGCGAAACGCGCGACGGCATTCTCGAAGAAGTGCCGGAAGCCTACAAGGACGTCGACGAAGTGATCGAAGTGGTGCCCCAGGCCGGTCTGGCGACCAAGGTCGCGCGCCTGCGCCCGATGGGCGTTATCAAGGGTTGAGCGCGCCGCGCTACTTGCCGATGATCAACATACGCGTCGCGATCGCCAGCAGGAAAATGGCGTAGATGCGGCGAATCAGCGCGTCCGGCATGGACATGACGATTCTTGCGCCGAAGTAGGCGCCGATGAACAGTCCCACGGCGACCAGCGCGGCGTACTTGATGTTGATGTAGCCGCTGCGGTAGTACTCGGCGGCGCCGAGCAAACCGACGGGCGGGATCAGGGCCGCCAGGCTGGTGCCAATGGCCTGCTTCTCTTTCATCCCGAGCAGGAAGATGAGCGCCGGCACGATAATCAGTCCGCCGCCGATGCCGAACATGCCTGCCGCGACACCCGCCGCGAGGCCCACGCCGAGCAACATAAGCTCATTCATACAAACCACGCTACCGCGAAAGAGCCAATAAACGTAAGGAGACACGCTTCCTCCACAAACAAAAAGAGCGCGCCCTCTCGGCGAGGGCGCGCTCTTGGTGTTGGAAAGAAGAACTACTTGACCTGAAGGATGATGATCACCAGCGTGTAGAGCGCCAGGGATTCGATCAGCACCAGGCCCAGAATCAGGGCGAACCGGATGGCCGCCGCCGCGCCCGGGTTGCGCGCCATGCCTTCGCACGCCGCGGCCACGGCCTTGGCCTGCGCGATGCCGCAACCGGCGGACGCGATAGCCATGGAGAAGCCGCTGGTGAGCGCCACCCAGTTGGTGCCGCCGGCGCCATCGGCCGCGTAAATCGGACTGGCCGCGATCAGCAGGACAGCCAAAAGCATGAACAGCTTGGTTTTCATTGTGTCGTTACTCCTTTGCTATGAACTGGCTTTCAGGAGGTGGTTCCCGTCATCCTCGTGCAGCCGGGCTCACACTGAAAGCGAAAAAGCCGCTATGAACTAATGCTCCTCAGACACCGCGCCGCCCACATAGATCATGGTCAGCAGCGCGAAGACGAACGCCTGCAGGAACGATACGAACACGTGCAGGCCCATGAACACCGCCGGGACCACCAGATAAGTCAGACCCAGGAAGACCAGCATCACTTGCTCGCCGGCGTACATGTTGGCGTACAAGCGGACGGTGAGCGACAGCAGTCGCGCCGAGTGGCTGATGATTTCGATGGGCAACATCAACGGCGCCATGGCCGGCACCGGGCCCGTGAACTGCGCCAGGTACTTGCCGACGCCCTGCGCCTTCATGCCCATCAGGTTGTAATAGAGAAAAACCGCCACCGCGCAGCCCAGCGGCACGGGCGGCGACATGGTCGGCGCTTCGAACGCCGGGATGATGCCGATCAAATTGCACGCGAGAACGAACAGGAAGATGGTCCCGAAGAAGGCCACATAGCGCGTGCCGTTGTGACCCACCACTTCCTCGGCCTGGCCGCGCAAAAAGTCGTAAATCAGCTCGAAGATGTGTTGCAGCGTGCCCGGGCGATCCGCCGAGAGCCGCGGCTTCAAATATGCGAACACGGCCACCATCACCAGCACCACCAGAATCTGCACGGTGATGTAGTTGGCCCAAGGCTTCGCCGGGTTTTCCGCGTGAAGCCCCACTAACGCCAAAACGGCGTTTCCTATTCCCGCCAGGTAATGATTGAATTGGGCGGTGATCCAAATTTCATGTTCCGGCATGCATTAGCTCGTACAGGATTTCGAAAATGACGGCGCCGACGGCCGTCAGGAACCCGACCAACGCGGCCACCGCGCTGATCTGGAAGAACCTCACTATAACATAGACGGCCGCGCCGAAAATGAGATAACGGAGTCCGAAAAGCACCGCGTGCCGCTTGCGGATGCGCGTGGCGGCGCCGAAGCCCGCCACCATCTGCCTGAGCCAGCGGAAATTCAGATACGACGCCGCCGCGCCGACCAAAAAGCCGATGAGCGCCGGCGCAGCCGCCGCGCACGAAAGCCACCAGCGCACCCGCCGCCGCCACAAACAACATGAAGCGCTCGACGCGCCCCATGGCGAGCGTGAAGTGCGCTTCGTCATTCGTCATCGCGAATGCCTTTCTGAATTTCGCGAATCAGCGAGACGAAGCCGGCGGCGATGCCGAGCAGGAGAAACACGATGTAGAGAAAGTGCGTGCGAGAAGAAGCGGTCGAGCAGGTAACCGATGCCGTAGCCGACGAAGGTGTTGGCGGGCAGCACAAAGGCCAGCCCCAGCAACCGGCCGACGCTTTTGAACTTCCCCGCCATGGCGAGCGCCTACATCTTCGCGCGCGCGGCGAGAACGCCGAGGGCGATGGAGCGGATCTTGGTCTCCGGCGTCTCCGCGCGCGAGAGCAGAATCAGCGGCACTCGCGCGCCCACCACGATGCCGCCGCTCTCGCCCTTGGCGAAGTACAGAATCGCGCGGTAGAGAATGTTGGCGGCCTCGATGTCCGGCGAAATGAAGATGTCGGTGTTCTCGGTCAGCGGACTGGAGATGCCTTTGCGATCCGCCGCGAACTTGCTCAGCGGCACGTCCAGGGCGATGGGCCCTTCGACGTAGCAGCCGCCGATCTGCCCGCGCCGGTTCATCAGCGTCAAGGCGGCGGCGTCGATGGTGGCGGGCATGTCGGGATTGGGGAATTCGAGCGCGCACAGGAGCGCCACGTTGGGTTTCTCGATCCCCAGCACGTGCGCCACCTCCACCGTGTTGCGGATCAACTCGGCCTTCTGCTCGAGCGTGGGCGCGATGTTGATGGCGGCGTCGGTCGAGATCATCAGGCGATTGAACCCGGGCACCTGGAAGACGATCACCTGGCTCAACAGGCGCCCGGTGCGCAGGCCGTTCTCTTTATCGAGTACGGCCTTCACCAGCGCGGAGGTCTTGATCTTGCCCTTCATGAGCAGGTCGGCCTTGCCTTCGCGCACCAGGGCGATGGCCTTGCGCGCGGCCTGCGTGTCGTCGGGCTCGTGGATGATTTGGGCGGCGGGAATTTCGTAGCCGGCCTCGCGCGCCAAGGCGGTGATCTTGTCGCCGTTGCCTATGAAGATGCCCTCGGCAAGCTCCATCTCGCGAGCCTGCTTCATGGCTTCGATGCAATCGATGTCCTGCGCCGCGGCGATGGCGATCTTCACCCAGCGCCGGCCGCGCGCCGCTTCGACGACTTCATCCAACGTATGGAACATGGCTTACTTTCCCAGGACGGCCGCCAGGATGCCGTCGAATTCGGCGTCGGTGAGCAGCGCCTTCTTCTCGATGCCAAGCTGCTTGACGCGCGCCAGGATGTCGTTGGTCTGCTCAGGCGTGGCGGTCTTGCCGCGGCGCTCGAGAAACTCCTCAATGTTGGCCACGCCGCTGCCTTTTCCGAGCGCGATGTCGACGCCCGGACGCCCCACGGTTTCCGGCAGGAAGGGCATGTACTCGAGCGGCTCCTCGGCGCGGCAGCGGCGGTGGAACATGGTGACGATGCCGGATTCGATGTAGTAGAGCGAATCGCCCACGATGGGACGGTTGGGCGGGAGCTGCAGTCCGGACAATTTCTGCACCAGCTTCGACAGCTCGTAGAACTTTTCGGTCTTCACGCCCGTTTCGACGCCGTAGAGCATCTTCAGGCTCATGACCGTGTCTTCCAGCGGAACGTTGCCGGCGCGCTCGCCGATGGCCGATACGGTGACGTGCGCCACTTCCGCGCCCGCGGCCAGCGCCGCGATGGTGTTGGCCACGCCGATGCCGAAATCCTCGTGGCAGTGGATTTCGATGGGTTGCTTGAAGCGCGCCTTCAGCTTGGCGATTACCACGCCGAGGGCTTGCGGCGTGCATCCGCCGAACGAGTCGGCCACGGTGAGCGCGTCCATGTGGCCTTCGGTGGAAACCTTTTCGATCAGGTCCATGTAGCGGTTGAGGTCGCTGCGCGTCGAGTCGATCGTGAAGAAGACCGTGTAGAGGCCGGCTTCCTTGGCCGCGAGCGTGGTCTCGATGGAGCTCTTGATGGCCCAATCCATGTCCTTGGCGTAGGCGTGCTTCACCAGGTGGTCGCTCGACGGAATCTCGGTGATGATGCCTTTGACGCCGCATTCCTTGGCCAGCTTCACGTCGGCGGGCATGCAGCGCGCGAACGAGAAGATCTCCGCTTTCAGGCCCAACGCCACGATATCCCTGATGGCGCCTTCGTCTTCGGCGCTCACGGCCGGCATGCCGGCTTCGATGCGGTGCACGCCAGCTTCGTCCAATTTCTTGGCGATGGCGATCTTGTCGGCGCGGCGAAAGGCGATGCCGGTCTGTTGCTCGCCGTCGCGCAACGACACGTCATGGATCCGAATCTTCGCGGGAAAATGCAGGCCTGCGCGCACTTCCGGCAGCCAGTTCCAGGGGCTGGTGTACCATTGATCGGTCTTCCACGGTGTACTCATGTGAGATCTCCTTGTTGTGAGGGGCGGTAAAGCGTCATTATATCTTGCTGGAAGGGCTCTTCGAGCAAATGGCACACATTCTGGACCGGCGCGAATTCATCGGCGCATCGTCCATGGCGCTGGCCGCGAGCGCGGCCTCGCCCGGCTCCGGCATTGAGCCGTACTTTCCGAGCGCCGCGCACCAGCTTGTGTGGCGGAACTGGGATCTGGTGCCGATGGAACGAATCGCCGAGGCGCTGGGCGCGAAACCATCCAACGTAGCCGCTCTGGCGCGTAGCATGGGACTGGGCCCGCAGCGAACCAGCGAGCGCTACGCGCGGCGTCTGCGCTTCAAGACGTTGTGCCGCAACTGGGATTTCGTCCCACTCGAGCAACTGAGGGTTCTTGCGCGCATGAGCGAAGGCGAGATCACCGAGCTGCTCGCGCACGACGCCTTCTACGTGGGGCACCTGGGGCCGAAACCCGATTGCGCGAAGGTACGCGTGGCGACAAGCTCGGTGGCGCTCGACGTGCCCGAGCATTTCCGCATCGCGCTCGACGGGCCCCGAACAGGAGCGCTACGCCTTCCTCGAAGAGCTGGAACGGCCCGGTGGCGCGCCATCCCTGGGGCGCGCGGCAGGGCCCGGCCGCGCTCACGCCGCGCATCGCCTTTCCGTACACGGCTTTGTTCGGCGACATTCTCAAGGAGGACGATTTCGAGAGTTACTATCCGGCGGGCGTGCTCGAGAACATGGCGCGGCTGGGCTTGTCGGCCATCTGGCTGCACGCGGTGTTGCGCGACCTGGTGCGCACCAGCATCTTTGGCGAAATCGGCACGGGACTGGCCGCGCGTATGCGGCGTTTGAACTGGCTCATCGGCCAAGCCGCGAAACACGGGCTCGCCGTGTATCTCTACCTCAACGAACCGCGCGGCATGCCGGCCGGATTCTTCTCGAAGCATCCCGAAATCAAGGGCGCGCCGGGCCGGCCCGGCGACGGGCTCTGGTCCATGTGCACCTCCACCGAGCCGGTGAAGCGCTACCTGGTGGAAGCCTCCGCCGCTTTGTTTCGTGAAGCGCCGGGACTCGAAGGCGTGTTTCTGATTACCGTTTCCGAAAATCCCACGAACTGCTATTCGGTGGCCCAGAAGCCGGAGTGTCCGCGCTGCCGCGCGCGCCGTCCGTCGGCCGTCGTCGGCGAAGTCGTGAGTCTCATCGAGAAGGGCGCGCGCAGCGCCAAGCCCGGCGCGCACATCATCGCTTGGGATTGGAGCTGGAACTTCCTCGAACCGGACCCGCAGCGCGAGATGATCGCCGCGCTGCCGCGCACCGTGACGCTGATGGTGGACTTCGAACGCGGCACGTCCATCCAGAGGGAGGGCGTGCGGAGCCTGGTCGATGAGTACTCGCTCTCGGTCATTGGGCCGTCTGCGCGGGCCGCGGCGCACCTTCTCCAGGCGCGCCAGCGCGGCATGCGGACCATGGCCAAGGTGCAGGTCGGTAACACCTGGGAGATGAGCCTGGTGCCCTACATTCCCGTGCCCGGGTTGGTGGCGCGCAAGTTCGCCGCCATGCGCTCGGCCGGCGTTTCCGGCGTCATGGCGTCCTGGACGTTGGGCACGTATCCATCGCCCAATTGGAGCGTAGCGCAGGCGTTTTACCGTGGGGACGCGCCCGGTGTGGACGAAGCCGTAGCGCGCGTCGCGGCGGATCTGTACGGCGATCGGGGGCGCGGGGAGGCTCTCGAAGCCTGGAAGATCTTCTCCGAAGCCTTCGCCGGGTACCCCTTCACCAACGGCCTGGTTTATTCAAGCGTGGTGCAGTGGGGGCCGGCGCATCCCTGGTGGCCGCGGCCTACGGGCAAGCCACCGCGCATCTTGCACAGCTACGACGATCTTCGCTGGACGCGTCCGTTCGGGCCCGAGATCACCGCGCGCGTCTTCGAGCGCATGGCGGAGAGTTGGGAGCGCGGGCTTGCTGCACCTGGCGGCGGCATCCAAGAAGGCGCCCGCCGACCGGAGAGCCCAGGCGGCCGCGGACCTGCGCGTGAGCCGCGCCGTGGGGCTCTACTTCGCGAGTATCGCCAATTTCATTCGATTCCACGCGGGCCCGGAAAGGGGTGGAGAACAGGGTAGAGAATTGCTGCGGAAAGAAATCCGGCTCGCCACCGAGTTCCTGGACATCACGCGCGCGGATGCCCGGTTCGGGTACGAGCCGTCGATTCAGTATTTCTTTCTGCCGCTGGATATCCGCGAAAAGATCGCGGCCTGCCGGTACTACCTGGGGAACGCTTAGGCGGCTTTTTGGATCTTGCCGTTGCGCAGGCAAGACGTGCAGACGCGCATCTTCTTCGTCGCGCCGTTAACCGCCGCGCGGACCTGCTGCAGGTTCACGTTCCAACGGCGATTGCTGACATTGTGGGCGTGGCTGACACGATGCCCGAATTGCGGCCCCTTGCCGCAGACTTCGCATACCTTGGCCATGTAGGGGAAACTCCTTTGCGTTAGTGCAGATACTAAGTCTAGCAACCACCGGCGCCACACCGCAACCCCACATGGCGGCGCCTCGACCGGCCCGCTCGTGGCTCTGCTATGGTTTGGGAGTGCCCTCTTATAAGCGTATTAATTGTAACGGCTCTCTTTACAGTAGCGTCCGAACTTTCATGCGGGTGCTCTGTGGCTTTCTGTTCGCCGCCATTTGTCTGGCGGCATCGGTACGAGACAATCCTCCCGCCAGGCGCTGGGCGCTGATCCTGGAAGACCCCGGGACCCCCGCGCGGGCGGCGGCATCCACTTCCCTCCGGATGGCGGCCAATACGCCGGCCTCCGCGCGCATCGCGGCCGCGCAACGCAGTCTCCGCGCGGCACTCGCCGAACGCAAGATTGCGGTAACCGGTTCGGTCCAGACGCTCATGAACGCGGTGTTCGTCGAGGCGACCCCCGACCGGTTGGCCGAATTACGATCCCTGCCGGGCGTGCGCCAGGCCATCCCCTTGCGCCGTCTTCGCCAGCATCTCAACGCGGCCATCGATCTGGTGAACGTCCCAGCGGCGTGGTCCGCCGTGGGCGGCATGCAGAACGCCGGCGCCGGGGTGAAGATCGGCATCATCGACAGCGGCATCGACCAAAACCATCCGGCCTTTCTCGACAGTGGCCTGACTCCGCCGGCCGGTTTCCCCAAGTGCTCCGGCGACGACTGCAAATACACGAACAACAAAGTGATCGTGGCGCGCAGCTACGTTTCGATGCTCACCTACTCGAGCAACGCGCAATGGTCGCGGCCCGACGATCTGTCGCCGCGCGACCGCCAGGGACACGGCACGGCGGTGGCCATGGTGGCGGCCGGCAACAATGTGAGCGGCCCGGTGGCGGGCATTGTGGGTGTGGCGCCCAAGGCGTTTCTGGGCAACTACAAGATCATCGGCTCGCCCGGCGTGAACGACTGGCCTTACGAAGACACCATTATCGCGGCTCTCGATGACGCCTATCGCGACGGCATGGATCTGGTCGTGTTGCCGTACGGTTGGCCCGCCTACTATGGGCCGCTCGATCAGCCGCCGGCTTGCAGCACGGGGCCGTGCGACATCCTGGCGGACGCCGTGGAAACCGCCGTGCGAGGCGGAATGCTGGTGGTGGTGTCGGCCGGCAACAACGGGGCGGACGGGTACAGCTACCCGTCGCGTAACACCATCAATAGCCCGGCTACGGCGCCATCGGCGCTGGCCGTGGGCGCTACGACGAACTCGCACATCTATTTTTCGAGCGTGCAGGTCACGGGCGATAACGTTACTTCGGGTCTGGAGAAGATTCTAGCCATGTTCGGCAATGGACCCCGGCCGGCCTCGCCGCTGACCGCTCCGCTGCGCGACGTCACGCAACTGCAAAACGACGGGACCGCCTGCGCCGCCCTGCCCAGCGGTTCGCTGGCCGGTGTCCTCGCCCTGGTGCAGCGCGGCACGTGCACCTTCGCCGACAAAGTGAACTACGCGCAAGCCGCCGGCGCGGTGGGCGTGGTCATGTATCAACTGGAAAGCTACGACGGGCTGTTCACTCCGGGCAGTCTCGAAAACACGGGCATTCCGCTGGCGTTTATCGGCAACACGGACGGCAAGAAGCTCAAGAACTTCCTGGCTTCGAATCCGGACCGCGCCGTGACGCTCGACCCCACCCTCTTTTCTCTCAGCGCCGAATACGACACCACGGCCGACTTTACCAGCCGTGGTCCGGCCATCGGTACCGGCGCCATTAAACCCGAGGTCGCCGCCGTAGGCACGGACCTTTATCTCGCGACGCAGAAATACGACCCCAACGGCGGGTTGTGGGATCCGTCCGGATTTACAGTCGCCAGTGGAACCAGCTTCGCGGCCCCCATGGTGGCGGGCGCCGCCGCACTGGCCAAGCAGAAGAACCCGAACCTCACGGCGGCCCAGTTGAAATCCGTCGTGGTCAACACGGCCTCCGATGTTATCGACGAGTATCTGGACCCAAGCTGGGTGCCGGCGCCGGTGACTTCGGTGGGCGCCGGCAAATTGAACGCCGGCGACGCGGTGAAAGCCAACGCCACTGTGAACCCCACAACCGTATCGTTCGGTGTGCTCTCCGGTTCGAGCCTGCCAACTCCGGTCTCGCTGGAGTTCTCCAACCCGACGAATGCGGCCGTCAACCTTACGCTTACGGTGCAGGCATCTTCGACCGACGGCAAAGCGCACGTCACCGTCGACAAGACCGCGCTCGCGCTGAACGCCGGCCAAACCGCTACCGTCGCGGCGAAGTTGGAGGGCACGTTCCCGGCGGCCGGCTCATACGAAGGCTACATTTCGGTCGCGGGTGGCGCCTCCACGCTGCGCATTCCGTACCTCTACATCGTGAGCGATGGCATCCCGTACGACTTGATTCCGCTCTCGGGCGACGGCTTCCTGGATGTGCCCGGCGGCGGTGACTACGATCAACTGTTCGTCTACAAGGTGGTCGACCAGTACGGCGCACCGGTCCCGAATGTGCCGGCGCGCTTCCAAGCTGTTCGTGGCGGCGGCACCATTTCGGCGGCCGATGAAAAGACCGACAAGTACGGCATTGTGGCGGCCAACGCCCGGCCGGGCCCGCTCCTCGGCGAGCAGGAGTTTAGCGTCGAGGCCGGCGGCATAACGCTCTCTCTCTTTGGCCGCGCGCGCAATCTCCCGGCCATCGGCACCGGCGGCGTGGTGAATGCCGCCAGTGGCCGCGTAGACCAGGGACTGGCGCCGGGATCGTATATTTCGATTTTCGGCTCCGATTTGAGCGATGCGACGCGCGTGTTCACCACCCCGTACCTGCCCTTGGCGCTGGCGCAAGTGAGTGTCAGCTTCGACGCGCCGTCGCGCTCGATCAGCGTGCCGGGCCGGCTGCATTTCGTCAGCCCCAACCAGGTGAACGTTCAGATTCCGTGGGAGCTGCAGGGGCTCACTTCGGCGCAGATGAAAGTGAGTTTCTCGAATCTCTCGAGCGCCCTATACACCATCCCTCTCAACGACTATTCACCGGCCTGCTTCGAGTACACCGAGGCGGGGACCAACCGTCTGCTGGCGGCGGCGCTGGACGAGAACTACAAGCTCGTCGGTACTAACAACGCCGTGGCGCGAGGTCATGTCGTGCAGTTATACGTCAACGGCCTGGGTCCGGTGGACGCCGCTAATCAGCCGGCCAGCGGCGAACCGGCGCCCGCGCAACCGCTGGTTTGGACCAGAGTGAAACCCACCGTGACCATCGGCGGCAAGACGGCTTCGGAGGTGCCGTTCTACGGTCTGGCTCCGTATAACGTGGGCCTGTACCAGGTGAACGTGGTCGTACCGGCCGATGTCGAGGTGGGGCCGCAGCCGGTCGTGATCACAGTGAACGGTGTCTCGTCGAAAGCGTCGAACTTACCGATACGTTAGTTCGCCGAGAGTAAGTTAGACTTCTCCTCTCAAGTACGCGGGCATTGTGCCTGGCGCCGAAGCGATGGACTCGGCTGTCAGGGTATCCAACGCGTCTCTGGTTAGGGTGGCGGACGATTAAGCCGACCGGTTCCGCGCGGTGGCCACCTGCGTTTGCACGGTCGCCCTGCCCCCTCGGTCAGAAACCGGCTCCTTCGCTTTCCACCACAACGGTTCCACCCGATGCCGGCGCGTCGCAGGTTATCGGCGTGGAATTCAATCCGACCGATCTGGCCGCAAGCGGCCTCAGGCTGCACCGCCGAGAAAAAGGGAGCCATACCAGGCTGACCCCTTTTAACCTACAATAGAAAGTTTCAAACCCCATCGAGGCGGTGCCTGTGTCCGAACAATTGAAATTTCTTCTGAGCGACAAGCAGATTCCCAGCGCGTGGTTGAACATTCTGCCGCATCTCAAGGAGCCCTTGGAGTTGCCTGTGCATCCCCAAACGCACAAGCCGTTGGGTCCGGCGGATCTCGCGCCCATTTTTCCGATGTCTCTCATCGAGCAGGAGTTTTCGCAGCAACCTGAGATCGACATCCCGGGCGAAGTGCGCGATATCTACAAGCTGTGGCGGCCCACGCCGCTGTGCCGTGCCCGCCGGCTGGAGAAATTGCTGGACACCCCGGCGCACATCTATTACAAGTACGAAGGCACCAGCCCCGCGGGCAGCCATAAGCCCAACACGGCGGTGGCGCAGGCTTACTACAACAAGCAAGCCGGCATCCAGCGACTGGCCACCGAGACCGGCGCGGGCCAGTGGGGCAGCGCGCTGTCGCTGGCCTGCCGCATGTTCGGCATGGAATGCACCGTCTACATGGTGAGGGTCAGCTACGACCAGAAGCCCTACCGCCGCATGCTGATGAACGCCTGGGGCGGGAAGGTTTTCGCCAGCCCCAGCAACCTGACCGAGAGCGGGCGCCACGTTCTGGCCGAGCATCCCGATTCGCCGGGCAGCCTGGGCATCGCCATCAGCGAAGCCGTGGAGGACGCCGCCACGCACGGCGACACCAATTACGCTTTAGGCAGCGTGCTCAATCACGTGTGCCTGCACCAGACTGTGATTGGTCTGGAAGCCCAGCAGCAGATGGCGATGGCGGGCGAGGATCCCGACGTGGTCATCGGTTGTTTCGGCGGCGGCAGCAACTTCGCCGGCATCGCCATGCCGTACCTGCTGGACAAGATCGAGAAAGGCTCCAAGGTGCGCTGCATGGCCGTCGAACCCTCGGCCTGCCCCACGTTGACCAAGGGCGTCTTCGCCTACGACTACGGCGACATCGCCAAGCTCACACCCATGATCAAGATGTACACGCTGGGCCACGATTTCGTGCCGCCCGGCATTCACGCCGGCGGTTTGCGCTATCACGGAGCCTCGCCGCTGATGAGCCATCTACTCAAGCACGGCTGGTCCGAAGCGCGCTCCTACACGCAACTGCCGGTCTTCGAGGCGGCCCTGCAATTCGCGCAGACGGAAGGCATTCTGCCGGCTCCCGAATCCGCGCACGCCATCCGCGCCGCCATCGACGAAGCCCTCGCCGCGCGCGAGGAAGGCAAGCCGCGCGTGGTGCTGTTTAACCTGAGCGGCCACGGGCACTTCGACCTGGCCTCCTACGACGCCTATCTGTCGGGAAAGCTCGTCGATTTCGAGTATCCCAGCGAGGCCATCGCCCGCTCCATGGAAACGCTGCCGAAGATCTAAATAGATTCTCCAGGAGGTGGATATGTTCCGAAGAGTGCTCTCCTTCGGCGTGCTCGCACTTCTCTGTTTGCCCGCGCCGGCAGCGGACAAACCCGGCATTCGCAAGATTCCGCTCACCGTGCTGCGCGACAAAATCGAAGGCGGCTGGGCCGGACAGATGATCGGCGTCAGCTTCGGCGCTCCCACTGAATTCAAGGCGCAGGCGAAAATCCTGGAAGGCGAACTACCCAAGTGGACCCCGGACCGCGTGAGTAACGCGCTCCAGCAGGACGATCTCTACGTGGATATGACCTTCGCCAAGGTGCTCGACGACCAGGGCCTGGACGCCACTTCGGACGATTTCGGCCGGATGTTCCGCGACGCTAAGTACGGTCTGTGGCACGCCAATCTGGCCGCCCGCCGCGCGCTGAAGCGCGGGGTTCCCGGCTCGCTCTCCGGCACGCCCAAATACAATGCGCACGCCAACGATATCGATTTTCAAATCGAAGCCGACTTCATCGGCTTGATGGCGCCCGGCATGCCGCAAGCCGCCAACCGCATCGCCGATCGCGCCGGCCGCGTCATGAACTACGGCGATGGACTCTACGGCGGCATGTTCGTTTCAGGGATGTACGCGGCGGCGTTTTTCGAGAACGATCCGCGCCAGGTCGTCCAGGCGGGCCTGGCGGCCATTCCCGCCCGGAGCCCCTACGCCTTGTTGATCGCGGACCTGCTCAGGTGGTCCAAGCAAAATCCGCGGGACTGGAAGAAGGTCTGGCAGTTGATCGAGGACAAGTACGACAAGTGCGAGCCGTGTCCAGCGGGCGCCCTGAAGCCTTTCAACATCGACGCCAAGCTGAACGGCGCCTACATCGCGCTCGGCCTGCTCTACGGCGACGGCGACTTCGGCAAGACGCTGGACATCTCAACGCGCTCCGGCCAGGATAGCGATTGCAATCCGGCCAGCGCCGCGGGCGTTCTCGGCGTGATGCTGGGCTACCAGCGAATCCCGGATGAATGGAAGGGCGGCATTCCGGCTATTGCGGACAAGAAATTTTCTTACACGGATTTTTCTTTCCGCTCCATCGTGGCCAGCACCGAGGCGCGCACGCTGGCTCTGGTGAAACGCGAGGGCGGGCGCGTCAGTGGCGACACCGTCTTCGTGAAAACGCAGGCGGCTGTGCCGCCCAAGCTGGAAATCTGGAACGATTACGGTTGCCCCGCCGAGCGCGTTTCGCATAATGACTCCCGCTGGCACTACACCGGCCCATGGCGCGACACGCAGAAAGGCCACTTCGCCTCCGCCAGGGATGCCGCGGCAACTATCCGTTTCGACGGCACCGGCGTGATCGTCACGGGAACTTACCTCACCAATGGCGGCAAGGCGGACGTCTACCTGGACGGCAAGTTGGATCGCACCGTGGACGTCTACCCCGACGAGCCGCACAACAAAGGCGGCGAAGCTGTGTGGCACGCCTTCGGTCTCAAGCCCGGCGCGCACACCGTGCGCCTGGTGGTGAGAGGAGAAACGTATCCGGGCTCGAGCGGCTCCGACATCTGCATCGAAGATCTGGTGATCTTTCGATAGGAGCCGCGCACGCCGCGCGTACGCGCATGAACCGTCCCGATCCCGAAATCGCAAAACGGTTGAAGGGCCTGCTCGCGAACCACCGGGCGGTCAGTGACGGCTGGACGTCGCCGGAAGGGCAGAGCCTTCTGTGCCGCGCTTCGGAAACTCTCGCCACGGCCGCGCGCGAGCATTTTGGCGGCGCGCTGGCCGGGAGACTGGTCGCGGCGTGCGGAATGGATGCCGAAGGCGGCGCCATGTCGATGGCGGCGCTCTGGCACGGAGCGGCTTTCCTGGGCATGGACGCGGACGCCGGGAGCATCAAACGCCACATACGCACTGGTTTTTGCGACTACCTGGTGACGGACTTTCGCGAAGCCGTGCGCATCCTGCGCAGCGCGGTACATGCCAGAAGACCGGTTTCGGTGGGGCTCCATGCGGTCCCGTCCAGCGTTTTGGCGGAGATGATACGGTGGGGTGTCGTGCCCGACCTGCTGATGGACTCCTCGCCCGCGAACGCCCCACTCCGGCTGGAGCTGCAGCGATGGGGGGCGATGGTCCTGAACGAATGAAGAAGATCCTCATTCGCGGCGCCAGACAACTCATCACCCTGCACGGGCCTCGGGGACCGAGGCGGGGCGCGGACGCTCACGAACTCGGCCTTATTCAGGATGGCTCTATCCTGATATCCGATGGTCTGGTCGAATGCGCCGGACCCACGCGCCGCGTCGAGAATCTAGCCGAGGCCCGCGCGGCCACCGAGATCGACGCCACCGGACGGATCGTGCTGCCGGGCTTCGTCGACTGTCATACGCACCTGGTCTCCGGTGCCTGGCGCCTGGCCGACTACGAAATGCGCATCGCGGGAGCCGACTACCGGCAGATCGCCGAGGCCGGCGGCGGCGTGCTCTCCAGCGTTCGTCCGCTGCGCGGTCTGCCCGGGAAGCGCTTGGTATGGCGCGCGCGGCAGTGCGCCGAAACCATGCTGCGTCACGGCTCCACTACCATCGAGACCAAGAGCGGCTATGGGTTGGACGAAGCCGGAGAATTGAAATCGTTACGCGTGGCCGCGGCGCTCCACGGGAAGCCGCTCGATATCGTGTCCACCTATCTCGGTGCGCACGCGGTGGCGCCCGAGTACGCCGGCCGCGCCGGCAACTACATCGAGTGGATGTGCGCTCATATGCTTCCGCTCATCCGCCGCCGCAAGCTCGCGCGGTTCGTCGATGTCTGCTGCGGCCCAGGCGCATTCACCGTTTCCCAGGCGCGCCGTTATCTCGAAACCGCCCAAGCACTGGGCTTCGGCCTCAAGATTCACGCCGAGCAGTTTTCCAACTCCGCCGGCATCCGCCTGGCCGTTGAGTTGAACGCTGTGACCGCCGACCATCTGGTGCATGCCGACTCGACCGACGTCGACTTGCTGGCGCAGTCCTCGACCATCGCGACGCTGCTGCCGGGCGCGGTCTTCCATCTCGGCTCGGACCGCTACGCTCCGGCGCGCGCGCTGCTGGACCGCGGCGCGGCCGTGGCCCTGGCCACGGGCTTCAATCCAGGCACCAGTCCCACCTCCAGCATGCCGATGATTCTCGCGCTCGCCTGCGCCCACATGCGCATGACGCCGGCCGAGGCGATCGCGGCGGCCACCATCAACGCCGCGCACGCCGTGGGACTCGGGGACCGGGTCGGGTCGCTCGAACCCGGCAAACAGGCCGACCTCCTGATCTGCGACGTGCCGGACTACCGGGAGATCCCCTATCGTTTCGGCGTGAATCTCGTGCACACCGTCATGAAGCGCGGCCAGATCATCTGTCAACAACCGGCAATCCAATGGGCGGACCACTAGTAGAATGCGTTCCCAATTTCTCCGAGGGCCGCGACGCCGCTAAAGTTCGCGCCATAGTGGACGCTATCCGGTCCACGCCCGGCGTGGCGCTACTGGCCCAGGAGAGCGACGAAGATCATAACCGCAGCGTCGTCACCTTCGCCGGCGCGCCGGAGGCGGTGCTGGAAGGCGCGCTGGCGGGGGTGGCCCAAGCCGTCGAACTGATCGACCTCACCTCGCAACGCGGCGCGCATCCCCGCATCGGCGCGGCCGACGTGGTCCCCTTCGTGCCCGTGGAAGGCATCACCATGGAGAGAGTGCGCGCAACTGGCCTGGCGCGCGGGCGAAGAGATCTGGCGCCGCTTCCGCGTGCCCGTCTATTTCTACGAAGCCGCCGCGCGGAGGCCCGAGCGCGCCAAACTCGAGAACCTCCGTCGCGGCCAGTTTGAAGGCTTGCGTGAAGCCGTCCGCGTGGAACCCGATCGGCGTCCCGACGTGGGTGACGCCGAGTTGCATCCCACGGCCGGTGCCACCATCGTAGGCGCCCGGAAGCTTCTCATCGCATACAACATCAACCTCAACACCACGGATGTCGAAATCGCCAGGCGCATCGCGCGTTCGATCCGCGCTTCCTCAGGCGGCCTGCCGTGCGTGAAGGCCATGGGCGTGATGCTCGCCTCGCGCAACCTCGCGCAGGTTTCCATGAACCTGACCGACTTTGAGAGGACGCCCGTGCATGTTGTCTTCGAAGCGGTGAAGCGCGAGGCCGCGCAATACGGCGTTTCCATCGCCGCCAGCGAGTTGATCGGGCTGATTCCCCAGAAGGCTCTGGACATGGCCGCCGGAATCGACCTGCAATGGGAGAATTTCCGGTCCGATTCCGTGCTGGAGCGACGCATCGCGTACGCCTTCCGGCCGGGCGATAGAATGAAGTAAGTGCTGGTCTCGATCAACTCCGCCGCCCCCAAGCGTCCCGAGTGGCTGCGCGCGAGCGCGCCGGTGGGCGAGAATTACCGCGAGCTGAAGTCCTTGGTGGAACGGCTGCGCCTGCATACGGTTTGCGAGAGCGCGGCGTGTCCCAACGTGGGCGAATGCTGGAACCATCGCACGGCCACCTTCATGATCCTCGGCAACGTCTGCACGCGCCGGTGCGGCTTTTGCGCCGTGGGTAAAGGCGCCCCGCTCACGGTTGACTACGACGAACCGGGCCGCGTGGCCGAAGCGGTCGAAACGCTGGGTCTGCGCTACGCCGTCATTACCAGTGTCAATCGCGACGACCGCAAGGACGGCGGCGCCGAGTTGTTCGCGCTCACCATCGAGGCGATTCGAGAGCGCATGCCGCACTGCAAAGTCGAGATCTTGATCCCGGACTTCCAGGGCTCGCACGCGGCCATGGACCAGGTGCTGGGCGCGCGGCCCGATGTGCTCAATCACAACATCGAAACGGTGCCCCGGCTCTACCGCCAGGTGCGCCTGGGCGCGCGCTACGAACGCTCGCTGGATATTCTGCTTTATGCCAGGAACAGCGCCCCGGAGATTCCCACCAAGAGCGGCATGATGCTGGGGCTCGGCGAAACCGAAGACGAGGTGCTGGAAGTGATGCGCGATTTGCGCGCGCACGAAGTAAGCATCCTCACGCTGGGCCAGTATCTGCGGCCGTCTCCCAAGCACCTGCCCATCTTGCGTTATGTGCCCAGGGAGGATTTCGACCGGCTTCGCCGCGCCGGCATCGACATGGGGTTTCCGGCACGTCGAGGCCGGCCCGCTGGTGCGCAGCAGCTACCACGCAAGCGAGGCGTTGTAGGGTGGCGGTGACCAAGACCAACGCCGTCCGGTTGCTCGAAACGTTGGCCATCCCGTTCGAATTGCGCGAATACGAAGTGGATCCCGAGGATCTTTCGGCCGAATCCGTCGCCGTCAAAATCGGTCTGCCGCCCGAGCAAACCTTCAAGACGCTGGTTGCGCGCGGCGATTTGAACGGCGTGTGCCTGGCCGTCGTGCCCGGCAACTACACCCTGGATCTGAAGGCGCTTGCGCGCGCGAGCGGAGACCGCAAGATCGACACGGTTCCACTCAAGGACGTGCAACCGCTCACCGGCTACCTGCGCGGCGGCGTTACGGCGCTGGCTTGTAAGAAAGACTATCCGGTCTACGTCGACGAAATGGCGCAAATCTTCGACGTGATTTCGGTCTCCGCCGGCATGCGCGGCTTGCAGATACTGCTGGCGCCCGACTTCTACTTGCGCGCCGTCAAGGGAACCTACGCCGCGATCTCGCGCGAGAAGTAAGCGGCTCTAATCGCTAAACAGACCTTCGAACAGCACGGTCGAGAGGTAACGTTCGCCCGAATCCGGCAGAATCGCCACAATGGTCTGGCCCGCGAACTCCGGATTGAAGGCCAGCCGCAAGGCCGCCGTCACCGCCGCGCCGCAGGAGATGCCCGACAGGATGCCCTCTTCCGCCGTGAGCCGGCGGGCGGCCTCCACGGCTTCTTCGTTGGTGACCGTCTCGACCCGATCCACCAGCGAGAGATCCAGGACGTCCGGAATGAAACCGGCGCCGATGCCTTGGATCTTGTGCGGGCCGGCTTGCAGCGGCAACTTGTTCAGCGTCTGGGTAATCACCGCGCTGGTGGCCGGCTCGACGGCCACCATTAGAACCGGTTTGCCTTTCTCCAGCTTGAGGTAACGCGCGATGCCCGTCAGCGTGCCGCCCGTGCCCACGCCCGACACCACCACGTCCACGGCGCCTTCGGTGTCGTCCCAAATTTCCGGCCCGGTGGTCTTGGCGTGAATCGCCGGATTGGCCGGATTCTTGAACTGCTGCGGCATGATAGTAGTGGTCCGGAGCGCCGGCAACAATCTCTTCGGCGCGGGTAATGGCTCCCTTCATACCCTTGGCGCCATCCGTGAGCACAAGTTTCGCGCCCATGGCCTTGAGCACCTTGCGCCGCTCAATCGACATGGTTTCGGGCATGGTGAGCGTAATGGAGTAACCTCGCGCCGCCGCCACGAACGCCAGCGCGATGCCCGTGTTGCCGCTGGTGGGCTCCACGATCTCGCGGCCCGGCGTCAGAATCCCGCGCTCCTCGGCGTCCCAGATCATCGCCGCTCCGATGCGGCATTTAACCGAGTAGGCCGGGTTGCGGCCTTCGATCTTGGCCAGTACAGTGGCGTGCGCGCCGCTGGTCATCCGATTCAATCTCACCAGCGGCGTGCGGCCGATGCTCAATGAGTTGTCCAGGTAAATCATGGGGAATCCTCCTTCCAGACCGCCGCTCAAATATCCCAGTTCGGCTCGATGCGCGACTGCTTGTCGTTCCACGCTCGAACCAGTTCAGCGAACGTCGCCCGGTCCAGCACCGCGGACACCGACGCGTCCGTCTTCCGCCACAGATCAGACAAGGGAGTCTCTTCATCGTTTTGGCGGCGCGATCCGGCGCGCTTTTCCGCGTCCAGCGCGCGCAATACCTCGCCCACCGTCAGCGTTTCGGCCGGCTGCGCCAGTAGATAACCGCCTTCGGCTCCACGCCGGCTGGCGACAAATCCCGCCTGGCGCAACGACGCCAGAATCAACTCCAGAAATTTTTGCGGGATACGTTGCCGCCGGGAAATTTCAGCAATCTTGACAGGTTGGTCCGATACGTTTGACGACAACTCAAACACGGCCAACAAGGCATACTGCGCTCGAACCGATATTCTCATGCATCCCCCTCCTGTAAATCGCCCTATTGTAGATCAACAATAGTACAGGCGCGGGGGTCTTGTCAAGACATTATTGTCAAGATAGGCGTATTTCCGCCTCAGTCGTGGAGGTTGGCCTCGAGGAAGGCCTTGAGGCGGTGGCTGCGGCTGGGATGTCGCAATTTACGCAACGCCTTGGCTTCGATCTGTCGGATGCGCTCGCGTGTGACGGCGAAGTGCTGGCCCACTTCCTCGAGCGTGTGCTCGCTGCCGTCCTGCAAGCCGAAGCGCATCTTAATGATCTTTTCCTCGCGAGGGCTTAGGGTCTTGAGGACCTCGGCGGTCTGCTCGCGCAAATTCAGGTTGATGACGGCTTCCGACGGGGATACCACCCTCCGGTCGATGAGGAAGTCGCCCAGGTGGGATTCTTCCTCTTCGCCCACGGGCGTTTCGAGCGAGATCGGTTCCTGCGCAATGCGCAGCACCTTGCGCACCTTACCCACCGGCAGTTCCATGCGCCGCGCCAGTTCGTCGGTGTTGGGCTCGCGCCCAAGTTCCTGCTGGAGCTGCCGCTGCGTGCGGACCAGTTTGTTGATGGTCTCGATCATGTGCACCGGGATGCGGATGGTTCGCGCCTGGTCGGCGATAGCGCGCGTGATGGCCTGGCGCACCCACCAGGTGGCGTACGTGGAGAACTTGTAGCCGCGGCGGTAGTCGAATTTGTCGACCGCCTTCATGAGGCCGATGTTGCCTTCCTGGATCAGATCCAGGAACTGCATGCCGCGGTTGGTGTAGCGTTTGGCGATGGAAACCACCAGGCGCAGGTTGGCTTCGATGAGTTGTTTCTTGGCGGTTTCGGCCTCCCCCTCGCCGCGCTCGATCACCTGCAGCGTGCGGCGCAACTCGGTCGCCGTGGCGCCACAATCGAGTTCCAGGTCCTGTAAGCGTTGATTCTGGTTCTTCAGCTCCTTGCGCAGCTCGCGGACGGCCACGGCGCCCTCGGTTGTGGGGCTCTCGATCTGGCGCCCGATGCGCGCGACCTCGCGCTCGATGGGTTTGAATTCCTCCACCGCGCGGCGCACGCGATCGCTCAAACGGTGTTGGACGGGAGAGCTGAACGGCAGGCTGCGCAGAAGCTGGGATACCCGCACCACGGTTCTCGCCAGGCTGCCCCGCATCGATCGAACCTGCTTCGGCTTCCTGCCGCGCATGATGCCCTGCAGTTTCTGGCGTAGCTGCTGTGATTTGCGATAGTGCTTTTCGATGTCGGCCACCGCGGTCAGGAATTCTTCTTTCTGCTCGACCAGGGTGTCGTCCACGCTCACCAGTTCCGGGGTGAGCAGCACGTCGCGGATCCAGATGGCCTCTTGGCGCAGTTCCTCGGCGAGCAGGAAAACTTCGCGGATCACCAGCGGCGATCGCGACAGCGCCTTGCGCACGCCCGACTGTCCGCGCTCGATGCGCTGGGCCAGTTCGATCTCGCCTTCGCGCGTAAGCAGCGGTACGGTGCCCATCTCGCGCAGATACATCCGGACCGGATCGTTGGTCTTGTCGCCCGGATCCTGCGCCAATTCGAGGTCGACGAGTTCTTCGCCTTCCTCGCCTTTTCTGCCGAATTCCTTGGGTTCTTCCAGGATTTCGACACCGGCGCTGTCAAGATCGGCGAGCAGTTCGTCGAGTTCGGGCCCAGCGGCCATGTCGTCGGGCAGGATTTCATTCACTTCGTCGTACAGGACGAAGCCCTTCTCCTTGCCCGCCTCCATTAACTGCTTCAGGCGATCGTACTTTGGATTGATACTCACCCGAGCCCCATACCCAGCGATCCGCGAAGACCTAACTCTGCCATTTTACAACACGGCCCGCACGGTGCGATTACCCTATCAACCTCGATCCAAGCGCCACAACTCCTCGTATAACCTTAGCGCGGTTGCGTGATCGCCGCTGCGCTCGGCGTCGCGGATCTGGGTGCGAAGCGTGGCGCGCTCCGTCTCGCGGTCCGCTAATTCCAATTTCCGCAGGCAGGCATGCGCCACCGCCATGGCGGAACTCTCCTCACTCGTCTCATCGGCGAAAGCGGCCGCTTCCAGCAAGGCTTTATCACGCGGTTCCAGGCGCGCCTCAATCTCTCCATAAGTGAATCCGTTCTGGCTTTCCTGAAGCGCGATCATGGTTTCGAACACTTTCGGCGCGCCGAAGCGGTCCAGCGCGTGCCTGGCTTTCAGCCGTGGCAACACCTCTCGCCGAACTTCTTCGCTATCCAGAAGCGCCTTGAGCAGCAGGCCTTCAAAGGGCCGCAGCGTGGGCGCGGGCGCGGCGATGGTGGTCTCGCGGCGTTCGGCGGCGGCCTTGCGGAACTGTTCGAGTACCAGGTCGACCTCGACGCCCAGATAACCCGCCAAATCGTTCGCCAAGGCGGCGCGCTCGATCTTACTCGCAATGCGCTGCACGGCCGGCAACAAGAACTGAAACGCGGCCACGCGGCCTTCGGCCGAATGCATGTCGTAGCGCGCGCGGGCGCGATCGGCGAGCCAGTAGAAGTAACCGCCGGCGCGGTCCAGGCACTCGCGGTAGTGGGCCGCGCCGCGCTGCTTCACGTACTCGTCCGGGTCCAGTCCGCCTTCCAGTTGCAGGATGCGCACGTGCATGCCTTCCTCCAGCAGCATCTGAAGGGAGCGCTCGCTCGCGTTGGCGCCGGCGGCGTCGGGATCGAAATTCACGACGATGCGTTCGGAGTGGCGCTTCAGCGCTCGCACCTGCGTGCTGGTGAGCGCGGTGCCGCAACTGGCCACTACTTCGCGCACGCCCGAGGCGTACACGCCGATGGCGTCCATGTAGCCTTCCACCAGCACCACGCGGTCACCTTTGCGGATGGCCTCCTTGGCGCGGTGCAGATTGTAGAGCACGTAGCTTTTGCGGTAGATGGACGTCTCGGGCGAGTTGAGATATTTCGGTTCGTCGTCGTCCGCGAGCGCCCGCCCACCGAAGCCGATGACCTTCCCGCTCTCGTTGTGGATGGGAAACATCAGACGGTTGCGGAAGCGGTCGAAGTAGCCGCTGCCGTCCTGCCGCTTCAGCACCAGGCCGCAGGCGTCCAGCGCTTGCGCGGAGAAGCCTTCCTTCTCGAAACGGCGGATGAGCGCCTGGCCGCCACGCTCGGAAAGACCCAAACCGAATTCGGCGATGGTCTCCGGCGCCACGGCGCGCCTGGCCAGATAGGCGCGCGCCTCGGCGCCCGCCGCGCTCAGCAGATTCGCGGCGAAGGCTTGCGCGGCGATTTCGTGCATGTCGAAAACGGAGGCGCGCAGCTTGGTCTCTTCGTCGCTGTACTCGGCGCGTCTCGGCATGGGCACGCCGTTGCGCTCGGCCAGCATCTTGAGCGCCTCATAGAATGTAAGGCGCTCGATCTCCATGACGAACTTGATGACGTCACCGCCGGCTCCACAGCCGAAACACTTGTAGAACTGATGCGTCGAGTGCACCGAAAACGAGGGCGTCTTTTCGTTATGGAACGGGCACAAACCCGTGTAGCGCGGGCCCGAGCCTGAGCGCTTCAGGCGCACGTAGTCGCCCACGGTCTTCACGATATCGACGGAGGATTTCAGCTGCTCGACGAAATCCATGCAGGTGTCCCCTATTATCGCGAATCCGCGCGCGATTATTGTAAAGGATAGTGCGAAGAACGCGGAAAACGGCCCCGCACGGACCTACAACTCGAAGCATCGAGTTGGTCCATGCACAGACCCCCGCACCTGCGCGCGGCGCTTACTTAACCGAAGCGTAGGAGCCGCAACCGGTCGACGGCTCGGCGCACAGCGTGCGCAGCAGTTGCTGGCTTTCGAACGGCATCGAGAAGTCCTTCTCGACTTTCTCGCGGTAGCACGGTCCGGAGTTGTAGGTGCAGAACGGATAAATCAAGCCGTTCGGCGCGGCGTAGTGGATCAGGCAGCGCTTTACGCGCTCGACGTCGTAGTTGTAGGCATCCATGAAGTGCATGCCGGCAACCATCAGCGTCTTGTAGGTGAAGCCTTCCTTTTCGCTGGAACCGCGGCCGTACTCCTTGTCGGTCATGCCCTGCATGGTCTGCAAAAACTTGGTGAAGGTAAGGCCTTCGGGAGCGCGATCTTCGTAGAAGTGCTTGCGCAGCGAATTCCAGGCCTGCATTTTAGTGTAGAACTTGAACGAGGCCCGGCCCGCCTTGCGCGCCAGCATGTCCATGTCCTTCAGCATGTTGCCCACGTCGATGAAGCGCGTCACCGGCACGCCCCGCTTGTTCTTATCGACGAAGAAGTAGGTGCCCAGCGAGCAGTGCGGATGGCAGGAAAGCGTGGTGGTCTCTTCGCCGCGCAGCGCGCTGATCAAGCGCAACTCGACAAGCTCGGTCACGTTTCGCGCAAGTTGGATGTTCTCTACAGTGAGTGGTTGCTGGCCACCGGCTGGGGCTGGGCAGGGGATCGTCGTCACGTGGCCGCCGGCCTGCGATGGTCCGGCTTGCCCATCCTCCGCAATCCCCCCAAATTATGAGCGCGACGGCGCGTGAGTTAGCGCGACGTTCCGACCGCATGCATTAGAATGTTATGGACCATGTCCCCGCGCACCCGCCCTGCGGCTGCACTCATTGTGATCCTTACCGCATCGTTTGCGGCGCTCCAAGCTCGAGCGCCCATTTCAGAATTGCGCGTCGAGGGCTGCGATCGCTATCGCCCGGAGGTGGCCATCGCGGCCTCGGGACTGCGATTGAACGCGGTCGTCGGCCGCCAGGAGCCGGAAACGGCGGCGCGGCAGCTTGTCGACTCGGGCTTCTATCAATCCGCGAACTACCGTTATCAGCCGCGCACGGCCGGCGGCAAAAGTACGTACGCGGTCACGCTGGAGGTGACCGAGGAGCCGGCCACTCTGCCCATTGTCGTCGACATCCCCGATATTGACGCGCCCACCATCTGGAAGGAACTAAAATCCGCGCACCCTCTGGCCGCGGAACGAATTCCGGACAACCAACGCGCCATTTCTTATTGCCAGCTGGCTATCGAGAGCGTTTTGCAGTGCTTGGGACATCGCCGGGAAATCGCCGTCATGAATGAAACAGACCTGTCCACCGGACGCATGGAGGCCGTCATCCGGTTGGCCAACGCGCCGAAAATCGTCGGATTTCGCTTCACTGGCCAGCGCGCGATGGAAAGCGCGGCCCTCACCACGATCGCCGAGCGGCTCTTGAAGGGAAGAGAGTATTCCGAGCGCGAGGTCCGCCGCTTATTGGAGTTCAACATCAAGCCGCTCTACGAAGAGCGGGGGATGCTGACAGCGGCGTTTCGGCGTGTGCGTGCGGTGAATCCCCAAGTCGGGACGGTGGATGTGGCCATCGACATCGACGAAGGCCCCGTCTGGACGCTTGGGAAAGTAGACATCGTGGGCGACGGCCTTCCCCTGGATGCCCTGCGCGCGGCCGCGCGCTTCGGCGAACGAAGCTCCGCGGATTGGAAGAAGCTCATGGCCGCGATTGCCGCCATGGAACAGCCGCTGCGGCAGGACGGCTACATCGACGTCCACTCCAACCCCGTGCGCTCCTTTCGCAAGGAGGGATTCATTGTTGATGTGACCGTCGAGGTGACCAAGGGCCGGCAGTTCGTGCTGGGGACAATCCAGTTGAGCGGCCTTGATGCCGCGGATCAGGTCCAGGCCGCCAGACTTTGCAAGCTGCGCGCGGGCGATCACTTGAACGGGCCCTGTCTCGACGAGTACACCAGAGCGGTTCTCGACGTGGTCACGCGCCGGCCCAAATCCGTCAGCCGCGAGTTGCGCGTGCGAGCCGGAACCAAAGTAGTCGACGTCATTTTATCGTACCGATAAACCACGCTTTTGATATGCGACACACTTGCTTGAAATGTTCTCTGATGGCAACGCTTCTGGTGCTGGACGTTGGCGGAGCGCGGGAGACGCAGAACATCACAAAACAGCAGGTCGTGCAACGCATAGGTCCCGGCGTCAAACCGCCACGACTCATTTTCAAGGTAGAGCCGGAATACACACCCGAGGCTCGGGATGCCAACGTACAGGCCACTGTTGCGTTCGAGATCGTGGTCAGCGAACAAGGGAAAGCCACAAATATAACCGTGCTCAGCCCCGCCGGATATGGGTTGGACGAACGCGCGGAAGCCGCCATCCGAGAGTGGGTTTTCGAGCCAGGGCAAAAAGGCGGCAAGCCCGTGCCGATTCTCGCTACCGTCGACGTAAACTTCCGTTTTCAAAATGTACCGTTCGACCGCAGGGCCGAGGACCGCCGCAAGAACTTCAATATCGCACTCGCCCGCCTGTCGAGCGAGGATGGGAAAATGTCAGCGACAGCAGCCAATACGATGGAGCAACTCGTGAAAGAGAAGTTTGCACCGGCCATATATCAGATGGGCCTGTTGTACAGTTCGGGTAGGATTGTTCCGCGAGATCCCGGGCGCGGTGCCGCACTACTGGCCGATGCCGCCAAGCGCAAGTACGGCCCGGCGATGTACATTATTGTAAAGGATAGTGTGAAGAACGCGGAAAACGGCCCCGCACGGATCTACAACTCGAAGCATCGAGTTGGTCCATGCACAGAGCCCCGCACCTGCGCGCGGCGCTACTTCGCCGAAGCGCAGGAGCCGCAACCGGTCGACGGCTCGGCGCACAGCGTGCGCAGCAGTTGCTGGCTTTCGAACGGCATCGAGAAGTCCTTCTCGATCTTCTCGCGGTAGCACGGGCCGGAGTTGTAGGTGCAGAACGGATAGATCATGCCGTTCGGCGCGGCGTAGTGGATCACGCAGCGCTTCACGCGCTCGACGTCGTAGTTGTAGGAATCCATGAAGTGCATGCCGGCAACCATCAGCGTCTTGTAGGTGAAGCCTTCCTTTTCGCTGGACCGCGGCCGTACTCCTTGTCGGTCATGCCCTGCAGGGTCTGCAGGAACTTGTTGAAGGTCAGGCCTTCGGGGGCGCGATCTTCGTGGAAGTGCTTGCGCAGCGTGTTCCAGGCCTTCATCTTGGTGAAGAACTTGATCGAGGCCTTGCCCGCCTTGCGCGACAGCATGTCCATGTCCTGCAGCATGGTGCCGACGTCGACGAAGTGCGTCACCGGCACGCCCTGCTGGTTCTGGTCCACGAAGAGGTAGGTGCCCAGCGAGCAGTGCGGATGGCAGGTAAGCGTGGTGGTCTCTTCGCCGCGCAGCGCGCTGAGCAGCTTGGAGAACGGCGTGACGCAGGTCAGCGGGAACCAGTCCTCGTAGGTGTCCGTCATGCCGGTCTGCTCGCTGATGGCATGGGCGAAGTCGGACAGCGTGAAGCGCTTGGCTTCCAGTTCGTGCTTCGAGATGCGGCCCGTAAAGGCGACCGGCTGGAAGCTGATGCCGCTGAGCACTCGATGTTGTCGAGCGCCAGCCGTACGATATCGCCGATCTGGTGATCGTTGAGACCCTTCACGATGGTGGGCACGAAGACGATCTTCAGCTCGGCCTTCTTGCACGTTCTCGATGCACCTGAAGCTTCTTCTCGCGCAGCGCTTCGCCGCGCGTGCGCAGGTAAACGTCGTCGGTGACGCCGTCGAAGCTGCAGGTACAGCGTGTGCAGGCCGGCTTCCTTGCACTGCTAGGCGAAATCGAGGTTGGTGAACGGATGCCGTTGGTGGCGATCTGCATGTGCGAGAAGCCCATTTCCTTGGCCATGCGCACGGCCTCGAGGAAGTGCGGATAGATGGTCGGCTCGCCGCCCGAAAACTGCACGATGCGGCCCGCCACCGGGCTTTGCGTCGCGCAGGCTTGCAGCATCATTTGCGTGACCTGCTCGATGTGGGCTCGTAGAGGTAGCCGGCGGCGTTGGCGTTGGCGAAACAGACCGGGCAGGTGAGATTGCAGCGATTGGTGAGATCGAGGTTGGCCAGGGCCGTGTGGCTGGTGTGCAGGATGCACAGGCCGCAATCGGTCGGGACATTCCTTGGCATCGGTGACGGTCGGGTTGGTCAAACCGCGGTTGTCGCCGAACACCCAGTCCTCCATCTTGAGATAGAGCTCGGACGTCGCTCCAGATGATGTCCCGGAAGTCGCCGTGCTCGGGGCAGGTCTTCTCCATCATGACCTTGCCGTTTTCCTCGAACTCGACGGCCTCGATGATCTTCAGGCATTCCGGGCACAGAGACTGTGTGATCTTCGGTAAACCCTTGATAAGAGGCTTGATCGACGCACCCGTGTAGGTGGTCGCGGGTTGCACGATCTCGAACGGCTTGCCCTTGGCGCGGGCGGCGGCAAATGTCTGGGTACTCACGCTAGATCAACCCTCCTCGTACAGAGCTATCCCCGCGAACTACACCCAGAAAAACAGCCAGCCCTCGATGTTGTTAGTATATTCACGAAGCTTTAGTGGGACTACGGTATTTCGCCGAATGGTACTAATTCGTGGGCGTACGGGGAATTTGGCGGGGTGAACGGGATCCGTTTTCTGGCGTTTTCTCTTTTGTCCGCAATGACTTACGTGGATGCGGCCCGATGGTATATCTGCCGCACCAAGTTCGCAATGGCGCCTGGGACCAGGTGCTCCCACCTCCCTCCGCGGATGACCCGCTCGCGAACTTTTGTGGAGGAAATCCCATCGCAACTGGCGTCGAGCGGTTGCACGTGGATGCGATCCCGCATTTCGGGGGGCGGCTTGTAAGAGCCTTGGCGGGGAAAGACCAGTAATTCGAATTCGCCGAGCATCTCGGCGAACGCGCCGGGACGGCCGTAGTTCCAGGCGGCCGCGCGCTCGGCGGCATCGCGCCCGCACAAGAAGAGCAGGCGTGCGGCCTGGCCGTAAACCTCGCGGCATTCGCGCGCCACCTCGATGAATAGTCCGCCCTGGGTCGAGGCGACCGAGTAGGGCAAGTCGCCGAGCAGAGTAGCGGCTGCAGTCTCGATCATTTTCACGCGATCCTCGAAGCTGGCGCCTTCGTAACGTTTGTGCGGAAACACGCGCGGCAATACGAATAGCGCTTCGTCGATGTGGGGCGCCGCCGCGCGAACCAGCGCGAAATGCGCTCGCGTGGGCGGATTGAAAGTTCCGGGCAGAATTCCCAGATTGGCCGGTTGGCCCTGGGCGCGCCGGAAGAATTCCATGGCTACATAATATATTGCCTCATACGGCCCGCCGCTTTCAGAAAAAAGAAGGTGGGCGCATGGCGCGAGGCCGCTCGTGCGCTACATTGGAAGTAAAGGAAGGCAATGTTCACTTGGATCTGTCCCAAATGCGGCCACGAAGTGCCGCCGTCCTACTCGGAATGTCCTAATTGCGCCAGTGGAAGCCAGCCGTCGGACTCCCCTGACGTACCCGTGGTCCCCTCCGCGCCCGCCGCCGAGTCCCATCCGGTTGCCGGGCACCCGCTAACCAAAACCCATCACGTGCCGAACTGGGCGATCACGCTGGTTGTCGCTATCGCATTGATCAGCCTGGGTTTGTCGCTCTATCTGTTGACCCGGCCCTCCTCGCCGCCTGCTCAATCGACGGAGCAGACCGCGGCCGCGTTGTCCACCGGCAAGCGGCATCCGCTTTCAAAACAAATCGAGGTGACCGGCATACGCATCAACGAAGACGCCGCGCAGAAGGCCCAGGTCGAATTCCTGGTGGTGAATCATTCGGGCGCCGACATCGCAGATCTTGGTGGCACGATCACGTTGAGGCCCAAGGGTGCCAACCCCGCACACGCGCCGCTGGCGAGCTTTGAGTTCAAAATCCCGTCCATCGGACCATACCAGTCCAAGGAACTCAAGACCACGGTGCGCTCGAACATGCGCGCCTATGAATTGCCGGACTGGCAGTTTCTCCAAGCGGACCTGGAGATCACTTCGCCCGCGGTCGCGCCGTAACGGCCACTCATCGTCCGAGCGCGTCGAGTTGGTCCTTGGTGTAGCGGCAACCGGCCGCGGCGGGAGGCACGGCCCCCATTCGGAGAAGGTTCAAGCGCGCGTCGAACTGGCACGGGTCCACTTTTAGCGCACGCTCGAAATCCTCGCGCGCGGCTTGCGCTTGTCCCAGCGCGAGCAATGCCACGCCACGGTTGTTCATGGCGCGCGCGCTACCGGGCTCCAGCGCCAGTGCGCGGCCGAATTCCGCGAGAGCTTCCGCGGGACGGCCCGCAGCCAACCAGACACGACCGAACTCCGCCGCCACCTGGGCGTTTTCGGGCGCCATACGCTGGGCCTCGGCGAGCAACTCGATGGCGCGCGGCGGCGCCACGGCTCGCGCCAACTGGATCTTGGGACGGATCTTGCCGGGCGCTCGCGCCACCGCTTCACTCCACAGCGATTCTTCGGTCCGCCACGTCATCGTGCGCTCGAAGCTCAGCAGCGCGAGGATGGCGCCGCCGGCCACCAGCACGCGTTTATCAAGGCGCGCGGCGAGCAGTCCCGCCGCCGCCGCAAAGGCAATCATGGGCAGGTACATGCGCCGGTCCGCGGCCAGGTCCTGGGCCGGGAAGATGGACGAACTCGGCGCCAGCAGGAGGAAGCCCGCCAACGCCCAGAAGGCGGCCGCGTTCTTGCGCAGCCGCAGGGTGAGCGCGACGAACACAGCCACTAGTGCGGTCCACGCCGCCAGCGCGACCCCCAGCGAGGGAAGCGCGATGTCCGGATCCACTGTGAATCCCCACGGCACCGCCAGCAGGCGCAGATAGCGCAGCACCACCGGACCTTGCGCCAGGAGATAGTCGAGCACGCTCACACCCGCCTGCGCTCCGGCCGGTGTGTCCGGATGCGCACGTAATGCGGCGAATACTCTCAGGCCGGCGGCCAGCGAGAGGACCAGCATCGCGGCCATAGGCAGGCGCTCGCGCCGGTCGCGGCGCTCCACGGCATGCAGCAGCAGAAGCACCAGCGGGAAGGCCACGCATTCTTCTTTCGCCGCCAGCGCCAGCGCGAACCACCCCACCGCCGGCCAGCGCCTTTCGCGCAGCCAACTATCCAGCGCGGCCAGGCACAGCAGCGTCGCCAGCAGCGTGGAGCGCGCGAAGATGTAGAGCACGGGCTCCGCCTGGATGGGATGCAATGCAAACAGCACCGTCGCCACCAGCACCGCCCGGTCCGGCAATCGCCCGCGCAACACGCGCGCCAGCATCAGCGTCGCCGCCACGTGCAGCAGCAGGTTCACCAGGTGGTAGCCGGCCGGGTTCGCGCCACCCAGTTGATAATTCAGCCAGAATGTGAAATAGGTCAGCGGGCGGGTTCCCAGCGGCCGCCAGACCTCCCACCAGCCGCTCCACGACGTAAGAACTGGATCGGAAAGGATGGCGTAATCATCAAAATGAAAGGAAGACCCCAGGCTTGCGCCGAACGCCGCCAGAGCGGCCGCCGAAACCATGAGTTTTGGGCGCAATGCTACCATGTTAGTCGACTGGGCGGCTTCCGCTGGAACTCAACATGTCAGAACAGATCGAACCGAAGCGGCAGTATGTCAATTTCCTCGGCTACAAGCTGAATCCGGCTTGGCGCCATTTAAGAGAAGAGCAGAAGAAGGCCGGGCGCGAAGAACTCTCGGCGGTGATTGCGCGCTGGCAGATTCAGGACCGCATGATGATTCTGCCGTTTTCGTTGCTGGGCATCCGCGCGGACGTCGACATCATGCTGTGGCGCATCGGCTGTTCTCTCGAAGACATGGAACAGATGGTGGTCGAGATCCACCGCACCGAGATGGGCAAGTACCTGGAAGCCAAGTGCTCGCTCCTGTCGATGACCAAGCGCTCCACGTACTTGATCGGCCACGAACACGAGGGGCAGCTCGATTCTCGCGGCACGCTGATTCCCGGGCGCTTCAAGTACATCTTCATTTACCCGTTCGTCAAGACACGCGAGTGGTATCTTCTCAACCTTCCGACACGGCAGGGCATGATGAACGAGCACATCGTGGTGGGGCATAAGTATCCGCGCGTGAAGCTCAACACGACCTACTCGTTCGGCCTCGACGATCAGGACTTCGTGGTGGCCTTCGAAAGCGACTACCCGGAGGACTTCGTCGACCTGGTGATGGAACTGCGCGAGACCGACGCCAGCAAGTACACCGTGCGCGACACGCCCATCTTCACCGGCATCTTGAAAAAGGTCCCCGAGCTGTTGGAAAATCTGGGCTGAGATGCCCGGCCCCCGACCCAAAACCGCCGCCGAACGTAAGAAGCGCGTCGCGAAAATTCTGAAACACCTCGACGCGCTCTATCCCGACGCCACCTGCGCGCTCCACCACAAGGGCGCCTGGCAATTGCTGGTGGCGACCATCCTTTCGGCGCAATGCACCGACAAACGCGTGAACCAGGTGACGCCTGGACTATTCGCCAAGTATCCGGCCATCCGCGATTTCGCCGCCGTGAGCCAGGCCGAGCTGGCCGCCGACATTCGCTCGACGGGCTTCTTCAATAACAAGGCCAAGTCCATCATCGGCGCGGCGAAGAAGATCCTGGCGGATTTCGGAGGCGAGGTGCCGCGCACCATGGAAGAATTGCTCACCGTGCCCGGCGCGGCGCGCAAGACGGCCAACGTGGTGCTGGGCACGGCGTACGGCATCGCGAGCGGCGTGGTGGTGGACACGCACGTGCAGCGGCTCGCCGGACGGCTCGATCTGAGCAAAGAGAAAGCGCCGGAGAAGATCGAGCGCGACCTGATGGCGATCATCCCTCGAGAGAAATGGATTCTGGTCTCGCACCAGTTGATCCTGCACGGACGAGGCTTGTGCCAGGCGCGCAAACCGAACTGCGCGGCCTGCCCCATCTCTCCGCTCTGTTACGCCAAAGACAAAACCATCTAAGGCGCGCCGTTTCGGAAGTTCACTCACCTATTGCCGGGGCGGAGCCCCCGCGCCGGCGCACTGCATGACCACATGAGCAAGCTTCTCGCCGCTGATCCAGAAGCGGCGACAGCTGCTCCCGCGGATTACCGATGGTGCCGTGGGTTGTGTCCGAGTGACCCTCCGGTCACTAGTGAAATGGATCAAGCAGCACCTGCGCATCAAGGCCTTCTTCGGCACCAGCGAGAACGCCGTGAAGACGCAAATCTGGATCGCGGTCTCGGTTTACGTGCTGGTGGCCATCGTCACGAAGCGGTTGGGCCTGGAGGCGAGTCTCTACCAGATTCCACAGGTTTTGAGTGTTACGCTTTTTGAGAGAACGCCCATTCTACGGGCACTTCAAGCGTCCGACACCGAGTACGATCTACTGCGATTCAGGCAACCAGTTGATTCTGTTCGGCTTATAGCCGGTCGGCAGTGTACCCCAATATACCCGTTACAACTGTGATATAAGCGGCGAGAATAGAAGCATTCATGGACTAATTAAGGTGGGATGAAGGGTCTGTGGGACACCGTGTGCACTATAGGATATGCACGGGAGCCACAGATACATACACCATCACAGTCATGGATGAACTGTCCAGAAAACTACTATAATCCGCCGGAACAATGCGATGCATACACCCATGTAGTCACAGGTGAATCTTATAGTACTAATTTGTAATCTACGACCCATTTAGTCCTTGACACCTTCAGCGACCTACGATAGACTCAAACAATAACTGGGCAATTCCTCTAGTCTATTATGGGCTAAGTCAGATTGGCGCTGTTGAGGGGAAGTCCGTTTTCTTACTATCTAGCTTAACAGCGGTGGCGCGAAACACTGCGATTATGGCGTGGCAGATCAGGAAGCCTGCCTCCGTAGGTTTGTAGTGTCTGTACACTGCGTAGTCGGTGCTGCGGTTGTTTCTGCTGGGTAAGTCGATAGCGGTTCAGAGGAGGTCCTGGGTGGGGAAGTCATTTGAATTACTGGTAGTTCTGCTCGCTTTGAGCGTTGTGTGTCCGGGCGCAGATGGGTCTGAGCGGTCCGATCCTCAAATTCCGGCAAATAGTGAAAAGAGGTCGCCGTCGGAGGTCTATATTCTTGGCCCAGGCGATCAACTCTCCATTTGGGCTCTGGGAGCGGAGGAAATCGGCAAATCGCCGGTGAGAATTGATCCGAGCGGATACGTCGACTTGCCGCTAATCGGGAGGATCCGCGCCGGTGGCCTGACGGTTCAGCAGTTTAACGGCAACCTCGCATCGAAGCTTAAGACCTATGTGCAGGCGCCGCAAGTCGCGGTAACAGTCACGGATTCCAGAAGTCAACCCGTCTCAGTCATCGGCGCTGTGAATAAACCTGGAATCCACCAGTTAGAGGGCAGGAAAACCTTGGTGGACGTGATTGCGATGGCGGGCGGCTTGAAGCCCGAGGCAGGCCACACCATACGCTTGACACGCCGCATCGAGCGTGGCGCGATCCCCCTTGCGAGCGCCCACACGGACCCCAGCGGCCGGTTTAGCGTGGCCGAACTGAATCTTCGTTCGGTTATGGAAAGCCGCAACCCGGAGTTGAACATCATGATTGAGCCTCAGGATGTGATTGCGGTATCCAAGGGCGAGCTTGTGTATGTGCTGGGGCAGGTGAAGAAGTCCGGCGGGTTTGTTCTGAACGATCGGGAGAACATTTCTGCTCTCCAGGCGCTGGCTTACGCAGAGGGTCTGGACCGGACCGCCGCGCCGAAGCAAGCCAAGATACTCCGTGTGGTTGCCGGACAAGCGCAGCGCACCGAGATAGCCGTGAACCTGAAGCTGATCCTGGACGGGAAATCTAAGGATGTTCCCATGCAAGCGGACGACATTCTGTTCGTGCCGAACAATACCGCGCGGCAGGCTGGCATGAGTGTGCTTAGCACGGCTGTGCAAATAGGTACAGGACTGGTCATTTGGCGGCGCTGAGTCCTTTAGAGAAGCCGGGAATCTAAGAGAAGATGATGGGTAAGCAGAACAACGGAATAACCCCTTGGGAATCGGATAGAGAGCCGCAAGCGCCCTTTGGCCGCGACTTGGCTTGGATGCGATCGAGTCACGGGGGTGAACTCGCGGCCCAGGCGCCGGTGGTCGATCTAAGGCCGCCGGGTAGCGGAGTTGGAATTGAGATCCTATGGCGCCATAAGTGGAAGTTAGTACTAGGGATGCTGCTATGCGCCACTGCCGCGGCATTGGTGAGTTTCTATCAGATCCCAACCTACCGGGCACGAACTACCATTGAAATCCAAAATGTCAACGAGAACCTGTTGAACCTAAAGGACGTGGATCCTTATGCCACGGCCGGTCCGGCTGGGGCGGATGTGAGCATCGACAACTATATCGAAATCGCGCAAAGCCGGTCGCTGCTTCAGAGCACGGTTACACGCCTGGGATTAGCGGATGCCTATGCCCACCAGCCGCAGCGCTGGTATGCGCCTTGGCTCGCTGTCATGGGCCTTCGTGCGCCCGCCGCCGAACCCGCGAAGGACAAAGCCATCGCGGCCCTGGCCGGCAGCCTGACGGTGCGCTCCCGCGGCACGCGGCTGATTGAGTTGCTGTACGATTCCACTGACCCCGTCCTCGCCGCCAAGGTACTCAACACGCTTACCAGCGAGTGGATCGAATGGAACCTCGAATCGCGTTGGAAGCGCAGCCAGCGCACCGGCGACTGGCTGCTTAGCCACGTCGGGGAGCTTCGCCAGCGGCTAGAGAATTCGCAGGCCAAGCTGCAGGACTATGCTCGTAGCTCGGGCCTGATGTTCGTCTCCGACAAACACAGCGTAGCCGAGGAGAAGTTACAGCAATTACAGGCGGAACTGTCCCGGGCGCAGGCCGAGCGCGTGGCGAAGCAGTCGCGTTACGAGATAGCCAAAGGGATGTCCGCCAAATCTCTGCCCGAGATTCTGGATAGCGACGTGCTGCGCGACGTTCAGAGCAAGCGAACCGATCTAGGCAGGCAACTGGCTGAAGCGCAGACGCTTCTCACGCCTTCCCATTACAAAGTAAAGCAACTACAGGCGCAAGTTGCCGAGTTGGATGCCGCGCTGGCGCGCGAACGCGGCGGTATCATGAGTCGAATTGAGAACGAATATGAATCCGCGCGGCGCCGCGAGCAGTTGCTGACCACCGCCTATACGAATCACGCCGCCTTGGTTTCGGATGCAGCCGCCAAGGCCGTGCACTACGACGTGCTGCAGAGAGAGGTTGCGGCAAACGGACAGTTGTACGAGTCCATCTTGCAGAAGGTCAGGGAGTCCGGCATCGCTTCCGCCATCCGCGCCAGTAACATCCAGGTATTGGATCCCGCGGAGATACCCTCCCGTCCCTTCAAACCGAATATCGCCGTCAACACTCTGCTGGGAGCGACCAGCGGGCTCTTACTCGCCGCTCTGTTGATCATGTTGCGGGAGCGAACCGACCACAGCTTCAAAGTGCCGGGGGACGTCTCGAACTACTTGCAACTACCCGAGTTGGGGACTATCCCGTCCGGCGCGGACCAATTGCGCTTGGACGGTGCCCGCGTGGAACTGGCGTCGTGGAAGCAGAGGCCCTCGTTAGTGGCTGAATCGTTTCGCGCCACGCTGGCATCCATTCTTGTTTCGGTGGACGCGCGCGATAGGTCGACGGTACTGTTGCTGACCAGTCCCGGCCCCGGAGAGGGGAAAACGACGGTTTCCACAAACCTCGCGATCGCCCTCGCCCGGACGGGGCGCGAAGTGCTTCTGATCGATGCGGACTTGCGCAAGCCCAGGGTGCACGAGATTTTCGGCTTGTCCAACGACGCTGGCCTGAGCGACTTGTTACGCGCCGAAAGCCCGGCCTACCAACTTGCGAAACGCTCGCTGTGCCAGCGGACCGAGTTGCCGGGGTTACACGTATTAACCAGCGGACAAGGCGACGAGGAGACTCTGGACTTACTAAGCCGGCGTCGAATTCAACAGATCCTCACGCAGTTTCGCAACGAGTTCGATGCCGTGATCATTGATACACCGCCTGTGATGCACCTGGCGGACGCGCGGGTGCTGGGGCGCTTGGCGGACGCAGTGGTGTTGGTTGTGCGCGCGGGAGAAACCAATCGCGACCTTGCCATGGCGGCTCGCCGGCGTCTGGCCGAGGACGGCATTCCGCTGCTGGGGACGATTCTCAACGATTGGAATCCAAACACACTTGGTTACGCGGCTAACTACAGCTACTACGCCAAGACGACTGGTGCGAGCAAGAAGTTCTGAAAGCCGGGCGGCATGGCGGTGTTGGCCGTCATAGGCCTGTTAGGTGCAGCCGATGATACTGCTAGATGTAGACACGATTCGAACCGAAGCGCCCGGTGCATCCGTTATGCATGCCGAAACGAAGCGCCACGGCGTTCGCTATCGCCTTCTCGAACTCCTTCTCGATCTGACCGGCTTGGCCCTTGCCTGGCACGTAACGCTGCGTATGGCGGCTCTTCTTGCGCTGCCGGACTTCACCCGGTTGGCGCAGCCCGGAGGTGGGCATCTCATTCCGTCTCTGAGCGCGGTTTTGGCCTTGTGGGCGTTGGCGGCGCTTTGGCTGGAAAACTTCCATCGTAGAACCCGGACACCGGTGCACGGATCGGCGCTACGCGTGGTCGAATCGGCTCTCACCGCCGCGACCTCCGTGATCGTGCTCAGCTTCTTTACGCGCGAATTAGGGCTTCCCGCTTCGCGCGCCTTCGTGCTCCTGTTCACACCCGTGAGCTTCGGGATTCTTCTGTTGGGGCGCATGGCCGAACCCATTCTCCACAAACGCGTCGAAGCGCTGTGGCCTTCGCCGCAACGGGTCGCCGTGTTGGGTTACGGTGAGATGGCGCGCGAAGTGATCGACCGTGTGCGCCGGCCCAGAAACGCTTTCTTGTCCGTGGCTGGCGTGATTCTGCCGGATGGCGCCTCCGCGGAAGGCTTGGGCAACCCGGTACCCGTCCTAGGCACCGTGTCGCAACTCGGCGAGATCGTCAACCGCGCGAAGCTCGACCGCGTTCTCATTCTCGATCATCAATTGGAACCTGCGGAGATCGAGCGCTGCTATCTCGTGGCCCGCCGCATGGGCGTCATTATCAACCAAATACTCGACAACCCCGGCGCCGACGTAGAAGTTGGTGTCACGTCCATCTCCGGCCTGGCGCTAGTGGAAGTCAAGCCTGTGTATTTCACTAGACGCCAGGAATTGATCAAGCGCGTTTTCGACATCGTAGTGGCGAGCATCAACCTACTTATCTTTGTGCCCCTCCTGGCACTATTCGCCGTGCTGACAAAGCTGACCTCGCGCGGACCGGTCTTCTATAAATCCCCGCGGGTTGGCCGGGGAGGGCGCCATTTCAATTTCCTGAAGTTTCGCTCCATGCGCACCGGACTGGAGAATCGCGGCCATCTGGCCGCCCATAACGAGCAAGACGGGCACCTGTTCAAAATGAAGCGCGACCCGCGCGTCACGCCTCTGGGGCGCGTGATGCGCCGGTTCAGCATCGATGAGTTCCCACAATTGATCAATGTGCTGCGCGGCGACATGAGCCTGATCGGTCCCAGGCCTTTGCCCGCCGCCGATCTCGACCCGGACGGACAGAGCCGTAAGTTCGCGGCGTGGGCGGAACACCGTTCACGCGTGTTACCGGGTATCACCGGCCTCTGGCAAGTCTGCGGGCGTAGCGACGTATCGTTCGAGAAGATGATGGAACTGGATACTTACTACATACAAAACTGGTCGCTTGCGCTGGATCTCAAGATACTCCTCAAGACTCCCTGGGTTGTGTTGACGGGTCGCGGCGCCTACTGACTCTCGATATGACTTCTCCGGCATTTACAGACCGAAGACCGACGGTGTCGCCAGACACGGGCGAGGCGGCGCGCCCGGTTGCAGCGTTCTTGGGGCTGCTTTTCCGCTTGCTTGACCGGTACGGCATCCGGTATGTGGTTCTGCACTCGTACGAAGGTCTGCCCGAACGGCTTCCGAGCGACCTGGACATGGCCGTCCACCCCGAAGACACGTTCCGTTTGAGCGAAGTCTTCGGGGACCTCGACGCGGGAGGCTACCGGCCGGTTCAGTGTCTGAACTACGCTCCCGACGGCCACTACTTCGTCTTCTGCTGGGTGCAAGGCTCGACCATTAGCTCGGCTGCCGTGGACTTTATACAGGCCCACCGCCGAGGAGGCGTTCTGCTCTCAACTGGCGAAGAATTGGTGGAAGATCGCCGTCTCTATAACAATTTCTGGATCCCCGCGCCTGACGTTGAGTTCAGTTATTTACTGGCCAAGAAAGCGCTGAAGCGCAAGGGCGTGAGCGCCTCGCAGCAACGCCGGATGAGGCAGTTAGTCGAGGAATTGGGGAGAAGCGGAGCGGAACAAGTGGCCGCGACCCTGTTCGGGACCGGCGGCGCGCGACTGGTGGTCGATGCTTGCCTGGACGGGGACCCCGGAGATGCATTGGATGGCCTGCGCGGGCGACTACGCGGCCAGGTTGCGACGCGCGCGCCGCTAGATACTCTGCGTCAGGCGTGGATGGAGCTGAGGCGCCGGGTCAGACGCTGGATCAGGCCCACGGGGCTGTTCGTCGCCGTGCTTGGGCCGGACGGCTCCGGCAAGAGCACCTTGCTCGATGGATTGCCTGGATTACTTGCGCACATGCAAGGCCCCTTTCGCAGGAGCCGCGTATTTCACTGGCGTCCGATGCTGATCCCCGGCGGCGGGGGTGAAAAGAGCGTTTCGGCGCCCCATCGCCAGCAGGCTCGGCCCACCGGCGTCTCCGTGCTTCGCGCCCTGGTTCACTTCGCGGACTACTGGCTCGGCTACTGGTTCCGGGTGCGGCCGGCGCTGGTGCGTTCGAGTCTTGTGCTCTTCGATCGTTACGCAGACGACATGACCGTGGATCCGGCGCGCTATCGCTATTCGAATTCGATGCGCGGCTCGCTTGGCTGGCTGTCGCGGATGGTTCCACGACCCGATGTAACGCTGGTGCTCGATGTGCCGCCCGGTGTCGCGCTGGCGCGCAAGCAGGAAATCGAATTCGCGGACGCCGCGCGACTGCGTGCCGGCTATTTGTCTCGCGGCCTCGAGAACAAGGGGTTCCGCATTCTGGATGCGGCACAAGCGGCCCCGGAGTTGTTGGCGGACGCCGCCGGCACGCTGGTCGATTTACTCGCCCAGCGATTCGTCTGCCGAGAAAGACAATGGCTGCGTTCCGCATGTCCCGCGCCCACGCTCTCACTGGGAGCCTCCCGCGCCGAGTGGTGGGGCCAGGCCCTTGGCCGGCTCTCCCGCGGAGGCGGCACGGCCGCCGGCACATCGACTCTCAGGTACTTGGCCGTGCCGTCGGCGAGTGAGCCTCGTCTTCTTATTCCGCTGGAGGCGCCTGCGGCGCTACCCGCGAGCATCGACACCTATACGCCCTACGCACTGCGGGCGCGCGTGGCGAAGGCCCTCTTGCACGTCGCCGTGCGCACCGGCGTGGCCCGCGCGGCGGGCGACGAGATTCAGCTAGACGAGACCCGTCTTCGCGACGTGCGGGATGTCGTGCGAAAAGTCACGGGTGAGGATCAGCCGGCTTTCTCGCTGCTGCTGGGTACGCCCGGCCGCCGCTGCAATCTGACGCTGAAAACCATGCGTCAGGATGGCCGCACACTTGGCTTCTTGAAAGTTCCTGTCACGGAGGAGGCCGCCGAGCGCGTGCGTCGCGAGGCGACCGTGCTGCGAATTCTGGGCCAGAAGGCCGCCCTGCGTCCGCATGTTCCCGAAGTTCTGTTCTCGGGTGAGTGGGGCGCTGGCTATCTCCTGTTTCAATCGCCTTGCGGGGGAGAGCCGGGACCGGTCGCTTTCGGCGAGCCGCACCAGCGTTTTCTGCGAACTCTCCTTTCCGCCTCGAGTGTCTCCAGGACTGCGCGGAGCCTGGTGGAAGAGTCGGCAGCGCTGTGGGAAGATGCGGGCGCGAATTCGTTGGGCGCGGACTGGCGCCTCCTGGCGAGATTCGCGCTGGAAGAAGCGTCCTCGCGCCTGGGCGAAGCGAGCGTCGCCTGCGGCGTCACCCATGGCGACTTCGCGCCCTGGAATACGCGGTTGGTCGATGGGCGGCTGTTCGTGTTCGACTGGGAAGCCGCGGGATGGGAATCGCCCTCCTGCTGGGATAGTTTTCATTTCGAAATACAGGTGAAAGCGCGGCTGGGGCGAGGGTACGCGTTCACTTCAAATTCTTGCGTGGGACGGGCCGCCCGGCAGCCTGCGATGTGGCCACTGTTGTCGCTCTACTTGCTGCACTCGGCCACCGGCCTGGCGCGGGACGGCGTGGAGCCGTCCAACCGCTCTTTGGAAGTGCGCAAGAAGCTGCTCGTGAATCTACTAGAGGCTGCGGTGAGGAAATGACAATGTTGCGCATAGGTTTCTATCTTTTCCACTATCCGGAACCCGGTGGGACCACCACGGCGCTCCGGGGACTCTCTGGCGCGCTCTCGCGCCTGGGCCACACGGCGACCATTTATTGCTGTGGCGGTGCCACCGCGCCGCCCTCGGTCAACGCGGAGGGTCCGAGCGTCCAGTGGTTCAAGGGAGCCGGCCGAAATGCATTTCATGTTCCCGAGGCTTTGCTTGAAAGACTGCGCAACAATCAGGACGAGCTGGATCTGCTGGTAGTGCATGGGTCCTTCAACCCCCGCATGCCCGCTGTAGCCAAGGCCGCGAGGCGGGCTGGGATTCCCTATGTCGTCTGGCAACCGGGACTGTATCATCCAGAGATATTCAAGAAGCACCGTTGGCGAAAGCGGGCCTACATCGCTCTGTCCGAGGGGCCCATGCTGCGCGCGGCGGCGGCGGTTCAGGTTTTTTCGGACCGCCAGACGGAGTGGCTGCGCGAACTCGGTATTTACACTCCTACCTTCGTGACAACGCTGGGAGTCAACCCGCACGAACTCGATGAAGCGAATCTCAGGTCGGCGCGGTTGGATGACGTAGTGCCGGGACGGTCCGTGCGATTCCTCTATCTGGGCCGCATGGACGTGCACACAAAGGGCCTGGATCTGTTGTTGGAAGCGTTCTCGCTTGGCCTGCGCCAGAAGCGCTTACCAGAGGACGCCCGGTTGATCATGGTGGGCCCCGATCAGGCGGGAGGCCGTCTGCAATTACAGCGTATGGCGGATCAGTTGGGAATTCGCGGGAACATCCGCTTCGGCGGTCCGCTGGTTGGCACGGACAAGTGGGCTGCGATTCTTTCCTGCGATGCGTTGGTTCTGCCTTCGCGGCACGACGCGTTCCCGACCGTCGTCGTGGAAGCCATGGCCGCGGCCAGGATTGTCGTGGTAACGAACGAAACGGGCATATCTCCCTTCGTGGAGCGAGAACAGTGCGGCTATTCCATTCCCGCCACAACCGCGGGTATCCTCAGCGGCTTGGAGCGAGTGGTGGAGTCCCAAACCGAATGGAGCGAGATGGCCGCGCGCGGAAGGGCGTGCGTACACGAGCACTTGACGTGGGAACACATAGCCAGGCATGTAGGCGAGTTCTATGGAAGCGTTCTGGACAATTCGCAGCCGAAACCTTCGCGGCTGCCAGTGTGGGAACGGGCTGCCATATGAAGAGACTTCTGAAGAACATCGCGGCACAGACAGTCGGGCGCTGGACCGCCGGACATCCTTCGGCGCGCGTCGTCACGCTTTGTTATCACTCGATCCATCCGACCAAGGAGTTCAGCTCCACCGATCCAGGGACCTTCGATCTTCACCTGGATTGGCTCAAGCGCAATTGCGAAGTCATCCCGTTTCGCCGAGTCTGGGAGGCCGCGCATCGCCGGAATGCGTCACGGCCCACGGTCGCACTTACCTTCGACGACGGATATGCCGACAACTTCGACTACGCATTCCCTCTACTCGCCAAGCACGGCCTGAGCGCGACCTTCTTTCTCACTACGGGACTGATCGAGAAAACCCCGGCCGTCCTCGAACGCTTTCGCATGCTACGGCGTTCAACAGCGGCGGATATCCGACCGCTCGAATGGTCGCAAATACGCGAGATGGCGCGGAGCGGGATGGAGTTTGGCGCGCACACTTGCACCCATCCAAACCTCGCCAGATTGCACGGCAACGCGCTCCAGCAGGAGTTGGCCGAATCGAAGCAGATCATCGAGCAGCGGCTCGGCCAAGAAATGGAGTCCATGGCGTACCCCTTCGGCAAGCCTGAAGAGTTCTATACGGCTGAGACGGTGGAGGCCGTGCGGACAGCCGGCTATCGCTATGCGGCGGCTGTTCTGTTCCGGAATGTCAGAGCATCCGACTCGGCCTTGGAGATCCCCCGGTTCTTCGTCACGCGAGATAGCGTTGAATCGCTGCGGCAGAAGATTCACGGCTGGTGGGATCCGGTGGGTTGGTGGCAGGAACGCGGCGCGCGGCGCAGCCTCGCGCCAGAGCTGGGCGGCGCAAGTTTGGCGGGGCAATTTCGAGCGTGATCATGGCTGGAATCGACACAGCAATCTCGGCGAAGGCCCCTCTCGCGGGAGCCGTTTCGGACGTGAGGACGTCCAGCAAATGGTCGATGCGAATGGACTGGATTCGCAGAGGAGGGCTGGCGGTCGCCGACCAGGGTTGCATCTCGGGGTCCAACTTTCTGCTGAGCATTCTGTTGGCCCGGTGGCTGTCGGCGGAGCAGTACGGCGCATATGCGCTCGGTTTCTCCTTCTTCCTGCTGGCGGCTGGTTTTCACCAGGCGCTGCTCATCGAACCGATGAGCGTTCTGGGGCCCGCGGTCTACTGGGACGACCGGCGGCGCTACCTCGGCGCGCTGATCACACTGCATACGCTCATGGGACTCGCCATCTCGGCGGCGCTCGGCGTCACCTCTTTCATCACCGGCCGGTTCTTTCCGGGCGGTGTATTGCAGCAGGCGTTGGTCGGACTCACCGTCGCCGCGCCTTGCATTCTCTTGTTTTGGCTGCTTCGAAACGCGTCGTACGTCGAAATGGCTCCGGGCGTCTCCGCGGCCGGCTCCCTGCTCTATGCCGTGATTCTGTTCTCCGGCGCTGGGGTGATCTATCGCTTCAACCTCTTGTCCGTTCGGTCGGTTTTCTATCTGATGGGGTTCGGCTCGCTGGCGGTGTGCGGATTTCTCGTTTATCGCGCCAGGCCGCTGCTGCCCACCATCGCGCTGACGCGCAAGGTCTGGCGCGATCACTGGGATTTCGGCCGTTGGGGTTTGGCGAAGACCGGCGTCGACTGGGGCGGCGAAAATTCCGTTTACGCTCTGACCGCGGTGCTGTTGAAGGTCAGCGACGTCGGCGCGCTGCGGGCTATGGGAAATCTGGCGTTGCCCCTTTCGCACATCTCCGCGGCCGTGAGCCGGCTGCTACTGCCTCACGTGTCGCAAATCGCGGGACGGCAGGGCGCGGGCGCGGCGAAATCCGCCGTGATGCGAGTCCTCCTTCTTTACGCGGCCGGAGCAGGCGCCTATTGGCTGGCGATCGCAGTTTTTCACAAGCCTTTGGTCCGGCTCCTTTACGGCGGCAAGTTCGACTCCTCGGCCCATCTTGTTCCGTGGATCGCGCTAGGCCTGGCGCTCTGCGTGGCCGGTTACAGCTTCGCGATTGGACTCCGGGCGATACAGGCGCCTTCCGGCGTTTTTGTGGTCGCCACTGTCACGGCCATCACCTCTATCTCAACAGGTATTCCGCTGGCTTGGCTGTTTGGGCTCAACGGAGTTGTGGCGGCGGGATGTGTCGCTTCCGTGGCCACCGTCGCCACGGCTTGGTACCTTTTCAACCGGTGCGTTAGAAACGAGCAGCGGGATGCCGCGGAGGTGCTCAGTGTCTGAGCGTCTCAGAGTGCTTCTATCGGCATATGCCTGCGAGCCGGGAAAGGGCTCCGAGCCCGGCGTGGGATGGAACTGGGTTCTCCAATCCGCGCGCTTCCACGACGTGTGGGTTCTGACGCGCGCCAACAACCGGCCGGCGATCGAAGCCGCCTTACGGCGCGAACCGCTGCCCAACGTGCAATTCGTCTATCACGATCTACCGCGATGGGCGCGGTTTTGGAAGCGTGGACAACGTGGCGTACGCGCCTACTATTCGCTTTGGCAGTTGACCGCCGCATCGCTTTGCCGCCGGCTACATCGTGAGGTTCAATTCGACGCGGCCCATCACGTCACACTGGTGAACTATTGGATGCCGAGTTGTCTTGCCGGCCTGCCCATACCCTTCATTTGGGGGCCGGTGGGCGGCGGCGAGCCGCTTCCATCGGGTTTCTGGCGCTGGCTAGGCGTGCGCGGGATTCTGTACGAAGCGGCGCGGACGGCCGCACGCGCGGCCGGCGAGAATAGCCCGCTTGTCCGGAGAACGGCCCGGCGCTGCGCGCTGGCACTTGCTACCACCGAGCAGACCGCCGCGCGCATCGAGCGGCTGGGTTGCCACAACGTCCGGATCGCTTCCGAAGCCGGGCTGCCCGAATCGGAGATGCGGCGATTGGCGCAACTGCCTCCGCCGGCCGCCGCTCCATTTCGCCTGCTGAGCCTGGGCCGGCTGATTCATTGGAAGGGCTTTGCGCTGAGCCTCCGGGCGTTCGCCGCGTTTCGTGTTTCTGATCCCGATGCCGAGTATTGGATCGCCGGCGACGGCCCCGAACGCGGCGAACTGGTAAAGCTCACCGCTACGCTCGGTCTGGGCGGTAGCGTCCGCTTCCTCGGGCAACTCTCGCGCGCGGAGGTTCTCGAAACCCTGGGGCGTTCCGATGTGCTGGTGCACCCCAGCCTGCACGATTCCGGAGGTTGGGTGTGCCTGGAGGCCATGGCTGCCGGGCGCCCCGTAGTGTGTCTGGATCTGGGAGGGCCGGCCATGCAAGTGACGGAGGAAAGTGGAATTCGCGTGCGGGCAGAGAGTGCCGGCGACACCATCGATGGGCTCGCCCGCGCGTTCGGCCGGCTGGCGTCGGACGCCGGCCTTCGAGCGCGCCTGGGCGCGGCGGGCCGTCTTCACATGGCTAGTGAATTCACCTGGGATCGAAAAGGCGAAGAGTTTGCGACGCTTTATCGCGAGGTGGCCCGCACGCAGGCCGGACTCAAAGAGCGCGCGTACGCGTTCGCGCGAGGAGGCGGATCCCTTTGAGAACCGGCACCATGTCGATACAGTCCAGCACCATGGCGTGGCCGCTACTGGTCTGCGCGGCATTGGCGGCCGGCGTGGCCGTGCCGCTCTCGCCGGTGGCGGCATTCGCGGTTTTGGGCTTGGCCTCGACTGCTTTGCTCTTGCTCGCTCCGGCCTACTGGTGGGTGATCGCCGCCCTTGGCACAGCGACGCTCTCGCGCCTTTTGGTGGCCTGGGGTGTGGCTCCCTCATTGCTGAACTTCTGCCACTTCCCGCTGGTGGTTGGCGCGGCGGCCATCGCCATCATTAAGCCGTCGCCCACGGCGCATCGCGCCGCCAATGCGTTGGGTTTCGGTGTGCTCGGCGTATTGCTGCTCTGCCTTCTCAGTTGGTTGGTGGGCGGAGGCGAGCCGGCCCGGCCTTTTTTCACATGGCTGGTTCTATGCGAGCCGTTCCTGCTGGTGTACGCGATCCTACGTTGCCCGCCTCCCCCGCAAGCGGCCGCACGCATGTGGGGCATGATCATGGGTCTGGCCGCCATTCAGTTCGTGCTGGGCTTGTATCAGAGCGTCGCGCTTGGAACCGGCGACACCGTGCAAGGCACATTCATCGGGCAAGGGGCGGGCGCGCACATGGCGGGAGCCATCTGCCTGACCGGCGTGATGATCGCGGTAGCGCGGTCCCCGTACGAAACCACGCGTCGCCGCAAAGTGGTCTGGCTGGCCGTGGCCGGACTGCTCTTTTTGATTCCTATTCTCGGCGACGCCAATCAAGCCACCGCCGCTTTCCTGCCGGCGATCGGCATCATCTTCCTGTCGTCGCGCGGCCTCAAGGTGTCGCAATTGATTCTGCCGGGCCTGGGCATCCTGGCCGTGGTGTATGCCGGGTTTCTCTTCTATCCGCCCCTGCAAAGGCTCGGCGACAAGGACATCTTGAGCCGCGGCATTCGCGGCAAAACGGAAGCGGTCGTCTGGGTGGCCGGGGTGATGTCGCATTCCCCCGCCGGTTGGATTTTGGGGTTGGGCCCTGGCAATACGGTAAGCCGCGTGGCTCTGCTATCAGTTGGCGCCACGGTAAGAGGCGACTCGCCGATCCGGCTGCTGGGACTCAAAATGGCGCCCGTCACCAGCGACCTTCTTCTCAAGACCAAGAACAACTGGATGTACGCCAGTTCCTCGGCATGGTCCGGTATCTCCAGTTGGTTGGGCTTGTTGGGAGATCTGGGCATCGCCGGGGTCGCGCTCTATTTGTGGATCGTCTTCCGGCTCTGGTTGGCCAGTGCCGGTAGCGGCGGTTGGCAGGTCGGCGTGGCCCGGGGAAGCATGTTGATGGCTGGATTACTTGGCGGTCTGTACAGTTGGCTGGAGGAACCCGGCTACACGCTTGTCGCCGCCACGGTCATTGGTCTTGCCCTAATCGCCGCTGACGGCGCGGCAACATCGGCGGACGCCTCCCCGCCGCGGAGGATACCCACGTGAAGGTTCTCATTCTTCACAATCGATACCGGCAACCCGGCGGCGAGGACCAGGTCGTTCACGCGGAGGCGGCGCTGTTGCGCGAGCGTGGCACGGACGTCCGTCTGGTCGAAGTGGACAACGGAGCCCCGCAAGGCGAAGGTCTGTTGCACACCATCGCAAGGGCCGGCGGGGCATCGTGGTCGCCCTCGTCTCACGCATTCGCCGCGCGCGTCTGTCGCGAGTTCCAGCCGGACGTGGTTCACGTTCACAACTTCTGGATGTCGCTCTCGCCATCGGTTCTCGCAGCCTGCCGCGCCTCGGGCGCCGCCACGGTGCAAACTCTTCACAACTTCCGGCTTCTGTGTGCGAACGCGCTGCTGCTCAGAGACGGGCGCCCGTGCCTGGACTGTGTAGGGAACACGCCTTGGCGTGGCGTCACAAGACGTTGCTATCGCAACTCGCTGGCCGCCTCGGCTGCCGTCGCGGGTATGATTACCGTCAATCGGTTACTGCGCACGTGGCAGCACGCGGTCGACGCTTTCATCGCGCTCAGCCATCATTCGAGAAATCAGTTTGTGGCGGGCGACATACCCGCGGACCGGCTGTTTGTGAAGCCGAATTTCCGTGAAGATCCCGGCCAACCGGCGCGCCGTCCACGAGAGAGCGGGACGTTCGTGTTCGCGGGCCGCCTTTCGCCCGAAAAAGGTCTGGACACGCTGGTCGAGGCTTGGGCGCTGGCGCGGCTACCGGAGTGGTTCCGTCTGTTCATCGTGGGAGACGGACCCGCCCGCGAGAGCCTCACCAACCAGGCCCGCGCGCTCGGCCTCGATCCCTCACGCGTGAACTTCACGGGGCCGCGCTCACCGGCGGAGGTTATGGATCTAATCGGCGGCGCGCGCGCCGTGGTTCTGCCTTCGTTGTGTTTCGAAACCTTTTCCTTACTTCTCGCGGAAGCCTACGCTTGTGGCCGTCCGGTGATCGCTTCCGACATCGGTGCGCCTGGAGAGCTTGTGACGCACGAAAGCACCGGGCTGAAATCGCCGCCCGGCGACGCTTCCGCCCTGGCCGAGGCGCTGCGCCGCCTGGCGCTCGACGACACCCTCGCAGACCATCTGGGCGCGGGATCGCGCCGCGAATATCTAGCCAAGTTCACGCCCGAAGAGAATCACCGCGGCCTCCTGCGCATCTATCGCTTCGCCACCCAGCGCAGGGGCCGCGCATTGCCGCGTGCGCTGAGCTCGTTTGCGCCCGCGAGCGTCACCGAAGGAGGACTCTAACCCATGCCAGAAGCTGTGCGAGGGCCGGATCAGCCCCGCAAACACCCCGTGGTGGGTGTGGGCATCAGCATGACATCTTACAGCGAGGTCGCCCAAGTGTGCGCCCGCTGGATCGCAGATCGGCGCGCCGCCGCGCCCGGCGCACTGCGCGCCGCCCGTTACATCTGCGTCACGTCGGTGCACGGCATCGTAAGCGCAGTCCTCAACCGCTCCCTGCGCCCCGTTTTCAACGGCGCCGATATCGCAACGCCGGACGGCATGCCGGTGGTGTGGGCGCTGCGCTCCTTTGGCGCACGACAGCAACAGCGCGTCTATGGTCCCGATCTCATGCTCGCTTTGTGCGCTCAGGCCGCCGCGCGCGGCCATCGCATCTTTCTCTTCGGCGGCCGGGAGGAAATGCTCTCGGCTCTGTGTGAGCGGCTGAAGGAGAGAATGCCCGAGCTTCAGATTGTGGGGGCCTACTCGCCGCCCTTCCGCCCGCTCACCTCCGACGAGGACGCCCGAATCGTAAGCCGAATTCTGGACTTGGGGACGGATCTGCTCTTTGTCGGCTTGAGCACTCCGAAGCAGGACCGCTGGATGCTCGCGCACCGCGACAAGTTGCCCGGCCTTGTCATGGTGGGCGTCGGAGCCGCCTTCGATTTTCACGCCGGGCGCGTATCGCAGGCGCCGGCCTGGATGCGGCGCGCGGGACTGGAGTGGCTGTTCCGGCTTAAGGAAGAACCATCCCGGTTGTGGAAGCGATACCTGCTTGTTACGCCACTGTTTCTGCCGCTCTGGGGGTTGCAGTTACTTGGAGTACTCAAATACCAAAAAGAGCCAGTACGTTTATGACTCTACAAATCAGCGCAAGGCGCATAGTTTAGGAATCTGGGACGCAGTTGACACATCACATATGAAAGGGGCATCACATGACATACAGAAAGAAAGTACTTGTCACAGGAGCCGGTGGGTTCATCGGTCATCATCTGACAAAGTATTTAGCAACTCGAGGCTATTGGGTTCGCGGAGTCGACGTCAGGGAGCCGCAGTATGAAGCCACGGCCGCGCACGAGTTCCTGAACCTGGATCTGCGCTACTGGGAGAACTGCCTGAAGGCCGCGGACGGGGTTCAGGAAGTCTACGCGCTGGCCGCGAACATGGGCGGCATCGGCTTCATCGAGCAGAACAAGGCGGTAATCGTACGCGACAACACGTTGATCAACGCACACACCATTGAAGCGGCGCGCGTCCAAGGCGTCGAAAGATACCTCTATACGTCGAGCGCCTGCATCTACCCGGGCTACCTGCAGCGAGAAACCAACGTCACTCCGCTCAAGGAAGAAGACGCGTATCCGGCTGACGCCGAGGACGGCTACGGTTGGGAGAAGCTGTACATGGAGCGCACCTGCCGGCACTACCGGGAGGACTTTGGGCTGGAGACCCGCGTGGTCCGCTTCCACAACATTTTCGGCCCTCTGGGCACCTACGACGGTGGACGAGAGAAATCGCCGGCGGCCATCAGCCGCAAAGTGGCGTTGGCCGGCAATCCCGGCGTGATCGACGTCTGGGGAGACGGGCACCAAACTCGCAGCTACTGCTACATCGACGATTGCGTCGAAGGCATCTACCGGCTTATGCGCTCCGACCACGCCGAGCCTCTCAATCTCGGCCAGGACCGCATGATCTCCATCAATGAGTTGGTGGATATGGTCGCGCGCATCGCTCACAAGTCGATTCGTAAGACACACGACTTGAACGCACCGCAGGGCGTGCGCGGGCGCAATAGCAACAACGACCGCCTTCGCCAGGTTCTGGGGTGGGAGCCGACCATCTCCCTGGAGGAGGGTTTGCGCAGGACCTACCACTGGATCGTTGGCGAGTTGGTGAAGGAAGGCCGGCTGCCCGCGCAGAGCGTGCCGGTTAGCAAGACGGCGTAGCGCCGCACTTGCCCAGGAAAATTGCGGAATGGTATCGGGGAGCTATATGAGGATAGGTTTCTTTCTTCCATCGCTTGTAGAAGGCGGCGCGGAGCGAGTTACGCTCACGCTGGCTTGTGCGGTGGCGGCGAGAGGTATTCAAGCCGATCTCGTTTTGGGCCGGGTCGAAGGGGCGTATCTCGCCGAGGTTAGTCCCGAATTAAACATCGTGGACCTCCAGGCGCGGAACGCGATATCGAAGATTCGGGCGTTGGCCGCGTACCTGCGGCTGCATCGCCCGGACGCGCTTCTTACCGCCGAGGACTTTGTGAATGTCGCCGCCATCGCCAAGCGCGTTGCGGGCGCCGCCACCAATGTGGTCGCCGGTGTCCACAACAACACGTCCAACCTGTTCCATTCGCAATCCGGTTGGAAGGGGCGATTGCGTCCCTTCGTCTTCCGGTCGACGTTGCCGCTCGCCGATCGCGTGGTTTGCGTTTCCCGTGGCGTGGCCGAGGATATCGCCGCAACCACACGTGTTCCGCACGATCGCATCCACGTCATTTACAATCCGCTGCCCTTCGACCGGATCCATGCCCAGACCAAGGAGCGGATCGAGCACCCGTTCTTCGCGCCGGGCGCACCGCCGGTGTTCTTGGGCATCGGCCGCCTGACTCCGCAGAAGGACTTCGCGAATCTCATTCGGGCCTTCGCCATTCTCCGGGCCCAAATGCCGGCGCGGTTGCTCATTTTGGGAACGGGCGATCTTCTCGACGAACTCAAACGGTTGGCTGCGGACCTTTCCGTCGCCGAGGACGTTTGCTTTGCCGGTTTTGTCGCGAATCCGTACGCGTATATGGCGAAGTCCGCGGCGCTGGTTGTGTCGAGCCTGTTCGAAGGACTCTCCACCGTCCTGCTTGAGGGACTCGCGTGCGGAACGCGGGTCGTCTCAACCGATTGTCCCTCCGGGCCGCGCGAAATTCTCGAAGACGGAAAGCTCGGACGTTTAGTGCCAGTGGCCGATCCGGTGGCGTTGGCGTGCGCCATGCGAGAGTGCCTGCCAGAAACAACGGCAAGTTCGGTGGTCGCCGAAAGTCTCCAACGTTTCTCGATCGACAGAATCGTCGGCCAATATCTCGACGTGCTGAGCCGCAACTCGCCTCCCATGGGCAGATGGGAGGCGCGCGACGCGGCATGGAGGGAGGCTTTGTGAAGCAACGTGCATGGTTGGTCCTGGCTCTGTTCGGCGGGTTCGCTCAGTTGAGCGCGCAATCTCCTCCGGTGGCGCCCCCCGGCGCTCCCGTGTTGGGTAGCGGCCCGGTTCGCGTGAAGGGCTACGTGCGAGTGATCGACGGAGATACCATCGAGGCTCAAATCCGTGGCAGGCGCGTCGGCATTGGCCTGATCGGCATTGCCGCGCCGCAAGGCAACACGGCTTGCGGAAAGCTGGCCACGAAGGCCCTGCAGCAGTTAGTGCAAGGCGGATTGAATCTGGAGGAGGATCAGACCCTGGCCTTCGACGGCCGCCGCCGCCGCCTCTACTACGCGCTTACGCTGGGCAAGAAGTCTGTCACCGCCGAACTGGTTCGCGCCGGCCTCGCCAAAGCTACCGGCGAAGGACGAGAGAAGAGCGACCTCAATACCTTCGAAAACGAGGGGCGCGTGGCCGCCCAGGGCTGCGTCTGGGCAACCCCGCGAAAGGGTATCGATGAAAATCGTGCCATGGCCGATCCGGCTGAGGCGACCGTCGTCAACCAGGCCGCCGACAATGCCGCGGCGCCCCGCGAGGCTGTCTCGCTCCCGGGCGGATTCTCCGTCCAGACCCTCGCAAGCGGCCTTAACTTCCCCACTTCGTTCGCGTTCCTTCCGGACGGCCGCATCCTCATCGCGGAAAAGCAGGGAGTGGTGAAGGTTTACAAGAACGGTGCCCTGCTGGCCACGCCTCTTATCGACATCACAGGTCACGTCAACGACTATTGGGATCACGGCCTCCTCGCCATCGCGCCAGACCCTAACTTCGCCACCAACGGCTACCTCTACCTCCTCTACACGTACGAAAACGACGCGACGCAATACGACGGAACCAAGACGGCTCGCCTGAGTCGTGTAACCGTCTCTGGCGACACAGCCTCTCCGGCAACCGAAACCGCGATTCTCGGCACCGTGGTCGGCAGCACCTGCACCGCATTTCCCGCCGGAACCGACTGCATATCCTCAGACGGCCCTTCGCATTCCATCGGCGACATAAAGTTCGCCTCCGACGGCACGATGTTTCTCACCGTGGGCGACAGCGCTTCCTTCAATGTCGTGGACGACAACGCATTGCGTGCGCAGAATGTGGATCTATTGGCCGGCAAACTCATCCACATCACCACCGGCGGCGCGGGCGTCTCGTCTAATCCATTCTGGAACGGCAACGCTTCCGCCAACCGCTCCAAGGTCTGGGCGTATGGGTTTCGCAACCCCTATCGCATTACTTTGCGGTCCCTCACAAACACTCCCGTGATGGGCGATGTGGGCTGGGACACCTACGAAGAGGTTGACGTCGGTGTCGCGGGCGGTAACTACGGATGGCCATGCTACGAAGGACCCGTCGTACAGGCGGGCTATGAGCCGAAGAGTGTCTGCCAGGCGCTGTATGCTCTAGGGGCATCCGCCGTTAAGGCGCCGCTGGTGACGTGGGATCACCTGGGCACGAGTTCCGCGGTCACCGGCGGCCCCTTCTACACCGGCACGCTCTATCCCGTCCAGTATCAGGGTTCCTACTTTTATGGGGACTACTCGCAGGGATGGATCCGGACTCTTCGCCTGGATAGTTCCAATAACCTCGTGGGCGGCCCATACGACTTCGCTTATGGCGCCGACGGTCCCGTTGATATACAGATCGGGCCCGATCAACTGCTCTATTACATCGCGATCAACACCGGCGAGTTGCGCCGCTTTGTCTCCACGGGAGCCGACACCACCGGCCCGACTGTCACCAGCACTGCGCCCATCAGCGGAGCGTCCAGCGTCGCACTCAACGCCACCGTCAGCGCCGTTTTCAGCGAACTGATCGACACTTCCACCTTAACGGCGGCTACATTCACGCTAACCAAGCAAGGATCCGCAACGCCGCTGACCGCTACGATCGCCTACGACGGTAACACCCGCACCGCGACTCTGACTCCCCAAGCGGTCCTCGAAGCGGGTGTGGGTTACACCGCGCGAATCGTCTCGGGCGCCTCGGGGGTTAAGGACTTGGCCGGCAATGTCATGCTCGCCGACGCAACCTGGACTTTTACGACGCTTTCCATCGGGCCGCCTCCATCCGGCACCTCTTACGTGAGCGACCTCACGTGGACGTCGATGGCCAATGGCTGGGGTCCGGCGGAGAAGGACAAGAGTAATGGCGAGCAGGCCTCCGGAGACGGCCTTACGATCACCTTGAACGGGACAACCTACGCCAAAGGACTCGGCGTCAACGCGCCCTCCGATATCCGGTACAACCTTGCTGGAACCTGCACGGCGTTCACGGCCAGTGTGGGCGTGGACGACGAGGTGGGGAGCAAGGGATCGGTGGTCTTCCAAGTGCTCGGCGACGGCGTCAAACTCTACGACAGCGGCACCATGACGGGTGCCACAGCCACCAAGAGCGTCAACGTCAATGTATCGGGCCGCAACGAATTGGCACTCGTGGTTACCGATGCCGGCGACAATACCGACTACGATCACGGCGACTGGGCCAACGCCAAAGTCACTTGCGGCACTTCCGGCGGCGACACCACCCCGCCTACCGTCACCGCCACAACACCCGCTGCCGGCGGCGTCGCGGTTTCTGTCACCTCTGGCGTGACAGTCACTTTCTCCGAACCGGTGGATGCATCCACGGTGAGCACGGCCACCTTCACCCTTGCACAACAAGGCTCGGCGACTCCTCTCGCGGCTATCGTCAGCTACAACGCGTTGACCCTTCAGGCGACACTGACGCCCTCGGCTACTCTGCTGGCCGGCACGGTTTATGTCGCCACCGTCAAGGGCGGCGCCTCGGGTGTGAAAGACACCGCTCAAAACGCCTTGGTGGCCGACAAGGTGTGGAGCTTCACAACGCAGTCAACGGCCGGCACCACTTACCTCAGTGATTGGGATTGGACTTACATGGCCAACGGTTGGGGGCCGGCGGAAAAGGACCTGAGTAATGGCGAACAGGCCACTGGCGACGGTCACATTATCACGCTCAACGGAGTGACTTACGCGAAAGGGCTGGGCGTGCACGCGGCTTCCGACATTCGCTACAACCTCGCGGGCGCCTGTCAGGCTTTCGCGGCCGACATTGGGGTAGACGACGAGAGCGGCGCAAACGGCAGCGTCACGTTCCAAGTGTGGGCGGATGGCGTGAGTCTTTACGACAGCGGACTGATGACCGCTACTACCACAACCAAGAGCGTCAGTCTCGATGTCACTGGCCGAAATGAGCTGAAGCTGATCGTGACCGATGGTGGCAATGGCAATGCCTACGATCACGCCGATTGGGCGGCCGCCCGCGTGACCTGCGGGAGCGTGAACGCGAAGCCCGTTCCCTCCATCACCGCGCCGCTTGCCTCGCTCAAGTACAAAGTGGGCGACGTGATCGCGTATTCCGGCTCCGCCACCGATGCCGAGGATGGGACGATTCCCGCCAGCGGCCTGGCGTGGCAGGTGCTCATCCACCACTGCCCTGGCGGCGTGTGCCACATACACGCGCTTCTGTCCTCCTCCGGAGCGAGCGGCTCATTCCAGGTTCCAGATCATGGAGACGACAGTTATTTCGAGATCATTCTGACCGCCACCGATAGCGGCGGGCAGACCAATTCCACCTCCGTCTCCATTCAGCCACAAACGGTACAGCTCACTTTGAATTCTTCTCCCAGCGGCCTGCAATTGGTTCTCGGCGGCGATGCGGTGACCACGCCTTACACGCGCAGCACCGTGATGAACTCCACGCGCACGTTGAATGCGCCCTCGCCGCAGGGCGATTACGCCTTCTCGTCCTGGTCCGACGGCGGCGCTCAGCAGCACGACGTTGCGATTGGCCAAAGCAACGTGACCTTCACGGCGACCTTCCTGGATTCGACGCCGCCCGTAATCACCGCGACCCAGGCGACCGCCATCACACAGAACTCCGCCACTATCACCTGGACCACCAACGAACCCGCCGACACGCTGGTCGAGTATGGTCTCACCTCGTCCTATGGCAGCGCCACGGTTCTCAACACCACTCTCACCACCGGCCACTCACAGCCATTGACCGGTCTGGCGGCCAGCACGCCCTATCACTACCGGGTGAAGAGCAAGGACGCGGCTGGAAACCTGGCCACCTCCGCGGATCTGACTTTCACGACAGCCGCCGCGGATTCGACCCCACCGGTGATCTCCGCGATACAAGCCACTGCCATTACTCAGAACTCCGCCACCATCACCTGGACCACCGACGAACCCGCCGACACGCAGATCGAGTATGGTCTCACTTCGTCCTACGGCAGCAACACCACGCTCATCCCCACGCTGGCCACCGGCCACTCACAGTCATTGACCGGTCTGGCGGCCGGCACCACCTATCACTACCGGGTGAAGAGCAAGGACGCGGCTGGGAACCTGGCCACCTCCGCGGATCTGACTTTCAGCACCACGGATTCAACTCCACCGGTGATCTCCGCGATACAAGCCACTGCCATTACTGCAGAACTCGCCGCGCCCGTTCCCGTGACGAAGTTATCTGAGCGATCTCACGTGGACTTCAGCCACCAACGGTTGGGGGCCGGTGGAAAAGGACCTGAGTAACGGCGAGCAGGCCGCCGGCGACGGTCACATTATCACGCTCAATGGAGTGACTTACGCGAAAGGGCTGGGCGTGCACGCGGCTTCCGACGTCCGCTACAACCTCGCGGGCGCCTGTCAGGCTTTCGCGGCCGACATTGGGGTAGACGACGAGAGCGGCGCAAACGGCAGCGTCACGTTCCAAGTATGGGCGGATGGCGTGAGTCTTTACGACAGCGGACTGATGACCGCTACTACCACAACCAAGAGCATCAGTCTCGATGTCACAGGCCGGAATGAGCTGAAGCTGATCGTGACCGATGGTGGCAATGGCAATGCCTACGATCACGCCGATTGGGCGGCCGCCCGCGTGAACTGCGGGAGCGCGAACGCGAAGCCCGTTCCCTCCATCGCGGCGCCGCTTGCCTCGCTCAAGTACAAGGTGGGCGACGTGATCGCGTATTCCGGCTCCGCCACCGATGCCGAGGATGGGACGATTCCCGCTAGCGGCCTGGCGTGGCAGGTGATCATCCACCAATGCCCTGGCGGCGTGTGCACCACGCAAGTGCTTCTCTCCTCCTCCGGAGCGAGCGGCTCATTTCCGGTTGCGGATCATGGAGATGACAGCTATTTCGAGATCATTCTGACCGCCACCGACAGCAGCGGACAGACCAATTCCACCTCCGTCTCCATTCAGCCGCAAACCGTACAGCTCACTTTGAATTCATCTCCCAGCGGCCTGCAATTGGTCTTTGGTGGCGATGCGGTGACCACGCCTTACACGCGCAGCACCGTGGTGGGCTCCACGCGCACGTTGAATGCGCCCTCGCCGCAGGGCGACTATGCCTTCTCGTCCTGGTCCGACGGCGGCGCCCAACAGCACGACGTCGCGATTGGCCAAAGCAACGTGACCTTCACGGCGACCTTCTTGGATTCGACGCCGCCCGTAATCACCGCGACCCAGGCGACCGCCATCACGCAGAACTCCGCCACTATCACCTGGGCCACCAACGAACCCGCCGACACGCTGGTCGAGTACGGTCTCACCTCGTCCTATGGCAGCACCACGGTTCTCAACACCACTCTCACCACCGGCCACTCACAGCCATTGACCGGTCTGGCGGCCAGCACGCCCTATCACTACCGGGTGAAGAGTAAGGACGCGTCTGGAAACCCGGCCGCCTCCGCGGATCAGACTTTCACGACAGCCGCCGCGGCCGTTCCCGTGACGAAGTATCTGAGCGATCTGACCTGGACTTCCGCCACCAACGGTTGGGGGCCGGTGGAAAAGGACAAGAGTAACGGCGAGCAAGCGGCCGGCGACGGGAAGACCATTACACTCAACACCGTGACCTTTGCGAAAGGGCTGGGCGCGCACGCCGCGAGCGACATCCGCTACAACCTCGCCGGCGCCTGCTCGACCTTCAACGCTTCGGTGGGCGTCGACGACGAGGTAGGCACGCTGGGTTCCGTGGTCTTTCAAGTCTGGCTGGACGGCACTAAGGCATATGATAGCGGAACTATGACGGGCTCAACGGCTACCAAGACCGTCAATGTCAACACTACAGGCAAGAACCAACTTCAGTTAGTAATTACGGACGCCGGCAACGGAAACGCTTACGATCACGCCGACTGGGCGGGTGCCACGATCACTTGTACAAACTGATTGGACAACGTGAATGCGACACCTCAGAACTATGAAATGACAGTGACAGAACGACGCTGGAGATAGTTGGAGACAGAAGGGGCCCTATGAGAGTGTTAGTCACCGGTGGTGCCGGCTACATCGGCTCGGTGCTTACGCGAAATCTGCTTCGCAGCGGCCACGAAGTGACCGTGCTGGATGCGCTATTGTTCGGTCGCGATTCGGTCAAAGAGCTTCGCGGCAAGTCTGGGTACACGCTCGTGGAAGGAGACATCCGCGACGGCGGCTTGGTTAGTCGCCTGGTGCGCGCAAAGGACGCGGTCGTCCACCTGGCCGCTATCGTCGGAGATCCGGCCTGCGCCGACAATCCAGAAGTGGCCGAGTCGGTCAATGTGGAAGGCACCGAGGTCGTCGCCCGGGCGGCGCAACGCGCCGGCGTGGGCCGCTTCGTCTTCGCCTCGACCTGCTCCGTGTACGGACACAACGATGAGACCGTCGACGAGTCCTCCGGCTTCAACCCGCAGTCGCTCTACGCCGAGACGCGCATGGCCGGCGAGACTATTGTAGGAAAGCTCGCGAGCCGCTCCTTCCAGCCTGTCACGTTGCGTTTCGGCACCGTTTACGGTCTTTCGCCTCGAATGCGTTTCGATCTCGTAGTGAATTTCCTCACAGCGGAACTGTTCCGCAAGGGAGTCATTTCCATTTTCGGGGGCGACCAGTGGCGCCCCTTCCTGCATGTAGCCGATGCCGCGCGTGCCGTTCAGCTCGCTGTCGAGAGTCCCGCGCACCTGGTCGCGGGCGAAATCTTCAATACCGGATCCGAGGAGCAGAACTACCAGCTAAAGGATCTGATGCCGATTTATGCCGGGTTGAAGCCGAAGGCCAGCATCACTTGTGTCAGAGAAGTGAAGGATCGGCGCAGCTATCGAGTCAATTTCGATAAGATCCGCCGCGTACTTCGATTCTCGTCGTCGTTCACCGTTCCCGCGGGAGTGCGCCAGATCTTTGATCTGTTAGCCTCCCCTCCCGCATGGGATCTGGACAGCGAGAAACACTACAACCACAAAGTCGCCTTGGACAGAATCGAGGTCGTTCACCAAAATGAGCTCACCGTTCCGAATCCCATTTCATCGAATCAGCTTTGGCGAGGAAGAGAAGCGAGCGCTCACTGAGGTCGCTTCCAGTGGATGGTGGTCGCAAGGACCCAAGACCGAGGAGTTCGAGCACCAGTTTGCCGCTTACGTCGGCGCCCGCCATGCCTTGTTCGTCAGCTCGGGCACCGAGGCCTTGTTCCTGGCGTTCCAAGCACTGGGGATAAAGGATGCCACCTTTTCCGTGCCGTCGCTGACCTTCACCGCCACCGCGGCGGAAGTGCTGCACAGCGGCAATCGCGTCCGCTTCATCGATGTCGACCGGGATACCATTTGCGCCAGCGGCAGCTACGACACGCCGCTCGTCAAGGTCCACTACGGAGGCAACTTCAGTTCCGCGCGCGGCAGCGTGACGGTCGAGGATTCCGCGCATCTGGTTCGCCGGGATCAGTGCCGGGACAATCACAACCTGGTCTGTTTCTCTTTCGCCTACTCGAAGAACATGACCACCGCCGAAGGTGGCATGCTCGCCACCAACAGCGATGAAATCGATCAATGGCTGCGCCACGCCCGTTTCTTCGGGATCAATCGGCACGGACTACTGCACAACGCGCAGCATCCGGATTGGCCCTACACGGTGGAGTTCCCAGGCTGGAAGAGCAACGCTTCTGAGTTCCAGGCGGCCTTGGGTTTGGCGCAACTACCGAAACTGGAGCTTCTGAACGAGCGCCGTCGCACCATCGCCGAATACTACAACCAGCGCTTCGACTATCGCTGGAACGGACTACATCTTTACCCTGTCTTTGTCGGCAACCGCGAAGGGTTTTTGCGCCACATGAACGCGGCCGGCATTCAGTGTTCGGTCCATTACATTCCTCTGCACTGGATGCCCGCGTTCCGCGATTGTGCGACCACTCCCATGCCCAACACGGAATGGCTTGGCCAGCATTTGGTGACCATTCCCATGTACGCGGACCTGAGCAACATCGATGTCGAGTATGTGGCGGATACCGCCACCCGTTTCGCGGAGTTGCTGGCTGCGGCTTAGTTAGAATCGAGCGGAACCGCGCCCTCACGGCGGCTGGATGACCTGGCCGCCGTGTGGGCGCTCCGTGTTGATCTACTTGTATCCGACATACAACGGCACGACCGAACCATAGCCGCGCCGCAGCACTGCGTCGCGGGAGAGCGTTCTCGTCACGCCGTCACGTGTTTCGCTCACCTGCGTCTGGAAGTCGCCGTCGGAGTTCGTGGAATAGACGATGGACATGGACGACTCGTTGTTGATGAGAGCTGTGATCGGTTCTAACTTGAATGCCGAGAAGAACGAGCCAAGGATTTCGGTCTGGCCACCGTTTCTGGTCTCGGCAATGGTCGAGATCTGTTCGGTCTTGTAGCCGAGCACCCACAGCTTCCCGCCATTGTTGAGCAGATGCGTGTCGGTCGTCTCCGAGTTCAACTGCCGCGCCCAAACCGTCTGAGAGTTGAATTCAAACGGGCCGCAGCAAATGTTTTCGATGAACAACGGCCCGGAGCCGCTGACACCGCGGTAGCTGACGTCGATCAGGTTCTTGAGAACCACGGTTGTGCCGCGGGCGTCTTCGAGCATCGGATATGAGAACTCGGGGAAACCCGTCACGTCATAGTTGCGGTTCAGCGAGATGTTCTCGAAGATGACGGTACCCACCGTGCCGCTCTCGAACCGGAAAGCCGGTTTGCCCGCAGGGAAGGATGTATCGCCCGGACTGATGTAGGCGCCCATGCCCACGATGCGCTGGACCGAGCCTCGCACCCGGATGGTGTCAGTAATCCGGTACTTGCCGAACGGGAAGTAAACCGTTGACTTGCCCGAATCGATGGCGGCCTGAATGGCCGCCGTGTCGTCGCCCAAGTCGTTCGTCCGAGCCCCGTAGTTCACTACGTTGGCCCAGTTGTTCAGATTGGTGTCGACGAACTCCGGAGTTTCCTGCACCGCCAGACCGAGCGACTTCTGTGGGGAAGTGAACAGACTCTTGATGCCATGCGAAACCCACTCGGAAATAGTACTGCCTGCCACTATCAAGCCGTTGCTGGACAACGCCGCCTGGTAGCCGGACGTGGTCACATTGCGAAGATACATCTTGGCGTCTTGCGTGTTTTGGATCGCGATTACCGACGAAGAACCACCGCTGAAGTTGCCGTCTATCAGGGTGAACAGTGCCGGGAAACCGATATTCAAGATCACCGGCACCGTGTTCACGCTGGTCAGCTTTCGGATGGAGACGATGTTCTCCTCGTTGCAGATCGCCGCTACACGTTGGTTCCTGAGCGTGATCCCTTCCAGCGTGGCGCTTGAGTGCGTCACCTTCACCGAGATGCCGTAGTCGAAACCCGTAATGGTGACATTCTTGATGTAGCCGGGCCCCATGTACGGACGCGTCATCGCCAGACCAATGCGCCCTTGCCCGTCGCCCGAGCGGATTTCGACCGACTCGATGCGGCCCTGGTTGTTGGCCAGGTAATCGATGCCGATCGCCCCGGGATTTCCGGTGCCGGTGTCCACCGTGAGGTTTTGAATATTGTTGCGGTAAGCTTCGTCGCCCTGGCCGTTCGAAACGTTCGCCGTGGTTTGATTGGATGCCGTGTAGATGACTGCCTTGGGATTGGCGGGATCGCCGTAGCCCGCGGCCCCGTTCTTCAACTTGATGATGGTGCCCGACTGGCTCTGGCCCTGGAAGGCCAGGTAGGCTCGCCATTCCCCGGAGAGGTTCTTCCAGATCAGAGTATCGCTAACCAGGTAGACGCCATCCGGGAAGTAGATGACATGATCTCGTTCCTCGATGTTCTCGCGGATAGCTCGCAAGATGGCCGCGGTGTCGTCGGTCGAACCATCGCCCCTGGCGCCATACGCGCTCTTCACGTTGATGTAGCCGCCGTCGGCAGGGATGACAACCTGACCCGACGACGGCGGAGGAGTTACGGGCGGCGGAGGGGTTGCGGGCGCCGCGGCTGCCGTCACGCTCACTTCGTCAATCGCGCTCAGCGCGCCATCGCTGGCGGTCAACCGCAATACGTAGGTGCCGGCCGTCGAGAAGGTGGCTGTGGCGGTCACGGCGTTGGCGTTGTCGAATGTGACCGTGCCCGGTCCGCTAACTTTCGCCCACGTCGCCGTGAGCGTATTCGAAGGCAAACCGTCGTCGGAGACCGCGCCACTCAGCGTGAGGGTCGCCGGAAGCGTAATGCTCGCGTCCCCTCCCGCGTTCACCGTCGGAGCCGCATTCACCGGGATCGATGGCGTACTCTGCAGGTTGTACTTCGCAAGCAGGTACTGATCCACCTGCCGCCGTTCGGCATCCGACAGCGCTCGGGTATAGACCAAGATCTCCGCGATGTCGCCGGCGAAGTAAGTCGAGGTTCCGCGCCCGATCATGGCCTGCGATCCGGTATTGGCGATGGCCCCCAGCTTTCCGGTGAGGCCCTCCACCTGAGTGCCGTTCACATAAACGTTCTCGCTGGTGGCGTTCTTTATGGCCGTGGTAACCGAGAAGCCTTTCACCAAGCTCGGCCGGGAGTAAGAGGGCATATTATCGCTTTGTCCCGTTCCGAAACGGTGTCTGACGAAGCGTTGGAAGGGGCTAAGATGTACGGTCCCCCAATTCCCGGTTTCCTGCCACAATAGCGGTGCGTTCTGATCGCCGTAGTAAGTTCCGTCGACATCCGATGCGGATGCGCTGACAAGAATAAGCGTCATTGCCGTAAGACCGCTAATGGGCATGTTGAATGACATGGAATCGCTAGTCCCATCATATCGTAATACTGGCTTTCCATTTAGGGCGTTACTTACCAAGGTTGGTAGGCTGGCGCTTGCCTTCTGCGTCGCGTGGCGTGCATTGCCGGATTGATCCGCCCACTGAGAAACCAACGAACGTTTGGACGTAATGCCTGCGTCGGCCTTGAACCAGACTCCCAGTCCGTTGGTTGGGACGGTGCCGGACGGGGTCGTCGTGCCACACGTGATCGTCGCGTTGGCCCAGTCCGCGTGATCGTAAGCGTTTCCGTCTCCCGCATCGGTCACCACCAGCGAGAGCAGTGATCGGCCGGTCAGATCGGCTTGCACCGACTGGGTCGCCGTGGCTCCCGTCATCGTCCCGCTGTCGTAGAGCTTGGTGCCGTCCGCCCACACCTGGAAGATCACCGATCCGTTCGAGCCGACTTCGTCGTCCAGGCCGATGGCGGCGTTGAACGCGGTGCAATTGCCGCTGAGATTGTAGGCGATGGTCGAAGCCGCATGCACTCCCAGGCCTTTGGCGTAAGTCGTTCCATTGAGTGTGATGGTCTTGCCATCGCCGGTGGCCTGTTCGCCATTGCTCCTGTCCTTCTCCGCGGAGCCCCATCCGTTTGTCATCGAGGTCCATGTGAGGTCGCTCAAATACGTCGTCCCCGTAGGTGCTGCAGGTGCCGGCGCAGGTGCCGGCGCAGGCGCCGGAGCAGGAGTCGGAGCAGGTGCCGGAGCAGGTGCCGGAGCAGGTGCCGGAGCTGCCTCAGGCACGTTGCACGAGAGTTGCGCGTTGGCCCAGTCCGCGTGATCGTATGCGTTGCCATTGCCCGCGTCGGTTACCACCAACGACAGTTGCAAGCGGTTGGTCAGATCGACGGCCACCGGCGTCGTCGCCGTCACCCCGGTCATCGTGCCGCTGTCGTAAAGTTTGGTGCCGTCTGCCCAGACTTGAAAGACCACCGACCCATTCGAACCAACTTCGTCGTCCATGCCGGCCGCGGCGGTGAATGCCGTACAAGCCCCCGCGAGGCTGTAGTTGATGGTCGAAGGCGCGTGAACGCCAAGCCCTTTGGCGTAGGTCGTTCCATTGAGTGTGATGGTCTTGCCATCGCCGGCCGCTTGTTCGCCGTTACTCTTGTCTTTCTCCGCCGGACCCCATCCGTTCGTCATGGAGGTCCACGCCAGATCGCTCAGGTAGTTCACTTGGGTGGTCGCGGTGTTGGAAGTGGCCGCGGCAGCTCTTATCGACAGGCCCGCGGAGACCGCCTTTCCCGGCACCGTGACGCGCCCGGCGCCACTGCCATACTCTTCGGCGCCCAGGTCCGGCGCCGTACCGATAATCTCTTGGCCGATTCCGGCAATCTCCTCGCCGCGGTCCCGGCACGGCGACACATCGCCGAGCTGGAAGTCTCCCGTAACGGCGGCGACGAAAATGGGTTCCGCACTGAAACTGGTCGCATCGGGCTCGAAGCCAATCGTCGGGCCGTCCAGATCGTTGTGCCGCTCGGTGAGTGTGCTGTCCGCGTCGCGCGACATGGCGCACTTGCGGTTGGCCGAAGCGATGTTGTTAAGAGCCACCGCCTCCGAGCCCTCTCTCAAACTCACGCCACAGTCGGCGCCGTAAAAGCTGTTATGGAAGATTGTCACGCCCAGACTGGCACGGATACCTAGTGCATCATGGTCGTGCTCGCCCTTGAGCGTGCCCGCCACGGTGTTATACCGCAGCGATACAGGGAAGGCGCCTCCCGTCCGCAGGTCGATGGCAGCCTGCTCCGCCTCATCCCGTGCCGCCGAATCCATCACGCGATTGCGCTCCAGCGTGATACCCGCCGAAAAACCGTAGGCAGCCAGATCCTCGATGCGGATACCCCCACCGGCGCAGCTTGTGACTTCGTTGCCCCGCAGGAGCATGGGCTGCTCTCCCCATGGCTTCGTGATCACCACACCGCTGAGTGCCGCGCCCGCGTTGCCGCTGATGCGGTTATCGGCGATCAACAACGCGTGTCCCCGCTCACTCACCCGAATCGCGGCGGTCTCCGACCTTCCCGCTCCGTCCGACAGTGTGAAGCTGTTCTTTTCGATAATCCAATTTACGGAGGGGGCATTTTCGCCTCCACGCAGGAGGATGCCATCACCCGGCTCCGGTACTCCCGCTGCCGTGCGGGCTCGCCATACGCCCCAATTCCAGTCGGTGAATGTGCACAGTACCACTGCGTTATTACTGGACGCTCCATCCGCATAGATACCGCTGTATGCCGTGTCATGAATGGTTACATTCTCTATCAGAACGCCATTCGCACCTTGCATCGTGATGCCATCAGCAGCATATTGAATCTCAAGATCGCGGATTTCGATGTGAGAGACTCCGCGGATCACAATGCCGTCACGCTCCGCCAGCTCCATCTCGAAGTTCCCAGGGTTCACGGGGAGCGTGACGTAAACTCGCCCGCTCGACGCCTCGTAGTACCAGGGCGGAGTTATAGCCGATTGCGCTGGACCAGGCAACTCGCGCATGGCGCCGCGCTTAAGGAAGAGCATTGCCGGTTGTTGGGCGATGTTCTCGCAATACCATAAATTGTCGCCCGCGTTATGCCAGTTAGAAACACCTGCCCTGTCGGACGAGCCAAGTAGTCGCGGAGGTGCACCCGTACCGTAGGATCCGAACTTGATCCGACGAAGCGAATCCCCACTATCACGGACGGTTAATGACTCCCGCCAACTGTCGCCACGTTGGAGTAAAACAGAATCGCCCGGAAGAAGGCCCGCCGTGGTGGTGCGTCGGAGAGTGCGCCAAGCATTCTCAGGTGTCACTCCCGTGTTTTCGTCACTTCCGGCAGAGGCTGAGACGTAGAATGTCCGCCCTTCCGTTGGTTGTGCCATAAGTTGCTGAAACCGCGGCACTTGCGTTAATAGTACTGCAGTCGCAATTAGAGTATGGAATGTTCTCATCGCAGCTTACGGGTGGTTGCGAAGACAGAATCCGGCGGGCAAACAGGGTTACAAAAGTCCTATTGAGGAGCTCACTCGTTCGAACATTGTGACGTCAGGTAAGGAGCAGGAAAATGAATACGTGAAAAGTAAAGCTCAATAAGCCGGTCCGGAGAGCACTTCGCGAACAACACCATGCCTCCTTCTTCTTAGTGTCTTGTGGCCGGAAACACTCTCTCTCACAATGCGCCTCGCTGGCCTGTTCTTGTGAGGGGTTCCGTCCATAACGTATGATCGACGACTCTGGTATGAAACTTTAGTTCCTATGCGTGATATGTCGAGCAGTTTATGCATCAGTGTTCAAGGGCTGCCGAATGGTTATCTTGGAACTAAGTGTCACACCATTCTAGCGGCATAATTCCTGGACTACAATTGGAAAGGTTACCTAGCCGAAACAGCCTCGGAAACGGAAAGAAGTTCTTGTTTTGATGCCGTGATCGCCGAGAAACAGCAATACGTCATGACCGGTTGGAAGATTTTACTTGATTTCGTAGGTGAATCAGAGCCACAGTTCCACTGTCACCTGCAAAATGCTCAAAAAAACTTATATACGACCAACTTCTATTCATCTTTCGGCCATTAGTTGTTAGATGGTCACTATGTCCCTGCTATCCTCTTAAGAGGCGAAAGAAATCAATGGGTTAGTGGATTCTAACGAATGGTTCCCGGAATCGGTTGCCTTTCACCTCAGGCGCTTGCGGACGAGGGCCGCCAGCACGTAGACCGTGAGCGCGATCCTGATCTGTATCTTCGCGGCGGTGCCGGTCCTGCCGGAGAAGGCCTGGGTGCGTAGGTGCTGCTTGATCCATTCGGGCAAGAGGTCCACGTGGTAACGGCACCGGTTGATCTCCGCCTGAGGACGCTGGTTCAGCGAAGCGTTGTGCATGGGAGGACCGGAGATGGGAAGACGGAATGCTCCCAGGATCCACTGCCCCGCGATTGCAGCCTGTTCGGCACCGCCAGGCCCTGGCAGAGCTGCCGACCTTTTCGTCCGCTTCAAGCGCATGGACCATGACACTTTGTTAGCGCGAGGCATATCCCACGGCATAGTCGCCTTCAGCGCGGCCGATTTCCACCACGACTCGCCGCTCACCGTCCAGGGCCTGCGCGATGGCGGAGTGTAGCTCCGCCGTGTAGCCTCCCAATAGTTTTCGTGCGGGCTCGCTTCCGGCAGTGGAGCGGATGTATTTCATTCCGGCAAATGGTCCTGACAGCACCAGACCACCGTACGGCTCGATCAAGGTGTCTGCGAAGGTCCGCAAATGCCGGCCGGAATGGTCTCGCATCGACCAGTAGCATGAACGGGATGGCCGGTACGCCGCCCGGCTGACGGAGCTGAACGCGCGCTTCAGACGCTAGATCCCGTGCAGGCCTATCTCCGGCCGCCGTTCAATCGACCTCCTGCGCACAGGGATCTCCCAATTGTCGATAATATTCAAAGTAGCCGGGGAAGTCGTCTGAGAGTTGGCTTTCTCGATTCCGGCGCCAAGACTTTCTGGCGGCGTGCAGACGGACCAGCATGCTTCGTGCCGGAGCGCAGCAAACCGTCGCCTTGCGTGCCATCCGCAAGATCCGGCTCTTTCCCGGCGCAGCCAGTTTACACTCCAGAATCTCCGCCACCTGCTCCGCCTCATCGAAATACCCGAGCGTGAGGGAGCGGAGTCCGATCATAAACAACATCTGGCTGAAGTCCTGGCTCAATACCTGTCTGACGCGATTCCGGACCTCGCGGCTGATCCTTTCATCGCTCACCACCTTCTCCATGGCCGCATAGCGCGTGGGCCAAACCATGTGCAGACGAAGAACGGCTGTGGAAGAACCGGGATGGATGGTGAACATCGCCGTGGGATGGTGATGGACCACATAAGGGCAACTCGCTGCCGCACGTAGCAGGTAGTCATAGTCCATGGAAAACAAATCGGTATCCAGTGGTCCAACGATCTCTCGAACTTCGTTGCGGAAGAGCACGCCGATCCAGGGCGGTTGCGGACGGGATACGAATTCCAGCAGACTCTCCGGCATCCGATACAGTCCCGGGCGGAACTCGGCCGCGGTGGACGGGAATGGCTTCTGGTCCCAACCGGTGAACAGCGTCAGCCCAATTGAAAAGAGCGCATCGGGGTTCGCATGGAGCGCCTCCAGCGACTTCTCAAAGCATTCGGGGAGCAGGATATCGTCATCGGCGAGCACGGAATAAAATGGGGTGTTCACCCGGCTCAGCCCAAACTGATAGTTCCCCGGCGTGCCCAGGGTTATCGGCTGCGGAACGTATTCCACCCGCGAGTCGCGCTGCGCGAAAGAGCATACCACTCGCTTATTGGCTTCGTCCGAGGCGTCATCGTATACTACGAGGCGAAAATTCGGGTACGTCTGGTTGATAACGCTCTGGATAGCCCGCCGCAGGAACTGCGGACGCCGGTATGTAGTCAGGACCGTCGTGATGGTTGGCGATTGGTTTGACGGCATAGCAACCCCAGTTGCTTTCAAGCATAGCATTACCTTAATGGCATCAGGGGAGCTGTTGAATCAAGAAATCTGCAGTCAATTTGCGGAGGGTAGCACCAGAGTGTGGATTATGCCGTCCGCACCAGGGTGGAGCGGCCGCGCGGACGGAAGGCCTGCGGGAATTCCGGATGAAGCGAACTTCCTTGGTCAGTAAGTTGGAAGAAGAAGGATGCGCCCACCCGCTCAACGCAGCGCGCTTCGCTTGGCCGCCCGTTCCTGCCTGGCCTCCTGGCTGGCCTCCAGGGTGATGTCCTGCGGCCCAAACGATACGCCCACTTTCTTCAGAAAGTCGTTGGGCGGAATCCCGCCGGCGAAGATCCAGACGTAGTCGTTGGCGAGCGTCTGCAATTCCCCATTCACTTCGAGAATCACGGAGTCGGGAGTGAACTCCACGGGAATCGAGTTGAAGACCACGTTCACCATCCCCTTCCGCATGCACTCCTGGATGCGCTGCGAGTTGCGCTCCTTGATGCGGCTGAACCCGTCTTTCCGGTAAGACAGCGTCACCCGGTTACCCACCTGGTGGCCTAGCCCCATGGCCGCCTCGATGGCGCTGTCGCCGCCGCCCACCACCAGGATCTTCTTGTTCACGTAGTGGTCGGCCTCGAGCAGACGGTACATCACCTTCGGCAGATCCTCACCTTTCACTCCCAGTTTCCGCGGCGTGCCCGTTCGGCCCAGGGCCAGAATCACATGGGTCGACCGGTATTGGGCCTGCGGCGTGGTCACCGTGAAGATACCGTCCTCGCCCTTCTGGATTCCCTCCACGACCTCGCCCGTTCGGACCTTGAAGTCGGCGCGCTCCAGCACCTTGTGCCAGAACTCCAGCAGGTTCTCCTTCGACAACTCCGTCTTGTTGAACTTCCCGTACATGGGAAACTGCACCGGGCTCGTCATCACCAGTTTCTGTCGCGGGTATTTGGCAACCGTGCCGCCGATCTCATCCCGCTCGATGGTGATGGAATTCAATTTGTTCTCGATGGCCTTCAAGGCTGCGCTGATGCCCGCCGGGCCCGCACCAACAATCACAACGTCGTAAACTCCATCTTTCCTCGCGGCTTCCCCCGCCGCCGCAATGCCCGCCGTGATGGTCTCGATGCATTCCCTGCCCTGGTTCACGGCATTCTTGATCAACGCCAGCCCACCCAGTTCGCCGATTATGAAGAGCCTTTCAACGCTCGTTTCGTATTCCTTCGTGATGAACGGCATGTCCGCGCCCAGGCTCGGCTTGGCCATCACCATCGTGATGGCGCCCACTGGGCAGGCATCGGCGCACAGCCCGTGCCCGATGCACTTGTAGCCGTTCACGATCACCGCCTTGCCTCCCAACATGGCCAAAACGTCCCCCTCGGGACAGACTGTCGTGCACGTCTGGCACCCGATGCAATAGGAAACGTCAATGTGCGGGTGCTGCGCCTTGGGCCCTTCCGAATAGAGCTGGCCCCGTTTGGCCGCTTCTTGCGCTTTTCGTTCACGGCGCCTCAAGCGCGTCAGATAGACCGCCAGGGGGACCAGAACAATCAACGACGTGATGACGTAGGTCAGGAGGGTTTCAGACATTTGCCGTGGGAAGCTAATCTCGCCCCGAATTGGGAACTGCGGCTTCGGCCTTGCGGCACTGATCGATCCCAAAGTCCGTTGCGTGCCCAGTTGACTTCGTACAACTTTCACTCACTGTACTTCTCGGCTTTCTTCATTATACTGCGCGGGCTCCCCGGCCCTGATGCCGCAGTGCCCAGCAAGTGGAATCCGCTGTCCACCGCGAGTGGCAAATCTTCGGCCCTTACCGGGGAAGAAGCGATTCTCGTACTCCCCAGCCTGATCCACACCACTTCGGGCAAGTGCTCGTACCGAAAACACCAGGCTTGTTCGCGTGGAACTGTGCTGCAGCCCCACTGCCTCTAACCCGAGGTCATAGGTTCAATTTCCCGAAACTCGCCGGCGCCGTCCTTGCTCCATTTTCCGACCTATCTCTAAATGCCGCCCGCGAGAAGGCGAGAGAGAAATTCTGATAAAATTAGGCCCCTATGAACCGGCGATCCTTCCTCCTGCAGACGGCCTGCGCTTCCAGCCTCCGGCCGCTCGGCGCCAACGGTGACATTCGTGTGGCTGTGGCCGGATTCCGCGGTCACGGACGCACGCACATTCAGAATTACCTCAAGATGCCCGGCGTGCGCCTGGTCGCGCTCTGCGACGCCGACCGCGCCGTGCTGGACCGCGAGACCGGTAACCTGAAGAAGGCGGGCCATGCGGTGGCCGCCTACCAGGACATTCGCAAGCTCCTGGACCGCCAGGATATCGATGCGATTTCAACCGCCACGCCGAATCACTGGCACGCTCTGCTCACCATCTGGGCCTGCCAGGCCGGAAAGGACGTCTGCGTCGAAAAGCCCGCGTCCCACAACATCTGGGAAGGCCGCAAGATGGTGGAGGCCGCGCGCAAGTACAACCGCATTGTGCAGGCCGATCTCGATTCACGCTCGCGCACGGCCAACGACCATGCTTTCGCCTACCTCCAATCCGGTGCGCTCGGCAAGGTGAAGCTGGTCCGCGGTTTCAACTACAAGTACCGGCCCAGCATCGGCAAGACCCCCGGCAAAGGCCACATCCCCGAAACCCTGGACTACGATTTGTGGTGCGGGCCCGCCAAGAAGGGCCCCATCGACCGCGCCGAACTCCACTATGACTGGCACTGGGTGTGGGATACCGGCGGCGGCGAGTTCTCCAATAATGCCCCGCACCAGTTGGATCAAATCCGCTGGGCGCTGGGCGAGAAGGGTTTGCCGCGCCGCGTCATGGGCCTGGGCGGCCGATTCGGCTATGACGATGCCGGCGAAGTTCCCAACACCTTCCTGGTTTTCCTCGAGTACGCCTCCGCGCCCGTGATCTTCGAGATTCGCGGCTTGCCCGATAAGCCCGGTTCACAAAATATGGACGCCTACCGCGCCCGGACTACCCGCGGCACCGAGATTCGGAACAGGTGGGAAGGCGGCAAGGCCAACACCGGCGTGCTGTTCGAATGTGAAAACGGCTACATCGACATCGATGCCGCGGCCGCCTTCGACTATGCTGGCAATCAGATCCGGAAGTTTGATAGCGCCGGAAGCTGCGACCCGCAGACCAGCTTCATCCGCGCCGTGCGAAGCCGCCGGCGCCAGGACATTAAGACCGACATCGAGCAGGGCCATCTCTCCGCCTGTCTCTCGCACATGGGCAATATTTCCTACCGCCTCGGCGCCGCCAGGAGTCCCCAAGAGATTCAGGAAGCCCTGCGCGCGGACAAGGTGGGCTCGGAGGCCTACGGCCGCTTCCGCGAGCACCTCGCGCTGCACGGCGTGGACCTCCAGAAGAAGCCCGCCGTCATGGGTCCCTGGCTCGAAATGGATTCAGCCACGGAACGCTTCACCGGTCCCCATGCCGCCCAGGCCAACGCCCTCGTTAAACGCCACTACCGCCACCCTTATGTAGTTCCTGAAAAGGTCTAGCCCTCCGCATAGTAGCCGCCGATGCCAGCGCAGTTCCGGCTCACTTGAGTTTTGCGGAATAAGCCGGACTTACAGGTGGAGATCAGGAGTTCTGATATTACTGAACAACGCCCGCGTATAAGCGCCGGATGCAAAATAGACCCGGGGATGCACAGGCCGACTTCGGCGATGCGCTGGCCGTGATCGGTGGCGTGAAGCGCAAGGCGCACTACCTGGTGGTGGACTTGCCGCAGTCCGATGACTGTTTCGTGATGGCCTTTCCGGTCGAGACGACAGAAGCATTCCTGGAAGGTCACAACCACGCCTTCGCGTACTTCGGTGGAGTCCCCCGCACGATCCTGTACGACAACACCAAGCTGGCCGTGGCGCGGGCAACGACAAAGGGAAGGTGGGAGCGTTGGTGGGCTATGCGCGCCACCCACGGAGCTATGAGCGCGAAGACATGATCTTCGATCCGCGGCATTACCTGGTACTGCGGGTGGTCGAGAAACATGCCGGCAATCCTCTATTCGGGGAACAGCGCGGCTCTGGCTAAGATGGGGTGGACATGACCCGTGGAAGGCTTCTACTCTTAGCAGAAGTGAGCCACGTGTGAACCATGCCTCGATCGACCCGGCGCGAGTTCTGCGGTTATGGCGGCTACCTGCTGGCGGCTCCTTCTCTCCCTGCACAGATCCCGCCGTTGAGACATCCACCGGTTCAGGCGGCAGGGCCTGGCGAAGTTCCATGGCGCGAACCTGGGCAGACGAAAGATGCCGCCTATCTCCTGACTGCGGCGTTGCGATACACCGCCGAAGGCCGCGAGATTGTGGGGAACAACAGGACCTGTTTCAACAACCGGCCGCTGTATTGTGAGCCAGGCACCGAAGGTGTGGTGTTGGCAGGCGACCGGCCGTTCGTGCGGCTTCTCGCCAAACCGTATGTTCTCGGCGGGTTCGCGGCAGCCATTGTTCGCGGCGGCGACGGAAAGTGGTTTCATGAATACCCGGAGGTCGAATCCCGCTACCGCTGCGGACGAATGACTTGGCGGATTAAGGATCCCGCGCTGGCGGAAGTGATCGTCACCCTGACGGCCGTGCCGATGCAAGGTACGGCGGGATTTGCACTGGAGTTCCAGGCCGAGGGGCTGCGCGCGGGCGACCAACTGGTGTGGGCTTTCGGCGGCGCCAAACGGGAAGGTGATGTACGGTTGATTTGGGATCCGATCATGCGCGGAAACCCGGACGTGTACAAGCTGGGTGATCCCCGCAAACCAGAAATGAGTCTGGGCCTGGATCCGGAGCGATGCCGCGGCAACCGGGTGATTATCGAAGGCCAGACGTTCCGGCTGTTGCCGGCGGATGGTGCGGCGCAGGTGGCAGTCGGGAGATCCGATCGGCCAGGGAAACTGCACGCGGCAGATGCCTCAGCCTGCGGCAGCCCGGCCGGACTAGCCAAGTCCACTGCGGACACCCTGCCCATGGTGTGTGGAGTCATGGATCTGCGCTCTGGCAAGGACAGGATCTTCTGGGCAATCATGGCGGCGCCCGCGGGCCCTGGGACGATGCCGGTGCAGATGGCCGCGCCCGCCCAGGCTTTTCAGGATGGTGCAGCTTACCTGAAGACCGTCGAGCGAGTGCAGGTTGCCACGCCGGACCCGCGGCTGGACGCGGCCGTCGCGGCGGTGTGCCACCCGATAGACGCCGGATGTGATCGCAACCCGTTCATCTTCCGGCACGGTTGCATGGCGTTCTCCATCCACTTTCTGGGTTGGCGGGTGATCTCGGGCGCGACGGCCCTCGGCTGGCATGACCGCGTGAAGGGCGACGCGGCTTACTATGCCGCGGCCCAGGTGAAAGAGACCGGGCTCCGCACGGAAGCGCAGCCGGACCCGGGACGCCGCTACACCATTGAAGGCGCCCGGTCCCGCTTTTATGGCCGCGGCCGCATCGCGCGCGACACGCACATGTACAACACGCAGTCGCAGTTCTTCGATCAACTCATCCGCGACTGGCGGTGGACGGCCGATCCGGAGATGGAAGCGATCCTTCGCCCCTCCCTTGAACTGCACCTGGAATGGGCCAAGGACTGCTTCGATCCGGATGACGACGGGCTCTACGAGAGCTACATCAACACCTTGCCCACCGACTCGGTCTGGTACAACGGCGGCGGCAGCGTGGAGGAGTCGGCATATGCCTACTACGGCCACCTCGCGGCCATGGACATGGCCCGGCGGGCGGGAGACGCAGCGTCGGCGGCCCGGCACGGCAGGCAGGCCGAGAAAATCAAACGTGCGCTGACCGAGTTGCTGTGGCTGAACGATCGTGGACACTTCGGTCTGTACGTGGAGCAGGGCGGGCATCGGCGGGTGCACCAGGATGCCTGGGTCTACAGCGAGTTTCTGCCGATCGACTGCCGCATGGCCACACCGGAGCAGGCGTTGCAGGCGCTCTACTATACGGAATGGGCGCTGGAGCGCATCCGGCTGCCGTTTGGCGGCGAACTGTGCCAGCCATCGAACTGGGTGCCTTCGAAGTGGTCGGTGCGCGACATTTTCGGCGGCGATGTCTGCGCATCTGGCGCTGGCTTATTTCCAGACCGGATTGTCCGATGAGGGGTGGGAACTGTTGCTGGGCGCCACGCTGGAAAGCGCTTACGCCAGTGCGGTGCCGGGCGGATTCAGTCACATCGGCGCCGGCACGGACTTCGCCGATAACAGCCACATGTTCGCGCGGACAGTAGTGGAAGGCCTGTTCGGCTTCGACCCGGACTATCCTAACGGACTGGTGCGGATGCACCCCGCGTTTCCTTCCTGGTGGCCGAAGGCGTCTATCAGGACGCCGGACTTCACTTTCGACTATCTGCAAGAGGGCGAGGTCGAAAAGTACCGCCTGACTCTGGCGCGGGAGGCCGATGTGGACTTCCGCCTGCCGGTCCGGGCGGAGGGAGTGAAGCGGGTCACCCTCGACGGGGCGGAGGCAACCTGGAACGCCGAGGCTGGATTCGGCTGCACCTGGGTGCGGTTGCACGCGACGAAAACCAGGACCGCTGAGGTGGTCATCGAGATATCCGGCCGGGTGCCACAAGGTGCCGCGGTGACTCTGGCAGGCGAAGTCGGGGACGAAGTGCACTGTCTGCCGCCCCGCGGCCGGATGGTTCGCTGGCAGGATTTCCATGCGGTGATCGAAGGCGCGCGGACGGAAGGTTCGGGGATGCGCGGACGTTTGGCGCAAAGGCCCGGGCATCATATCGTCCTGGCGGAGGTCCAGGTGGGAAGACCTGCCACAACGGCAGATCTTCAAGCTCCATGTGACCGATCCGAAGGGCGAAGCGCGGATGGCGGCCGGGACGCCCCGCGAGGCGCGAAAGGGCGCCGGATGGACCTGTCTCGACCTGGCGCCGCACTACAACGGGGATGTCAGAACGATCTTCCAGCAGCAGTACCTCTCACCGCGGCCGAAGACCTGTTCCGTCCGGTTGGGGGTGGACGGCTATTCCGCCTGGACATTCGCGTTCTGGGGAGACCGGCCACCCACCATCGACCTGTCCAATGTGGAGAAGCTGGTCAATGAGCAGGGGGCCATCCTAACGCCTCAGAACGTGCCGTTCCGGCGGTTTGCGGAATCCCGGAACATCGCCTTCACTTCGTTGTGGGACAACTGGCCCAGGTCGGTGACGGTGCCGGTAAACCGGAAGGCGGAGGCCGTCTGGCTGCTTCTGTGCGGATCGACGTTCCCCATGCAGACGCGTATTGCCAACGCCGAGGTGCGCTTCCGATACGCCGACGGCCAAATGGAGCGGCTGGAGTTGGTCCCGCCGCTGAATTTCTGGTCCCTGTGTTCCTGGGGCGGCAAGGACTATGACTATCGTTTGGACGCGTTCTGCCTGCCCAAGCAGCCACCTCCAGCGGTGCAGTTGGGCCGCAACTGCCGGGCCATGGTGTTGTCGTGGAATCTGCGTCCGGACGTAATACTGAAGGATTTGACTCTGGAGACGCTCTCACAGGACGTCGTGATCGGCTTGATGGGCGTCAGCCTGATGAATGCACACGGGACGTGACCTGCTCCAAGATAGACAAGGGAGACTTTCGTGATGCGATTTCGATTTCTGGCCGCGATGCTGGTGCTATGGCACGTTGCCGGCGCGGCCCAGACGACGGTCCGCGACGACCCGGGTTCCTATACGGTCCGAGTGCCGTGGTTGAAAACAGACAACCCGACCATTAACAATGCTTACCGAATCGCCATGGGGGACTTGCTCGGGAACATCTCCCTATTCCGCGACGGACTACTCGAAAAGCCGGCACCCGTGCTACTTGCCGGGCAGGGCTATCCGACGCCCTGGACGCGCGACGCTTCCATAAACGCCTGGAACGGCGCCTCCATCCTTGTTCCGGCAGTAGCGAAAAATACGTTGCTGGCGGTGATCAAGGCTCACGAAGAGGGACCGCGCGTCATCGGAGAAGATCAATATTGGGATGCGATTATCTGGCTAACCGGAGCATGGAACCACTACTTGTACACGGGAGACCGGGAGTTCTTGTGGCTGGCATTCCAGGTGGCCCGGAACTCCATTCGATATTACGAAGAGACGGAGTACGACGACAGTGACGGCTTGTTTCGCGGTCCCGGCTGGAGCGACGGCGTCGCGGGCTATCCCATGGAGTACGCCGACTCCGGGGGCGACAGCGCGATAAGCCTATGGCCGAAGTTTAATCCAACGAAAATCTCCCGCCCCGGCTTCGGCATACCGATGAAAGCGCTGTCCACGAACTGCCTCTACTACAATGCCTATCGCGTGCTTTCGGAGATGGCCCGGGAGCTGAAACTTCCGGTCGACCCTTCCTGGGCGCGCCAGGCGGACAAGCTCAAAGAGGCCATCAACAACCACTTGTGGAGCGAGGGCCGTGGGCACTATCGCTTCCTCACCGGTCCCTTGGGGATCAGTGAACATCAGGAGGCTGTGGGCCACGCCTACGCGCTTCTGTTCGGCATCGCGGACGACGCTCGCGCTCAACTGGTGCTGCAGCACCAACATGTTGCCCCGGCCGGCGTGCCTTGTCTGTGGCCCAACCTGGAGCGCTATCAAAGCCCCGATGGCATGTCATTTGGGCGCCACGCGGGCACCATCTGGCCTCAGATACAAGGCATGTGGGCACATGCCGCGGCCAAGTATCACAAAGACGGGATCTTCGGTCACGAACTGTTCCAGTTGGCGCAGCACGCGGTGCGGGATAACCAGTTCGCGGAAATTTACCATCCAATCAGCGGCGCGATTTACGGCGGTCTGCAGGAACGGTCCGGAAAGGGAATCGTACTTTGGACGTCCAAGCCGCGGCAAACCTGGGCCGCTTCGGCGTATCTTCGCATGATCTTGTTCGGCTTGGTGGGCATGCAGGTTTCGCGAGACGGCATCCGCTTCGAGCCTTGCGTTCCCGAGGGGCTTTCACAGGTGGAGGTGGTGGACCTGCATGTGCGCAATGCCAGGATGGATATTGCGATCAAGGGGAAGGGCGTCCGGCTGCGGACGTTGACCGTATCGGGCACGCCGTTTCCCACGGAATCAGTCATCCCCTGGGACTCGTGGGGACAGCGGAAACTGAACGTCGTGATGGAAATGCAGTGACTCGAATACTTGCGCATGTACTATCTGCGGGCGGGGACACGACCGCCCAGGAGCGGTGGAACCGGCGTCGCAGGATCAGCTCCAGCGGACCAGCGTCTGACTTTCGATTTTCGCCGGGTCGAGCTCGATGCCGAAGCCGGGCCGGTCCGGGAGTGCGATGCGGCCGCGCGCCATGCGGGGTGGATACTTCTCGAAGTGGTGGTAGGAATCCATCTTCCGAATCAGGTACTCGACCAGAGGGCACGTGTTGGGCGACTGGCTGGCGACCACGTGAAGCGACGTGTGCAGCGCGTGGCCGTGCGGGATCACCTGGACATCGTAGAGCGATGCCAGTGTGCAGATCTTGACCAGTTCGCTGACTCCGCCGCACCATTCGGGATCGGTCTGTATGTAGTTCAGGGCCTCCGCCTTCATGTAACGATGGGCGTCCCAGCGGGCGTAGATGTGTTCGCCGGAGGCGACCGGAACAGACGCGCCCCGCCGCAGCGCGGCGAAGCTGTCGATCTTGTCAGGCTGGAAGGCCTCTTCGATCCAGAACGGGCGATACGGTTCCACCTGTTTCGCCCACGCCAGCGCGTAGTTGAGGTTCCAACCCATGAAGGCGTCGAACATGAGCTGAGTCTGATCGCCCACCGCTTCGCGCAGCGCACGGACCAGCTCGATGTTCTTGCGCAGACCTTCCGGGCCGTCACCGGGACCGTAGGCCAGAAACCACTTCTGATACCGGTAGCCCTCCGCCTGGAACGTGCGCGCGCGTTTCGCCGCCAGTTCCGGCTCGACGGAGTAACCCAGACAACTCGCGTAGGCTTCCACCTCAGACCGCGTGGGACCGCCCAGGAGACGGTAGACCGGCGCATTGAAATACCGGCCGCGGAGATCCCAGAGGGTGTTGTCAACCGCGCTGATCGCCATCATGAAGTGCCCGGCGCGGGAGTGGCGGCTGAAGCGGTGCATCTTGTCCCACAGCGTCTCGCCGGCCAGCGGATCCTTGCCCGCCAGGAAGGAGCGAAGCTGCTGGTCGACGACGATGGCGGCCTCCCGGTCGATGGGTCCGTAAATTCCCTCGATGCCCGCGCCGGTCTTAATCTTGAGATACAGCGCGCTGGTCTTGACCGTGGTGCGTTCGCCGGCGGAAGCTTCGTGGAATGGCTGCGGCCGGTGTTCGTCGTAAATGTGCAGCGGCTGCACCTGGTGCTGGCTGCCTCCACCGGTGACAGTCTCGCGGCGGCCCTCGACGCGCCATAGTTCAAGAGCTGATATTTTCAGTGGTCCGGATGTGCGCGCGCGGTCCTGCCAGGAAAAGGCAGGCGCCGCCGCGGCCGCCAGCGAAGGGATGAAGGAGCGTCGGCGCATGGGAGTTCTCCGGGCTAGTCTACATGATTTAACGGAAGTTGGGCATCCCATCACGTCGTCCTGACAGTGGCTTCCCCGCACTTCCCGGCTTCGTCTCCGGCGGCGAGCCGGGCGCGTTCGAAGCCTTGGCGGCCTACCGTGGATTGGGTTCGCTCCCCTCGATGATGGCTCGCATCGTTCCCAGCGGCAGGATTCGCCCCGGCGGGCGGAGTTCGAGCGGAGCGGGCAGCGCGTTCGTGCCAGGGTGTTTTGGAGGCGCGCCGCACCCGCCTGGGGCGCCGGGGACGGCAATTCGAATCCGCCCGGCCCGGCCAATAGCGCCACAAAATGTGCGGGTTCTTCCTTGGGTCCATCCCACCGACAGCCATTATGATGGGAAGCAGATGACTCGCCGACATTTCTTCTCCGCGGCAACCGCGGCGCCGCCCCTTCTGAAGGCCTCCGCCGCTGGCTCACGTCCCAATGTGCTGCTTCTGCACTGCCATGACCTGGGCCAACACCTGCACTGCTACGGCGTGGACTCCGTGCAGTCTCCTGCTCTGGATCGCCTGGCCGCCGGGGGCGTGCTGTTCGAGCGCAATTTCTGCACCGCGCCCCAGTGCAGTCCCTCCCGGGCCTCCATCTTCACCGGCCGGTATCCTCACTCCAACGGTGTCATGGGCCTGACCCATGCGGATTTTGCCTGGGATCTTCACCCCGGCGAGCGTCACCTCGGGCAGATACTACAGGGAGCCGGCTACGCCACGGCAGGCGTCGGCGTCATCCATGAGACGCGATCGGGAGCCGCGCGCTGCGGCCTGGCCGAGTACTCGCCCGGTGCCCGAGCAACGCAGGTTGCCGACGCCACCATCGCCATGCTGGCCCAATTCGCCAGGCTAAAGGACAAGCCCTTCTACCTGCAGGCGGGCTGCATCGAGCCCCACCGGTTGTCAGGAGCGGTTCGCAACACCGACTTGGGGTTCATCGGCACGCAACTCCAGCCGGACAGTTCCAAGGGCGTTCGCGTTCCACCTTACTTGCGCGACACCGAGGGCACGCGCACCGAACTGGCTGAACTGCAAGGCGCCGTCCGCCACATGGACACGGAGATGGGCCGCATCCTGGCGGCCCTCGCCAGCCTCAACCTGGAAAGCCAGACGCTGGTGATCTTTATCACCGATCACGGCATCGCCATGCCGCGCGCCAAGTGTTCGGTGTATGAGCCCGGGCTGCAGACCGCCTTCATGCTTCGATTTCCCGGCCGGCCGGGGTGGCAGGGCGGCGTCCGCCACAAGAACATGGTTTCGAATATCGATTGCCTTCCGACCATCCTCGATCTCGCCGGCGTGCCGGCGCCCCCGGACGTGCAAGGGAGATCCTTGGCGCCGTTGCTGGATGGGCGCCCATACACTCCCCGGGACGCGGTATTCGGCGAACTGACCTATCACGAGTACTACGATCCGCGGCGCAGCGTGCGGACACAGTCCCACAAGCTCATCGTGAACTTCTCCACCGCCCCTGCGTTCATGGATCCTTCGCAGTCCTGGCGGCCGCGCTCGGACACCGTGGTTCCACCCAACCGCGCCTTCGCCTATCACCCCCGCACGGAACTTTACGACCTCGACCGCGACCCCTGGGAGCAGCGCGACGTGGCCCAGGATACAGCCTACGCAACCGTCCTCACCGAACTCCGCGCCCGGCTCCGCAAGCATATGGAAGAGACCCGGGATCCTCTACTGGACGGCGCCGTGCCCTCGCCCATGCACCAGCGGGCGATCGAGTGGCTGCGGCAGGCTTAGCCGCTTCGGCCAACTGCGGCGGAAAGTTGCAGCCCATTCTTTGGGCGATCCACATTACGCGGGTTGCTTCTCGGTCTCGCCAATCTCGGGAGCTTTTTCCGGCGAGTGGATGGCCTTGATGCCGTACATCTGGCAGAACGCCTCCACATCCCTGCGATGATTGCCGTAGAAGACCACCTGATGGAAACCGAGCACGTCGCGCACATCCTCCACGTGGTCCATCGCAATCTCGAAACTCGTGCGGCATCCGCCCGCCGGCGGCGTGTTCACATTCGCCACCACCCGGCCGGTGTCGACGATCAACTCATTCGGATTCTTGAAGCGGACCAGCGTAACGGGCTGGCCCTCGCGCCAGAGAACCTGGAGGGAGACGCCGATGTTGGACTCCGAATGCGACCGGAGAATGTACGGTTCGGCCGGTTTATCGAAGCCGTTGAGGAGCGTCGGGCTGACGCAGTGCGCGGCGATGAGCTGGTTCTTGACCGTTTCGGGAACAGGATCGTTCATGAAGCCGGGCTTGTCGAACAGGTAGCTTGTGAACATGAGCGAGATGGCGCCGAACACGTCCGCCTCGCACCCGTAAGTGACGCCGGAGTCTTGAAAGAGGGTCGCGCCCATGCACGGGGGCGTCGGCATGACTTTTGTGTGCACCATGCCGAGGCAGTCGGTGGTGATGGCGTTCGATTCTTCGTCACGCAGCAGTCGCTTCGCGGTCATGTACGAACGGGCCGCGTTAAGCGTGTCCTGGTTCGAGGGTTCCACGATCTTCTTGGCATGGAGGCGCATCTTGCGCGCGACCTCTTGGGTTTCTTCAGTCTCCGGCATCTTCGCGAAGAGCTCGTTCAACGAGGAACGAGGGATGCGGCGCACCTTGGTGCCCAGCAAATCCAGCGTGCTCTCCTGGCGCTCCTTGCCGGCGACGACCAGGAGGCGCGACTCCGCGAACTGCCGCTTGGCGCGCACCATGCGCATGGCCTGTTCCACGGCGCCCGCGTCCATACTGGAAATCACGTGCACACCCGGCCGTCGCGAGATCTTCAGTACGTGGCCGGTGAAAGCCATGCCGACCGGAGCGAAGATGATGGTCGGCACGCCACCGTCGCGCGCGATCTTGTCGGCCATTTTCCAACAGTTGAGGTGCTGGATGTTGACCAGCACCGCGTCGGGCTTCTCGGCCTGAACTTTACTCACGAAGGCATCCAGGGCTTCGGGGGTTTCGATGGCTGCGGCCTCCCGGCTCCAGACTGACGCCCAACCGGGTGGCCGACTTATCGAAGGCCTGCGCATACTCCTTGTCCTTCCCTGCGAGGTCATAAGACGCGCCGGGCCAGCCCAACCAGTAGGGCGGCTTCTGGCGCACCACCGCGCTCATGATGCGCACCTTCGGCTTCGGCCGGAAAGCGGCTAGATCAATGTATTCGCCCAGCCCTTTGGTCCCCACCGATTGGGCCGAGGCGAGCGAGGTCAGGCCGGAAGCGGCCAACGCGCCTGCCGCGGCCGTGCCGGAAACCCCCAGAAAACACCGGCGCGACATACCGCAGCATGCGCATCCGTCCCGATTAAAATGTCCCTGCATAATGGTTCTCCTTCGTAAAATAATGATGTTGAAGAATCCGGGCTAACGCGATCCAGGCTCTATGGTGTGCGTCGGGCTCTGTGCGTGGGCTAACCGATTATCCTGGATTCTCTTCTTGGCCTCCCGGCTCCCCATGATTGTATATCATACTTTCACTCCGCCCTTGACAATTCTCCTCTGCCTGCGCCACGGCCACGATAGAATCAGACTCAGATGGATATTCAACAGGCCCAACAAGAAGTTGTCCGCATCCTTACGGAAACCCTCAAAGCCAAGGGGCAGGGGCCGGACAATCTGCGCGAGGAAACGGCGCTGCTCGGCGGCACGCTGCCCATCGATTCGCTGGATTTGGCCGGGCTGGTGGTGAACTTGACCGAAGCCACCGGCAAGGATCCGTTCGCGAACGGTTTCATCGCGTTTCGCACTATCGGCGAGTTGGCGCGCGCGACTTGGCCCGGCGGCTGCGCGCCCGCGCCATGACACGCGTGGCGTTGGCCGGCGCGGGTTCGGACGCGATCATGGCGGCATTGCTGGCGTGCCAGCAGGCCGGGTGTGAACTCCTTCTGCTGCGCTCCTCCATTCCGCCCGGCGATGGCGCCTGGCGGGAATGGAACGTCACCGGAGTGTTGGACTACGAATTGAACCTCACCGAGTTGCCCACGCCGCGGGCCGGCGCGGCGGGGTTCGCTATCTTGCTGACCACTTCAGGCACCACCGGCAGACCGAAAGTGGCGCGTCATTTTCTGGACGCCCTGCTGGGCCGCATTCGCTTTCACGCCTCGCCGGCCGGCCGGCCGCGGTGGCTGCTCACGTATCATCCAGCGAGTTTCGCGGGCCTGCAAGTGCTGCTCACGGTGCTGGCGTCGGGAGTTGAATTAGTCGCCGTGGAGCGCACCAACGTGCCGGAGCTGGCGCGGGCCGCGCTGGAGTACCACCCCACGCACATCAGCGCCACGCCGACTTTCTGGCGCGCGTTGTTTCCGAAGGCCGGCATCACGCATATCTACGCTTCCTCCGAAGCCGGCGCTTTGTTCGCGGTGCGGGACGGGCAAGCGGGTTTTCCGGCCCGCTGGCTGGAAGAAGGCGTGGACGGTGCGCGGTTGCGCATCCGCGACGGAGAACTGCAGGTGCTGAGCCCCCGCGCTATGCTGGGCTACACCGGCGGCGCCGTCGCCGCTGCTCGAAGATGGCTGGCTGGCGACCGGAGACCTGGTGGAGCGCCAGGGAGACCGCGTATACTTTCTGGGGCGCGGCGACAGCGTGATCAGCGTGGGTGGCGTCAAGCCGACGCCCGAGGAAGTGGAGGCGGTGTTGTTGAAAGTTCCCGGCGTGGTGGAAGGGCGAGTGTTCGGCGTGAAGAATCCGATTACGGGATATCTGGTGGGCGCCGAGATCGTGCCGGAAGCGGGCGCCGGCGTCGAGCAGTTGCGCGAAGCTTTGCTGGGAGCCGCGCGGGCGCAACTAGAGCCGTACAAAGTGCCGCGCGTGCTTCGTTTCGTCGAATCGATTTGGGTTTCCGAGGCAGGGAAGAAAGACAGGAGCGCATGAGCAGGGAGCAAGAAGTCGTCACCGTGACCGGCGAAGCCCGCGGCCTGGGCTTGGCCATTGCGGAGGATCTGCTCGCCGAAGGCTACTCCGTCGCCACGTGCAGCCGCGCGTCGAATCCGCGCATCGCCCAACTTCAGAAGGAAGCCCCGGAACGCTTTCTCTGGCGGGCCTCCCACATCGGCGTGGCGGCTGAGGAAGAAGACTTTCTGGAGGCCGTCCCGAGCTGGCTGGGAGACCGGGTGCTCTATGGGTTGGTGAACAACGCGGGCGTTGCGGGAGAGGGCATTCTGGCGACCTATCCGGCCGTGGACATCCAGCACATTCTCGAAGTGAATTTACTGGGCGCGCTGCGGTTGTTGCGATTGTTCCTGCGCGGGATTGGGGTGGGCGCATGATCAACGTAAGTTCCATTATCGGCAGCCGCGGCTACACCGGCCTGACCGCTTACGCCGCCTCCAAGGCCGGCATGGACGGAGCTACCCGCGCGTTGGCCCCAGCGGCGTGCGGCGCACGATCTGCTGCCGCTGGGCGCTGGGGCACGGTGGCCGACGTGGTGCCGCTGGCGCGGTTTCTGCTCAGTGAGGAAGCCCGCTTCATCACCGGCCAAACTTTAATTGTCGACGGAGGCATCACCTGTTGAGGCGTTTATGACTCGCCTGGACGCAGTTCTCATAGCCGGCCTGCTGGCGGTGTTTGTGTGGTTTGTGCACGAGCGTATCCCGGCGGGCCCCTACTCCTACGACGAGTCGGATTACATGTATGCGGCCTCGCTGGGGTTTTGGAGTAACTTCACCGACACGCCCTCGCGCTCGATCGCGGAAATCGTTCGCGTGGGGTTGCATTACGGCACGGCGGAAGGACAACGCACCGCATTGTCGGCGTACGCTCGCGGCACTGACGATGTGAACTTCTACCGGCACTGGCACGGTCCCTTGTACACCTACTGGCTGACGCTGATGTCGCCTTGGAAGCACAACGAACAAGCTATGCGCACGTTCACGCTAGTGTTTCCCGTACTGACTTTTCTAGCGATTTACGTAGGTGCGTTCTGGTTACTCGGGGGAAAGACGGCGCGCTTGGCCGCCGTCCTGGCGGGGAGCCTGTTTTTGTGGAGCTATCCGACCATAGCGAGCGCGGAACTGGCTCCGCACCAACTCTTCGTGCTCTGCTACACGGCGAGCCTGCTGGGGGCGGCGAAAGCGCTCCAGACAGGCGAGCGCCGCCATTGGTACGCCGCGGTGGCGGCAGCCGGGGTAACCTTCGCGACCCTGGGTGTAGCCTTCGTGCTGCTGCCGGTGCTGGCTTTGGTGGCTTGGCTCGAGCGTCGCAGGCCGGCGGTCGATTGGAAACTCGCCTATCGCTCCGCCGGGCTCTTTCTGGCGGCGCTGGTGATGGCGTGGCCGGCAGCCATCGCGAAGCTCGTCGATCCTGAAAAGCTACCTGTTCATGGTTTACCTGGCCGTGTTCCGGCGATCGCCGTGGGGAGAAACGACTTTTCTGGATACGTGGCGCATCCGCTTGTTCAGTTCGCCGGTGGACTGGATCTTATTAGCGGCAGGCGTTCTGGTTTACTGGCGATGTAGGAACTTGCCGAACCGGCGCGCGGCGCTACCGCTGTTAGTTTTCGGCGGCCTGATGTTGCTGACCCTGCTGCGCATGAAGACCGAGGGGGTCCGTTACCTGACGCCCTTCTTGCCGGCGCTGCAGGTATTCGCGGGATTCACGCTGGGTGGCGCGCTGGCGGCCTGGCGATCGCGGTCGCGCTACGCGGTGGTGGTGGCGCTTTGCGCGCTGATCGCATGGAACACCGCTCGGCAAGTTTCCGCCCATCCGCTGTCAATCGACCCGCGGCCGGCGGCGCTGCTGGCCGCGGTTCGCGGCCAGGGACTGGCGGAGAAAGACCTGCTGGTTCCGCAGGTCGACGTGCCGGTGATTCACTATTACTTCCCCCGCACACGGCTGAAAGGATATCTCGATGAGAACGCCGTCCCCGCGGAACTGGCCGCGCGGAGTTACGACGCGGTGCTGTATCCCGGCTATCCGGTCAGGCTGTGGGCGCCAGAGCGAGCAGGCGCCGCGCCGAAGTGAAACGGGAATCGTCCAGCAGGCGCTCCAGGCGCTCGAAGGTCCGCTCGAGATTGTTGTAGTGCCGGAAGCGTTTGAGAAGCGGCATAGCGTCGATCCGCGGCTGGTCCGGATCAATCTCCCAAGGGTGCGGGTGGAAAACCACGGGCCGCCGGCTTGCGTTGCAGCGCCGCATAAGCGCGCGCATCACCGGGTAGGGGAACAAACGGAAGTCGCCGCCGCCGCTGCCAGGGACGCGCTTGCCGAATATTTCGGCGCAACTCATGGGCAGCTCCCATAAGCCGTTGGGGAGTTGATGCGGCTCCAGCGGCGCGCCGGCGATGCCGTGCTCGGGGTGGAAGCCGATGGGGAAGACGCTCGAATCGTAGCGCAGGCCGCAATCTTTGAGAATGTCCACCGCCCACATGGTTTTGCGCGTGACGGAAAACGTGGGAGCGCGGAAGCCCAGCACGCTCGAGGCACCGGTGCGCACGAGCATTTCGAGCGATTGCTTGAGATCCGCTTCAAATTCCTCCGGCGTCATGCGCGTGAGCATGTTGTGCGAGTAGCCGTGGCTGGCCACTTCGTGGCCACGACGCGCGATTCCAGCCGTTCCCAATCCTGGCGCGGGATAATGCCGCGCATGTCCTCGACCGAGAACCAATCTTCCACATCGACGCTCATCACGTTCATGGCGGTTTGGCTCATATGATCTTGTCGGTATCGAGGAAGGAAAATTCCCGTTGGGGCAGGGAGGCCAGCCACTTCTCCAGCGCCCCGGTTTTATCCCAATACCAGGCGGGCATGGCGAAGGGCGCATAGCCCAGGCGCCAGGCGCGCCGCTTGGCGGCGGGTCAAGCCAGCCGCACCTCGCAGAACTTGGCGCCACGGCTCCGCAGCGCCCGCCACAGCGCGGCATGCTGCCGCAGAGCGCCCAGGCCGAGGTCCGCATCGCCGGCGTCCACCGCTTCGACGCTGGTGCCCCCGCGTTGCGTGCGCAACCATGCGAGATAGCTCGTCACGACGTCCTTCTTGCGAAAGATCGCAGGTTCGCCGCCGGGCTTCCAGGCGCGCCGGGGTGTTCAGTTCGGCCATATAACTCCAGCGCAGATGACAGATTTCGGCGGCTTGGGTGAACTCGTCCAGGCTGGGTCAAGCCAGGCGGCGGATGTCCATGCGGCTACCTTCCGCTCCGGCCTTCGGCGTTGTGCAATTCGGTCGGCTTCCAGAGTTTTTGCGGCGGAACGAAGAAGACGACTAACGCGAACAGGGCCGCGGCGACCAGCAGAACGAAAGCGCGCGCTGGCGAACTCAGGCGTTTGAGGCGCCAGCTTTGGGGAACCAGTAGATCCACGGCGGCCAGCAGATAAAAGCCCACCTGCGCCGAAACCGCCGCCCAAGCCCAGTAGCCCGGCAATAGAAAACCGAATAGCAACAACAGCAGAAACAGATAGGGCAGAGCCAGGCGCGCCACCTTGTGGGAAAGAAAATGAAACAGCATGCGATTGCGGAAACTCCACAGGGCGGGGTATTGCCACATGATCTGGAAATTGCCCGCCAGCGTGCGCACCTTGCGGCCGAACTCGGCTTTGAGCGGCGGGACGTAGTCGAGAGCCCGCGCGTCCTCGTCGACAATCAGGCGATAACCGCGGAAGAACGCGGCCAGGGGCAGGTACATGTCGTCGAGCAGCGTGTCTGCGGGCATGCGCACGGCCAGTTCGCGGCGCATCGAATAGAATGGGCCGGTGGCGCCCAGCATGGAGTCCAACTTGCCCTGTTGTGTGCGTATCCAGCGTTCGTATCTCCAGTAGATGGGGAAGCTGCGCTGCTCCGGATCGTCACTGCGGCGCATGAGCAGATCGCCGCTCACCACGCCGACGCTCGCGTCGGCGAAGCACGCCACCAGGTGCGCGACGCTATCGGGCTCCAGCACTTGGCGGACATCCGTGAGCACCAGAATTTCGCCTTGGCTTTGGGCGATGCCGGCATTCAAGGCGGCGGGTTTGCCGCCCTTCGGAAGCACCAGCAACTTCACGCCGCGAGGCTCGTATTGGCGCGCGATCTCTTCGGTGCCATCGGTCGAACCGTCGGAAAGCACCAGAATCTCAAGCAACTCTTTCGGGTAGCGCAAGGCCAGCACCGAATCCAGCTTGGCGGTCAAAAAGCGCTCGCCGTTGTGTACGGCGATAAGAACGGAGACGGTCTTATATTGCTCGCGCTTTTGGATGGGCTTCGCGAAGCGGCGCGCCAGGTAGCCGAGCAGCAGCGGATAGCCGGCGAAGATATATCCGAGCAGCGCCGCGACCATCAGGAAGCCGGCGATGGCGAACCAGGGACTCAACATGTGCGCGTCTTCAGGCTCATGGTATCAAGGTTGAAGGAAAATGCTGCGCGCCGCTCACAGCGGCAGGTAAGCTGGGAGTGAAAGCAAACTCAAGCCGATGCGCATTCTCTACTTCTCGTCTCGCGATTGCTGGCCTCCCAACACCGGGGCGCGCATTCGGGATTACTATCTGGCGCGCGAGATGGGGCGGCAGGCCTCGGTCACTTATTTCGGATTGCCCAACATCGACGACGGCCGCGGTGCGACACCGCCCGCTCCGGAAGTCTCCGGCATCCGAAACATGGTACTGGTCCCCAAGCCGGCGCGCTACACGCCGTGGAAACTCTGTCGAGGGCTGTGGGGCCCCCGGCCGGTGACGGTGTTGAATTGCGAAACACTGCGGGGCAAGCAAGAACTCGCGCGCCTGCTCGATACCGAAAGCTTCGACACCGTGCAGATGGAGGGTGTGCACCTGATCGGTTATCTGCCGGTCTTGCGAGCGGCCCGCAACCGGCCGCGAGTGATTTGCGATTGGCACAACATCGAATCGGAAATCATGTGGCGCTACAGCGAGACCATCCCGAGCCACGCCCGGCGCTGGTACGCGCGCCGCACGGCGCAACTGCTCGAACGGGCCGAGAATCGCCTGTTGAGAAGCTGTGACGTGCACGTGGTGGTGAGCGAGCGGGAGCGGCGGAAATTGCTGGAGCGCGTACCCGAGGCGCGTATCCACGTGGTGGGCAACGGAGTGGACACGGCTTACTTTGGCGCGTCCGCCGGCGAACCGCCAGAGGAGCGTACCGACATCGTCTTTGTCGGTTCGATGAACTACCACGCCAACATCGACGCCGCCGTGTGGCTGGCGCGGGAGGTTTGGCCGGCGGTGCGGGAACAAAACGCGGCCCTGCGATTGTGCCTGGTGGGCTGCGACCCGGCGCCGGAGGTGCGGGCGCTGGGCGCTTTGGAGAGGGTGATTGTCACGGGCACCGTCGAGGACTTGCGCCCCTATTACCGCCGCGCCCGGGTGGCTGTGGCGCCACTGCGTTCCGGCAGCGGCACCCGCCTGAAGATCCTCGAGGCCATGGCCGCTGGAGTGCCGGTGGTGTCGACCACGCTGGGCGCCGAGGGGCTCGATGTGCAAGCCGGGCGGGATTTGATCATCGCCGATTCCGCCGCCCAAATGATCCAGGCCTTGCTTGGCGTCGCGCGCGATGCGCGAAGAGCGCCAACGCCTGGCATCGGCCGGGCGCGCGGTGGTCGAGTCGCTCTACGACTGGTCCGCGCTGGCCCAAGCCCTCTACCGCATCCACCGGCAAACCGCCGACCGCGCCGGGTAACCCGCGGCGCCCGGCTAGTGGAAGAAAATCACTTCCGGCCGGATGCCGAGGAGGCTATAGCAGTGCTCGCAGAAGTGTTTGTATCCGGGCTGCAATCGCGACACGATGGCAGGCAGATTCTCGCCGTCCTCGCGATGGTGATAGCCGGAAATGGCAAGTCGTGGCCGGTACTTGCGCAAAACTTCCCGCGCACCCTCTAACGCCGGGCCCTCGGCCCCTTCGATATCCATCTTGATGAAGTCCACGCGGTCCAGAGCCAACTCAGCCGACATTTTATCTATGGTCGTGAGAGGCAGCTTGATCGTCCCGGTGGCCGGCTCCCCGGCCCTGAGGAAACTTCCGGATAGCGTGCCGCCGTCCGGCATAACCAGGAAATCGTCTATGTTCCAGACCCCTTTGGGATAAGCCACCACGCCATCGCCGCGGGGCTCCAGAGCGACGTTTCTGCGAAGGCATTCGATACTCGCGGGAGCCGGCTCAATGGCGATTACTTTCCGCGCACCGGCTCGCAGGGCCTTCCGTGTGAACACGCCGACGTGCGCGCCGCAATCCAGCACAACGTCCCCTGGTTGAACCATAACTTCCGCACTGCGGTAGATGTCCGATCTCTGTTCGGCCAGCACTACGAAGAGATCGTAACTTTCTCCCCGGGGGATCCACCAGCGGCCGTCGGGCGTCTCCCAGAGTTCAAAACCGGCCGCATCGGATTCTATTTTCTTACTGGCTTTCCTAATCTCGTCGATCCAGACGTGGCGATGGTTTCTTACCTTGTAGCCTTCCACAATGTTCTTCAACGAGCAGGCACGGCTGCGCTGGATTAACATGCTTGTCCATCGCGGCAGGGGCGTCAGCAGGATGCCCATGGAGCCCAGCACCAGCAGCAGGCTGAGCAGGAGTAAGGCTAGTTTCTTGGGTGAAACCGTCATTTGCCACTTCTTGCCGACGCGCCACGGATCCGCCGGTGCGCGGCCAGCCCCGAGCCGTCTATGATACACCAGGGTGCCACGAAGGACGAGCGTCCCGGCCCGATCGACTGGCAGATCGCGGGCCGCGCCTTGTACTATGTAGGGTCGGCGATGCGATACCTGACAGCCATACCACTGAAGCGCTTCAGCCTATGGATCTTCATCCTGGCGCTTGCGGTGCGGCTCGGAATCGTGCTGGTCACCGGGCAACTAGGGGATCTAAGCCGCTCCGAGATGGAACGTGTTGCGCTCGCGGTCGCGCAAGGGCGGGGGCTGGCTGATCCGTTCTTTGACGCCACTGGCCCAACGGCGCATGTGGGACCGTTGTACCCACTGCTGCTGGGGCTGGTCTTCGCCGTGGCGGGCTCCGGAATCGCGGGAGAAATCGTCAAACAACTTCTGGCCTGCGGCGTGTCCGCGCTACGGTGTTCCTTGATTCCCTGGGCGGCGCTGCGGCTGGGCTTCGACGAGAAGGTGTCCAGAATCGCCGGCATCTTATCCGTGTTCTGGATCACAGCCTTGGATACGGAAACCAAAGGCGATTGGGAGGCGGGAATCGCGGCGGTACTCTTGCTTTTCGCGATAACGGCATGGGCTGCGCGGCCATTGACTGGCATCAGCACTCTCCGGGCTTGGAAACGAGGCCTGTTCTGGGGCGTTCTCTATCTGCTCAATCCCGTCTATGTGACTTGCGCCGCGGGCTTCGCGGCTTGGGAGGCCATTCGGGGGCGGAGCGGCGTTGTGTTGCGGCGCTTTGTCGCGCTGGGGCTTGGGATCGGGCTTCTGGCCTTGCCTTGGGCGATTCGCAATTGGTGTGTGTTGGGCAGCTTCGTGCTGAGCAGGAGTAATTTCGGGCTGGAACTATACCTCTCCTTCCACGAAGGGGCTTCCTGGGACATGCTGGGTAACATCCGAAATGCGGCGAATCCGCGGCTGAGTCTGCATCCACTACACTCTCCCCTGCAAAGCGCGAAAATCCGGGAGGTTGGAGAGGTGCGATATTCGGCGGAGCTGGGGCGGGAGGCCATCGCGTGGATGCGGGCACATCCCGCGCGTTCCATGCGACTGATGGCCACCCGCTGCTTCCATTTCTGGTTCCCGCCTGGCCGCCGCTCTTGGCATGGCTTCATTCTGGGGGCCATGACGCTGGTTGCGTTGGCGGGCATTGCGAGAAGCGGGAAGAAACCGTTCGGAGTGCAATTACTGCTGGTCGCGCTGGTGTGCTTCCCGCTCATTTACTATGTGATGCAGTGGTCTTCCCGTTACCGCCATCCCATCGAATGGATTCTGACGATCTTTGCCGCCGTGGCGGTGCGGGAAGCGCTGGGCGTGGCGGTAAGCCTGCGACGTGTCGCGCGCTGCTAAGCCCCTGGCGCGGCGGCAGCGGCAACTGCATCGTCAGCCGGAGGCACAGTCAGTCGCGCTTCGGACTGCAAAATAATTCGGCTACAGGGGGAGCGCACCTCGAGGAGCCATATTGCCTATGGCCGCTTGTGGACGCGAATAATCAACCATGGTTCGCGATTCATAAAAATCGATCCCTGAATACCTTCACAGTTCAAACACTCATCGCCTCGTGTGCGGAACCACAGCATGGCTTCATGCCGGTCCAGGTTGTTCACGGCATCGCTGTCGGGTTCCCAATAGTCCTTGTAGTTAGGAGAGAGGCGGATGTAGTGCAACGTGGTCGGCCCTCCAAAAAGCGATGCGCAATAACGAAGGAATCTCGCGGGGACTCTTTCCACGACTTTGAATGGCGCCGAGAAGCGGATTGGCGTGCTTGCTTTTAACACCTTCCCCGCGAAATTAAAATCAGAGTACGGCCTCACGCGGTAGCCGTTGGCGGCCCAAGTTGTGCAATTCCAGGCCGGGTATAGCAGAACCACCCCGCCGTCACGCATTACGCGGCGGCATTCGCGCAAGGCCTGCTCCGGGTTCGAAATATGTTCGAAGGCCCATATCGACCAGGCGCCATCGAAGCTGTTGTCCGGGAAGGGGAGCGCCGTCGCTGACCCCAGAACGAATTTCTTATGGTAGAAGCGGCGTACGTTCGCAGAGATATCCAGCCCGGTGTAATTCTCAGCCACATCCTGCAGATATCCTCGGCCAGAGCCGATCTCGAGCACCGGCCTATTGCGCAGTTCATAACGCTTGACCAGAGCCTCAACCTGCTCTTTTATATGAGCGGCCTCCGCCGCTCTGGTCGCGGTCTGGATATACTTCGTCTCGTAATCCGAGAGAGGCTGCTGCGCGGTGGAATTCGATTGGCGGTACGCCTCGGCATAGTAATGACGCGATTTCTCCAACTCCTGTGCGCTTATCAAAGCGTCGACGTCGTACGGGAACTCCGTTACTGCGATTCCAACAACAACCGCCGAAATGGACACGACTGAAAAGATGACGAATCGCCGGAGCATGCTCGATCGGAGTGCCTCAACAAATCTCCGGACCATAACACTGAACATAGCAGCTCCGGTCAGGCCGGATCACGCAGGTATGCTGGAAGCTTCCATGTTCTTGAAAGAGCGCCTTATGTTAACAGTGACCAGGGTATGGGTGCAGTGGCTGCTTGTCGCTCTCTTGTGTTTCCAGGTAAATGCCGACGAGCGCGCGGTGATAGGATTCCGGCGTGTGCCGCGCCGCGATGCACGTGGTCGCGTTGGCTGCCAGGCGGCCCGCCAGATCAGCATCCGAAAGAAGGCGCAGGATGGCCCGGGCCATCTCTTCCGGTGCGCCTGGCGGAACCAACAGCGCGCTGGTTTCATGGGCCACGATTTCCGGAACGCCCCCCACCGCGGTCGCCACCACGGGCACGCCGGCCGCCATGGCCTCCAGCAGCACGTTCGGAGAACCTTCGCTGTGCGACGGCAGGACCACCACGTCGGCCAGCGCGTACCAGGGCGCGATGTCGCTCTGATGGCCGGCGAACACCACGCGATCCTCCAGGTGTGCTAGTTGCACGGCGGCTTCCACGCGCGGGCGCTCCGGGCCGTCACCGGCAAGCACCAGCACGGCAGAGCGCGCGGGCTCGATCCGGCGCAAATGTTCCCAGGCCCGGATAAGATCGATGTGGGCTTTCTCGCGTGAAAAGCGTCCCACCGAGAGCAGCACACGTGCTTCCGGCGGGATCTTGTACTGTGCGCGCAAAGCCTCGGCTACGCCGGCTCGCGGCGTCGGCCTTATCGCAACGGTGTTATGCAATACGCGCAGCCGCTCTCGAGCTACGCCTTCCCGCTCCAGGCCTCGCGCAAAAGCTCCGCAAACCGTAACCACGCGCCGGGCCGCGGGCAGGGACCAGCGGTTGAGCTGGTTGTAGAGCCGCATCTTCAGATCCGTCGTCGTGTAGCCGTGGTGGAAGGCCACCCACGGGTAGCGGCGATAGAGCCCGGAAGCTCTGGCCAGGAAGTGCGACTTCACGCTGTGCGTTTGCAGCAGGTCGGTCCCGTAGCGTTCTGCGATGCGTTTCAGGTCGGCGATGACACGCCAGTCGAAAAGAAAACGCTCGTGGATCACTTCCACCGGGATGCCCGCCGCCCGCGCCGCCGTGACCAGAGAGCCCTCGGGCGATCCCGCGCGATGGAACGTGACCAGGCACGCCTCTATGCGCGGCAGTTCCGGTTCGTTGGATTCGTCGCGGGCCCGGCGGCAGAACTCGATCAGGTTCTTGGCCGGCCCGGTTACGGTGGCGGCTTCGATCAATGCGACCAGCTTGATGATGGGCGGGCGAGCTGTCATGCCGGTCTTCAGTATAGCTTTGGGCCGCATCGCAGTTTGACACCCCCAAGAAGTTCTAATACTCTGGCTATGAATGCATTGGCTTCATCGAGTCATCGAACGTGTCAAGTTTTTCTATGGCATCAGCCGTCGTGCGGAAGCGGTTTACGCCATCCTTGCCAGGATGTACCGCGAACCTCTGCTTGCGGCGGAAAAACAAGCGGACCCTCGTACCCTGACGGCCTACGGCTTCACGGCGTATTCACAAGCCGAAGAGGACGGTATGATTCAGGAGATTTTCCGGCGTATCGGAACTACGGAGAAGAGGTTTGTGGAATTTGGATGCGGGGATGGGCTCGAGAACAATACCACCTATCTTCTGTTGACCGGCTGGAGCGGGCTGTGGCTCGATGGCAGCCGAAGCAACATAGAAATTGTCAACAAGGCGTTTACCCCCTACTTGCGGTCCGGCCGCTTACGGGTAACTCAGACGTTTCTCACCAGGGATAATATCAATGGCCTGCTCGGCGAAGCAGGCTTTTCGGGTGAGATCGATTTGTTGAGCATCGACATCGACGGCAACGATTACTGGCTTTGGGAAGCGCTCGAAGTGGTGTGCCCCAGGGTTGTGATTATCGAATACAACGCCGTCTTCCGGCCGCCGCAAAAACTGGTCCAACCGTATGACCAGAACTATGTTTGGAACAGCTCGAACTACTTCGGCGCCAGTCTGAAGGCTTTGGAGAAACTGGGCACTCGCAAAGGATATTGCCTGGTAGGCTGCTCTTTTGCTGGCACCAACGCGTTTTTTGTGCGCCAGGATCTCGTCGCCGATCTATTCTCCGAGCCTTTTACAGCCGAACACCATTACCGGGAGCCTCACTACGACGCCTTCGTGCGCGGCTACAGCCGTCATCGCCGGGCGGTCGGAGAGTATCAAGTTTTGTAGGCCCTCCTTCGCGGTATCAGGACAAGTTTCGATGAGTTCTTCGCTATTGAACTTTCAGCCGGGCGGCAAGAACGACGTCATCATCCGGGCCAAGGCTCCGGTTCGCATCAGTTTCGCCGGTGGTGGCACGGATTTCCCTCATTGGTTTAATACCCAACCCGGCGCCGTGCTCTGCAGCACGATCAGTCATTACGCGCGTGTCACTCTGTACCCCCGCCCGGGCAAAGAAGTTCGCATCCGTAGCGTGGATCTCGGCTACATGGCGGATTACAGCATCGATGAAGTTCCGGTCTATGATGGGATGCTCGACTTGGCAAAAGCCGCCATCCTGCGGCTCGGGGGTACCCGCGGAATGGATTTGGATATCCGGTGCGACGCTCCTCCGGGGAGCGGACTGGGAGGCTCCTCGGCGCTAACCTCGGCGGTAATCGGCGCGGTGGCCTGTTATCAGAACGTGGTCCTGGACAACTACGAGCTGGCGGAAATGGCCTGCGTGGTAGAGCGGCAGGATGTCAAGATTCCCGGGGGGTTCCAGGATCAGTATGGCACCACCTTCGGCGGGCTGAATTTGATCGAGTTTTCCAAGCCGGGGATTGTCGTCAACCCGCTCCGCCTGACGGAAAGTCTCTTGGCGGATCTTGAAGCTCACCTGCTGCTTTGTTATGTCGGCAACGTCCGCGCCCACACCGGCCTCATCGATAAGCAGATCAGGTATTACCAGGATCAGCGCCCGGACACTCTGGAAGGCATGCGGCGCATTTACGGACTGGTTTATGAGATGAAGAACGCTTTGCTGAAAGCCAATCTGCAGTTGTTCGGCGAGCTGCTGCACGAAGGGTTTGAGAACAAGAGGCGCATGAATCCGAACATTACCGAGGGGACCATCGTCGATCAGCTTTACGAGGAAGCGCGCAAGCACGGAGCCATTGGCGGCAAGCTGATGGGAGCCGGCGGTGGGGGATATCTGCTGCTTTACTGCGAAACCCATCGCCAGCACGAGGTTCGTAAGGCTCTGGAACGCTCTGGCGGCGTGGTGACCAACTGTTCGCTGGAGCAAAAAGGGCTCCGGGTGTGGCATACGCGGTGCCTCTGAGCGCCTATGACTGGAGTGATTCTCTCCGGTGGCCTCGGCACGCGTTTGCAGGCCGTTTTGTCTGATACCGCCAAAGTCATGGCGCCGGTGGCCGGCCGGCCATTTCTTCATTTCCTGTTACAACAACTGGTTCGCTGCGGGGTCACTCGCATCATTCTGTGCACCGGCTATCGTAGCGATGACGTCCACCTCGGCATCGGCCCATCTTTCGAGGGCGCGGCAATCCTCTATTCCAAAGAAGAACAGCCCTTGGGTACGGGTGGAGCCCTCCACCAGGCGTACCGGACGTATGCGGATGGTTCTCCCTGGCTGGTGATGAACGGCGATTCCTATCTTGATATCGACCTCGTCGAGATGCGGCGGGAACACTACCTCTGCGGGCTCCCCGTCACCATCGCCGCGGCCGCAGTGGACGACCCTTGGCGTTACGGCAGTCTGGATATTTCGGGAGAGGGGCGCATCCAGGCATTTCGCGAAAAATCCGGGGCCGCAGGAAGCGGGTGGGTGAATGGAGGGATTTACATCTTTGAACCACATTGCCTGGCACAACTCCCCGCCACCATCCCACTTTCCCTGGAACGAGACGTTTTCCCAAGTTGGATCGCCTCGGGAATTCACGTCTTTCGCCGGCGCGCCCGCTTCATCGACATCGGGACACCCGCGTCTTACTCACTGGCCCAGAGCTTCTTCGCGGACGGCGCCGGCCCCACCCGGAAACGATACGCGCTCCTGGACCGTGATGGCACCATCCTCGTCGAGAAGAATTATTTGTCGTCGGCGAGCGAGGTAGAGTTGCTGCCGCGGTCCAGCGAGGGGCTACAAGCTCTGCGCGAACTCGGATGGGGCGTCATCGTCGTGACCAATCAGTCGGGGATCGCTCGAGGCATCCTCACGCCATCCATCCTCAGCGGGATTCACGAGACGCTGGAGGCGAAGCTGGCGGAGAAAGGGGTGTTCATCGACGGCATTTATTTTTGCCCCCACCTCCCCGAGGATGGCTGTGAATGTCGCAAACCGAAGCCCGGCTTGGCGCAGCGGGCCGCCGCCGACTTCGGTTTCGACTTGCGGGAGGCTCTGGTCATTGGAGACAAACCCTGCGACATCGAACTCGGGCGCAACTGCGGCGCCTCCACCGTGCTGGTGCGGACCGGTTACGGGCGCGCTTATGAGGCCGAAGGATTGCAGGCGGACATCGTGGCCGATGATCTGTTCGATGCGGCCAGGTCTATTGAGCGGCGCATGAATCCCTGACCGGGCGTTCGATTCAGCCGGCTGCGGGAGAGCGTTTCTGGAAAATCAGCTTTTCCAGTGCCCGCTCCAATACACGTTGGCGAAGTTCCGGCTCGCCTCCACAACTCTCCGCGTAACGTCGCCCCGCTTCGGCGGTCCGTTGGCGGAGATCGGAGTCCTCCCACCCCCGGCGGATGGCTTGTGCCAACGCCGTGGGATTCTCCGGCGGCACCAACAGCGCCTCGTTGGTCAGAACATCGCTGGTTCCAGGCCCGCCCGTCGTGATTACGCACTTCCCCATGAGCATGGCGTTCAGATATGTCCCGATGCCTGACGGAGCGATCGTGGAACTCACGATGGGAAGTACCACCAGCTTGGCTCCCTCAATGATCCGAATGAGGGACTCTGCGCTGCCGTCGTCGTCAATCAACTTCACCGTTGCCGGAAGCTCCGCAAGGGAACGGCTGAACCGGGAGGCGTGCTCGCGCAGCTTGTCAAAATCCGGCGGAGGAATGACAGCCGGGTAGGGCAGGCTCTCCATCGCCTGAAAGAATGTGTCGTAGTCTCGTTCCGACCGTCCGAAACAAAGGATGTATTCGCCCTCCGATCCCACCCCATACGAATAGCGGTAGCGTATGTTGGGTTTCGATGGAAGGTAGGAGCTTCGATCGGGGCCAATCCCGAAGAACTTCTGATACCCGTCAAGGATGTGGAAATGGTGCGTGAAGTGATCCACCTTGGAGAGCAGGAACTTCTTGATGGGCGCCGTGAGTTTCGACCGTGGCGACCGGGGGCTGCGCAGGACCACATCGTGCGCCAGCAGCGGCCGCCGGAGAAAAGGGAACAGTATATATAGCAGGCTCAATCGTGTGACCAACCCGACATCACAGTTGATGATCACCAGGTCGGCGGTTCGTGAATGTTGCAAGAATTCCCACGCCGTTCGAAGGTGTGCGGATCTTCCGCTCAACCCGCATGCCGCTTGCCAGCTTTCCGGGAATCGCTCGAAGTTGGTCAGCACAAGGAGGGAGGCCGTGCTTTTCCCGTGTTTGGCGGATCCCTTCATCCCTACTATGTTAAACTAGCTATCCTTTGCCGTTCTTTATCAATGGCCTTTAACCCGCCCGCGGCCGAGGCACGCCACCGCGGTAGGGTTTGGATCCGCGCCTCGGTTACACTGAGATTCTGGAGGAGCTGCCACCCATCATGAGCTTCATAAGAAGACAGCCGGCGTGCGCGGGAGAAACGTGGCTGCGGACCACGGCAGTCGCCGCCATGGTGGTAGCCCTGCTGGTGCTTCTGATAGCCGCCACCTACCGCGTTGCCCAACCCGACGAGGGAGCTTTTTCATCGCCCGCCTATAATCTCGCTCACCATGGGTTCTTTGGAACGACCTTTGCGGATCCGGGTGCGTCTCGCCTGCCTGGGGTCCGCGAGCGCACTTACTGGGTCATGCCGCTCTACCCGCTGGTACAGGCCGGCTGGTTGTTAGTGTTTCCTCCCACGCTATTGTCTGTTCGGTTGCTGACCATCCTACTGGTTCCGTTGGTGGCATGGCAGGTCTACCGCCTGGCTGTCTTCCTTACCGGGGACACCGCCGCGGCGCTGGTCGCGGCGGCGTTGCTCCCGCTCGAATACGCGTTCCTGTTCACAGCTAGCTGGGCGCGGCCGGATATTCTCTGCCTGTCTTGCGGGCTGATGGGCCTCACGACTTATCTCGGGATGCGAGAGCGCAACCTGGTGTGGGCGCTGGTGTGGTCGAACTTCTGGGTCGCGCTAAGCGGGTTAACGCATCCGAACGGAGTGCTGCATCTGGCGGCCCTGATTATGCTGGTGCTGCGCTATGATCGCTCGCGGCTGCGCTGGCGCATGTTGGCGCCGGTGTGCGCGGTCTACTTGCTCATGGCCACGCCCTGGCTGATTTACATCGCTCAGGATTCTGCCTCCTTCCGCGGACAGATGGCCGCCAACGCTCTCAACATCAGGCGTTTCACCAGTTCCTGGAACCCGTTGCGCTGGGTCGCGGACGAGTTGATCCAGCGCTACGCATTCGCCTATGGCCTGTTGTCGCAGCAATGGCTGCCGCGCTTGAAATCCGTGGCCCTGCTCTCGTACCTGGCGGTGTTCGCGGTCATCGGCTTCCGGCGATCGCTTCGAGAAAAGGCGGGCGTTCACGTGCTGTTGTTGCTGTGGGCAACATACTTCTCCATCCAGTGCGTGTTCAATCTGAAGATGGCGATGTACCTGGTGCACATCCTTCCCGTTTACGCCATGTTGCTGGCTGTCGTAGTCGTGGATTTGTGGCGCGATTCTCGGGCCGCCAGACCCTGGCTGGCAGGTTGGCTGGCGTTTTCGGCTCTGCTACAGGCGGGCGGTATGGCATGGGTCTCGCGGAGCAAGAGCGGAGCGTACGCGCAGCAGGACGTGGCGGAGTTTCTGAATCAACACGCCCCGGCGGCGCGCCTCATCTACGGCAGCACTTCGCTGCTATATACGCTGCGGTTCGATCCGCGTCTGGTGGACGATCACCATCTCGGAGTAATCACCGGCATGCGGCCCGATGTCATCATCTCCGACCCGTTTTTGCGCGGCGGTCAGCAGACCATCGCAAAAAGGAGCCCCCAGGCCTTTGCCTTGATCGAGCGCCGGCTCTCCGAATATCGGCTGATGTATGAAAGCGGCGAGTACAAAGTTTTCTTCAGCCCGGAGTTTGCCGCCAACTCCGCGAGCCGAGACCGGATGCCATACTGAGATCTATGTCTTGGGCACCAGCCATCAGAGAACACACGCGCGAGACCTGCTCTCTGGTTGATCCCGGGGACCGGCGGTCGCTTCGAATGTACTACCTGCTGCTGGCCTGCATTCTGTCCCTGCTGGTCGTTCCGCTATGGGTGGTGGAATACAACACGCTGGTGGACTTCCCCAGCCATCTGGCGCGTGCCTACGTCCTGAAGAACTACGCGCATGTGCCATTCTTCCAGCAGCTCTTCACGCTGGTGGTAGAACCCCTACCCAATATGGCGGCCGACCTCTTCCTACCCCCGCTGCTTTACTGGTGGACCCCCCTCACCGCGGGCAAGATCTTTTTGAGTGTCATCGTCCTCCTGTTTGGGTGGGGATGCCATCTACTTGCCATGAGCATTCATGGGCGTCCCAGTTGGACGGCGCCGTTGTGCGCTCTCCTTGCGTACCATTCGAATTTCCTGTATGGCTTTGTGAACTACTCTTTTGGCCTCGGGTTATTCCTGGTCGCCATGGCGCTGTGGATTCGGTTTCGGTCTCATTGGACCGCCCCACGATGTCTGCTTATCACGGTACTGGCTGTGGCCGCCTACCTGGCCCACTTGTCCGCATTTGTGTTTCTTGCGATGGGGGCCGCCTGGCTCTTTTTGTGGGATTGCCGGGCGCAACAGCGTGTGGTTTGGCGGGAGGCGCTTCCACTCCTGACCCTCGCACCTCCGGTGCTCTTGTATCTCTATCCCTGGACGAACAGAGTTACGTTCCACCACCCCGTCTGGCCATCGATAGCCGAAAAGATCGTCGGTTCCGTCGCCCTGTTTATCGGATATGAATACGCCATCGACGCCATGCTCTTGCTGGCGCTTCTGGCAGTTGTGGTGCTCGTTGGATGGCGAGGGAGCGCTACCGTAGTCAAACCGTTCCTCTGGCTGGCGGTTGTGTTCTTGCTGCTTTATCTGATCGCTCCGAAACACTGGACCGGTGGTCTGATCAGTGCGGCGGACAGCCGGTTTGTCGCCCCGGCGTTTCTCCTCGCGTTTCTCGCCGTCACCATCACGCTGCCGAGGACATTGGCCAGGGTGGCGTTTTTCACCTTGCTGGCCTGCGCCCTTCTGCGTTGGAGCACGATCGCCTGGGATTGGCGAAACTTGAGCGAGAAGACGGCCGCGATGGTGAAGGTCATCGAAAAAGTCCGGCCGGAAAGCAAAATCTACGTGCTGTCTCCCATGCCGGCCAACCGGCGCGAAGCGAAACTGGCCCGGGCCATCGTGCATACCGCCTCCTATGCGGTCATGCGGCGCCATTCCGTGCCTGGCAATTACTTCGCTGCCAAGGGCGTCGAACCACTCTTCAGGCGCCAACCCCGGGGGTGGGAGGACGAAGAATCCCCTGTGCGGTTTGATCCGCAATCGCTGACCCCAAGACTCCAGTATTTCGATTACCTGTGGGGATGCAACTTGGACGGCGACTACCACCGTTATCTTTCCGAACGCGCCACCCCGGTCGCTGAAGCCGCATCCTGCTCTTTGTGGGACTTGCGGCGGCCCTAACTCGGTTATAAGGGGCTATTGTGTGCCTGTAGACGTGGCCGTGTAATCATATTGAGTACCGCAACCTGACCGGCCAGCAGCGGCAAGAGCGGCGAGTACGCAATGTGATGAAAGAAGCCGCTCACAGCGAAACCCACCAGCATCGCCAGTAGTGAAAAGGCCAAGCTTTCCCATGGAGCGGCCTGCGGATTCTCCCGAGCTCGTTTGAGAAGACGGATTGCGTTGCGGAGGGAAAGCCAAAGAACGCTAATGAATAGCACTGCGCCGGGTATGCCGCACTCGCTGGAAATTTGCGTGTACATATTGTGCGTGCCCAGCCAGGAAGAACGCTGCCCCTCGCTGGCGGCGTCGCCTCCAACCTTGGTGATGAATTGGCCCTGGCCCACGCCGAACACCGGGTAGGTGATGGTGTACCAGAGGCTCTGCTTTAGCAGCGTCCAACGCTGCATTTGGGAACCCACCGAAGAAGCCTCTTGCTCGCCGACGGCGCGGCCCGTGGCTACGGCCGACCCAGGGTCAACGAAGATCAGTGTCAACCGGCGTAACGATGCGGACGGAATCGCCAAAAGTGCGACGACCAGCGTGGCCGCGGCGCTCACTACTAGCACGCCCCGGATCGCGCGCCGGGAATAGAAGCCGACCACCAGGAACACTACCACGGCCGCCAGGAAAGTCCCACGTGACCCTGTCCTCAGCAGATAGTACATCGCGATGGGCAATCCGGCCAGTCCCAACAACCGCGAAATCAGGCTCTTCTGATAGACCAGATACAGAAAAGCTCCAGAAGAAACCAGCAATTGAATGGCCAGGTCATTCGCGTTCGCTAGATACAGACTGTCTGGAATGGCGAACCGCCCCGACTCCAAATCCATTCTTCCAAAGGCGAAGCACCAGATCAGATACAGGTAGCCCAGCGCTGCCTGACAGCGCATCAGGAAGTGCGCTTGCTTGAGGTTCACCACGAATGCGCACACGAAGAACAGCAGAACATGCGCGCGAGGGACGTAGTCGGCGAGCACTGCCAAGGTCCCGCTTTTCCAGAAACTGAAAGGCGCTGCAACCAGCCATCCACACCAATAATCCCCACCAGAGTTTTCCTATTGGGGAATTTATCGTGCGTGCCACTCCCCCACTGAGCAGAAATGCCGCCAGCATCACAGCCAGGGTCACGATGGCCAAGTGCAGTTGCCCGCCGAACAGCCGAATACTCAATTCCGTGATCAGCCCCGACGGCAGATATAGGCACAAAGCCAGAAGCCCCGCCCAATGCAACAAGGACCCCGGCTCTTCTTGCGGGACTGTGACAACCTCGGTTTTCTCTGCACCTGTGGTCGTTTCTGGCTCGGCGAGCACTGCCTGCCTGCCTGCATAGGCAGCACGTAGACGCGGAGGCGCCGCCACCGTCCGCTGTGCCAGATTGAGAAATTTCCCCATACCTATTGGTGCCACTGAGCCACCGCCACGAGACTCACGCCGTCAAGTCCGCACGTTCAACGCTCAGTGAACCCAGTATACACTTGCTCCTGACCCCGTCCTCTAAGACGCCTGCGCCACGTCCCTGATGACGCCAGTCACTCCTCCGGAGGAATATCGCGAATCCTACGGAATCGCCCGGGCCTTGACCGGCTCTTGGAACGTATTGCCCCCGCCGTCGTTCAACCGTTCCACGCGATAGTAAAGAATGCGGCCAGGGATTGCCGGGATGGATATCTTGCACCCGCCCTGGCATTCTACGGGAGTCAGAGTCTCCGACTGTTCGTAGGCGAAGGGGGACAGTTGCATGTCCGTTACACAGGCCTCCTGCCGGCTTGTGCAGAAGAAACTCCCCACTGGCCCGTTCTCTGCATATCCGAAACGGATCCTGGCCTTCGCGTACTGTTCGTTGGCTGGCAAATCAACCTGGATGGGGACAAATCCGGTGCGCGTCCCGTCCTGTTGCGTATTCGGCCAGGGTGGAAGCTTCATCATCAACATATCCGGGCGCACCCCATCGATCCAACCGGGGCCGAAAAAGGCCCACTTCCCCGACGGTGTCGTGTGCGTGTTGGTAAAGTGGTACTGCCTGCCTGGGCCCGTGAAGCCCATACTCAATCGCCTTGCATTCAAGTTCCCCGGGTCATCCCGCGAAATATCGGATTGCGTTATCCACGCCCCGAACCAGTAACCGTTGGTGAAACAGGGGAAGTTCCGGCTGTGCTGGTTTACCACACAGCTTGTCGTGATGCTCGCTTTCGGAACATTGACGAATGTGTCGTTCACACTGCTACCAGGCCTGCATTCTCCGGACTTCAAAGCCACGCAGAACCGCCACGTATCCGCGTCCGTAATCACGGAGTTCGGAGCGCTCATGTCCTTCAGCAGGTTCGGTCCCGCCCAGGCCAGATAAGGCAGCACCTTGCCGTACACCCCCGCGTTGTTGATCTTGTAAATCTGGGTGGTGCCTGAAACCAACGAATAGGATTGGCTCCAAATCCCGGATGGCGCTTCGCCGCCCACGCCGCCGCTTGGATTATAGTGCCGCAAGTCCAACGCCCAAACCTGTTCGGACGCCGGTGCCGTCCACTGCCCTTTGTTCAGGTAGCTCTGTACGTCCACCCCGGACGTCCGCGTGATCCCCCCGAAAGCCGAGATAGCTTGTTGCTGCACATACATCGCCGGGCGCCCGAACTGTTCCGGTGTGGGCTGGTTGTACCGGGAGGCCGCCCCGGCCACCAGCATGGTGTATCGATCGGAGGTGACCCCGCTGCCCAACGTCCCGTGCCCACCGCTCAACACGGCGTCTTCGGTGTACCATCTCTTGGACGCGTCCGTGGCGTCGATCCACCATCCGTTGCCCCCACAAAGCCCCGTGCCGGACATTACGGCCGACCAGCCGCCGCCATGCGTACGTTTCGTGTCGTCGTCGTAATAGGTGACACCGCGGCATGTGGCCATCCGTATCACCTCCAACTCGTAGCCTCCGCCCCCCATGTCAGTCTTCGAAATCACCCGCATCTTTTCGTTCTTACCGTCGAAGAACCGGTCGGGATTGATCGCCCACAGGTAATCTCCCAATTGGATCGTCTGTGGCATGGAGCGGTTGGAATCCCATGGACAGGGGTATTTTTGCTTCTCCAGGCTGGTCGCGTACGCGGAACACGGTTCGCCGGTGATACGGATCTTAAGACAGTTGTTCCCCGTGGCACCCTCCGACTCATAAGGATTGCCCGGAGTACATGCGTTGATGTCACTGGGCGCGATGGCCGTGTTTGTACTCCACTCACCCGCCTTGTAAACCTCGCTTACCTGACGAACTTCGTAAGGCCCCCCGAAGGCTGCGGAGTTGTTCTGTTTGTTCAGCAGCGAGGCCAGAATCATGATCCAATTCCCCGCCCCCATGGTCTGTATGCTGTGACACCCGGCCCAGCGCCCCGTCGGGGACGACCCGCCGAAGGTGTCCGCAATCTGCGCCAGTGTGCCATCCGCCAGGTTGAACCGCATGACGAAGCACGGCGAATCCTGCCCGCCGCCAAAGCCCAGGCTGAAAAGCGCGTAATTCCCCACGATCCCCGCATAACCCGCGCTTGTGCCCATGGAGGAATCGTAGAATGGGTTCGCTTGGATGGCCGCCGCGATCTGCTGCGTAACCCCCTTGTTCTGGGCATACGGCGTGAGGTTGACCCACGCCAGGTAATCGCTTGGTCTCGCGCCGTAGTTGTAGTTGTTCCCCGCCCATTGCCGGAATTTCCCTTGCGCCGCGTCGTAGGTGACCTTGTACAGCGCCGTGCACCCCGGGCACCCGCCGCTATTGTCGGCGAAGGTGGTGTACACGCTCAGTGGATCTGTGGGGGAGAACGGGCCGTAAGGGACCTGCGCATTCCCCGATCTCCACTCGCCGGCCGCCCCCGTGCTGAAGAAGAAATCCGACAGCGTTCGCACCTCTCCCGTGCTCTCAATAAGCAGCACCAGCATGGAGCTCGCAAAATAAGTGTTCGTCTGCAAAACGCACAGCCGGCCTTCCACTGGCGCCATGGGAGTCACCCCGTCCGCCGCATACGACACCGTGGTTGTCAGCTTCGAGCAAAAGTCCGCCACGCCGTTGAGCGGCATGATCGGCCCATAGCTCCACGCATAGGCGAACGAGGAGCCGATGCTAACCGTTCCGGTGGTGCTCTTTTTTCGAATGCGAACCGCGAAACTTGCTCCTCGATAGTTGGCCCCACTCAAAGTTCCGGCGTCCTGTTGAATGGTCAGCTGCGTGGCGCTGCGCACCTCCGAAATCGTGCAGTGGTCCCCCGGACACGCCGGCGCCGATCCTTGGATGTATATCTTTGCTCCGGAACTCCAAGTGGTCGAGAAGAACTGCGAAGCGTTGATCGGTGGTTGTCAGCGTCACAACGCTGCCGCTCACATCCACCTTCCCCGCCGGAATCCCCGTCTCGGGCTTGCGCAGGTAACGGGATAGACCCCACCCGCTGAACTGCAGATAAGGGTAATTGGACGGACCACTAACGGTCCCCGTGCCCGTTGGGAGAACCAGTTCCAGTTCCTGTGAGATGCACGTTTGCCCCGAGTCGATCGACAGGCACGCCAGAATCGTACGGTCCTCCGCGGTGCTGCCGGTCCCGGATCCGTATAGTTTCAGCCGCACGTCGTCCAGTTGCGAGGGCGCTGCCCATCCGCTTGTGTTCGCGCCGCCGTAGATCTCCGGAAACGCCAGGATCACGGGATCCCGGTTGGCGCCCGAATAGCTGGCGAACGGCCCCGAGGTGGAAGTGTTCAGTATGTTCGCGATGTCTGTCCAGGCCCCGCTGCTATCGATGGCCTGCGCAAAGGCGTACTCCGCGTTATCGCCTCCCCACCGGCTGTTGCCCTGCTGCGCCGGCAACGGATAAGCCATTTTCACCAACACGCCCGTCATCGGGTCAACATAAGCCTTCGTCGGGTCCGCCCAGTCGATCGTCGGCCACGCATAATTGCCGAACCCATCCGCGTTGAACGGCGGCGGCTCGGGGAAGGTGTTCCCCAAAGGTATATTCGCGGTTGTAAACGTGCCAGTGGCCGTCCCCGAGGAGCATTCCACCGAGTAGTAATGTTGGGTGAACGCTTGCAGCGCCCGAGAATACATCCATCCGTTCGAGGCCTTCTCCGAAGTCCGCGCCCCGATCGTCACCGTGCGGTACTGCGCGTTAGCCGCCGTCGTCGCGCGCGTCAAGTCCTGCGCCGCGCCGCTGAATAGCTCCCCGTTCACGTCATGCACCAGCGGAGACAGCGTATCCGATTCGCTGACTCGCACAATGCATGCTGAATTGTCCGGCGCCATATAAGACAACACCGCCTGCGTCGAGCTGATGCCTTCCACGGTCACCACCGGTTGGCCGAATGCCACCGCGGCGAAACCCCCGCAGAGCCAAACCAAGAGACTACGTTGCAGCATTTTCTTACCTCGCCCGGGATTGGTTTCGTGGTTCCTTCGCATTCCGCTCTCGCCTTCGCTTACCATGATGCCAAAGCCGCTCTCTTCCATGTGTTGGTTGCCACGCAAAGATAGTAGTACGAATTGTCCAGCGCCCACTGCCCCACCGTGCAGGTTGCCCCGGAACTCGCCGGAGCCGCGCTTCGCAACCCGATCACTGCCTGGTCCACGCTGATGCTCTGGTAGCCCGTCCCGCTCACAATGATCAACCCCGCCCCGGTCGTCAGGTAATCCCGGTTCACGAAGCTACGCACATCCGATCCGCTACTCAGCCACGTCCCCGACGCCGCCGTCCACATCGCCAGTGGAACGCTGCTGGCGGGAAACGCCGTGATGCCTGACTGAGCCACGCACCCTCCCGCGCAAATCAGCGTCACGTTATGCCCGATCGTAAGCTGCCCGGTGCTCGACACGTACGCGAAGGCCGTTCCCGTCCCCGCCGATATCGTCGCCGTCGAGCTATTGGTGAAGGAAAGCGTGCTGCCACCCGTCCTCACGTTGCAGGGCGCGCTCGCCGAACAGCCCGTACCGATTGTCAGCACCGTCCCGCTGGTCCTGGTCACCGCCAGGGTGTTCAGTGCGCCCGAGCTTGAGCTCCCCCCCTGCAAGTTCCACGTGTTCGTGGCCGTGCATACATATACATTGCTGCCCGCCGGACCCGATGTCAATACGTACATTTCCCCGGATCCGCACGTGACCGGCAGGCTTACCCCGCTCTTGGCCGGTTTCGTGTAGGTGGCCGCGGAAAAGTCCACCGCGCGCGTCTGATTCTTCAAGTCGATACGAGTCTGCCCTGCCATCGGCCAGCCCAAAATCGTCAAGGCACAAATCGTCAGAAATCGCTCTTTCGCCATGGTTGGAACCCCCGTGTTCTCGTTCCGCGCCACTCCAAGCTTCGAACCGTTCTTCGGCCGGAACGTTTCACGAACACTGTATCTCGCCTCGACGCTCCCACAGTCTGTTCCAACCCACCTCTCTATGCCGCAAAACACTGAAAAATAAACTTGTACGCGATTTCACCTCCCCCCGGCCTGACCTGTGACTGACAAAATTCTCCCCTCCCGCCTCCACCCTGCATGATAATGGAGAAACGCGCCGCGCTCCTGGCGCCAACCAGAACCATGGCATCCCCACCCGTGCCCGTGCTCTTGATGTCCCGCTCGCTAGGGCCGGGTGGCAGCGAACGCCAACTGGCCGAGGCCGCCAAGGCCCTCGACCGGCGCAGGTTTTCCCCACATGTTGCCTGCGTCGAAGCCACCGGATTCCGTTTCGAGGAACTGCGCCAACACGGCATCCCCATTCTTGAGCTCCCCATGCATTCCTTCCTCAGCCGCGACGCCTGGAAAGCCGCCTTCCGCCTCCGCCGGTACCTGCGCGAAAACCGCATCCGCCTGGTCCACCCCTTCGATTTCACTTTGAACATCTTCGGCGTTCCGCTGGCTCGCGCCTTCGGCATTCCCGTGGTTGTGTCGAGCCAGCGTTGCTTTTGGGATCTGGTCCCCTCGCGTTACCGCATGCCGCTCTGGCTGTCCCACCATATCGCCCATGCCGTCACCGTGAACTGCGAAGCCTTGCGTGAGCATCTGGTCGAGCGCCTGGGGGTCCCGCGCCGTCGCATCCACCTCTGCTACAACGCCCTGGATACCTCCATCTACCACCATCTGCCCAGATCCCGGCCGCCCCAACTCCAGGGCGCCTCCCTTATCATCGGCGTCACTTGCGTCCTGCGCCCCGAAAAAGGCCTCTCCACCCTGGTCGAAGCCTTTGCGCGCCTCTACGCCGCGCACCCCGGCCTCCGGCTCGTGGTGGTGGGAAGCGGACCGCAACTCGCCGCGCTCCAGCAGCAAGCCCTCCAGTTGGGCATCGCCGGCGCGTGCCTTTTCCAGCCCTCCACCGCCGATGTTCTTCCCTGGTTGCGCGCCATCGATATCTTCGTGCTCCCTTCTCTTTCCGAAGCGCTCTCCAACTCGCTCATGGAGGCCATGGCCTGCGGATGCTGCGCCATCGCTTCCCGCGTCGGCGGCAATCCCGAACTGGTCTCCCACCGCCGGACAGGCCTCTTGTTCGAGCCCGGCAACGCCGACGATCTGGCCGATCAACTGCGCGCCGCGGTCGAAGACGCGACCCTGCGTATGGATCTCTCCCGCGCCGGCGCCGACTTCATCGCGGCGAATTTTTCCATCCCCGCCTCGGTCGGCCGCCTCCAGCGTCTTTACCAGTCCCTTCTTCGCTATCCTGAATTGGACACGGCATCTTGACGTGATCTGAACACTATGTGTGGCATCGCCGGTTTCGCCGCCAATCCGCTTCCGCCCACCGCCCCCGATTGCGTTCGCGCCATGTTGCAGGCTCTGGCGCGGCGCGGCCCCGACGCTGAAGGTCTCCACCAGTGGCCCACGGCCGTCTTCGGCCACCGCCGCCTGGCTATCTTCGATCTGAGCCAGGCCGGCCGCCAGCCCATGCTCTCGGAAAGCGGCGATGTGGGCGTTACCTTTAACGGCGCCATTTACAACTTCCTCGAATTGCGCCAGGAATTGGAGGCCTCCGGCCACCGCTTCCACTCCCGCACCGATACCGAAATCCTGGTGGAAGGCTACCGCGCCTGGGGCATCGATCGCCTGGTTGCCCGCCTCCGCGGCATGTTCGCTTTCGCCCTCTGGGATCATCCCCGGCGCACGCTCTTTCTGGTTCGCGATCGCCTGGGCGTCAAGCCTCTGGTGTTTGCCGTTCATAAGGGCGGCATCGCCTTTGCCTCCACCGTGCGCGCGCTGCAGCAGGCCGGCGTGGTCAGCGACATCGATCCCTTGGCCGTGCTCGAGTTCCTGGAGTTCGGCTACGTCACCGACCAGCGCTCCATCTTCGCCGGCGCCGAAAAGGTGCCCGCCGCTACCATCGTCGAATGGCGCGATGGAACACTATCCCGCCGCTCTTATTGGTCGCTGCCGCGCGTGAATCCCGATCTGCACATACGCTTCGAGGAGGCTGTCGAGGAAACCGAGCGCCTGCTGCTCGAAGCCGTGCGCCTGCGCCTTTTCGCCGACGTCCCCGCCGGCGTTCTCTTGAGCGGCGGCATTGATTCCAGTTTGGTTTGCTGGGCCATGAGCCGGCTCAACGCCAACCTCCAGACTTTCACCGTGGGCACTCCGGGCGATGCCTGCGACGAAACCGGCGACGCCCGCCACACCGCTCGCCTGCTGGGCATCTCGCACGAGATGATTCCGCTTTCTTCGAGCGAGCCGCCTTCGCTCGATGACCTCACATCGGCCTACGCCGAGCCTTTCTCCTGTTCCTCCGCCCTGGCCATGCTCAGGGTTTCCGCCGCCATCAAGCCCAGAATCACCGTGCTTCTCACCGGCGACGGCGGCGACGACGTTTTTCTGGGTTACCCTTTCCACCGCCACTTCCAGATGGCCCAGCGGCTCGCCCGGGCGCTGCCGGAATTCGCCGCCCGCGCCTGGCCCCATCTCCGGCCGCTGGCCGGCGCGCTGCCCTTCCTGCGACGTCCCAAGCATTTCCTGGATTACTCCACCGGAGGCCTGGGCGCCGCCACGCGCGTACACGACGGCCTGCCCTATTACCGGCGCTGGAACATCCTCGGCGATCGCCTGGCTTCCCTGTCCCTGGCGCAGCGCCAGATCCCGCTCTCGTTTGCCTCGGCCCGCCAGCTTCTCCAGGATTTTCTCGACTACGAACAGAAAACCACCTTCGTCGGTGAGTTCATGACGAAAGTCGACGGCGCCACCATGTATCACGCGCTCGAAGCCCGCGCGCCTTTTCTCGACCACACGCTTTGGGACTTCGCCGCGCCGCTGCCCTTCTCCGTGCGCTTGCACGGCGGTCAGCTCAAGGCCATCCTGCGCGAGATCGTGCGCCGCAGAATCTCTCCCGCCGTCGCCCACCGCCCCAAGCAAGGGTTCACCATCCCGGTGGAGTCCTGGCTGGCGACGCGCTGGCGAGGCTTGCTTGAAGAGACCTTGCGGGATTCCTATCTCCAGCGCGATGGCTGGTTGCGCGGTCCGGGCCTCGCCGATGCGCTCCGGCAAGCTTTTCAAAACGGCCGCGCTCCCGTGCAGCTTTGGCACCTGCTGGTTCTTGAACGATGGATGCGCCAGTTGCGCTCTCCCGCGCCATGAGGACCTGGCTCGCGCGATTCTGGCGCTTCTGGCGGGCTCTCTCCGTCGCCTTCGTCTTTCTGTTCCTGATCGTCCACTTCACTCCACTGATCCCCTGGTACACGCGCATACTCGCCAGCCCGCAGTGGGACCCCAACGGCGACATCCTCATCGTGCTCACCGCCGACATGCTGCCCGACAACCTGATGGGGGGAGCCACTTACTGGCGCGCCATCTACGCCGTGCGCACTTATCGCGCGGGACACTTCCGTGCCGTGGTGGTCTGCGGCGGCCCCGGCGGCGGTACTCGTTCGCTGGCCGCAGTCACCGCCGATTTTCTGGTGGCAAACGGCATTCCTCGCGAAGTGATCCACCTCGAGGAGCGCTCCACCAGCACGCGCGAGAACGCGCTTTTCGCCACCGCGATGATGGCCGGCTGGCCTGGCAAGAAAGTCCTGCTCACCAGCGACACCCACATGTTCCGCGCGTACCGCGCTTTCCGCGCCGCTGGTCTGGCGGTGGTTCCCTGCTACTTTCCGCACACGCTCAAACTCTACAGCTCTCTCCTCAACCGTTGGCCCTTGTTTTGCGGTTTGATCCAGGAAAGCACGAAGATCGCCTACTACTACGTTCGCGGATGGATCTGAGGAGCAAAACCGGGACAGGCAGCACTGTCCCGAGCGGAGCGGGGGACGGTGCTGCCTGTCCCGGTTTTGCTCACCGGACCAACAGCTTCCGCACCCGGCCCACCACCATGGCGCGGTGCTCCGCGGCCAGGCTGAAGCGCCAGGTCAGCGCTCCGTAAAGCGCGAACATCAGCAGGCTGGCCGCTATCAACTCTCCCCAATTGCGTCCGGGCAGCCACCGCAGCCGTAGGATCCACAGCAAGGCCATGGCCGCCGCGCCGTTGCCCAGCGGTGGGCCGTAAATTCTGGCCGCGTAGCGCAGTGGGTGTATGCCCAATTCCCGCGAAGCCAACAGGCACACCGCCGCGCCGCGGTTTACCAGCATGCCCATGGACGTGACCCACACCGCTCCGTACAGGCCCCCGCGTGGCAGCACCACGGCCACCGCCGCCAGCACCACCAACGCCTCGACAATCAGCAGCCGCGCGTATAATTTGTGCCGCGCGATGCCGAACAAGATGGACGCCGAATTGAATTGACCCGCCATCGCCGTGTAGCCGATCAGCAGCACCGGCAACAGATAGGCGCTCTCGACCGCGAACGACGGCCGGATCCACAAGCTGCACACTTCGAATCCATACACGCCCAGAAAGGCCGTGACCGGCGCGAATAGACGCCAGCGAGTAGCGATTGGCCAGAATCCCCAGCTTGAGCAGTTCCGCGCGCTGGCCCCGTGCCATCAGGTCGCTGGCGTTGGGCATGGTCACCTGACCCACGCGCCCAATGCCCTCCATGCCGTAGTCGAGCATGCGCACGGGCACGCCGTAGTAAGTCACGAAGCGCAGCGGCAATAAGTAGGCGATCAGTGGCGGGATACTCTGACTCATCAATCGCGTGGCCAGTGACGCCGTGAAGGTGTGTATGCCGTAGCGCGCCATTCTCACAAACATGGGCCAGCTCGATTTTCGCCAGCTCAACTGCACGCCCGTCACCACGCGCCGGAAAGCGATGTAGGTCATCGCATACATCAGCAGTTGGCCCGCAAACAGCACCAGCCCCATTTCCAGAATGCCCCGCCCCATGTGCAGCACCGCCACGGTTCCCGCTGCGCGCGTCAGGCTGGTGACCATCCAGATCCGGCTGAAAACGTCGAAGCGCTGGTAACCTTCGGTGGCCGCGCTGAACGGGTTGAACAGCATCCCGATGGCCCAACTCACACCCACCACCATCACCAGCGTCGCGAATGCCGGATGGTTGATCTTGAACAGCCGGCCCGCCTGCGGCGCCACCAACAGCGTCACTATGGCCAGCAGCGCGCCGGCGAAACCCGAATACAACACGGCTGTGCTCAGTAATGTTTCCAGGCCGGATGTCTCGCCCAAGGCGCGGTATTCCGCCGACATCTTCACCGTGGCCGAACGCAATCCCAAATCGATCAGCCAGTAATACTCCACCAGCGTCATCGCCAGCAGCCAGGCGCCGTAGTCGGTTGTGCCGATCTTGCGGATGATGTAGGGAGCCAGCAGGAACGCCAGGATCATGTTGATCCCTACCGCGGTCCAGCTCCAGATTACGTTCGTGAGATAGCGCTTCTTCACGGGGCTTCGTGCTCTTCCAGCCACCGTTCGAAGACCAGCAGCAGCCACAAAAACGGCGCGTTGTCCCGGCGGCCCCGCTCGTGCTCGTCCAGCATGAGCCGCAGATACTTCGGCGAGACGATGCCCCGTTCCAGGAAGCGCGCCGAGGTCAGGTGATCTCGCAACATCTCGCGCAACGGCCCGCGGAACCAAATCGGCAGGGGCACGCCGAACCCCTGCTTGGGACGGTTCAGTAGTCGCGGATCCAGCCGCGCGCCCAAGGCTTCCAGCAGAATCAGCTTACCCTTTCCTCCCCGCGTCTTCCACCGGTTGGGAACGCGCATGGCAACCTCCGCCAGCCGGTGATCCAGCAGCGGGCTGCGCGCCTCCAGCGAATGCGCCATCGACATCCGATCCACTTTCACCAGAATGTCGCCGGCCAGCTTCGCCGTGGCCTCAAAGTGCATGGCCTGCGACAAACCATCCCGGTCGTCGTCCAGAATGGCGCCGCCGAACGTCCGCCGCAGAAACGCAGCGTCCGTGGGCAGCCGCCAATCCGGGTTGAGTATGCGCTCGCGCAGGAAATACGGGCTGAAGGCGACTTCCTCGAAATATCGCTCCAGCGCATTGGGCCGGCTCAGCATGCGCAAATAATTCTTGCCGCGGGCCGCGTACGGCAGTGCGTCGGCTACCAGCGACAAGCCTTGGCGCGCCAGGCGCGGGATGCGGTCGTACTTCCGCCGCGCGTCCACCGTGAAGTACGACGTGTAGCCGCCGAACAGTTCGTCGCCGCCGTCGCCGCTTAGCGTCACCTTCACGTGTTGGGCGGCAAACTGCGACACCAGGAAAGTGGGAATCGCCGAGGAGTCCGCGAACGGTTCGTCCAGGTAATGAATCAACCGCGAGACCAGTTCCACGGCGTCGGGCCGCACCACCAGTTCGTGATGATCGGTGCCGTATTGCTCGGCGGTGATGCGGGCGTAGGGCAGTTCGTTGTAAGCCTGCTCCTCGAACCCGATGGAAAAGGTCTTCACCGGCTGCGCGCACTGCCGCGCCATGGACGCCACCACCAGGCTGGAATCGATGCCCCCGCTCAGAAACGCTCCCAGCGGCACGTCGGCGATCATGCGCAGCCGCACCGATTCGTCGAACACCTCGCGGATCTCTTCGCACACAGCGGCCTTGTCCAACTCCGCCGGCTCGTCTTCGCGCGGCGGCGGGAGTTGCCAATACCGCCCGCCGTCCACCTTCCTTCCGTCACGCGCGAGCAGCCAGCAGCCCGGCTCGAGCTTTCGCACGTTCTCGAACGGACTCCAGGGATCCGGAATGTAGCCGAATTGCAAATACAGTTTCAGCGCATGTGTATCGATCGGAAGCCGCAGGCCCGCCGCGCGCAGCGCTTTCAATTCGCTCGCAAAGTAGAGACCATCGGCGCATTCGGCATAGTAGAGCGGCTTCTTGCCGAAACGATCCCGGGCCAGAAACAGCTCGCTCGCCCGGCTGTCCCAAATGGCGTAGGCAAACATGCCGCGCAGCTTCTCGACGCCCGCCGCGCCTTCTTCTTCGTACAGGTGTACCAGCGTTTCCGTATCGCTCGAGGTGGCCAAACGATGCCCCCGCTCGATAAGCTCCCGCCGCAGTTGCTGGAAGTTGTAAATCTCGCCGTTGAAGACCACCCACACGGTGCCGTCTTCGTTGCCGATCGGTTGGTGTCCGGTGGACAGGTCGATGATGCTCAGCCGGCGCATCCCCAGGCCGCAGCGCCCCTCGGTCCGCAACCCTTCATCGTCCGGGCCACGGTGGCGAATGCTCTCGCACATGGCCCGCAAACGGGCCGCGTCGGCCTTCCCTTCCTTCAAAAAGTAACCAGCGATGCCGCACATAAGTCGCGCCGGACGCGTGTGATTTGAGATTCGCCTCTCATTATGGCAGAACGAACAGTTTGCCATTTTGAGTTGTATTTGCGGGAAAACGGTCAGGGCTCCGCCGGAATTCCAACACTCTCACCGGGTGGTTCGCGCGCCCTCCTTCACAGCCAGTCGAACTTCTTCAACACGTAGAGCAGCACCACCGTCGAGAGCACCATGACCCCGCATGCCGCAGCCAGTCCATGCGGCGAATCGATACCCGGCAGCCCTTTGATATTCATGCCGTAGAAACTCGTCACAATCAAGGCCGGCAGCGCCACGGTGCCGAGCACGGTCAGCACCTTCATCACGCGGTTGGTGCGGTTGGCCACGCTTGAAAGATAGATATCGAGCGAGCCGTTCAACAAGTCGCGCTGCATTTCGACCATGTCCAGGTCGCGCGAGAGGTGATCGTAAACATCGCGCAGGAACGGCCACATATCGGCCGCCACCCATTCGCCGGTGATGCGCTGCAGATGCCCGGCCACGTCGCGCGTGTTGGCCAGCACGCGCCGCATTTCGATCAGCCCGCGCTTGGTAGAGAAAATCCGCTCCAGCACTTCGGGCCGGGGATCTTCCAGTACTTGATCCTCGAGCGTGTCGATGGCATCGTCGAAGCGGTCCAGAATCGGGGAGTAGGAATCCACCACGCCGTCCATGATGCGATAAAGCAATTGATCCGGGCGGGCGTCGCCGGCCGTGGCCCGGATTTGCTCCAGCCCCTTCCGCGGCATCGCTCCGGTCTGTTCTTCCACCGTGATCACGAAATCGCGCCCCACGAAGATGTCCAGGTCGCCGGCTTCGATATCTCCATTTTCGTCGCGAATTACGGGCTTGAGCACGGTGAACAGATAGGTCTTGTTCTCCTCGACTTTCGCGCTCTGGTTGCGGTGGCGGCAGTCTTCGACGTGCAGCGGATGCAGTCCGTAGCGCTCGGCCAGCCGGTCCAATTCCGCATCGGCCGGATCGCGGATCTCGTGCCAGATCATATTCCATAGAATTATCACTTTCCGAGGGAAACCGGGACAGTCAGCAATTTCCCCTTTTCCGCCGTAGGGCGCCTGCGCAGATGGACCGAAGCCGCCTCGGCGGAAAAGGGGAAATTGCTGACTGTCCCGGTTTCGCTCGAGCTTGGTAAGATAGCGTCTCACGAAGGAGGCTCACATGCTTGGCTCGATTCTTCGCGCCGGTGCGCTGGTTGCCGCCGCCGCGTTGCTGGTTTCCGCGCAGGACGGATTCCGCTGGCCCAACGGGGCGCGCGCGGGGGTCGCGCTGACTTACGACGATGGCGTAGACGCGCAACTGGATAACGCCATGCCGGATCTGGAAGCCCGCCATCTGCGCGGCACTTTCTACGTCCCCGGAAGTTCCCGCTCGCTCGCCCGACGCCTGGAGGAATGGCGCGCGGCGGCGCGGCGCGGCCACGAGCTCGGCAACCACTCGATCTTCCATCCCTGTTTGCGTGTGGACGTGAAAGGGCGCGAGCGCCCCTTCGTCACGCCGGAGACCAATCTGGACAACTACACCGTGCGCCGCTTGAGCGATGAGCTCAGCGCCAACAATACCCTGCTCCAGGCCGTCGATGGCCGGCGCGTCCGCACTTACGCCTACACCTGCAGCGATGTGACCGCCGGAGGCGTGCCCTACATCGACGCATTGCGGCCCTTGTTTCCGGCCGCGCGCGGCGGCGAGGACGAAGTGGTGGTCACCGATTTGCGCGCGCTCGATCTACACCACGTGACCGGTTGGATGGTGGCCAAGGTAAGCGGCGAGGCCATGATCAACTTCGTCAAGAAGGCCGTGGACGCGGGCGGCTTGGCCGTTGTCATGTTCCACGGCGTCGGCGGCGGTCACGGCATTAATGTGGACCGCGAAGCGCACCGGCAACTGCTCGCCTGGCTCGACCAGAACCGCAAGCTGGTTTGGACGGATACGTTTCTCAACGTGACACAGCACATCGCCGCCGAGCGGCAACGCCTCGGCTGGAAGAACCCACACCCATGAATCTCATCACGCATTGCTATCTTTTCTGATTGCCGCCATCGCGGCCGCCGCCAGTGGCCCCTGGGATCTCGACCGGTTGCGGCAAGCGCCGCGCGTGAGTTGGGTCGAGCAGACCGGAACCCTGCGTCCGCTGTACTATTCCAACGAACCGTTCCACGGAAAGCCTACGCGCGTTTTCGCCTACTACGCCGTGCCTGAGAAACTGTCGGGCAAGGCTCCGGCCATGGTGCTGGTGCACGGCGGAGGCGGCCGGGCGTTCGCCGAATGGGCCACGCTCTGGGCCCAGCGCGGCTATGTGGCCATCTCCATGGACCTGCGCGGGCGCGGCCCCGACGGGAATCGCCATCCCGACGCCGGCCCCGAGCAGGGCAACCGGGAGATCTTCACCAACATCAAGGACGGCGAGCGCGAAACGTGGCCCTATCACGCCGTGGCGGCCGTGATCCGCGCCGTGTCGCTTCTGGCCGCGCAGCCGGAAGTGGATCCCGCGCGCATCGGCATCACCGGCATCTCCTGGGGCGGCTATCTCACCAGCATGGTTTCCGGGTTGGACGATCGCCTCAAGGTGGCCATCCCGGTCTATGGCTGCGGTTTTATTTACCAGAACAGCCCCTGGGCGGCGGCCATCGACAAACTTCCGGAGCGCGCGCTGTGGATCGAAAATTTCGACCCATCGCGCTATCTTGCCCAGGCGCGCATGCCCATGCTGTGGGTGGACGGCACCAACGATTTCGCCTACGGCATGGACAACCTTCAACTGAGCTATCGCCTGGCGAAAGGACCGCGCACGCTTTGCATCACCGTGCGCATGAAGCACAGCCACCCGGACGGATGGAAGCCGGTGGAGATCGGCCTGTTCGCGGATCAATACCTGCGCGGCGGCGCGCCCCTGGCGCGGCTGGGCGGCCATCGAGTGAAAGGTGACACCGTGGAAGTCCGATCCACCGGGCGCGTGAAAATCCGCGAGGCGGCGCTGTGTTACACGCATGACGGCGGCCCATGGAAGGATCGCTTCTGGCAATCGTCGCCCGCTCAAGTGAAAGGCCACCGCATACGCGCGAAGCTTCCGGCCAAGCGTCCCATCGTGTTCTTCCTGAACGCCACCGATACACGCGGCGCCACGGTAAGCACCGAATACGAAGCGCGCTAGACGGCGCGGGCCGAGAGCGGCGCGCCCGGCGCCTTCCCATGCACGGCCGTGAGCTTCGCGGCCGCCATACCCGCCATCCTGAGCAGTTATCTCTTGTCGAGGCCGTTGGCCGGCCTACACCCTGAGCGCATCAAGGAGACTCGTAAGCCAACCTTCCGCCGGAAAACGTAGCTGTACACCCCCACCCCCAATTTGATGATGAATCTGGTCATCACCCCCATCCTCTGTCTGCGCACGTCATCGGCTGAAGTCCCGTGTCCGGCATAGACCCGCTTGAAGGCCAGGCAGAAACAGATGTAGGCCAGCCTCGCGGATAAGGGCCGCGACTTCAAGAATCCGCTCCTGGTCCGCTTCCAGGTTTCCCGCCAAGAGTAGAACGCGTCCCAGCACTTTTTGTTTTCAGCGATTAACTCCTGCCGGCTCATGTGGGGGTGCTTCAGAAAATCGGCGGGCTTGAGCGTAGTCAGCCAAAAGCGGTCGCGCAGGAGCTGAATTTTGTGTTTCGGGGTAAAGTCCGCTCGCCCGGTGTTCTTCTGATCGTGGATCATCTCGTAGTAATCCTTAGTTCCGGGGTAAGGACTGTAGAAGGTAAACTGGGCCAGCAAACTGCCGGACTCCTGAGCGAATCGGCGCATGGTTTCGAGCGTCTGGACCGTATCGGACTCGAGACCGGACATCATTGAGCTCATAACCAGGATGCCCCGCTCTTGAAACCTGCGGATGGTCTCGACCATTTTCTGGCCGGCGGGATTCCCCCCCTTGTTAGCGCTGGCCAGGCCCTCCGCGGAAAAAGTCTCGACGCCGATCAGCGCGGCCCTGATCTGCACCTGATGATACATCGCCGAAAAGTATTCTTCGTCGTTGATCACCTCCGAGGTCATCTGGCTGATGGTGGAGACGGTCTTGGGAACCCTCCGGTCGTACTCGGCAAAAAAACGCAGCCGCTCCTCCCGGACGCGCTCCAGCTCTTTCCTCTTCTGCGCACTCGGCTCGCGCGCGATCCGGCTCAAGGTCGCCGGGTTAAAATTGTCATCGGCGAAAGCGATGTAGCGAAAACCCAGGTCGGACAACTCGTTGACTTCCTCGATGATCGTAGCGGTCGGCCGCAGGCGTGGCTGGCGCCCGTCCATGACCCAGACGGAGCAGAAGTTGCAATTCTCAGGGCAGCCTGCCACGGTCTGCACGGTCGGAAACATGTACTTGGCCGGATTGAGCAGGTCCCACCGCGCCTTGAGCAACGCGTCACCCGGGATGCGGCCGCCGCGATAATGCTTCCGCAACCGGTGCGTGAGCGCATCTTCAATCACGCGGCGCCAGATGACATCGCCATTGCCGGTGACCACGCTATCAGCCCCCATCTCCAGCGGCTCATTCGGAAAGATCGTCGCGTGGATTCCGCCCACGATCACCGTGGCGCCCTTCGACTTGGCCTCCCTCACCACCCGGTAGCCAGCCAGACACGTGGCGCTGGTAATGCCGATCCCCACAATGTCTCCGGGGCAGACCAGTTCGGCATCAAATTTTTCGACCGCCTCATCCACCACCACCGGATCGCCGATCAGATCGGCTGGCGTGGCCTGAGCCAGCACGAACAGCCACCTCGGAGTAATGAAGCTGTACCCGGCAGTATACGTCGAAGGATTTACGAGTATGACCTTGGGCACCCGCCCCTCCTCAGAGAATTGAAAAACCAGATCACTCTACCAGGTACGGCTTCGCCATGAAGTGCTCTGTAGATCCTTCCTGGCCACAGCTTATCAAACACCACGCGAACTCGCTTCCCGACATCAGCCGCCACGCGGCGGCCCGGCCAGCGGATTTCCATCCATAACGGCGCGAGGGTTGTATAACCTAGACAATCAGCATGCAGTCGCCGTAAGAGTAGAAACGATAACCCGCCTCCACCGCGTGGCGGTATGCCTCCAGCACAAACTCGCGGCCCGCGAAGGCGGCCACCAGCATCAACAGGCTGCTTTTTGGCAGATGGAAGTTGGTCAGCATGGCGCCGGTCGCGCGGAACTCGAAACCCGGTTGGATGAACAGGTCCGTCTCGGCTGCGGTGGCTGCGAGGCCGCCGCCGCGCAGGGCGCTTTCGATGGTGCGCACGCTGGTGGTGCCCACGGCCACAACGCGCCGGGCCGCGCGCATCTTCGTCGCGTTCTCTTCGCTGATGCGGAAGAACTCCGGGTGCAAGCGGCCCTCGCGCAACATCTCCTCATGCAAAGGCTGGAACGTGCCCAGCCCGACGTGCAGCGTTACGTAGGCCAGATCGGCGCCCGTGGCGCGGCAGTTCTCCAGCGCTTCCGCCGTGAAGTGGAGCCCCGCCGTGGGCGCGGCGGCGGAGCCCGGCTCGCGCGCGAAAACGGTCTGGTAGCGCACGCGGTCGGCCGGTTCATCCGGCCGATGCAGATACGGAGGCAGCGGGACGTGGCCCACTTCGTCGAGCTTGGCGAAGATGTCTCCCGCGTAATCGAATCGCAGCGTGCGTTCGCCGTAGGCGCCGCGACCCACAATCTCGGCCTCGAAACCTTCGGCGAACAGCACTCGCTCGCCCGTGCGCATCTTGCGCCCCGGACGCACCAGCGCCTCCCAAACACGCAGGTCGCCCGAAACCGGGCGCAGCAGCAGCGCTTCCACACGCCCGCTCAGGTTCTGCCAAAGTTTGGGATTGTGTTTGCCCACCGCGTGCGCGTGCACGCCGGCGCGATGCCCGTACAGGCGCGACGGGAACACTTTCGAATCGTTCAGCACCAGGCAATCGCCGGCCGCGAGGAATTCGCTCAGCTCGCGAAAAGTGCGGTCCTCCCAACGCCGCTCGTCGCGATAGAGCACCAGCATGCGCGAGGCCGAGCGGTCTTCCAGCGGCCGCACGGCGATGCGCTCCTCCGGCAGGTGATAATCAAAAGTGGGTATGGTAGCCAATTACCCGGTTTTCCAGTTCCAGAATATCAGCGGAGCACACGCGCTTGCGCATTCTTGGTATCGAATCGTCCTGCGATGAAACGGCCGCGGCCGTGGTGGAAGACGCGACGCGCGTCCTCTCGTCGGTAGTCGCCTCGCAACTCGAGACGCATGGCCGGTACGGCGGCGTGGTGCCCGAGCTCGCTTCGCGCGAGCACCTGCGCGCCATCGTGCCCGTAGTGCGCGAAGCCATGGAACGCGCGTCGTGCGACTGGAGCGATCTCTCCGCCGTGGCGGCCACCGCCGGGCCCGGCCTGGTGGGTTCGCTGCTGGTGGGGCTGACCTACGCCAAGGCGCTCTCGTTCGTTCGCGGCTTGCCGCTGATCGCCGTCAATCACGTGGAGGGTCACATCTACGCCGTGGTGCTCGAAGCCGCCGCGCGCGGCGAACCGATCCCGTTTCCCGCCATCGCGCTGGTGGTCAGCGGCGGACACACGCACTTGTTCGAAGTAGAAGAGGAGTTCCACTACCGCCTGCTCGGCAAAACGCGCGACGACGCCGCGGGCGAAGCCTTCGACAAGGTGGGCAAGTTGCTCGGCTTCGGTTATCCGGGCGGACCGGTCATCGATCAGCTTGCGCCCCACGGCGATCCGGCGGCGGTGCGCTTCACGCTGGCGCGCATGAAGGGCAACCCGCTGGATTTCAGCTTCAGCGGTTTGAAAACGGCCGTGCTGCGCTGGGTGAAGGCGCGCGACATGGGCGCGGAGATCGACGCGCGGCGCGCCCTGCTGCGCGCCACGCCGCGGCCCACCGTCGAACAATGGCTGGAAGCCACTCCCCCAGCCACGCTCGATCTGATGGCCAGCTTCCAGCGGACCGTCATCCAGGAACTGCTGCGCCGCGCCGAGGCAGTGGCCTCCACCACCGATGCGCGCGCCTTGATCGTCTCTGGCGGCGTCGCCTGCAACACGGGCTTGCGAGCCGCGGCCCGGTCGGCCGGCTTGCCCTGCCCGGTTTACTTTCCGGCCCCCGGCCTCGCCACCGATAACGCGGCCATGATTGCCGCGGCCGCTTTCCCAAAGCTCGCGCGCGGTTTGACGGCGGATTTCACCCTGCGTGCCCAAGCCAATCTCACCCTGGCGGAGTAAATCATGCGAAGAACCGTTTGGTTGCTGCTTCTGTGGTCGCTCGGGGCGGTGGTGGCGCTGGGCGCCCCGGGTTGGCGCGCGGGCGTTGCCAAGGTGGACATAACGCCCGGCGAATCCATCTGGCTTTCCGGATTCGCGAATCGTGATCGCCCCTCCGAAGGTGTGCTGCAGCCCATCTGGGTGAAGGCGCTGGCGCTGGAAGACGAAACCGGCGCGCTCTCGGTGATCGTGACCAGCGACCTGCAGGGCTTCAGCCGCGCCATGAGCGACCAGATTGCCGCCGCTGCCGCGACGCGCTACCAATTGGCTCGCGAGCGCCTGCTGCTGAATGCCTCGCACAACCACAGCGCCCCGGTGACCAGCGACGTTCTGCCTCTCTATTACGACCTCGCGCCGGCGCCCCAAGCCGTGGTGGACCGTTACACGCGCGCCCTGCCCGGCAAAGTGCTCGAAGCCGTGGGCGCGGCCATCGCCAACCTGAGCCCCGCCACGCTCTCGTTCGAACAAGGCCTGGCCGGCTTCGCGGTCAATCGCCGCCGCTCCCGGCCCCACTCGCGCCACTTGCCCGGCCCGGTGGACCAGGACGTTCCCGTGCTGGCGGTTCGCGAAGCTGCCAGCGGCGCCTTGAAGGCGGTGCTTTTCGGTTACTCTTGCCACACCACCACGTTGGCCGGCTACCAGATCAGTGGCGACTGGGCGGGCTTCGCGCAAGCCGCCATCGAGCGCCGGCATCCATCGGCGATCGCATTGTTTCTGAATGGGTGCGGTGCCGATGCGAACCCCTTGCCGCGCTATCATGGCACGGATCCGGAGCTGGCCCCCTACTCGGTCGAACTGGCCGAATCCTACGGGCGTATTCTCGGCGCCGCCGTGGATTTGGTGCTGCACGGCAAGATGAACCCGGTGGCCGGCGCCATTCGATGCGCCTACGCGGTGGCCCAGTTGCCGCTGCAGCAGCCGCCGTCTCGCGAGACCTTGGAGACCGCCGCGCGCGCGACGCGACGTGCTGCGAAGCCGCCACGCCAAGCACTTGCTCGCCCTACTCGACCGCGACGGCAAGCTCCCCGTCCGGTGGCCCTATCCGGTTCAGGTGTGGCGCTTCGGCACCGCGTTGAACCTGGTGGCGCTCACCGGCGAGCCGGTGGTGGACTACGCGTTGCGGTTCAAACGCGCCTACGGCTGGGATAACACCTGGGTCTCCGGCTACAACACCGACCTCACCGCCTACATCCCTTCGCTGCGAGTTCTGAAGGAGGGCGGCTACGAGGGCACCGAAGGCCTGTGGGAGTACGGCATCCCGGCGCCCTTCGGCTGGGCGGCGGAGGAAGTCATCGCCGACCAGGTGGCCGAACTGTTCGAGCGTTGCTCGCGCTGAAAATGCGTCTGTCCCCTTTTCGCTATGTAGAATGGAAGTATGGCTTCTCATCCACATGCCGAATCCACGCTTCCCATCCCGGGCGTCAATCACCTGATCGCGGTCGGGAGCGGCAAGGGCGGAGTCGGCAAGACCACCGTTGCGGTGAACCTCGCGGTGGCCCTGGCGGCCATGGGTTACAAGGTGGGGTTGCTGGACGCCGACGTTTACGGCCCCAACGTGCCGCTGATGATGGGCATACGGGAATCCCCGGAGGCCGTAAACGAGCGCATCCAGCCCATCGTCCAATACGGCATCAAGTTAATGTCGATGGGATTTCTTGCGCCCGCCGACAAACCGCTGGTCTGGCGCGGGCCCATGCTGCACAGCGTCGTGCAGCAATTCCTGCATGGCGTCGACTGGGGGGAACTGGACTATTTGGTCATTGATCTGCCTCCCGGCACCGGCGACGTGCAATTGAGTCTCATGCAGACGGCGCCCATCACAGGCGCCATCGTGGTGACCACGCCATCCGAGGTTTCGCTCGAAGATGGCCGCAAGGCCGTGCAGATGTTCCGGCAGGTGCGCGTGCCGGTGCTGGGCCTCGTCGAAAACATGAGCTACCTCAACTGCCCGCACTGCCACGAGCGCATCGACGTCTTTTCGACTGGAGGCGGCCGCGGAATGGCCCAGGAAATGGGCGAACATTTTCTGGCGGAATTGGCGCTGGACCCAGCGGTTCGCGCCGGCGGAGATACGGGAAACCCCATCGCGCTTCACGACGCGACCGACCCGCAGGCGGCGGCCTATCACGCCCTGGCCAAGGAAACCGTGCGCCGGGTGGGGGAGGTTACCAGTGCCGCCGGCCCCCGGATCGAGATCACCGATTGAGCTCGAAAAATAAATTTCGTATGGGGTGTAACCGTAGCCCGGTGGCGTGCGCTTATATAGTCAAATCCCCGTTACGACAGCGGGCGCACTCACCCAATCACCCAAAGCCGCGCCCGCTTCTCTTTTGTTAGACTGATCCCGACCCCCCATGCGGTGGCCTTCCTACGTCGCTTTGCACGCGTCGGGCGAACTCTCGCGCCGCGCCGATGCGCTGGAGCGCCGCCTGGCCTCTTGCGACATCTGCCCCTGGGAGTGTGGCGTCAATCGCCTGGCCGGCGAGCGAAAAGTCTGCGTGGCGGCGCACCTGCCCATCCTCTCCTCCTGGGCGCCGCATTTCGGCGAGGAGCCGGCGCTGAGCGGCTCGCATCTGGCCCCAGGCGAAGCGCGGGGCGCGGGCAACATTTTCTTCGGACACTGCAATCTGCGCTGCGTCTATTGCCAGAACCACGAAATCAGCCAGGACTTCGGCGCGGCGAACCCCGGCGGCGAGGTTTCTTGCGAACGCCTGGCCGGCATTATGCTCGAACTGCAAACGCTGGGGTGCCACAATCTGGGTCTGGTGTCTCCCACTCACTTCGTCCCGCAGATCTTGAAATCACTGCTGGCCGCCTGCCGGGGCGGGTTGCGCCTGCCGCTGGTTTACAACACCAACGGCTACGACAGTCTGGATGTCATTGAGACGCTGGACGGCGTGGTCGATATCTACCTGCCGGACCTGAAATATTCCGACGACGCGGCCGCCCTCGAATACTCGAAAGTGCCCGGTTATGTGGCGCGGTCGCGCGCCGCGGTGGCTGAAATGTTCCGGCAACTGGGCGACACGCTGATAATGGATGAGCGCGGCCTGCTGCGCCGCGGCCTGGTGATCCGGCTTCTGGTGCTGCCCAACGATCTCGCGGGCCTGCGCGATACGCTGGAGTGGATTCGCGCCAACCTCTCCCACCGCGTTACCTTGAGCGTGATGTCGCAGTACTATCCGGCGCACAAGGTGAGCCAGGATGCTTATCCGTTGCTGGCGCGCCGCCTGCGGCCGCGCGAGTACCAGCGCGTGCTGGAATGGCTGGACCAGTTGGGTTTCGAAAACGGCTGGGTGCAGCCGATCGAGGAAGGCGCATCCAGCTACTACCGGCCCGACTTCCGAAACCGCCACATGCCCTTCCGCGACGCCCTGGATTTCACCCCGTAGCCGGGGGCGCCACCGGCGCTTGCCAGCGCCCCGCGATGGCTGCGCTGCAATCCGGACAGCGGCCTTCGGAGGTGACCAGGTTCTCCATGATGCGGTAACCCCATCGCCGCACCAGCCGCTTTCGGCAACCCGGGCAGAAGGTGTTCTCGAATTCGCCCACCGAACCCGGCATGTTGCCGGCGTAGACGTACTGCAGCCCGGCGGCGCGCCCGATCTCCACGGCGCGCCGCAACGTCGCGACGGGCGTCTCCTCCGGCGCTGTCATCTTGTAATCCCCATGAAAGGCCGTCGCGTGCCAGGGGATATCCGGCGAAACGTCGTGCAGGAATTCGGCGATCTGGCGCAACTCCTGGTCGGAATCGTTGAATCCCGGCACTACCAGCGTCACTACTTCGATCCAGATGCCCATCTGGTGGATGCGGCGGATGCTGTCGAGGATCGGATCGAGGCGTCCTCCCAGTTTACGGTAATTCGCATCTGAAAAACTTTTCAGGTCTACTTTGTAGAGATCCAGGTGCGGGCGCAAATATTCCAGCACTTCCCTCGTCGCGTTGCCGTTGCTGACAAAGCCGGTCCCCAGGCCGGCGGCGCGGGCGGCCCGAAACACGGCCACCGCCCACTCCACCGTGATGAGCGGCTCGTTATACGTGCTGATCACGAAGCCGGCGCCGGAGGCTACTGCCTGGCGCGCCAACCCCTCCGGCGTGGCGCGGATGGCGCTGGCCACCGCCTCCGGATCGCGCAGCGCCTGCGAGGTGACCCAGTTCTGACAATACTCGCAGTGCAGGTCGCAGCCCAGCATGCCGAAACTGAAGGCCAGCGAACCGGGACGAACGTGGTAGAAGGGCTTCTTTTCGATCGGATCGCAGTGCGCGCCGCTCACGTACCCCCAGGGAACCAGCAGGCGGCCGTTCTGGTTGCGTCTTACCTTGCAGACGCCGCTTTGACCCTCGAAAATCGGACACTCATGTCCGCACGCGTGGCAACGGATCCGGCGCTCGTCGAGCTTCTCCCACAGGTCCCCTTCCCGGGTGTACTGGGCGAGAATGTTCTCGAGTGTGATCATAGCGGCCCGGTCGCCGGGCGATGCTTCCGAGCGCCCGGCTGGCCGTGCTAGAGGCTGACGGCGCTGGCTCGGTTGTCCGGATGGCCGTCAGGGTTGTTGTCGGGAGGTTGGGCTAACCATTCCCGCATTTGCTGTTCATCCCGAAGCAAGTCCTTCAGGCTGGTCCGCGTGAGGACTTCTCCCACCAATTGCTGCATTTTCAACCAGACGGGACGGACCGGGCAATTGCCGCGATGGGCGCATGTTTTCTCGATCCCCGTATGAAGCTCGCAAAACCGCGGTCCGAACAACGGTCCACCCAACACCTGCAGCACCTCATCCATGGTGATGTTTTCAGGTGGCCGTGCCAGCACGTATCCGCCGGCCTGGCCACGCACACTACGCACCAGCCCACCCAATCGCAGAATGCGCATCAGCTTGGCTACGTTCGGAACGGAGAGTCCCTCCGCGCGGCTGATTTCCTGAATGCTCAGGTTCTCCTCCGCCCCCAGCCGCGTCATCTGCAAAAGGCATCGCAGCCCATACTCCTCCTGGGCGCTGACTTTCATGCTTTTATTGTAAGGCCTCGACTCAGCCGCGCAAGGCGAAAATGGCACCATTCGCGATTTTATTCTCTTATTTCCAAAATACCCGCGAATGCTTTAACGTTACCGCCCGAAATGCTGGGCGTTGGTTTGCGCGTATTCACGCCACTTTTCCGGCAGGTCGTCCAGCGTGAAGATCGCCGAAACGGGACAAACGGGAACGCATGCTCCGCAATCGATGCACTCCACCGGATCGATGTAGAGCATGGTCGCTTCGCCGAATCCCGTCTCGTCTTTGCGCGGATGTATACAATCCACCGGGCAAGCATCCACGCAGGCCGTGTCTTTCGTGCCGATGCACGGCTCCGCGATTACATAGGCCATGAATACCCCTCCCCTGGTTTTCAGGGTAGCGCAAAATGGAAAAGATCGTCAAGATTCGCCCGGCCGGCATTCTGGCGCGTCCTTGCGCTGATTGCAAGCGACAACCGTGGATTCGCCATCGGCACCATGGCCATGAGTTCGCGCCGGCAAGGCGGCCTCCACGCGCAACTACAGAAGGCCCTCGCCCAAGGCACGTGCGGCGCGGCGCGTGCGCCGTCGTGACCTGCAACTGGCTTGTAGCTGGTCCGGCGAGGGAGCATCCCAGGCAAAGCTGTGACGGTGCACGCCGGCTTGACACCGCGAAAACGGAAATCTTATACTATTATCGTGATGCAACTGAGTTTCAACAAGGCACCCGGACACCGCAGGCACGCACCCTCCACTCTGGGAGAGCTGCGCGTGGGCGAACAAGGCGTTCTGGAACGCCTGGATCTGCCGGAAGGCGACGCCCGGCGTCTGATGGAACTCGGTTTTCTTCCCGGCTGCACGGTATTGGCCGCGCGTCGTGCGCCCGGCGGGGACCCGCGGGTCTTCCGCGTGGATGGCAGCGAAGTGGCGTTGCGCGCGGAAACCGCTTCACGGATCGCGCTGCGGCCCGTTCACGTTATGAAGTGAGAAGGACCCAGCGGATGCCCAGAGTGGTGGCAGTTGTCGGTCCGCCGAATTCTGGCAAGTCCACTCTTTACAACCGCTTGACCGGCCTTCGACAGAAGGTCGCCAACTTCCCCGGCGTGACTGTGGAGCAACACATCGGCGAGGCTCGCCTGGCCGGCGGCCGCGTGGTCACGCTGATCGATCTGCCCGGCGTTTACAGCCTCTCGCCGCGTTCGGAAGACGAACAGGTCACGCGCGACGTTCTGCTAGGCCGTTTACCGGCGGTGCCCAAGCCCGACGCTATCCTGTTGGTTCTGGATTCGACCAACCTCGGCCGCCACCTGATTCTGGCGGCGCCGGTCCTCGCCCTGGGGCTACCGGCGCTGGTGATTCTGAATATGGCCGATGACCTCGCCCACCGCGGCGGTGACCTGGACACTGAAGCCCTGGCCAGGCAACTCGGCGCTCCCGTGGCGCTGGTGAGTGCCGCGCGTGGAGACGGCATCGAAACCGTGACCGAGTTTCTGGCCGGTTCGTTAGGTGTACCCGCGCCGATCGAGCTGCCCGTGTTGCACGACATCCCGGAGTGTCGCGCCTGGGCCGCGAAAATCGGCCGTCGCGCCGCCTACCAAGCCCCCGCGCCGCCCGTCTGGACCAGCCGCCTGGACAGCGCCTTTCTGCATCCCTTGGCCGGGCCGCTCATTTTCGTGTTCGTCGTGGTGGCCGTGTTCCAGTCCATTTTCACCGGGGCGCGTCCGCTCATGGAGGGCGTGCAAACGCTGGTCACGCATTCGGGCGAGTGGATGGGGCGCGTCATCACCTCTCCGGGCTGGCATTCGCTCATTGTCGAAGGTGTCTGGGGCGGCGTGGGCAGCGTGCTGGTCTTCCTGCCACAGATCCTGCTGCTGTTTTTGTTTATCGGCATTCTTGAGGATTCGGGCTATCTGGCGCGCGCCGCCATCATCGCGGACCGCACCATGGCGCGCGTCGGGCTGCAGGGCAAGAGCTTCATCCCTCTTTTGTCGGCCTACGCCTGCGCGGTGCCCGCCATCATGGCCACGCGCACCATCGAGAACCGGCGCGACCGCATCGCCACCATCCTCATCGCGCCCTTTATGACCTGCTCGGCGCGCCTCCCGGTTTACGCCTTGATCATCGCCGCGTTCCTGCCGGAGCGTGCCCTTTTGGGTGTGCTGCTGGGCACCCGCGCGGCGGCCCTGCTGGGCCTCTATGTGCTAGGATTCGCCGCCGCCTTCCTGACCGCGCGGATTCTCAAGAGCTCGATCCTCAAAAGCGAATCTGCCTCCTTCGTGCTGGAAATGCCGCCCTACCGGCGTCCCACGCTCACCGGTCTGGGGCTGCGTTTGTTGGACCGCGCGAAAGTGTTCCTGCGCCGCGCCGGCACCGTCATCCTGGGCACCTCAGTTGTGCTCTGGGCTCTGGCGCACCTGCCGCTCAAAAACGGCGTGGCCCCGCCCATCCAGGCCAGCCTGGCCGGTACGCTGGGCCGCACCGTCGAGCCGCTGATTGCCCCCCTCGGGTTCAACTGGAAGATCGGGATTGGTCTCATCTCCTCGCTGGCCGCGCGCGAAGTGATTGTAGGCACCTTGGGCACCATCTACGGCATGGACGGCGATGCGCGTTCCCTGGGACTCCAGCAGGCCATCCGCCGGGACCTCTCCCCGGCCGGCGCCGTCTCACTGCTGATCTTTTTCGCCTTCGCTATGCAATGCATGTCCACCGTCGCGGTGGTGCGTCGCGAAACGGGTAGCTGGAAATGGCCGGCGATCCAGTTTATCTACATGGGATCAATAGCTTACGCTGGCTCCTTCACCGCCTACCAACTCCTTCGATAAGCCCTGGTACTATCTGGCGAACGGTACTGCCTTCCTATTGAAGTTCTAAAACCACAATTACTTCCGGGTTATCGACCGGTACCCCGCCGGATGCGAATCTTACTCAGGTGAACACGATGAAACTGAGTTTCTCCCTGATCTTCGCACTGCTCGGCCTCGCGGCCATCGCGGGCGCCGCGCCAATTACCTTCCTCGACCCTTGGCAACAAGGCAGCCCCGACGTGATCGGCACGCTGGAGAAGTTCGACATCCAGCAAGTGGTTGTGGACATCACGGCATCCACCGTGAACGTCGACATCTATACGAACTTTGCGCCGGGCACCAACGGCACCAGCATTGCGCCCTATACCGACGACAAGACCTTTAACATCGGCGACTTCTTCTTCACGGTTGGCGGCGCTCTGAAGTACGGAATCCCGCTGTACGGCCACGCCGGCTCGCCCAACGGCGGCCCCAGCGGTTCCAGCGTCACGGCCGGGACCGTCTACCAGATCCTCAGCGCGACCAACGGCGTGATGACCGCCTCACAGGCGCTCAACAACCCCGCCGGCTATATCTATCGGCCCACCGAAGTGGTCCTGTTGCTCAACAACACCGGCACGCTGGGTTCGCTGGGCACGGGCTCGGTGAACGTCGACACCAGTGGCACCAACCCCGAATTCAAGATCTCGCTCTCGCTTCCCAGCAGCATCTCGGGTTTCTACTCCGACATGAGCGGTGGCAACTGGGGCATCCACTTCGCCTCGGCCTCCTGCGGCAACGACATCATCGACGGGAACAATAGTCAGGTTCCCGAACCGGCCACCTTCGTAATGCTCGGTGGCGCGCTGCTGGGCCTGGGCCTGATCCGCCGGCGCATGGTGTAAGTTCTTTCAAAAGATCACGTTCCTCCTCCTCTCGTGATAGCATGATGGGTTGGATCTCCTCCGGTCCACCCCATCATGCGTAATGTCGTTATTGTAGGTTCCGGTTGCGCCGGCAGCACCGCGGCCATCTACGCCGCGCGAGCCAACCTTAAGCCCCTGGTCATATCGGGGCACGAGCCGGGCGGCCAACTCTCCCTCACCACCGCGGTCGAGAACTTCCCCGGCTTTCCCGAAGGCATCCAGGGTCCCACGCTGGTCGAGAACATGAAGCAGCAGGCCGTGAGCTTTGGCGCGGAGTATCGTCAACGGCGCCGTGCTGGAAGCCGACCTTTCCAAGCGCCCCTTCCGGCTCAACGTCGAAGGCGAGTGGATCGAAACGCGTGCGCTCATTATTGCCAGCGGCGCTTCGGCGCGCTGGCTGGGCCTGGAGTCCGAAAAGAAGCTGATCGGCCACGGCGTGAGTTCCTGCGCCACCTGCGACGGCTTCTTTTATCGCGACAAGAAGATCATGGTGGTGGGCGGGGGCGACTCGGCCATGGAAGAGGCCAACTTTCTGACGCACTTCGGTTCGGAAGTGGCCGTGGTGCATCGCCGGGAAGAATTCCGCGCCTCCCGCATCATGCTGGAACGGGCCCGGCAGAATCCCAAAATCAAGTTTCTCCTCAACACGGTGGTCGAAGAGGTTCTCGACGTCGAGAAGGGCTCCGTGACCGGCGTGCGCCTGCGCAACGTGAAGACCGGCCAGGTCGAGAACCGCGAGGTGGACGGTTTCTTCCTGGCCATCGGGCACATCCCCAACACCGCGGTTTTTCGCGGACAGCTCGACCTGGACGCCGACGGCTACATTGTCTCCAAAGGCGGCGCGCGTACCAGCGTCGAAGGCGTGTTCCACGCCGGCGACGTGCGAGGACCGCGTCTACCGGCAGGCCATCACGGCCGCCGGAGCGGGTTGCAAGGCGGCCATGGAGGTGGAGCGGTTTCTCGAAAGCGTGCGCGCGTGATCACGATCTGCGGCATACACGCGATCCGCGAAGCGCTCCAGGCGGGCCATCCGCTGGAATATGTGGTGGTGGCGAAGGGCGCCGCCGGGACGCGCATGCAAGAGATTATCGACCTGTGCCGCCGCAAGAGCATCCCCGTGCGCTTCGAAGAGCGGCACGCGCTGGACCTGAGGAGCGGCACCTCCGCGCACCAGGGTGTGGTGGCGGTGGGGGCGGCGCACCGCTACCGCGAACTGGCCGACATCGCCGGCGACGCGCGCCTGGTGGTGGTTCTCGACGGCGTCGAGGACCCCCACAACCTGGGCGCCATCCTGCGCTCGGCGGAGGCGGCGGGCGCGGACGCGGTGGTCATCCCCGAACGGCGCGCCGTGGGTTTGACCGACGTGGTCGCCAAGGTTGCGGCGGGCGCGCTCGAGTACGTAAGTGTGGTGCGCGTAACCAACATCAACCGCGCCCTCGAGGAACTCAAAGCGCACGGCTTCTGGATTTACGGTTTGGACCAGCGCTCCAGCGAACTCTATTCGACCATCGACTACGCCACGCCCACCGCGCTGGTTTTGGGCGGCGAGGGCAAAGGCCTGCACGAGCATGTGCGCCAGCACTGCGACGCGCTCATTCGCATTCCCATGGCCGGACGAGTTTCCTCCTTGAACGTTTCGGTGGCCGCCGGCGTGGTGTTGTTCGAATGGAGACGGCGCCATCCGCAATAGGGCGCGCCACGCCCATCAATAGAATAAGTACTTGCGCCACTGCACGTCGCTGCGGGCCAGCAATCGCATCAGGTGGCGGTTGGTGTGCAGGCTGAAGGGACGCGGCGGGCGCAGCAGCTTCATGCCGGCCTCATCGGGTGTCCGGCTTCCCTTGCGGTTGTTGCAGCGATGGCAGCAGGCCACCAGGTTCTCCCAACTGCTCTCGCCGGCGCGCGACCGCGCAATCACGTGGTCCAGCGTCAGTTCCGAACTGGGCATGGTGCGCTGGCAATACTGGCACGTGTAGCGGTCCCGCATCAGGATGTTCTTGCGGGAAAGAGCGCGCGTCTGGTGCGGGATGCGGCGGTATTCGAGCAGGCGTATCACCGAAGGCAAATGAAAGACCGAGCGGGACGAGCGCACGTGCTGCGACGAAGTCTCCTCGGCCGAGGCCGCTCCCTTGAGGACCAGGACCAGGGCCCGGCGCGCGGCGCAGACGTTGATCGGCTCATAGCTGGCGTTGAGCACCAGCACGGGTCTTTCCATGCGTTCCATGGACTGCATCTACCTTTCCCCTCCCACCAGGACGGACGGCTCCGGCGGGCTCCACGCGCCGGACACAAACACGCGGTGATCGGCGCGGGCCACCGCCAGCACGGCCACGTAACGCGCGCCGGCGCGCTTGAGCGCTCCGGCGCAGGCATTGGCCGTGGCGCCGGTGGTAAGCACGTCGTCCACCAGCAGGATGCGCAACCCGCGCACGTCCACGCCCCGCCGCGGCGTGAAAGCCCCCTGCACGTTGCGGCGGCGTCCCGCGCGGCTTAACGACGCCTGCGGCGCCGTGGAGCGCGCGCGCCGCACCGCGTGCACCACGGGAATTCCGGAGCGCCGCGCCACCTCGCGCGCCAGCACATCGCATTGATTGAAGCCCCGCCGCCAATGCCGTACCCAATAGAGCGGCATCGGCACCACCATGTCGAAGCGCTCCTCGCGCGGCAGTGCGGCGCCCAGATACGCGCCCAGCACTTTCCCGAGCGGCCGCACGCGGGCGTACTTGAAAAGGTGGATCAAATCGCGCAACACTCCTTCGTAGGCCGAAAAAGCGTACGCGGAGTCGAACTGGTTCAGTCCCAACCGGCACAGGCCGCACTGCCCGCTTTCATCCAATGGATAGGGCGTCGCAAACGGCGTTCGGCACGTGCGGCAGAAGTATTCGGCATCCAGCGGTTGGGGCGTATTCAGGCAGGCGGCGCATACCGGGATGCGCGTTGCATCGACCAGCGCAGCGCCACAAACGTGGCAATCGTCGGGGAAAATAAGGTTGAAGACTTTCGAGCAAGCTTTTTGAAAACCGCGTGAGAAAGCGGGTGGCAGGGCTGGTCTGGACCAACTACTGGAGAAAACGCACCTCCCGAATTTTCTATTTTACACCTCCTGGGGGACTGGTGCGGAAGGGTCCGGTCGTGAGAGGATCATTATTCTATGAGCAAACTAACTGCGGCAATCTTCCTGTTGGCCTTGGGCGCGCCGGTCTGGGGCGCTTCCGGTTGGGTCTCGCTGTTCGACGGCAAGACTCTGAACGGCTGGGTTCTCAAATCGCCCCACGGCCGCGGCTACCTGGTGGAGAACGGGCTGCTGGTGGCGCCGGCCGATGGCGGCGGCAATTTGTTCACCCAGAAAGAGTACTCTAATTTCGTTTTCCAGGTGGAGTTCCGGCTCTCGGAGAACGGCAACAACGGGATCGGCATTCGCGCGCCACTGGAAGGCGACGCGGCCTGGAAGGCCATGGAGATCCAGATTCTCGACGACGATGGCCCGGAATACCGAGGCAAACTGCAGCCGTTCCAATACACCGGGAGCATCTACTGGGCGGTGGCTTCCAAGACCGGCCATCTGAAGAAGACCGGCGAGTGGAACAAGATGGAGATCACGGCGAACGGGCACCACATTGCAGTGAAACTCAACGGAGCCGTCATCACCGACGCCAATCTGGACGACGTAAAAGATCCCGATATTTTGAAGAAGCATCCTGGTTTGTTCCGGCCCACGGGGCACATCGGTCTGTTGGGGCACAAGTCGCTGGTGGAATTTCGCAACTTGCGAGTGAAGGAACTACCCTAGCTCGCGTAATCGTCCTAAACCTTCCAGCACCTCGTACCGATAAGCATGGGAGAAGGGAATTGTGCATGGACGTCTCCCAGCAACTCGTCAACCTGAACAAAGCGTTGGCACTGGAACGGCTGGGCGGTGATGAGCAATTGCTGGGCGAAATCGCCGGCATGTTTCTTGACCACTACCCCAGTCTGTTGGAGCAAATTCGCGACGCCGTCTCGCGCCGGGACGCCGGCGCTCTGCACCATGCCGCGCACACGCTCAAGGGTTCGGTGGCGAATTTCTACGCGCAGGCGGTGTTTGAAAGCGCCTACAAACTGGAATGCATGGGTCGCGTGGGCGATTTCTCTGGCGCCGAAGACCCACTGGCCGCTCTCGAGCAGCAGTTGCGAAGCCTGGAGCCGGCCCTCGTGGCCCTCCGGCACGCCTCCGTATCCCAATCCTGAATGCCGTAACTCGCGCGCTTCGCTTCCATCTCCGCCACTCCGGTCTGCTATAGTGAGGGGGTTTCGTCTTAATATGAGTCTCGCCGAAGCAGTTGAGATTGTCTGCGCCCACAGCCCCGATTCCGACGACGCCTTCATGTTCTACGGCCTCGCCACCAAGAAGGTCCGCTCGCGGCGGGTGACGTTTCGCCACATGCTGGAGGACATCGAAAGCCTGAATCGGAAGGCCATGGAAGGGCACTACGACCTTACGGCCATTTCCTATCACGCCTATCCCTTCGTGGCGGACAAATATGTCCTCATGAGCAGCGGTTCCAGCGTGGGCGATGGATACGGCCCCATCGTGGTGGCCTCGCAGCCCATGGACGCATCGGAATTGAAGGGAAAGAGAATCGCGATTCCCGGTAAAATGACAACGGCTTATTTGGCTCTGAAACTCTTTGAACAGGATTTCGAGCCCGTCGTCACGCCGTTCGACTCGATCATCGATGCGGTCAACGACCGCATGGTGGACGCCGGCCTGATCATCCACGAAGGTCAGTTGACCTTCAGCACTTCCGGCCTGCATCAGGTGATGGACCTGGGGCGCTGGTGGAAGCAGACCTACAATCTGCCGCTGCCGCTCGGCGCCAACGCGCTGCTCCGGTCGCTCGACCCGGATATCCAGTCGGAATGCTGCGCGCTGATGCGCGAAAGCATACAGTACGCGCTCGACCACAGCGAGGAAGCCCTGCACTACGCGCTGGAGTTCGCGCGCGACATGGACGCGAGGTTGGCCGAGAAGTTTGTCGGCATGTACGTGAACCACTACACGGTGGACTGCGGCGACCTGGTGCCCAAAGCGGCCCAAAAGCTGCTGGACTTGGGGCACGAAGCGGGCATCATCCCGCATCGCGTCGAGTTGGAATTTATCCACTAAGGGGAGTCAGCGCCGCAGCGGATCCTCGATCCACGGCGGCGTGACTTCGATGAGACGGCCGAGTTCCGGTTCGAGTTCGTCCATCCGGCACTTCATCTCCCAGGCAATCTCGCGATAGGAGAAGTGTCCCTTCACCCAACTACGCAGCCGGGAGATGTACTCGGCTTCGGCGAAGTCCATCTTGAAAAGGAAGCGCGAGCGCGCGCCGAACGGAATCAAGTAATGCGCGCCGGGTTCGGGCAACCCGTTCAGGGCGTCCAAAGCTTCGCGCATGGCGCCTTGGTAAAGGTCGCCGAGGCCCGCTTCGACAATGGTTCCAGGCGTTTCGAATCCGAGCCGCGTCGTGAAGGCCTGGCGGAACTGCTGGCAGCGGCGATGCCGGTGCAGATCGCGGTAGGCCCCGATGTCCATCACGATGTCGTACACATACGGGCCGCCCCGGAAACCGCGCTTGAGTTCGTCCCGCACGGTGCGCGAGGTCAGCCCCAGGTCCAGGACTTCCCGCCGGCGGTCCGCGCCCATGGCGAGCGCGAACTCGTAGAGTTCCCGATAGGGGCGATCGCTCACCGGATAAAGCAGCGTGGCGACGATGTCCGAGGCGGTGTCGGCGGGCTTGACGAGGTCCACGCGCCGGGTTGACGTGCTCGCCGGCATGCTCAGATTGGCCGCGGCCCATTGGCGCAGAGCTTCGCGCGAGTCCCGTGCATAGCGGTCGGCTTCGGCGTGCTCGGCGAGCGTGGGCGCCACGGCTTCGCCCGGCATGCCCTCCTGGCAGCCGCAGTCGGGCTCGCGGCGCAAGGCTTCGGCCAGTTCAACGGCCAGTTCGCGAAGTTCGGCGTATTCGCTCACCAGCAGCCGCCTCATCTGCCTTTCCAGCGTGCGGATGCTGGTCACCTGCCCCACGTTGGTGGGGACGCCGAGGAACAACAGATAGCGCGCGACGTCGAAGGCGCGCGCCGCAATGTTGCGCTCGTAAGCGTCTGGTTTCATCTCCCCGGGACGCGGATAGCGCTCGGCGAGAAACTTGTTCACCCCGGCGTGGACCGTGCGATACGAATCCAGCAGGCGCCGCCCGGCCGCCTGATAGGCCGCGGTTTGTTCGTCGTTGAATTCGGGCGGCGCGACGATACCGCAGCGCGAAAAATCCTGATACCGCGAAGATCTGGCCTGGCCGTCCCAGAGCTGCTCGTCTTCGACTTCGGTGGCTGCCAGTTCCGAGAGCCCCTCGAAGCAAACCACCACGTGGCCCAGATCGGCGATCGAAGCGTGGCCGTACTGAAAGTAGAAACTCTCGAAGAACTTACGCGAATCATGCGAGCGCACCCATTCGATGGATTTTTCGATCGAATCCGGCGAGCGGCTGTAACGCGCCAGCGCATACGCGCACTTTTCGGGCGTCATCGGCGCCAAGGTTTTCACTCGCCTGGGTTTTTCCATCGGCATGACAAGGTTATGATAGCTAATTCACCCTCCATGATTGCCACGCGCATCCGCATCAAACGTCTCGTACCCGAAGCCACGCTGCCGCGCTACGCGCACGGAGCCCAAGAAGACGCCGGCCTGGATCTGTGCGCCGTCGAGGACGCGCGGCTGGAGCCCGGCGTGCCGCGCACGGTGGCGACCGGCCTGGCCATCGAGCTGCCATCCGGCTTCGAAGCGCAGATACGGCCGCGCAGCGGCCTGGCGTTGAAGCACGCCATTACGCTGCCCAACAGCCCCGCCACCATCGATCCCGGCTACCGCGGGGAGATCCGCGTCATCCTGCTGAATCTGGGCCGCGAGCCCTACCAGATTCACCGCGGCGACCGCATCGCGCAATTGGTGGTGGCGCGCTACGAAGCCATCGAGTGGGAAGAGGGGGACCTCAACGGCTCGCGCCGCGGCGAAGGCGGATTCGGTTCCTCGGGCCGTTAGCCGGCCAGCAGGCGATAAGCGCGCCGGGCGACCACCAACTCTTCGTTGGTCGCGAAAATGACCACGGCCACTTTGGAATCGGGCGCCGATACGATGCGGTCGCCCGATCCGGTCGCGTTGGCCTGGGGCGAGAGCTTCACGCCCAGAAATCCCAGCCCCGCCAGGCAACGCTCGCGCAGCGGCGCGGAATTCTCGCCGATGCCGCCGGTGAACGCGATCGCGTCCAGGCCGCCCATGGCCGCCGCGATAGGCGCCGATGGTTCTTCTTCACCTGGTAGACGAAGACGTCGAGCGCGAATCGGGCGTCGGCTGCCCTCGGCGGCCGCGGCTTCTCGATATCGCGCACGTCGCCGCCGGCCACTCCGGAGAGCCCGGCCAGTCCGCCGTCCTTCGCCAGTTGCGGCGGCACCTCCTCGATGCTCCAGCCGTGCGCTCCATCATGTAGAGCACGGCGAAAACGTCGAGATCGCCGTGGCGCGTGGCGTTCTCCAGGCCCGATTGCGGCGAGAACCCCATGGTGATGTCGACCGAGCGGCCGTAGTCGATGGCGCACATCGACGAACTGCCGCCCAGGTGGCAACTCACCAGTCGTTGATTCTTTCGGGCCGGCCAGCATCGCCGCCACGCGTTCCGCGATGTACTGATGCGACGCGCCGTGAAAGCCGTACGGCCACGCCTTTCCTCCCGCCACTGCCGGCACGCCGTAACGCGGGCGTACTCCGGCATGGTGCGTGGAACTCGGGCTCAAACGCGGCCACGATCGGTACGCCCGGCATGGCCTTGCGAAAGGCCCGATGGCCGTCAGGTAGATCGCGTTGTGCGCCGGCGCGGCGGGCAGGAACTGCCGCAGCGCGGCCACCACGCCATCGTCCACCACGAACGTGCCGCGATACTCGGGCCCGCCAGCACCGCCTTGAATGCGACGGCATCGACTCGCCGTGCCGCCGGTACAGATCTGCGCGATGGCCTCGCGGATAATCGGTGACGCGTTCCAGGCGTCCTTTGGCGATGGAGCGCTCGGCGGCATGTCGAGGATGTGGTACTTGAGAGAAGTGGAGCCGAGATTCGGTATGAGAATGTTCATGTCTTAGGGCTCGCAACGGAATAACGTTGCCAGCGGTTCGGAACCGCTGGCTGACGCGCGCGGCTCCGCAAAGAATTCTGAGCCGTGACCGTGAGGGAGCGGGTGGAAAGCCTGTTTCATGCCAAGTCCTTATCGGACCACGTACTGCGTGCGGATGGCCGCGATGTTCTTCTTGGCCTGCGCCTGGAACGGGCTGGGCGTGGCGGCGCATTGATTGAAAAACTTGAGCGCGTCCGGAATCTTCTCCATCTTGTAGTTGGCCAACCCCAGGTAGAAGAGCGCGCCGGGCAGAAGCTGCCGGTTGGTAGCGATCAACGGCAGCGCCTTGCGCAGCGCGGCGTCGGCCGGCGCGAACTTGTTTTGGTTGCTGTAAATCACCCCCTGCATCCAATAGCCCAGGCCCATGGCGAGCTGCTTCTTCGCGGTCCAGTCGGCTTCGCTCACGCCGGCCGGCGCGGGTTTGGTGTCCAGTACTTCCGTGAGCTTGGTGGAGTACAGGAGCGCTTTGTCGTTGATCTTCGCGTTCATGTAGTAATCGGCCGCGGCCAGCAGCATGTCCTGGTTTCCGGGATCCTTGGCCAGGATGCTCTCAGCCACTTGCGCGGCCTTGTCCTTCTGGCCGAGCTGCTGATAGGCCAGGAATTGCTGGCCGGCGACCTGCGGGTAATACTTACTGTCCGGGTTGCGCCGCGTGAGCTCCTCGCCCAGGGCTATTTTCTGTTCCGGGGCCGTGGTCTGCAGCGCCGCCGCGTACAGCGCGTACTCGGTGTAGGTGTCGGCCTGTTTGGCGTACTCCACACGCTTGGTCCAGTCTTCGACCTCGTCGGCTTCCTTGGGTTTGGCCGACTGCATCACCTTGCGGCAGGCCTCACTGGCGCGCGCCGACCACTTGATCACCGTGGCCGGGTCCTTGGTGGATTCGGCGATCTTGAGGCAAGCGTACGCGTTCTCGGCGTCGGCCGGATCGGCGGTGAGGAGCTGGTCGCAGGCCTCCAGCGCCTTGGGCGCCTGAGCGGCCTTGGCGTAGGCCGGAATCATCATCTCGTAAACCCAGAGGATGCCTTCGTGCTTCGGATACTTAGCGGCGAACTGCTCGAGCAAGGCGGTTTTTTTGGCGTCGTCGGCTTCCTGGCCGATCTGCTGCAGTAACAGCCCCGCGGGGGTTTCGGCGTTGATCGTAATGTTGTGGCGTTGGGCCGATACGACCGAGGTAACCGCCAACAACGTGGAAAGCAAAATCGAGAGTCTCATTCAGGCCTCCATGATGGGAACGGGTGTTATTATAAAACAGATTCAGGAAAGGCAGACTATGACGTCCTTGAACCGCCCGGCGATTTCATGCATGCTTTTGATTCTCGCGGCGACCCTGTGGGCCGCCGTACCGATCGTCGGCACCTGGGATGTGAGTAGTGTGGATGCCGATGGCAACCCCATCCGGGCCGCGCTCACCATAAAGGAAGATAGCGGCAAGCTGGTGGGAAGCGTGACGGTGGAAGACCGGCTGCTCGGGATGAGCGACGCGCACATGAGCGGCGACACCTTCACCTGCAAGGTGACCTACGAGGATCGCGTGTTCGATGTGAAGATGAAGGTTACCGGCGATTCAATCGAAGGCGCTTGGGAATCCTCGGGCGGCCGCAAAGGCCACATCCAAGGTAAGCGGACCAGATCCTGACAAGAGAGCGCGACACGAGGCGGAATTTCTATGATCGTACCCCAAACTTATCTCACCGCCCTGGTGATTACCATTCTCAGCATGATCTGCTGGGGGAGTTGGGCCAATACCACCAAGCTCGCCGGTAAGTGGCGCTTCGAACTCTTCTATTTCGATTTCGCCTTCGGCGTGCTGTTGACCGCCACCATCGCGGCCTTCACGGTGGGCAGCGCCAGTTTCATAGGCGTCTACAACTTTACGGGATTCGAATTCATCGACGATCTTCTCAAGACCGGCAAGCGGCAAATCATCTATGGCTTGGCCGGCGGGCTGGTGTTCAACCTGGCGAACATGCTGCTGGTAGCCGCCATCTCGGTGGCGGGCCTGGCCGTGGCCTTTCCCGTGGGCATCGGCATCGCGCTGGTAGTGGGCGTGGTTCTGAATTACATCGGGAACCCGCAAGGCAATCCCGGCCTCCTGTTTTCCGGCACCGCATTTCTGGTGGCCGCCATTGTGGTGGACGCGCTGGCCTACCGGACCCTGGCCAACGTCAGGGCCGACGCCCAGCCTTTGCCTCCATCCGGGCCCGGCTCGAAGGGCGGCACCCCGCGCCAGCACGCCGCCAAGAAGTTCTGGAAGGGTCTGATCCTGAGCATCGTAAGCGGCATCCTCATGGGCCTGTTCTATCCGTTGGTGGAGATGGGCAAGGCCGGCGATCTGGGCTTGGGCGCCTATTCCATCGGCTTCGTCTTTGCCACCGCCGTGTTCTTCTCCACGTTCCTGTTCAACATCTATTTCATGAACCTGCCGGTGGAGGGGCCGGCGGTGAGCTTCATGGATTATTTCAAGGGAACCAGTAAGCAGCACCTGCTGGGCGTTTTCGGCGGCATCATCTGGTGCATCGGCACACTGGCGAACTTCGCGGCGGCCAGCGCGCCGGAGAAGGTGCAAGTGGGCCCGGCGGTGAGTTACGCCATCGGGCAGGGCGCCACCATGGTGAGCGCGCTCTGGGGACTGCTGGTGTGGAAAGAATTCGCGGGCGGTGGTCCCAAGGTGACCGCGCTGTTGGTGATTATGATGGTTCTGTTCGCCGCCGGCCTGGGCCTAGTCTCTATCGCGCCCCTTTACGTGGCGCGCTGATGCGCGATTCACGATGAGTTCCGACGAAGCCTTCATGCGAGAGGCGCTGGCCCTGGCGATCCGGGCGGGGTGCGAGGGCGAGGTGCCGGTAGGCGCCGTGCTGGTTCTCGAAGGCGTGGTGATCGGCCGGGGGCACAACGCGCCCATTGGGATCCACGATCCCACCGCGCACGCCGAAATCCAGGCATTGCGCGAAGGCGCCGCCGCGCTCGGCAACTATCGTTTGGAAGCCACCACGCTCTACGTCACCATGGAGCCGTGCGTGATGTGCGCCGGCGCCCTGGTGAACGCCCGCGTCTCGCGCCTGGTGTTCGCCACGCGCGACCTGCGCTTCGGCGGCGTTCGCAGCAAGTTTCGCCTGGTGGATTCCGACCTGCTCAACCACCGCGTGGAAGTAGTGGAAGGCGTGCTGGCCGCCGAATGCGTGGAACTGGTGAAGCAGTTCTTCGCCGGGCTGCGCTAGCGGGCGCGGAAAATCGGGACAGTCAGCAGTTTTACGATTTCTTGAGAAGCTGGATCCGTCAACCTGATCTGCCCCGCTCCTGCGAGTACAACCTGGTGGGCGGCCTGACAACAACCCGTGCCTCAAGCGGGCCAGGAGCCGGGCGCAGCGTCACGCAGGAGCATTAGGGGAGACCTCCAGGGGGAACCGGGCCTTGACGCAGACTCCCGGGCGGAAGGATCTTGAACTATGGCACCTAGTGCTATAGGATGGATTCAGGCGCACTTTGCGAATTTTCAAGTCCAGGTGGTTTCAACGCTTTGCCAGGAAGGAAGGGATTGCGGATGCGGCCCTGCGTGAGGCTGTTGCTCGGGCCGAAAAGGGCCAGATCGACGCCGACCTTGGCGGTGAGGTCATCAAACAGCGGATCGCCAGGTCAGGGCAAGGAAAATCGAGAGGCTACCGCACCATCATCCTTTTCCGGCGCGGAGCCAAGGCATTCTTCGTGTACGGGTTCGCCAAGAACCGGCGGGTGAACATCCATGGCGATGAGGAAGAACAGTTCAAGGAAGCTGCGAAGATCGTCCTGGCGTTGACCGAGACGCAACTCGCGGTGCGGTTGAAGAGAGGCGATTTTGTGGAGGTGAAAAGCGAATGAGCAAAAAGTATAAAAGCGATGCCATGGCGGCCATCCATGAAATGATGGAGGACCTGCACGATGGTGGGGTCATCGACAAACAGACGATGCGGCGTTTCGATGATGCCTGCCTTACGCCGATTCGGCCATTGCAACCTGACGAGATCAAGGCGATCCGGGAGAGAGAACACGTCAGCCAGGCCGTTTTCGCCAACTACCTGAATGTGACCAGCAGCCTTGTCAGCAAGTGGGAGCGGGGCGAGAAGCGGCCTTCCGGGGCCTCCCTCAAGCTGCTATCGCTGGTCGAGAAGAAGGGGCTTGCCACCGTTGCGTGACGAGCAGTAACATTCGTTCTCATTCGTAACAAGACCCCGTGGACGCCGGGGGCTAATGTGAACCAGTTTCCACTGGCGCCCGAATGCGTGGAACTGGTGGAGCAGTTTTTCGCCGGGCGGCGATAGCGGGCGCGAATTCGGTGACTACAATTAAATCTTCCTTCCTGCCTCGTTCGTTATAGGTGTGTGGAAGCGAGTGAGACGGGCGGTATCGAGGTAGCCGGAGTCGGAAACCGCGCAATGGCGAACGAGAAGGGGCGCATCCAGGCGATAGTCGGCCGTGAGGCCCAATCCTGGCCGCAGACCATTCGAGAGTTCGAAACTCTGATCGAGCGGACCGGGCACCGGTTGGTGCAGTTTGCCTTTTGCCGCCTGCAGCGCCGCGAAGATGCCGAAGACGTCGTGCAGGAAGTCTATGTTCAGGCGTTTCGGGACCGCGAGAAATTTAAGAACGTGGATGGCGTGGTCCCCTTTCTGTTCCGCATGGTCGCAAACCGCTGCACCGATACTCTGCGTAAGCGCCGCCGCGAGGCAGAGGCGCTCGGCGTTGCGAATTCCGAGCGCCGTGCGGAAAGCGCACCCGCCGTGGACGAGAGTCTCCAGTCCCGCCTGGGATTTGCGCGGATTGACGACTTGCTGGGCGGGTTGCCGAAGCGCCAGGCCGAAGTGATTCGTCTTCGCGTACACGGCGACCTGCCTTTTGAAGACGTGGCCCGCGCGGTGGGCTGCTCGGTACCAACCGTCAAGTCCCGCTTCCGGTATGGAATTCAAAAACTCCGGAGAGTCATAAAGCGGCAGGGAGGTGAACGATGACTTGTCGAGAAGCGCAAAAACGCCTGGTGGACCTGTTCGATGCCGCGCCGCCCAGAACATTGGAAGACGAACTCCAATCCCATCTGGCGGCGTGCGAAGACTGTGCCCGCGAATACGCCGAGACCCTGGCAGCCGTGGCTATCATCGAGCCCCCTGAACGCGCTCAGCCGTCTCCGGATTTCAAGGAGCGTGTCATGAAAGAAATCATGGAGATTCCGTCCGCGGTGCGTCCGCGGCGCAACTTACTTCCCAGGCTGGCTCTGCTAGCCGCGGCTGCCGTTCTGTTGGTGATTCTGGCGCCCATTGTGGCGTCGCTGCGGAGCAAAGGCAATCGCGTCCCGGCGCCCGTGCTCAGCGTGCTGGCGCAGTCCGTCCAGGCCATGAGCGGCATCGAATCCGTGCATATGACGGCGCGCATGCGCACAACGCCGAGCGAGAATTTCGAATACATCAACCCGGACTGCGATTGGGTGCCGCTGGATATCTACAAGCACTTCAGCGAGCCCGCGAAGTGGCGCGTCGAGAAATCCGGGCGAGTGGCCGTCATGGACGGCTCCTCCTCACTGCTGTGGATCAAGCCGAATACGGCCGTGCGCGGCAAATCGGGCGCCGGGTTCATCGATTGGCTGTATCCGCTGCTTGACACCGGAAAGATCTTCGACAACGAACTCGCAGCGGCTCGCGCCGGCGCTGTCACCGCGCAAGTGTCTGAGGAATTTCGCGATGGCGCGCGGGAAGCAGTGCTGACCGTGAAGCGGAATCCGCAGGTGCCCGCGACCGACTGGCTGCACAACAAGAACGTCTCCACCTCCGATCAAACACGCATCTACCGCTTCGACGCAGCTTCGAAGCGGCTCTCCGGCATGCAACTCCTGGTGCACCGCGACGCCGGCGACGTCTCGGTTTTCGAAATCACCGGCGTTCGCTACAATGAAGTGCTGGCCCCGTCTCTGTTCTCGCTTGACTTGCCCGCAAACGTCATCTGGGGTGTGCCTGCCGGGCAGATGCCCGTCACATCTGAACCTCCGCCAACAACGCCGAAGGAGGCAGCGACGCTGCTGTTTGACGCGTTTGCCCGCCAGGATTGGCGCCGGGCGCTGGTAGTAATCCCTCAGTCCGACGTCGCTCCCATCTTGAAAGAGATCTATGGCGGGCTCCAGGTGATTTCCATCGGTGAGCCGTTCCAGTCGATGCTCTACCGTGGGTGGTTCGTGCCGTACGAGATCAAACTGAAGAACGGCTACGTCAAGAAGCATAATCTTGCCGTGCGGAATGATAACCCCAGCCGACGCTGGGTGGCGGACGGCGGTTATTAAGTGTGCGTTACCGCGGCACGCGGCCCCGTATCCCGCGGGGCCGCGTGCCGCGGTAACGGTTGGAGCCTAATCCGGTTTGCGGTCCGGTAAGCTCCGCTCGATCTTCGCGTATAACGCCAGCACGGGGTGTCCGGACGCCTCCAGAGCGGCCAGGAACTTGGCGCCTTCGGCCGGTTCCAGGCGCGCGCATCAAGCTGACCAGGGCCTGCACCTCGCTAAACCATTCCGCCCAGTCATCGCTTTGGGCAGGCGAATTCTTGTAGTAGCTCACCGTCCGCAGGACGGCTTGGTCCAGCTCCGGCCCGGGCGGCAGAAGAAGAGTCACCGTGGCGAGAAAACCTCCCCTAAGGCGGAACAGTTCAGCTTCGGACTGGCCCTCGGCCACTTTCCAGTTTTCCAGCCCGCGCACGAAGTCGTCCAATTTCTCGCGCCACGCGGCGCCTGTCCTTTGCGCTTTCGCGAGTGAACATGAGCTGCCTGAATTCCTTCTGAAATCGTCGGGCCTCGGTGCTTTCGAAATACGACTGAATCGCGGCGGCGCCCGCGGTCTCCCCCGGCTTGCGTTCGTCTTCCGTAAAGCCTTCTCGCGCGGAGATCTCAGCGAAGAATGGGGCCAAGGGCAGTTTCGAATCGAAATCCTCCGCGCAACGCGGGCCTTTGAAGTTGGCCACCAGGAATTTGCGGTAAGCCGCCTGGAGGGCAGCAGCAGATTCCCCGCACTTGCCGGTCAACTCTTTTATGGCCGCATCGATGCGCCAGAGAGAAGAGCCGAAGGCGCGGTCGTCTCCCTCGATGCGTGCCAGTGCCGACGCCAACTGCGTTGCCAGCAGTTCCCGTTGTTCGACGGTGAGTTTCAGCTTGGAGATCAGGCTCGCGATGGGGGCGATCTCGACCGCGGACGTCATACCGTCGACGGCCGCGAGTACCGCACCGAGGTGCCGCTCCTTGCGGCGCTCTTCGCGGGTGAAAGTCGCGTTCACGATCTCGGCGAGAAGGTCGTAGTAGGGCGAGGGCTCATCCAGCAGCGTGTCACTGCAGGTCAGCCGGCGCGGCACGGGCTTCGACATGGCCTCGAATAAAGCACGCGCCCGCCGCGCATCGATCGGCAGCATGGCTTTCACGGCTCGGACCTGCAGCGAGAGGCGGTCCAATCGAAGAGATACACGGTTCGTATGCCTGCCAACGGGACCCACCATGGCAGTCTGGCGGATGGGGTTCCGCGCCAGCGTGGCAGTCTGAAAAGCTTCCTCGGCAAGTTCCCGCTTCCACTGTTTGTCGGCGAGCTTGGGATATTCGGCCACCTGCAGTAGAGCGTCGGCGGCGAACTCGGGAGGTGCCGAGCGCGCCGCATCCACGATGGCCATGAGTTCCGGATAGGCTTGGTGGCGCGATGCGGCCACCTGCGCCGCGTCCGGCGCCAGCAGAGCGGTCGTCACCAACAATGCCAGGCCAAGCATGCCCGCCTATTTCTTGAATTCGCGGATGCGGGGGTTGCGGAACATCACGACGCTGTACTTGTCGTGCAATTGAAAGCCGATGGGGCCGGCGCTCGCCCGGTTGGCGTCGCGCGCGCGTTCGGCCACTAGTTGGCCGTTAAGCTTCACTCTGACCATGCCGTGGCGGTGCTCGATGTTCATCTTGTTCCAGTCGTTGTCTATCTGCGCGCCGGGCTTGGCTTTCACGAAGTTGTAGATGCTGCCGGTCGAGTAATCGTCGGGATAGCCGAAGCTGATCTGAATCTCGTAGCCGATGTTCGACGGCGTTTTCATCCGCACGTATTGCGGGCCGAACGAAAAATGTCCGCGGGTGGGGTCCAAGATGGAGATGCCGCTGTTGCCGCGATCGCGGGTCCAGAACACGACCTCGAATTCGAACTCGCCGAATTCCTTCTTTGTATAGATCCAGGCCTGGTGTTCCGCCGTTCGCATGTCGCGCTGGCCCACCAGCGTGCCGTCGCTCAACACCTTCCAGAATCCGTCGCCGGCCACCTCCCACCCATCCAGGTTCTTGCCGTTGAGCAAGTTGACCCACCGGGGGCCGGCGCACCAGGCGGCGCTAACCGCCAGCATCACGAGCAAACACAGTCTTCTGAGCATGACCTTCCTCCCGTACCCTCCATCCTAACCCGGCGCAGCCTTTGCGTCTGGCGACTGCGTCGACACCAGACACAAAAAGGGCCAGGCATTCACCGCCTGGCCCTTCTTCCGTATTGAAAACGCTTACTTGCTTTCGATCCGCATGCCGTAGAAGCTGCGGTAAACGAAGATCATCGAGCACGCCAGGAACACGGCCGCCAGAGCCGTGGTTACAGTCGCGCCCTGCTGCCGGGTGGTGGAAACGGCCAACTCGACCGCCAGCAAACCGAACAGCGTGGTGAACTTGATGATCGGATTCAGAGCCACCGAACTGGTGTCCTTGAACGGATCGCCCACCGTGTCGCCGACTACACAGGCCTCGTGCAACGGGGTGCCCTTGGCCTTCAACTCGGTCTCGACAATCTTCTTGGCGTTGTCCCAGGCGCCGCCGGCATTGGCCATGAAGAAGGCCTGGTACAAGCCGAACAGCGCGATGGAAATCAGGTAGCCGATGAAGAAGAACGGCTCCAGGAACGCGAAGGCCAGCGCGGACAAGAACACGGTCATGAAAATGTTGAACATGCCCTTCTGTGCGTACTGGGTGCAGATTTCGACCACGCGCTTGGAATCCTGCACGCTGGCCTTGGTCGAGTCTTCCAGTTTGATGTGCTGCTTGATGAACTCGACCGCACGGTACGCGCCCGTCGTCACGGCCTGAATGGCCGCGCCGGTGAACCAGTAAATGACCGCGCCGCCGGTGATCAAACCCAGCAGGAACGGCGGGTTCAAGATCGAAAGCTTGTCGACGTTGTCCCGCAGGCCATTGGTCAACGCCACGATGGTGGCGAAGATCATGGTGGTGGCGCCCACCACCGCCGTGCCGATCAGCACGGGCTTCGAGGTGGCCTTAAATGTGTTGCCGGCGCCGTCGTTCTCTTCCAGGTTCTCCTTGGCGCGTTCGAAGTCCGGCACAAAACCGAATTGCTTCTGGATCGCGTTCTTGGCGTCGGGCAATTCTTCGATCATGGAGAGTTCGTAGATGGACTGCGCGTTGTCGGTCACCGGACCGTAGCTGTCCACGGCGATGGTAACCGGTCCCATACCGAGGAAGCCGAAGGCCACCAGACCGAACGCGAACACTGCTTCGACCGCCAGAGGGGTGTCCACCATCAGAACGTGCACGCCCATGGTGCTCATGCCATAGCCGATGCTCATCAGCAGCAGCATGGCAAAGCCCAGCCAGTAGGCGCTGAAGTTGCCCGCCACCAGGCCGGAGAGGATGTTGAGCGAGGCGCCGCCTTCGCGCGAGCTGGTTACAATCTCGCGCACGTGCCGTGAATTGGTCGAAGTAAAGACCTTTACGAACTCGGGGATGAGCGCGCCGGCCAGCGTACCGCAACTGATGATGGTCGCCAGCTTCCACCACATCGAGTTGTCGCCGGCGAGAGTCGGAATCATCATCGAGCTGACCACGTAAGTGAGCCCGATGGACAGGACGGAGGTCAGCCACACCAGCGTGGTGAGCGGGGCTTCGAAGTTCATCTTCTCGGCCGAGCCGTACTTGGCCTTGGCGATGGCGCCGTTGACGAAGTATCCGATGGCGCTGGCAAAGACCATCATCACGCGCATGGAGAAAATCCACACCAGCAACTGTACCTGCACCAGCGGATCTTTCACCGCCAGCAGAATGAAGGTGATCAGCGCCACGCCCGTCACACCGTAGGTTTCGAAACCGTCGGCCGAGGGACCCACCGAGTCGCCCGCGTTGTCGCCCGTGCAGTCTGCAATGACGCCCGGGTTGCGCGCATCGTCTTCCTTGATCTTGAAGACGATCTTCATCAAGTCGCTGCCGATGTCGGCAATCTTGGTGAAAATGCCGCCCGCCACGCGCAGCGCCGCCGCGCCCAGCGATTCGCCGATGGCGAAGCCGATGAAGCACGGACCCGCCAGATTACCCGGAACGAACAGCAGGATGAAGAGCATGATCATCAGCTCGACGCTGATCAGCAGCATGCCGATACTCATACCGGCTTGCAGCGGAATGTCGTAGCACGGATACGGCTTGCCCCGAAGGCTGGCGAACGCGGTGCGCGAGTTGGCGAACGTGTTCACACGCATGCCGAAAGCCGCCACCAGGTAGCTGCCCGAAATGCCGATCAGGCTGAACAGTAGAATAATGCCGACCTTGAAGGCCTCGAATCCCTGCAGGAACCCATAGTAGAAGACGATGATCACGCCGATGAAGAATTCCAGCAGCAACAGGAACTTCCCTTGTGTGAAGAGGTACGTCTTGCAGGTTTCATAGATCAGCTCGGAAACCTCCAGCATAGCCGCGTGTACGGGCATGTTCTTCAACCGGGTATAAATCACCAGCCCGAATATCATGCCCAGCGCGCTCGCCAGGAGACCGATCATGAGCAAAGAGCGGCCACCGATGCCACCCAGAAACGTGGCCTGATCCAGGTCAGGCAGAATCAGATTCGCTTCTCCCCCGGCGGCATGCTCCTGGGCCATCATGGGGGCGGCGATTAGGAATAAAAGCAACAGGGGCAGGATGGCGCGGAAAGCGCGCGCGAAACCTCCCGAAAGACATGAACTTGCCAGACCGCTGGAGGCGGATGTGGCTACACTGCGAGACATCGAACAGAACCCTCCTCATCTAGTTGGTGTCGAACACCCGACGGATTTGGGCCAGCTCGCCGGGCGCACCGGAATACTTTGCAAGCAGGACAGCCCAATCTTCCACTATAGAGGGCCTAAGGTACGGGAATCAACCTGCAAAACCGGGACACCGGGAGGATTTGCGCCGCACTGCACTAGGGGCCGGCCGTCGTCTCGTGCCGCAGCCTCAGTTCCTTGGCCTTTTGAATGTGCGCGGCGGCCTCCTGGCGCCGGCCGGCGTAAACCAGCAACATTCCCAGGTTTTGGTGCGCAACTTCATCGTCCGGGCTGAGTTCGAGCAGTCTCTTCCACTTCACGATGGCTTCCTCGAAGCGCCGGCGCTTTTGCAGATACATGGCGCTGTTGAGCAGTTGGAAGTATTCGAGCGCCGGCCCGCCGATATTGAGTATGCCGCCGGGCGCCACGTTGACGAACTCCGGAATGTTCACGGCGCGATTGGCGGCGGTGGCGTTGTCGATGCGGATCGCCGGACTGTCGAAACCGTTCCTGTCGATGTGCGTGAGATACATCCGCGTGTAGGGAGATTCGCTCTTCGAAGAGAACACCAGCCAGCGGCCGTTGGGCGAAAAGCTGTGCCAGGAATTCATCAGCTTGGTATTGCAGCGCATGCGCCGCGCCGCGCCGCCCGCGGCCGGCACCATCCATAACTGGCTGTCGGGACGCATCAGCAGCCCGTTGCGGCAACGCACGTACACGATCCAACGGCCGTCGGGCGAGACCTTGGGGAAGCTATTGCTCACGGCGTTGGCCGAAGCGCCCGCAATGGGTTCGGCCACCCCGCCCTTGCCATCGTTGAATGGGACACGGTAAAGGTCGTAGCGTATCTGTAGTTCGTTCGGGTCGTTGGCGAATTGCGCCAGCGGCGCTCCCTCCGCGTTCGGATCCCGAGCGGTGGCTCGCGCGAAAACCAGGTACTTGCCGTCGGGACTCCACACTCCGCCCATCTGCACGTATCGCCGATCGTCGGCGCCCGGCAGCGGCTGCAGCACACCGGTATCGCGGCTATACCAGCACAGTATGCCGCGCGTCGGATAGAAGACTTGCAGAAACTTGTAGTTCTTGAAATTGGCGACGTAGTAGTTGCTGGGGGGATCTGTAGAGTCCGTGCCATCCATGGCGGCTGGATTCACGGTGGTCGCGACATAGCGCCCGTCCGGAGAAACCTGCGACATGAAGCCGACGCGGATGGCGCCCTTCAGCCGGCCTTCGGGCGAACTCCACTGCACGATATTCTCGTCGCGGATCTGCATTCGTGGCGCGACCGGGACCAGCATGTACCGGCCCTTGTTGTTGTGAAGACCGTCGAAATCCATTCCCATGGTTTTGCCGTCGGCCGAAAACGAGTGGCAGTTGGCGCAAACGGGCACGTTTTCCATCACCACGCGGCCGCGCGGCTCGCCGATGTCGCGGAGACGCCACATGATGAGCGCCACCGCGGCGGCCGAGAGAGGTTTGATGACGCCCTTCTTCAACTCCGACGGCATCAACGGGACGTCGCGGTAGAAGATGGGTGCGCCCACCGGATCGGTGGAGGTGCGTATGCGAACGCGGCCACGCGAGACCTCGGCGCCCGCCGTTGCACTGGCAAGACCCATGATGGCGACCGTAGCCGCGGACCTCTTCGAGCGTCGCTTAATGGCCTCCCAAGTGGCTGCGTCCGGAGTCCAGGTATGCGCGACGGCTTGCTGCGCGGTGAGTCGCGGCAACTCGTTCGTATCGGCCACGCAATCCGGATCGATCTCGCCCACCCTCGGCCGCGGGCCATACGAGACGGCCTGCATGCCTGGCGCACCATCGGCGAACGAGATGTCGATGCGCCATGCCGTGGACGTCCTGGCGCTATCGCGCCATTCGAAAACGGGCGGCGTGATCTCCGGCGGGAAGATCGCGCCATCCGGCGGGTAGTCGACCACGATGCGCGCGGGTGGCGCGGGTTTCGTGTTCACATCTGCGGTAGCAGCTATGCCGGCGCAGACGATGGCGGCAGCCATCGCGGCAGTCCGTATCAATGGCACGACAATACCAGTATCGCGCGCCTCTGGAGTCTGGCATCCTCCGCATGGGCCGCGCCCGAGCATGGCCGGTATCCCGACCAGGCCGATGCCGTTATGGATGGAACCCTGGTGTGGTGTAAAATAGCTCGTACGCGGTAGCCTGGAGTCTTACTCCTGCGTTCTGGGAAATCTTCCAATGAACCTGGTTGTCAACGGCGAACCCCACCACCACCACGGACGGGGAACTATTGGCGAACTTTTGCAGGAATGCCAGGCCGATCCCTCGCGGACCGCGATCATGATCAACGGCGATGTCGTACTCAAGAACCAGTGGGAATCCATTCAGCTTTCGGAGTGCGATGAGGTTGAGCTGCTGGTGTTCGCGGCAGGCGGCTAAGGAATGAACGACGGTCTCAAGCTCGGCGATCGCGTTTTTTCATCACGGCTGCTTCTGGGAACCGGGAAATTCTCCGACACGGACACGATGCTGCGCGCCATCCGCGCGTCCGGGACGGAATTGGTGACGGTGGCTTTGCGGCGTTTCAATCGTGAGCGATCCGAAGACGATATTTTCGGACCGCTGTCCACCCTGACAGGCGTTACCGTGATCCCTAACACCTCCGGCGCCATGAATGCCAGGGAAGCGGTACGGGCGGCCTTGCTGGGGCGCGAGCTCAGCGGCAGTCCCTTCGTCAAGCTGGAGATCCATCCCAACCCGCACCACCTGCTGCCGGACCCCATCGAGACCTACGAAGCGGCGAAGCTCCTGGTGGCGGAGAACTTTTTCGTTTTGCCGTATATGCCCGCCGATCCCGTCCTGGCCAAGCGTCTGGAAGAGATCGGTTGCGCGGCGGTTATGCCGCTGGGCGCTGCCATTGGCAGCGGGCAAGGTCTGACGACGTTGGCCATGCTGAGGCTGATCATCCGCGACGCCGCCGTTCCCGTGATCGTGGATGCCGGCTTGCGCGCACCCTCGGAAGCGGCCGCGACGATGGAAATGGGTGGAGATGCGGTGCTGGTCAACAGCGCCATCGCGGCGGCGGAGAATCCCGAGCTGATGGCCGGAGCCTTTGCGGCGGCCGTGAGGGCCGGCCGGGACGCATGGAACGCCGGACTGATGCCACGAAGCGAGCTGGCGGTTCCCACCAGCCCGCTGACTGGGTTTCTGGGTGAAGGAACTCCGTGACCTCTGCGATTCCAGCCTGGTTGGACGTCTCGCCGTGGAGGAATCTGATCGAAGGGGCGGACCGGCCGGCGGTCGCCCGGGCGCTGCTGGCGGAGGAACCCGGGATCCGCGAGTTTGCCACGCTGTTGTCTCCCGCCGCAGGCGGCCTGCTGGAAGCCCTGGCACAACGCTCTCAGGCGCTCACACGCCGTCATTTCGGCCGTACCATTGCCCTGTACGCGCCGCTCTATCTTTCCAACTACTGCTACTCGGGATGTGCTTACTGCGGCTTCGCCTCAAACCGTAAGACCTCGCGTCACAAGCTGACGCCGGACGAGTTGGAGGCGGAGTTGACGGCGCTGAAGGACATGGGGCTGGAAGAGGTCCTGTTGCTGACCGGCGAACGAAACGCCGTCGCGGATTATGAGTACGTGCGGGATGGCGTTGAACGCGCGGCCAAACGCTTCCACAACGTCACCGTGGAAGTCTTCCCCATGTCCGAGGAGGAGTACCGCGCTCTGGCCGCCGCCGGCTGCACCGCGGTCACGCTTTACCAGGAAACCTACGATCCCGGCCAGTACGAGCGGCTTCACCACTGGGGACCCAAGCGCGATTACGTCTCCCGTCTGGACGCCCCCGCGCGGGCTCTGGCAGGCGGCATACGAGTGGCCGGACTGGGCGCGCTGCTGGGGTTGAGCGATCCCTACCTCGACATGCTCTGTTTGTACCGCCATGCCAGTTATCTGCGGCAGCGATTCTGGAAGGGCGGCGTTTCCATCTCCTTCCCGCGCGTACGGCCGCAATCGGGAGACTACCTTCCCGAATTCCCCGTGGATGAGAAATTTCTGGCGCGGATCATCTTCGCCTTTCGCATCTGCCTTCCCGACGTTCCGCTGGTGCTCTCGACTCGCGAGAGTCCCCGGTTCCGTGACGGCATGGCCGGGGTGGGGATTTCAAAGATGAGCGTCGCGAGCCGAACCACTGTGGGTGGCTACAGCGAGGGAGCCGCGCCTTCTTCAGGGCAGTTTGAGGTCAGTGACGATCGCGATGTCGCCTCGTTCTGCGCCATGTTGCGCGGCAAGCGCCTGCAGCCCGTGTTCAAGAACTGGGATGTCGTGTATAGGGACACGCCCGCGCCCCGGCAGGAGGGACTGTGAGCTTGTCGCCGCGGCAGCGCAGGGTTCTGGCCGGCGCCGGGCGGTGAGGACACATGCCGGATATCTTCGGACTCTACCTGGTGCTGACTGATCCCGTCGCGGGCTACGAAACCTGCGCCGAGGCCGCCGTCGAGGAGGGGGTGAGATACCTCCAACTGCGCATGAAGAAGCGCTCCCATGGCGAAGTGCTCGAAATGGCCCGGCGGCTTCGGTCCATCACCGCCGGCAGCGGCACGCGATTCATCGTCAACGACGACGTCAACATCGCGGCCGAATCCGGCGCGGACGGCGTTCACCTGGGCCAGGACGATATGGCCATGGCGGAAGCCCGGCGGCGCTGGCCCCTTCCGGGCAAGATCTTCGGCCTGTCCACGCACAGCGAGGAGCAGGAACTGCGCGCGCGCGAACTTGCGCCGGACTATATTGGCGTCGGCCCCGTCTTCGCCACCCCTACCAAAGAGAAGCCGGATCCGTCGCTGGGGCCGGAGCGGATGGGCCGTATTATCCGTAACTCACCGCTTACCGCGGTGGCCATCGGTGGAATCGACACGGCCAACCTGGCGGAGGTCCTTCGCCGGGGGGCGGTGAATTACTGTGTCGTGCGGGCGGTGAATCAGCATCCCGATCCCCGGGCAGCCATCCGCACCCTGCAGGAGATTTGGCGCGGGCACTGCGGCAAATAGCCCGGGTTCGGGAACGCTGCGAGATAGCTTCAGGGGCGCGGGGCGGGCGCGGGGGCGTCCATCTTGCGAGCGCGTTCGTAGGCCGCCGCCAGCTTACGCATGATCTTGTCGGCCACATCGGCGCTGGCGCCTCGGAACTTGCCCCCCAGGCTTTCTTCCGTGGTCGACCAGATGACGTCGCCGTCCTTGCCCACCAGCCGGATGGAAGCGGTGGCCTCGTGCTTGCGCTCGGCGATGCGCGCGGATTCGTTTTCGCCGACTGAGGCGCCCAGGCTGCGTCCCCCCTGCCGCGACGAACCGGATCCGGAGGTCCCGCGGCCCACCTGTACGCGCGCGTCGATGTTGTCGCTGGATTGGAACGTATCGGTGAAGACCAGGTCCTCGGCCGAGCCGCGCAGGAAGGTATCCGCGCGTTCGGCGTTTTCCGTGATCACAAAGAGCTTGGCCGATTGCAGGCTCGCAATGATCATGTCGCGCATGTGCGCGGCCGTTTCGCCGCCGTTGAGCCGGTCCACGTAAACCCGCCGGATGGTCAGCAGTTGGCGCAGCGCCTGATCCTCCACCGTGGGGGCAGGCACCGGCTGCGCCATGGCAGCGGCGGCCGCCGCCAGCCATGGAACCAGCGCGCGCATCATCCTTTACCCGCTTTGCGCGCTTCCTCGTCCTGGAACGTGACCTTGCGGCCCGTGCGCGCCTCCAGGCTGACCAACAGCGCCCGAATGTCGTTCTTGTCCACGCGGAAGATCATGGCCTGCTGACGCCCTGCTTCGTCGCTGTAGCCCACGGTGAGGAAATGCGCCCGCTTCTTGCTCAACATGAACATCGGCGAGATGACGATGGCCATGAGCAGCCGGCGGTCCACCTTCTGGCCGTATTCGAGCAGGTTCACACGCTCGTAGGGAACCTGAATGGTCAACTCCCGGGTACGGAAGAACAGGTACTGATCGTGGGTGGTGTCGAGGGCGCCTTCGGACTTATCGGCCAAAACCTGCAGTGTGCCGCCGATGTATGCGACGCGTCCGCCGCCATCGGCGGCGGTCATGAACAGTGCTACCAGGCACAGGCAGCCGTGCAAACAGAGCTTACGGCGCGACACACCCAAGTAGTGCGCCGTGGATGAGGAAACTCTCCCGCTACTTGTGCGCGGCGGCCGCCAGGCGGGCTTGCGCGCGCTTCAGCCTTGGAACGCTTCCAGTCCACCGCGAAGTCTCAAACAATCGGCCGTTTTTTGTCGACTGTGACATAATTGGCCACCAGATGCCCGGGAGCCTCCTCGACGAACCACTCGGAATCCCCGACATTCTCATTCCCAACGGAAACTCCCTTGAGATTCTGGTGAATTGCTTCGTGCTTTGCTCTCGAGAGCACACGCGGCTTTACAACGCCCGGCACATAGAAAACGGCGACGGGAGATTGTGGAACCTCTACTTTCATGCGCGCGATGAATTTGCGGCGATTCTCCGCGCGCACCAGGACCGCAGGCGCCCTTGGTTGCAAAGCCGACCGGAGTGGCTCCGGACGGAGATCCAAGCGCACGGCGCCGATGAGGCGCTGGTTCGAGCGGCATCGCTGCTCTGGGCTTTGGACGACTTCCTCTACGCGGAGCAAGACAAACTGCGGGACATCGGCCCCACTTCAGCCAAAGCCAGTCCGGAACTGGGGGACAGCGAATACCTGGTGTCGCCCAAGAACAACGCAATCGCTGACCGGATCGCTCATCGCCCACGTGACGAGAACGCGATCAGCGAAACGGTCGCCGAATACCATCCTCGCCTCCACATCACGCCACGCCTTGTCGGCGGACGGCGCTTGGCACGATTCCCGCTGCCACATCACACCGCCCAGTTCTTGGCGCAACGGGTTGTGGAGAACTGCGTCCGCATCGCAGTCAGCCCCCTGACGGCGGATGCCCACTTCACTGTACACGTGGTCCCGTCGCCGCCAGACCATTTTCTGGTTGATTCGACGGGCCCGATTGAACCTCAGAACGCCGCTCTCCTGCGCATCCTTGATGCGTGTCGCCAGCAGGGCGTGTCGGTCCTTGTGCTGCCGGAACTTCGCATGCCGCCGTGCCTGGTCGAGGTCCTCAGCGATTTCCTGTTTCGTCAATCCTACGAGGATCACCTGGCCGGAAGGAGCCTGCTGCTCGTCGTGGCGGGCAGTTGGCACACGGAGACGACCGGCGGGTTCGTGAATCGCTGTCAGGTGTTGGACTGCCGGGGAGAACTGATCTGGCACCATGACAAGTTGTCCGAATACATCGTCAGCGCCCAAAACGTCGCCGATCACCCGGATTTGCGGACGGCGCTGGGCGTTAGCGAAAACGGTGGTTGTGAAGACATCCGCCGGGGCGAACAACTGGAGTACTGCGACTCGCCGCTCGGGCGGATCGCCACCGCCATCTGCGTGGGGTTCTTTCACTTTCAGCACCAGGACCTGTTGCGGGCCTGTGAGGCAGACATCCATCTGGTCCCGGCGATGACACCCGATTGCCGCGACTTGCACAATGCTGCATGGGATCTGGTTCGCTCCCACCACGCGTCCACGTTCGTGGCCAACTGCGGCACTGTGGGAGTCCAGGCTCCCAGCTTCTATCGCTTGCCGCTGGCCGGGGAGGAGGCCGTCGAGATAGAGTCGGGGAGGGATTTGCTAGTGTTTGACTTAAGTATCATGTAATAATAATGAACAGCCGATAGTACAGTTAAGGAATAGTTTAATATGACCACCTCTGACTTCTTGGCCCTGTCCTGGCCCGATCGGATCGTCGAAGCCGACCGCGTACTCGCCTGCGGCGACCGTGAAGACTTGGACGCTCTGAACGTGGCGCTTCACCAGTTGTTTTGGCATGAAGTCGAGGCGGGCACCGATCAGACGCGGGCGGAGTTCACTTCCTCGCTCATGGCGATGCTCGAATCCGGCGTGGCGAAGCAGCGCCCCAGGCCGGACCCGGTTTCCCGGCTGCTCACCGAGTGGGAGCACCTCGAACTCCTGCTCGGAGCTTTGCTGCACGGGGAAGATGCGCGGACGGAGGTGCAACGCATCGTCGAGAGCCGACGCCACGGAGGCGCTTTGCTCGAAATCGTCGGCCGCCAGCAGCCCGGTGGTATCCGCCAACAGGAGTTGGCCGCCGCATTGGAGGTGTCTGAACAAAATCTCTCCCAACTGCTGCGCCACTTCGAATCGTTCAACATTGTGGTTCGGATCCGGCAGGGAAGGCATTCCTACGTTCGCCTGGGCGCCGCGGGGCGCCTGCTGGTCCCACGCGAGCTGCCGCTCGCGGCCCCGGCGCATCATTTTGAGCTGTCTGAAGCCGCACCGATCTACACACTGCTCATCAATCCGGTCGGGTGCTTCGCTTACGGAGACTGAGCGGCATGCCCTACTATGTGACGTTCTATTCCTACAAGGGCGGAGTGGGCAGGACGCTCACCCTGCTCAATGTAGCTTTCAGCCTTCTCCAGAAGGGACGCTCCGTGTTCATCTGGGAGTTGGACCTGGAGGCGCCTGGAATACTGAACGTGCCGGCGTTCCACCCGTTGCGGACCAAAGCCCGTGGCGGGACCGTCGATCTGCTGGCCGGGCCGGTCGATAACTTGCAGGAGCGGCTGGGCCGGCTTGTGTTAGAATTTCCCGAGACGCAAGGGCGGCTCAAGGTCCTGCCGGCGGGTATCGCGAACAAGGACTACACCCGCTGCTATAACTCGGTTCGATGGCATGAGTTGTTTGCCGAAGGTTCAACCGCGGGCTCGGAGCTGTTCGAGCGCCTGCGCTCGGAAGTAGACCGTTATCAAACGGACTTTGTCCTCATCGACTCCCGAACCGGGCTGACCGATGTGGGTGCCATCTGCACCGTGCAGCTCCCCGATGCGGTGGTGCTGGTCTACAACATCAGTCACCAGAACGCCGAAGGAATTCACAACATCCAGATCGCGCTGGACAGGTCCGCGCGCCGATTCCGGAAGAATGACCGGGAGTTGACCACCATTCGCGTGGCCTGCCCCACACCGGACGATCAGCCGGACCTGATGGCGGCACGTCGCGCGGATCTGGAGGAAATGGGAATCAAGCCGCACGTCGAGATCCCTTTTCACTCCGCGCTGCTGGCCGAGGAGCGAATCTGGACGCGGGAACGGCCTGACGAGGCGATTGCAAAGCCCTATCATCAACTCGCCGAGCAACTGCTCGCAGTTGTGCCGGACCGCAGCCAACGGGTAGTCGGGTTTGGCACCAGCATCCTGCCTGGGATCCCAGCGAGGGGCGAGGGACACGTGGAGCTGCGCGCAGCGAACTCCGGGAAAACCTTCGAGCAAAAGGTGGCCGATGTGCTCCGGCTTATGGATTACGAAGTCCGCCAGGACGTCCTTCAGGACGGACGGCAGGTGGATTTCATCGCCCATCAGAAAGGGGCTTTGGGCGAGATCTGGTATGTCGGCGAGTGCAAGGACTACGCGCAGCCGGTGGGCGTCCGGGACCTGGACCCGCTTTACGCACGGCTGGCGGCATTCCGCAAGGAGCAGGACGCGGCCCAGGGACTCCTGGTCTCGCGCAGGGGCTTCACCAAGGAGGCGGACGCGCACGCTCCCAAAATCGGCCTCACGCTGCGCACCTATGAGGATCTGCTTAACGGCCTGGTCGATCTCGCCAACTACCCGGCCACGCTGATTCAGGATTTCGAAGGACAACCCATCGAACGGCTTTACGTAGAGCCGGACTGCTTTCCCGAAGAGGTGGGAAAGCTAATTCCGCTGGTGTCTTACGTCGACGGTTTTCTGGCCGACCCGGAAGCGGTCCACCTCACCCTGCTGGGCGACTACGGAACCGGCAAGACCTGGTTCACGCGTAAGCTGGCCTACCTGCTATCCAAGCGCTGCCGCGAAGACCCTTCGCGGCGCCCGCAGCCCATTCGCATCAACCTGCGCGAGGTAGCCAAGGAACTCAGCCTGGAAGCCATTCTGTTCGATCACATCCAGAAACACACCGGCCGCCCGGTGAACCCCAAGGCCGTTCTGCACCTTCTCAGCGAAGGGCGGTTCGTTCTGATCTTCGACGGCTTTGACGAGATGGCGACGCAGTCTATCTGGGAGGTCACGCTCGAAAACTTCCGTCAGATCGCCCGCGCCGCGGAAGGAAAGGCCAAGGTAATCCTCACCTGCCGCACGCACTACTTCAAGACCAATACGCAGGTGAAAGAGCTGATCGAGGGCCGCGGCCTGGCCTCCCGCGAGGGCACCGAGCTTTACCGGGAGATCTTCGGGCGCCGTGGCTTCCGCGTGGCTTATCTTCCGGGATTCAATAGCGCGCAAGTACACGAGTATCTCCAGAAGGCCTGCGGCGCCCGCGCCGTCGAGGTGGAGCAGGTGGTCAGCCGCGTCTCCAGTCTCAGCGAGATCGCCTCGCGGCCGGTCTTCCTGGACATGATTGTCCAGGTCGCCGCAAAGTTGGCCGGACTGGGCGGCGACATCAAGGTAGTTCACCTGTACGAGGTCTTCACCGAGGAGTGGCTCCAGCGGCAGGACTGGCGCCTGCGCATGACCGGCCGGGATCGAAACCTGCTGGTGGAGGAACTGGCAGCCCGGCTGTGGGAGACTGATGGCACCCTTATCCACTACCGGGCCTTGGCCGAAACGGTGAGCGGAATCCTCAACCTGAGCGACCCCACACAACTGGAACTGGCCGACCGCGAAGTTCGCACCGCCTCCTTCCTAACCCGTGACGCCGCGGGCAACTACGGATTCTCCCATCGCAGCTTCCTCGAGTTCTTCCTGGCGCGTCGCGTGGCGCGCCTGCTGCGGGAGGCTGAGGGAGACGCCGTGAAAATCACCAGCGCTTTACGAATGCGGATACTGAGCCCCCCGGTGATCGAATTCCTGCGCGACCTGGCCACACCGGAGCTTGTGGCCCAGGCAGCTTTCGGCGTGCTCCGGAATCCCTACGTTCCCATGGCCTCCCAAAACGCCTTGCTGCTCGCCCCGCTGGGCGTGACGGACGTCGCGCAGCACGCGATCAAGCTTGAGGAAGCGCAATTGGCAGGGTTTCAGCTCGCGGGCTACCGGTTGCCGGGAGCGAATCTACGCCGCGCGCGGCTGGCGGGCGCGGACCTGCGGGGCGCGAACCTGAAGGGAGCCTGCCTGGCGGAGGCGGATCTGGAACTTGCCCGCCTGGAGGGAGCCTCCTGCGAAGGGGCGGACTTCACTCTCGCTCGTCTTGCCGGGGCCCAATTGCGCGACGCCGACCTGGGGCGGGCGAACCTCCAGGACGCGGACCTGTCGTTCGCGTTCGCGGCCGGTGCGGATCTGCGCGGCGCAAACCTGGAGCGGGCGGTGCTCTTCGGGGTGGCGTGGAAGGGCGCGCAGGGTCTGCCACCCGGCATCGAGGCGGAGTGGGCTAGCCCGGCACCCATCGTACAGAGGAGTTCGGGGTCCACCACCAGAACGCTCGCCTACAGTCTGGACGGTCAATTGCTTGCCTCCGCATCTGGCTTTGCGATTCGGATCTATGACTCCGTCACCGGGGATTGCCGCAGGGTGCTGGCCGGCGGAGGGGCTACAGTACTTTCAGTCTGTTGGTGCGAGGACAGGCGGCGGCTGGCGGCGGGTTCCGGGGACGGCAGCGTGCGGGTGTGGGATGCCGAAACCGGCAAGATCCTGCAGTCTATGGCCTCCCACAAAGGTGGGGTGTCGGCGGTGGCATACCACGCCGATGGGCGGCAGTTGGCGGCAGGTTCCTGGGACGGCAGCGTGCGAGTGTGGGACACCGAGACCGGCGCCCTCCTGCGGACCCTGGACGGCCAAGAAGGGCCTGTGTGGTCGGTGGCGTACCACGCCGATGGGCGTCAGTTGGCGGCGGGTTCCCGGGACGGCAGCGTGCGGGTGTGGGACGCCGAAACCGGCGCCTGCCTGCGGACCCTGGACGGCGACGAAGACCCTGTGTTGTCGGTAGCGTACCTCGCCGATGGGCGTCAGTTGGCAGCAGGTTTTGACGACGGCAGCGTGCGGGTGTGGGACACCGAGACCGGCGCCCTCCTGCGGACTTTGGCCGGCCACGAAGATGAGGTATCGTCGGTAGCGTACCGCGCCGATGGGCGTCAGTTGGCAGCAGGTTCCGACGACGGCAGCGTGCGGATGTGGGACACCGAGACTGGCGCCCTCCTGCGGACTTTGGCCGGCCACGCAGGTGAGGTATCGTCGGTGGCGTATCGTGCCGATGGGCGGCAGTTGGCGGCAGGTTCCGAGGACGGCAGCGTTCGGGTATGGGATGCCGAGACCGGCGCGCTCCTGCGGACTCTGGCCGGCCACGAAGATCCTGTTCGGTCAGCGGCGTACCGCGCCGACGGGCGTCAGTTGGCGTCAGGTTCCGACGACGGCGGCGTGCGGGTATGGGACGCCGAGACGGGCATCCTCCTGCGGACCCTGGCCGGTCACGAACGTATGATATCGTCGGTGGCGTACCGCGCCGACGGGCGTCAGTTAGCGTCAGGTTCCTACGACGGCAGCGTGCGGCTGTGGGACGCCGAAACCGGAGCGCTCCTGCGGACCTTGGCCACTCCCAGTGGCGCGGTGGAGTCAGTGGCGTACCGCGCCGACGGGCGACAGTTGGCGACAGGCTCCTATGACGGCGACGTGCGGCTGTGGGACGCCGAGACGGGCGCCCTCCTGCGGACTCTGACCGGCCACGAGGATGCGGTGCTGTCAGTAGCGTATTGTCCTGACGGGCGTCAGTTGGCGTCGGCTTCCGAGGACGGGCACGTGCGGGTGTGGGACGCCGAGACGGGTACCCTCTTGCGGACCCTGACCGGCCACAAGGTTGCGTTGTTCGCGGTGGCGTACCGCCCCGACGGGCGTCAGTTGGCGGCAGCTTCCGAGAGCGGCGGCGTGCGGCTCTGGGACGCGGAGACGGGCGCCCGCCTACGGACGCTGGCCGCCCACGGGGGTTGGGTGCGGTCGGTGGCGTACCGCCCCGACGGGCGGCAGTTGGCGACGGGTTGCGATAATGGCAGTGTGCGGGTGTGGGACCCCAAGACGGGCGTCCTCCTGCAAGCTCTAACCGGCCACGAAGGTGAGGTGTTGTCGGTGGCGTACCGCGCCGATGGGCGGCAGTTGGTGTCAGCTTCCGAGGACGGCACTGCGCGGGTGTGGGACGCCGCGACGGGTGCGCCGTTGCGAACCCTCCATACGCTTCCCAACGGTGGGTGGCTGTCCCTTACCCCCGATGGACGCTACCGGGGCAACCCGGCCGGGTTGAAGCTCCTAACTTTTGCGGTTGGATGGGCGCTCTACCCGGCGGAAGACTTTCCCGAACTCGAAGAACCATAAACTACTTGTGCGCGGCGGCCGCCAGGCGGGCCTGGGCGCGCTTCATGGCGTTCAGGGCGCGGCCCACGTCGATGCCCACTTCGGGGTGGGCCATCCGTTCGTTCGCCCGGGCCAGCGCCGCTTCGGCGCGGGCGGAGTCGATTTCGTCGGCCTTTTCGGCGTGGGTGGCCAGCACGCGCACGTGTCCGGGCAGCACTTCCACCCAGCCACCTTCGACGGCCAGGTACTTGCGCGTGCCGTTGGGTATCACGTAGGAGAGCTCGTCCGCGCCGAGTTCGGCCAGCAGCGGCGCATGCTCCGGCAAGATGCCCAGGTAGCCGTTGGCCGCCGGCACCTGCGCCTCGCAGACGTCGGCGCGGAGCAACAGCCGCTCGGGCGTGGCGATTTCGAGTTCGAAGGTGTCCGCCATGGCGCTCCGCTACGCGTTGATTTTCTTCATCTGCTCGGCGTGTTCGAGCACGTCGTCGATGGTGCCCTTCATGTAGAAGGCCTGCTCGGGGACGTCGTCGTGCTTCCCGTCGCAAACCGCCTTGAAGCCCTTGATGGTATCGGCCAGCTTCACGTACGCGCCCTTGAAGCCGGTGAACTGCTCGGCCACGTGGAAGGGCTGCGAAAGGAACTTCTGGATCTTGCGCGCGCGCGATACGGTGAGCCGGTCGTCGTCGGAAAGCTCGTCGATACCCAGAATGGCGATGATGTCCTGCAAGTCCTTGTAGCGCTGCAGAATCAGTTTCACGCGTTGGGCGGTGTCGTAATGCTCGGCGCCCACCACCAGCGGGTCGAGAATGCGCGAGGTGGAGGCCAGCGGATCGACGGCCGGGTAAATGCCCAACTCGACGATGGCGCGCGACAGGTTGGTGGTGGCGTCCAGGTGAGCGAAGGTGGTGGCCGGAGCCGGGTCCGTGTAGTCGTCGGCGGGCACGTAGATGGCCTGCACGGAGGTGATGGACCCCGTCTTGGTCGACGTGATGCGCTCCTGCAACTCGCCCATTTCGGTGGCCAGGTTGGGCTGGTAGCCCACCGCCGAAGGCATGCGCCCCAGCAGGGCCGAAACTTCCGAGCCGGCTTGCGTGAACCGGAAAATGTTGTCGATGAACAACAGCACGTCCTGGCCTTCTTCGTCGCGGAAGTACTCGGCCACGGTAAGGCCGGTGAGCGCCACGCGCAGACGCGCTCCGGGAGGCTCGGTCATCTGCCCGTAAATCAGCGCCGCCTTGGACTTGGTCCAGTCGTGCGGATCGATGACGCCGGATTCCTGCATGTCCAGCCACAGGTCGTTGCCCTCGCGGGTGCGCTCACCGACGCCCGCGAACACGGAGATACCGCCATGCTTCATGGCGATATTGTTGATCAACTCCATGATGATGACGGTCTTGCCGACACCGGCGCCGCCGAACAGGCCGATCTTGCCGCCGCGCAGGTAGGGTTCGATCAAGTCGATGACCTTGATGCCGGTCTCGAACATCTGCAGTTCGGTGGACTGTTCCTCGAAGGAAGGCGCGGGACGGTGAATGGGATAGGACTTGGCCGTGGTCACGGGTCCCATGTGGTCCACCGGCTCGCCGATGACGTTGAGCACACGCCCCAGCGTCTCCTTGCCCACCGGCACGGTAACGGGGCGGCCCAGGCTCTCAGCCTTCATGCCGCGCACCAGCATGTCGGTGGGCTGCAGCGCGATGGTGCGCACGCGGCCTTCGCCGATGTGCTGCGCCACCTCGACGATGATGTTCACCGGCTCCGGCGTGTCGAAGCCCTCGCTGGTGATCCGGATGGCGGTGTAAATGATGGGGATGTGCCCTTCGGGAAACTGAATGTCCACAGCCGGTCCGGACACTTGGACCACTTTGCCGATCAAGAAGGATGTCGTTGTTGCCATTGTGCGTTAATCCAAAGCGGCGGCGCCGCTCACGACCTCGATAATCTCGTTGGTGATGCTGGCCTGGCGCACGCGGTTCATATAGAGCGTGAGCTGGCTGATAACCTCGGCGGCGTTGGACGTCGCGGCGTCCATGGCCGTCATGCGCGCGGCGTGCTCGGCCGCCGCCGATTCCACCAAAGCGGAATAGACCGCGATCTCGACGTATCGGGTAAGCAAGCTGTCGAGCAGCGCCAGGGGATCCTGTTCGTAAATGTAATCCGGCGCGTCCTGGCCCTGAGGCAGGCTGATGGGAAGCACGCGCGTGATGGTGAGCTTCTGCGCCACCACGCTCTTGAACTCGTTGTAGAGGAGGTAGACCGAGTCGATTTCACCCGCGCGGAAGCGTTCCATCACCTTCCGGGCGATCCCCGCCGCGTCGTTGTAACCGACCTTCTGCGCCAGGCCCACGGCTTCGCCCGAAACCACCACGTCGCGGCGGCGGAAGAAATCCCGGCCCTTGCGGCCGAGCAGTTCGATCTCCACCTTGGCTAGCGCCTGGTCGGAGAGAAATTTCACGGCGGCCTTGATCAGGTTGGAGTTGAAGGCGCCGGCCAGGCCGCGGTCCGCGGTCACCAGGATGAGCTGGATGCGCTCTTCGGGGCGCTGGGCCAGCAGCGGATGCGCGGCCATGCGCTCGTCCTGGGAGGCCGCCGCGGCCACGTTCGAGAGCAGCTTCGATAACATCCCGGCGTAGGGACGCGCCGCCACCACGCGGTCCTGCGCGCGGCGCAGCCGGGCCGCCGCCACCATCTTCATGGCTTTGGTGATCTGCTGCGTGTTGCGCACCGTGCGGATGCGCCGGCGGATGTCGATGAGGCTCGGCATAGGGACCCGCCCCTCAGTTCTTGGACTCTTCGACGAAGCGCGCTTTGAATTCCTTCAGAGCGGCGTGCATGCGGGCGCGCAAATCGTCGTCGAGCATCTTCTTCTCGCGAATATCTTTGAGAATGCTGGCCTGCGAGTTTTCCACAAAGCGGTAGAGCTCCGCTTCGAACTTGCGGCAGGATTCCACCGGAAGATCGTCCAGATAGCCCTGCGTGCCGGCGAAAATGATGAGCACCTGCTTTTCGACGGGCAGCGGTTGATGCTGGCCCTGCTTGAGAATTTCGACCAGGCGGCGGCCGCGGTTCAACTGCGCCTGCGATGCCTTGTCGAGATCGGAACCGAACTGGGCGAAGGCGGCCAGTTCGCGATACTGCGCCAGGTCCAGGCGCAGCGAACCGGCCACCTGGCGCATGGCCTTCACCTGCGCGCTGCCCCCCACGCGGCTCACCGACAGACCCACGTTAATGGCGGGCCGCACGTTCGAATTGAACAGGTCGGCTTCCAGATAGATCTGCCCGTCGGTGATCGAAATCACGTTGGTCGGGATGTAGGCCGAAACGTCGCCGGCCTGCGTTTCGATGAAAGGCAACGCGGTGAGCGACCCGCCGCCGTTGGCGTCGTTCCACTTGGCGGCGCGCTCCAGCAAGCGGCTATGCAGGTAGAACACGTCGCCGGGGAAGGCTTCGCGTCCGGGCGGGCGGCGCAACAGCAGGGAAATTTCGCGGTAGGCGGCGGCGTGTTTGGAAAGATCGTCGTAGATGCAGAGGGCGTGGCGCTTCGAGTCGCGGAAGTACTCGCCCATGGTGCACCCGGTGTAAGGCGCGATGTACTGCATGGGCGCCGGGTCGGACGCCGTGGCGGCCACCACGATGGTGTAATCCATGGCGCCGTAGTCTTCCAGCGTCTTCACCACCTGGGCCACCGTGGAGCGCTTCTGGCCGATGGCGACGTAAATGCAAATCACGTCGCCGCCCTTCTGGTTCAGAATCGTGTCCAGGGCGATGACGGTCTTACCGGTCTGACGGTCGCCGATAATCAGCTCGCGCTGGCCGCGGCCGATGGGGATCATGCCGTCCACGGCCTTGATGCCGGTCTGCAGCGGCTCCCTCACGGGTTGGCGGTCGACCACGCCGGGCGCCAGGCGCTCGATGGGGTTGAAGAGGGTGGTATCGATGGGGCCTTTCCCGTCGATGGGACGGCCCAGCGCGTCCACCACGCGTCCGATGAGCGCCTCGCCCACCGGCACCGACATGATGCGGTTGGTGCGGCGGACTTCGTCGCCTTCCTTGATCTCCGCGAATTCGCCCAGCAGCACGGCGCCCACCTGGTCTTCTTCCAGGTTCAGCGCGATGCCGGCCACGTCGTGAGGAAACTCGATCATCTCGCCGGCCATCACTCGATCCAGGCCGTGGATGCGGGCGATGCCGTCACCCACCGAAATCACATAGCCGATCTCGGAGACGTTGATGGTCTTTTCGTAATTCTCGATTTCGTCGCGAAGAACCCGCGTAATCTCGTCCGCTCGAATCTGAGCCATATATATTCGTTGTCCTAGTAAACTCGCGCTATTGCGCCAGTTGGCGGCGCAGGACGCTCAACTCGCCGCGCACCGAACCGTCGTAAACTCTTGAGCCGATCTTGGCCGCGACGCCTCCCACCAGCGCCGGGTCAGTGGAGAACTCGCAGCGCACTTTTCGCCCGGTCAGGCGCGCCAACTCGGCGGCCAACACCGACTGTTGCGTTTCATCCAGCGCCCGGGCGCTCGAGACCGAGGCCTTCACCACGCCCATGCGCTCGTCCACGAAGGCTTCGAACGCCTCCGTGATGCCGGCCAGTATGGCGATGCGGCGGTGATCGATAATCACAAACAGAAAATTCTTCACCAGTTGCGGAAGTTGATCTCTGGCCGTGACGCGCGACACCACGGCACGCTTGCGCGTGGTGGTCACGGCGGGCGACAGCAGAACGCCGAGCAATTCCGGGGAACCATCCAGGGTTTCGCTGAACGCTCTCAGTTGCGCGGCCACCGCGGCCGCATCCAGCCCGGAATTGGGACGCAGCACCAGGTCCGCCAAAGCTTTTGCGTAACGGGAGGCCGCTGCTTGCGCCATCGCCTCAGTTCCTCCCTTCCTGGGCCTGGCGGCGCAGGTTGTCGACGAAGTCTTGCATCAAGCCGGCATCGGCTTCGACGGTCAATTCCGTACGGATCTTCTTTTCGGCGAGTTGGATGGCCAGGTCGGCCGCGTACGCTTTCAATTCCTGGCGCGCACTCTTGGCGGCGGCCGCGATATCCTGCGCGGACCGTGCCGTGATCTTGGCCATCGACTGCTGGGTTTCGCGCGAGATGCGCTCGCTTTCGGCGGCGGCTTCCCGGGCGCCGCGCTCGCGCAGTTCGTCGATATCCGCCGCAATGTTGGCCATGCGCGTTTCGATCGCGGCGGCGCGGGCTTCGGCGTCGGCCTTGATCCTGGCGGCGCCTTCGATGCCCTTGCGAATCTCTTCGCCGCGTTGCCTGAAGAACGGACCGCCCTGCTTGGCGGCCAGATAGCCGAGACCGCCGGCGAGGATGAAGAAATTGGCCCAAATCCAGAGGCGGCTGGGGCCGTGCTGTTCGGCGTGTTCGGCGGGCGCCGCCGGCTCCGTCGCCGTGTTGGGCGCGGACCACCGGAACCGCCATCAGCAGCACTCCGGCGCACAGCAGAAAAGCGAGGCGCTTCAATTCGCTCTCCTTTCGAGAATCGAACGGGCGATGTCGTCGGCGAGTGACTGGCTTTCGGCGGCCAGCGCCTGGCGGGCGGTGTCGGCTCTCGGCGGCGATCCCGGCGCGCGCCTGTTTCAGGGCCTCGTGGGCGCTGTGCTTGGCCTGGCCCACCAATGTGGCGCTTTCGGCGCGCCACTGGTCGCGCTTCTCTTCCTGTTCGCGGCTGAGTTCGGCGCGCGCGGCGCGCAACGCGGCGTCGTATTCGGCGGCGCGCTGTTCGGCCCTGGCCAGGGCCGCTTCGGCCGACTTGCGGGCGCCCTCGGTGGCTTCTTCGCGTACCTTGAGCGCGCGCTCAAGCGGCGCGAAGAACATCCGCTTCAAGTAGAAGTGCAGCAGGAGCACCAGAATGAAAGTGGGCACCGCTTTCAAGAACAGCTCACCGAGCGCATGAAGAGTTTGGTCCATCTGATGTCAGTCTGGTCAGAGTCCGGGGTCCTTACGCAGACGCTCTACAGCAGTTGCGAAGTGAGAGGCCCTAAGTCGCTTATCCTAACGTAGGGCTGGCGTGCCGGTCAACTTGCGAGCTCGACCGTAGCCAAGCGTCTGAACACGGCAGCCTGAGTGATTGCGTATCCGCTCCCTTAAGGTCGCGGCTCAGATCCGGCTTCCGCGACCGTGAGGGAGCGGCTTCACCGATTGTTTCACAGCTTCCAGGCACGAAATTTCGCAAAAGCGGCGAAATTCGCCCCAGTCCCCACATCGCAGGCCTAGCCTGTATGGCCAATCAACCCGGCGACGCGCTCGCGTAGCAGCGCGTTCAGGCGTCCGCGATCGCGCACGTGCAGGCCCGCGGTGGGGATCGGATCGCCGATGCGCAGGCGCACATGGCGTCCGCGAATGTGGAGCGAGTGCATCGGCATCACTTCGTAGGTTCCCATGAGACCGATAGGCACCAGCGGCGCGCCGGCTTTGATGGCGATATAGACAGCGCCTTCCTTGAACGGCTGCAGGATGCCGTCTTCGGCCCGGCCGCCTTCCGGGAACACCAGCACGGAAAGATTCTGTTTGCGCATGAGCTGCGCGGCTTTCGTCAGCACCTTGAGTGACGCCCGGGCGTCGCCGAGCGGCACCGCGATGTGCCCGGCGCGGCGCAGGTGCTGGCCGAGAAACGGAACCTGGAACAGCTCTTCCTTGGCCAGGAAGCGGAACGGCACCGGAAGCCCGCTCAACAGCGATGGGGTGTCCATGTAGCTCAGATGATTCGGTGTCAGCACGTAGCATCCGCCGGGGTCGAGCCGTTCGGCGCCTTCCACGGTGATCTTCACGCCGCCGATCCGTAACAGCATGCGTCCCCACGCGCAGGCGATTTTGTGCGCCAGCCGCCCGTTCGAGCTAAACAGAGTTGCCGTCACCGACAAAGAGGCCATCAAGATGGTCGACAAGGCGATCAGCGGGCATTTGACCAGGACGGAGAAAAGATAGCTAAGCGACATGTTAGGGCTGGCGGTGCGCCTCATCTATTTTATGAGCAGCGGGCGGGCTTCGCCTACCAGGTAGAGCGAACCGGTGACAAAAACCAGGTCCTCAGGCGAACATTCTTGCAGCAATGCGAGGGCGTCCACCAGGCGCGGCGCGACGCGCAGCCGGGGATGACTGACCAGTTCCGCGATCATTTCCGGACGCACGGCGCGCGCTTGATCCGGCGCGGTGGCGATCACCTGGTCGGCCCATGGGAACAGGATGCCCGCCACTTCGGCGACGGCCTTGTCGCGCATGGCGCCATAGATCAGCCACACGCGGCGCCCGGCGCGGAAACGCTCGATGTAGGCTGCCAACGCGCGTGCGCCCGCGGGATTGTGCGCGCCGTCGAGAACCATGTCCGGACGCGCGCCAACATATTCGAGCCGCCCCGGCCAGCGCGTGTTGCGTATGCCGAGCTCGATGGCGGCGGTGGGCGCGCCCAGCGCGTCGAGCGCGGCGACGGCAGTAACGGAGTTGGCCACCTGGTGCTCTCCGGCGAGGGGGCATTGGATCGAGAGCTTACGCCAATGGCGCGCGGTGAAGCGGCTGCCGCGTGCCTGAACATCCAGATTCTCGACGTCCCAATCCCCGCTGGTGGTGTAGCGCACGCCGGCGGCGCGCGCCGCTTCTTCGAGCACGCTTTGCGCTTCCGGCCGCTGGCAGGCGAAGACGGCCGGCACGCCGGGTTTCAGAATGCCGGCTTTTTCCGCCGCGATGGACTCGATGCCCTTGCCGAGGTAAGCCTCGTGGTCGAAGTCGATGGGCGTCACCACGGCGAGTTCCGGCGCCACGATGTTGGTGGCGTCCAGCCGCCCGCCCAAGCCCACTTCGACCACCGCCCAATCCACGCCGCGCTCGCGAAACAGAACGAAGGCCATGGCCGTGACGGTCTCGAAGTACGTCGGGTGAAGATCGATCACGCCGTCGCGCAGGAGATCTTCCGCCGCGCGATGCACACGAGCGAACGCGGAGGCGAACTCTTCCGCCGCGACGTTCGCGCCATCGATGCGTATGCGTTCGGTGGGCTCCACCAGGTGCGGCGACGTGTAGAGGCCGGTCCGGGCGCCCCAGACGCGCAACGACGATTCGATCATCGCCGCGGTCGAGCCTTTACCGTTGGTGCCGGCCACGTGCACGACGCGGAAAGCGCGCTGCGGGTTTCCCAGCGCGCCGGCCAACGCACGCATGCGGTCGAGGCCCAGCTTGGCGGTCCTGACCTCGTTGCCAAGCGAATAAAGGTAGCGAACCGAATCGGGATAGGCGGGAGGCGTCATCGGCCGCCGAGGTATTTCTGGATGTCTGGAAATAGAAGCGCTTGGACATCCGCTTTGGCGAGGTCCTCGCGCACGATCAGCGCCACGCCGGAATCGATGTGCGCGGGAGGTGTCTCGCCGCGAAGCTTCAGCCCGATCATCCGCACGGACTCGTAACCCATGCGAAACGGATTCTGCACCACGATCGAATCGATGGCGCCACCGCGTAAATCGGCCACCAATTGCTCGGAGGCGTCGAAAGCCACCATGGTGACCTGACGCGCATTGCGGCTCTTGAGCGCCTGCACGGCGCCCGACGAGCTGGACTCATTGTCGGCGAACAAGCCGGCCAGATCCGGATGCGCCGTCAGAACGTTCTCGGTGGCGGCCATGGCCTTGGCGCGGTCCGCCATGCCGAATTGCACGCCCAGCAACTCGACGCCGGGATAGAGCTTCTTCATTTCATCCTGGAACCCTTCTTCCCGTTCCATGGTGGCGCCGCTGCCGGGCATAAAGCCGATGATGCCCACCTTGCCCTTGCCGCCGAGCACCTGGCCCAGGCGTCGGGCCGCCATGCGTCCGCCCTCGAGGTTGTTGGTGGCCACGTAGGAGATGCGCTTCGCCGTATCGATGCCGGAATCGAATATCACAACCGGAATGCCGGCTTGCGCCGCGCGCTCGACCACGCCCACCAGCGCCTGGCGGTCCACCGGCGCGACCGCGATGCCCGCCAGATGGCGGTTGACCATGGATTCGACGATCTCGATCTGACGGCTCGAATCGATCTCCAGCGCCGGCGCGTTCCACTCGACTTCGAACCCGAACTCCTGGGACGCCTTGATGGCGCCGGCATGCACCGTCTGCCAGAAAATGTGGTTGGCCCCTTTGGGCACCACGCCGACGACGGCGTTCGACGAGCGGCGGCAGGATATGGTCAGGAGGACCAGACAGCAGACCAGAGCTCGGTACACCGGGCGGCGCATGTTGAGTTATCCTGACCTTCACATTACATCATGCCGGAACTGCCCGAAGTCGAAACCACGGTGCGCGCTCTCAGCGCCGCACGTCACGGGAAGAACCATCCTGCAAGCGCGGTTCTTCACGCCGCGCATTTTGGGCGGGAAGACGGAACCGGATCTGGCCGGGCGCTCCATCGTCGCGGTGGGCCGCCGCGGCAAATACATTCTGCTGGATCTCGGCGGCGATATTCTCTCCATCCACTTGGGGATGACCGGCAAGCTGCTGGTGAACGCGCCGCCCCAGGCCCATACGCGTGCCTTGTTCACGCTCGACGGCGCCACTATGATCTTCGTCGATCCGCGTATGTTCGGGCGCATTGAGTGGAATCCCGCGCGCCTGGCCAAACTGGGCCCGGAGCCGCTCGAAGTCATGTTCGACGAATTTGCCAGCCGGCTGAAAGCGCGCCGCACGCGCATCAAGGCGCTGCTGCTGGATCAGAGGTTCCTAAGCGGCGTGGGCAACATCTATGCCGACGAGTCGCTCCACCGCGCCCGCATTCATCCCCGCGCCATCGCCGCGCGTCTGGGGCCGGAGCGCGCCCACCGCCTCTACCAGGCCATCCGCGAAGTGCTCGCCGAAGCCATCGCGAGCGGTGGTTCGTCCATCTCCGATTACGTCGATGCCGAAGGACGCAAGGGCTGGTTCCAGATACGTCACCGCGTCTACCAGCGCGACGGTGAAAAGTGCCGCCGCTGCGGAGGCACTATCCATCGCATCCTGGTTTCGCAACGCGGGACACACTACTGCCCCGGGTGTCAAAGAATCTAAGGGGAGCGGTGCGGCGCTCAGGCGCTCACGTGGGGAGCCAGCAACTTCTGCAGTTCGGACTTGCCCAGCGCGCCTACCCGCTGATCCACAACCTGTCCGCCCTTGAACACCAGCAGAGTGGGGATGCTGCGAACCTGATAGCGTCCAGCCGTGGCTCCGTTCTCGTCCACGTTCACCTTGCCGACCTTCACGCGCCCGGCGAATTCCTCGGCGATGGTCTCGAGCGTCGGGGCGATCATGCGGCACGGTCCGCACCACTCCGCCCAGAAATCCACCAGCACCGGAACATCGGATTTCAGCACGTCCTGATCAAAGCTTGCATCGGTAAAATGTAATGTGTTTTGGCCGGCCATTTGTCTCTCCATTTTACAAGATGCAGAACTTGCCGGGAGGTTTCAGCCTATCAGACGGCGGTAGAGCCCAGAGTACTCCGAGGCCGATACGTTCCAGGAGAAGTCCTTGGCCATGCCGGCGCGCATCATCTTCTCCCAGCGCGGCCGGTCGGCGAAGGCCCCGAGCGCCTGGCGGACGGCCCCGATCAGGGCATCGCCGGTGTATCCGCTGAACTTAAAGCCAGTCTCGTCGTCGATGCTGTCGTCGAGTCCGCCTGTGGCGCGCACTACGGGGACGGTTCCGTAACGCAAGCTGTAGAACTGGTTCAGGCCGCACGGCTCGTAGCGGCTGGGCATCAGGAACATGTCCGAGCCTGCTTCGATCTTGTGCGCCAGCCGATCGTCGTAAGCGATCCGCACACCCACGCGCTCCGGCCGCGCGGCGGCCAGATCCAGAAAAAGTTTCTCGTACTGCGCATCGCCGGAGCCGAGGGCCACCAGGCAGAAATCCTCGGCGAGCAGGCGGTCCGCCGAGGCCGCGATCAGGTCGAATCCCTTCTGGCTCACAAAACGCGAAACCATTCCGGCCAGCGGCTTGTCCATGGCCTGCTCGGGCAATCCGAACTCGGCCAGGAGGTCGCGCTTGGCCGCGCGCTTGCCCTCCAGGTTTGCCGCCGAATAATGCGCCGCGATGTGCGGATCCGTCTCCGGATTCCAGACGTCATAGTCGACGCCGTTGAGGATGCCCGTGAGCACACCCGCGCGCCTGTGCAGCAATCCCTCCAGCCCGAAGCCGAATTCCGGCGTCTGTATTTCCTCGGCGTAACGCGGGCTCACGGTGGAGATCGCGTCGCTCATTTCGAGCGCGCCCTTGAGGAAACTGGCCTTTCCGTAATACTCCATCGCATCGGGCTGAAACAGCGAGTCGTCCAGGCCCGCCTCGGCCATGCTTGCGCGTGGGAACAAGCCGTGGTAGCCCAGGTTGTGGGCCGTAAACAGTACTTTGGCGCCGATGAAACTGGGATCGCCCCAGAGCACGTGCTTCAGCAGGACGCTCACCAGGCCGGCTTGCCAGTCGTGGCAATGGAAGATGCGCGGCCGGAACAGGTAGCGCGCCACGGCGAGTACCGCATGGGCAAATACGGCGAAGCGAATGTGATTATCCGGATAATCGTGCTTGCCGTCGCCGTAGAGCCCCTCGCGGTCGAACAGCGCGGGAGAGTCCACCAGGAAGAACGGGACTCCCTTATGGTCCAGCCGGTATATGTCCACCGGATACGCGTTGGCGCCCAGCTGGACTCGAAGGCCGTCGAAGACGCGCTGCGCTCCATCCAACCGCACACCGCGGTATCGTGGCACCACCACGCCGACGTCTTCGCCGCTAGCCTTCAGCGCCACCGGCAACGCGCCCATGACGTCGGCCAACCCGCCCGTTTTGGCAAACGGAACGGCTTCGGAAGCGGCCATTAGAACACGCGGCATAGTCCAGGCCCATGATAGCAATGCGCGGACATACGGGACGTTTTCCGTTCTCCGGAAATGGTGAAATTGATACCTGCGGAGAATTTATGACCAGAAGAAGCCTGCTGGTTGGCGCCGGATGCATGAAGGTGGCGGCGGTCGCGAACCTCGCGCGAATGCCGGACCGCGTGGTGGCGCACACGGAGACCGATACGATCGAGTTGAAGCTCGCCGGCACGAGTTGGCATGGGCGCGACATTCGCCTGGCGGCGGAGCCGCGGCCGGACGCGATGTTCTTGAAGCTCGAAGCGAGCGCCAGTGCGGTGAAGCGTATGCATTTGCGCTGGCAGGGAGGCTTCGCCTCGCACATGCGCTATTTGGGCGACGCCTGGGAGCGCGGCTATGGAGAACTCGAATGGCGGGGGATGGTGCCGCATCGGATTCTGCCGTGGTACTTCCTGGTGTCCGATGGGCGCTCGACGCTGGGCTGCGGCGTATCCACCGGCACGGCCGCTTTGGCCTTCTGGATGGTGGATGCGGCGGGCGTCTCGCTGTGGCTCGATGTGCGATGCGGAGGGGCGGGGGTGCGCCTGGGCGAACGTTTGCTCGACATCGCCACCATTCGCATGGTCGAGAGCCGCGACGGCGAATCGCCTTTCGCCACCGCGCGGAGACTCTGCCGCATGCTGTGCAGCCGGGCGAAGCTCCCCGAGGCTCCCGTCTACGGCTGGAACACCTGGTATTACACCTATGGCAAGGACATGAGCGCGGACGACGTTCTACGCGACGCGCGAGCGCTCGCGGAACTGGCGCCACCGCGCGCCGCCGCGCGGCCGTTCCTGATTATGGACGAAGGCTGGGGCGCATCTACGGCGGGTGCCGGCCCATGGACGGGTGGCGGCGCCGGGTTCCCCGACATGGCGCGCTTGGCCGGCGCGATGAAGAAAACCGGCGTACGGCCCGGCATCTGGGTGCGCCCGCTCTACACCACCGAAGCGGTACCGGCGCGGTGGCGGCTGGAAGGTAACCGTTTCCAGCGCTCCGTGCGGGAGGGCTTCGCGGTGCTCGATCCCAGCGTGCCTGAGGTGCTCACGCAGGTGCGCGAGACTATCCGAAGAATCGCCGGCTGGGGTTACGAACTCATCAAGCACGACTACACGACCTTCGAGATCCTGGGCCGCTGGGGATTTCAGATGGACGCCGGCCTGACCAACGACGGTTGGCGTTTTGCAGACCGCGGCCGCACCACGGCCGAGATCGTTCTGGATTTCTACCGCGCCATTCGCGAGGCCGCCGGCAGCGCGCTGCTCATCGGCTGTAATACGATTGGGCACCTGGGCGCGGGCCTGTTTGAGATGCAACGCGTGGGCGACGACAACGGCATCCAGTGGGACCGCACGCGCCGCATGGGAGTAAACGCATTGGCATTCCGCATGCCGCAGCACAACACGTTCTTCGCGATAGACGCCGATTGCGTGACGCTGGGGAAAGACGTACCGCGCGCCATGGCGCTCCGATGGCTCGAACTGCTGGCCGCCAGCGGCACGCCGCTATTCGTCTCGGCCCACCCGCGCGAAATCGATAACGAAATGCGCGCCGCCATTCGGCGCGCCTTCGAGATGGCCACGCGGCCCCAGCCCATCGCGGAGCCGCTGGATTGGATGGACAGCGCCACGCCGGCAGTTTGGCGCTCCGGCGCCAGCCTGACGCGTTACGACTGGTTCGGCATCACCGGCGTTTCCCCGTTTGTGAAGTAAGCCGGGTTCACCGCTCAGCGGGCGGCGAACTCGCGGTAGCTCATTAGCCGGATGCCGCACTCTTCAACCACCCGGCGAATGCGCGGACTGGTGTAAGCCAGCGTCTCGGCGGCGCGCATGCGGCCCACCCCCAACGGCTGCACGTCTTGGTTCTCGAAGTGAACCAGCGCGTCATTTTCAAGCGACGGCAGCCCGGGGTGTGTGATCAACAAATGCACACCGGGGGTAAGTTCGCGCAGAATACGTTCCAAGCCGCGCTCTTTCTCTTCCGGTGGGAGATAGTAAACGCCGAAGTCGTCGATCTCGTGCTCGCCGAGCAGACACGAAACCGGCAGGCCGTAGTCGGCCCCGATGCGCTCCAGAACCGGGCGGAAGTGTGGGTCGTAGGGCATGATGTAGTGCGTATCGAGATAGTCGACGCGCACGCCCTTTTTTCGCGCCAGTTCGATGTGCGCCCGGAACTCGCGCTCGAGTTCGCCCATGTCGGGATGGCCATTCCAGAACTGCGCGGGCGATTGCCAGAGGAAACCGTCCTCGTCCACCAGGCTGCGAACTTCGGAGTAGGGAAGCACCGGACGCCAGCGGTAGCCGAGCCATTCGCCGATAATCCCCAAGTGCATGCCGAAGCTGAGGCTGGGGTTCTCGCGCGCGATCCGTGCCGCCTCGTCAAACCACGGCGCGACGGCCAGGATGGCGGCGGACCGGATAATCCCGTGGCGCATGCATTCGAGGATCGCCAGGTTTCCCGTGTGCGTGTAACCCATGTCATCGGCGCGGGTGATCAGAATAATCTCGCCGGGTTGTGCTTTCATTCGCTTCCTCCCTGTGAAGCTAGCTTACGCTCAACAGCACCACGGCGGCCAGTCCCAGCAAGACGCCCGCGGCGGTCGCGGGGCTCATCCGCTCGCGGAAGGCGAAGCGGCCCGCGAGTGTCACGATCAGAACGGAGCCGCCGATGGCGACCGGAAAGACGACGTGCCCCGGCGTGCCGCGCGCGAGCGCCAACGCCATGGCTACTTGCCCGCCCATGCTCAAGGAGGCCAGAAGCGCCCCCCACCCAATTTCACGCGCCCGCGGCCGCGTGCCTCTCAACAATCCCGGCGCGGCCACGCTGAACATGCCGGCCGCGTACCACAGGGCGAGATAAGACGGCTGCAAGGTTTCCGGCAGCTTCCAGGCCGCGATCATCTTCAGTCCGAACGCGCTCATGCCGTTGGTCAGCAGGATGACCCCCATCAGCGCGATCCAAACAGACAGGCGGGGCCGTTCGGCGGCGCTTGCCGCGACGTGTTCCCTGCGATGTCCGGAGAACAGCAATAGCACCGCCACGGCAACCAGCGTGAGTGACAACACCTTGAGTGCCGACAAGCGCTCGCCGTAAAGCGCCACGCTCGCCAGCGCCGGCACCGCCGCCGAGAGATTCATCATCAGCCAGGCGGTGGACAGTTTTCCCATGCGTATCGACGATTGAAAAGCGTAATACGCTGCCGCGCCGCAAATGCCGCAGGCGACTGCCACTGCCGCGGCCTTCACCGGCAATGCCCAGCCCGCACCGCCGGCAACCGCGCGCGCGAACATGGCCAGTGTGGCCCACGCGAACAGAGTCACGCACAGCGCATTGGCGTCGCATCTTCGCCTTTCGGCGGCTTTTGAAAAAGCGCCCAAGAGCCCGAAGGCGATCATGCCGAGAAAGCAGAACAGCAGTCCAATGTTCAATGCGTGGGCCTCCCCCTGGCGCCGTGCGCCGCGAAATGGGTGGAACTGGTCGCGGCCTCGCATCATTGTGGGCCGAATCGAACGCGCCTTGCAACTTGGGCGGCGCGCGCGATAATGGGACGCATGATGCGGCAGAGTCTTCTCACCGGCCTGCTGGCCGGCGGTTTGCTTACGTGCGCGCCCGGCGGGGGCCAGAACATGCCATACGAGGATGGGCGGCCACACGCCACGCAGCGCATGGATGCCGAGGACCACGGCGTGGTCTTGAGGCATGGCGACGGCCCGCGGCAATGCGACACGCTCGGAGCGCGCGATGTCTGGGTGTACGAATCGGAGGGCGCCTACTACATGCACTACGACGCCGCCGGCCCGCAAGGATGGCTCTGCGCGCTTGCCACCAGCCAGGATCTGCTGCACTGGGTGAAGAAGGGTACGGTGCTCGAACTGGGCGCGCCGGGCGAAGAGGATTCGAAGTCGGCCAGTTATGGCGTCACTTATTTCGACGGCCAGACGTGGCACATGTTCTATATGGGCACGCCGCACACATCGCCCCCGCCGGACCGCGTCCCCGCGTTCCCGTACCTCACGATGAAGGCGCGTGGCGCATCCGCGGCCGGCCCTTGGACGAAACAGCGCGATGTGGTGCCTTTCCGTCCCCAGCCCGGCACCTACTATTCGGCGACGGCCAGCCCGGGCCACGTCGTCAAGCACCAGCGCGAGTACCTGCAGTTTTTCAGCGCTTCGACTTTCGATCCGGGCACGCGCCGCACCAAGCGCACGCTCGGCATCGCTCGCACGCGCAATCTGGACGGAGCGTGGACCATAGACCCGCAGCCGATTTTGCCGCTCGAGGAACAGATCGAAAACACGTCTCTCTACTATGAGCCCGCCAATAAGACCTGGTTTCTGTTCACCAATCACATTGGCATCCGCAAGGGATACGAGTACACCGACGCGATATGGGTTTACTGGACCAGGAACCTGAATCGCTGGCGCACGCGGGACAAAGCCATTGTTCTCGACGCATCGAACTGCAAATGGTCGCCCAACATCATCGGGCTGCCCTCGGTGGTGAAATACGGAGACCGCCTGGCGATCTTCTACGACGGGCAAGCCACCGGTGAAATGAGCCACATGCGCCGCGACGTGGGCGTGGCGTTCCTTAAGTTGCCTCTGAAGGCGCCGGCGCTTCGCCGCCGGTGAAGCGGACGGAATCCACAGCGCGGCGAATCGCGGCGAGAGGTGCGTCGAGCGCCTCCGTGGATGGCACACTGCCCTGCGCCATGGTGGCGTTGCCGCCACCCCGCCCACCGGCGGCGGTCACGGCTTGCTTGAGGACGGCGCCGGCGTCCAGCGCGGCGTCGGGCGATGCGGCCAGCAGGATGGCCGCCGGATCTCGCGAAACGGCCAGATAGACGGCGCGGGGCGCGGCGGTGAAGCTCTGCGCTTCGGTGCGCACGTCGTCGCCGATGGAGCCGGAGGCGAGCGCGTTTTCGTGAACGCGCAACCCCGAGGGAGCGCGTGGGGCCGCGTCGTAGAGTTCGCGGCCGCGGCGCCGGGCGAGCTCGATCGAAAGACGCCGGCAGGTCTTGTCCAACTCCTTGACACGCTCTTGTTGCGCGGCCACGGCGGCGGGGGCCTCCGCCATGGCGGTATCGAGAGTGCGTGCGATGCGGCCCAGCGCATCGTAGTCCGCACGGGCGCGGTGCACGGCGCGAGAGCCGCACACGAATTCGATGCGTACGTTGCCGCGCATCTTGTCCAGGCGGCCGATCAGCAAACCGCCGATCTCTCCGGTGCGATGGACGTGGGTTCCACCGCAGGCGATCACGTCCAGGTTCTCCACGCTGACCACGCGCAGCATACCCTGGCGCGAGGACGCGACGCGCAGATCGGCTTGGTCGGAAGGATCGCGATAGTCCACCGTAATGGCACGGTTCTCCGCGATCACCTGGTTGGCGCGCAGCTCGATCCTGGCCACGTCGCGCGCATCCAGTGCACCCGAGGCGATGTCGATGGTGGCGGACGCTTCTCCCAAATGGAAGCTGATGGTGGGAATCGCACAGCACTCGACGATGACGGCCGAGAGCAAGTGTTGGCCGCTGTGCTGCTGCATGTGATCGAAACGCCGCTCCCAATCCAGGCGGCACTCGACGGTGTTCGCTAAAACGGGCGCGGCGGTCACGTGCACGATGCGATCGTTCTCGTCTTCGTTCACGCTCACCACCGGGACGCCGTCGATCGAGCCCAAATCATACGGCTGGCCGCCAGAAGCCGGGTAGAAAGCCGTCTGATCGAGTACCAAGTGGCAGCCGTTTACGCCGCGCTCGAGGACGCGAGCGCGGAAATCGGCGAGATAGGAATCGTCGTAGTAAAGCCGCTCGGTCATTGAATGGCGAGACGGACCGTGTTGCTGCGATAGGTTCCGTCGTCCAGGTAGAGCGCCACGGTGGCGCCCGTGGGTGGGTTCAGCGGCACCGCCACGTTGATCTGGAACAGGCCGACAAAATTGGGCGTCAGCCCCACGAACAATGGGTCGACCGAAGCGGGCGTGCCCGCGGAACCACCGGTGAAGTTTACTTTGGGCGTCAGTGGAACGCGTGCGAAAGGTTCGACGGCCGGAGCACCGGCGCCGCTCAAGACGGGCGGAACCGTCTCGCCAAGACCCAACGCGTACATCACCAGAACGTCGCCTGCCTTGGCCGGGTGGCTGGAGATTCCCGCCGTCGCGGGGATGGGGAACGAGCCGTCCTGGTTGACGATGGTGCCGTAATCGCCGATGCCCAGGCGCAGAATGCGGGGAGCGCGGAGGGCGATCTGGACCGAAATGGCATTGCTTCTCTCGCCATTGCGTTCCATGCGCACCGCGGCGTCACCGATCGCGGCGTCGTACGGAATCTGGAGATTGATCTGCCCGTACGAAGCGTAGTAAAGCGGCACGGCCCGCTCGTTGATATAGACACGCGCGCCGTTAAGCAGATCGCCCAGGGGCAAGGAGGCCGCCTGTAGAGGATCGGACAACGTCAACTGTTCACCGAACAGAGCCACGATGTCGCCGCGCGCCAGCGGATCCCCGCCGGCATAAGTGACGTTGCTGACCAGGCCGCGGTAGGTGAGACGCGGAGCACCCGCAGGGACGACTTCGAAACCCACCGGCACGGTGATCGAGGCGTTGGCCGCGTTCGAAGTGATGGTGACCGTGCCCGAGTAGCGGCCCACGGCCAGTCCGGTGGGATCGGCCGAGATCGCCACGTAGACCGTTCCGGAAAGAGGTTGCGCCGTAAGCCAGGTGCCGCCCGACGTGGTCGCCGCCGTCGCGCCGGTGACATTGAGCGAGGACAGTCCCCGATTCGAGACGATCACGTACTGCGTGGTCTTCTTCGCGCTCTGCGACAAGCGGAATTCCATCGACGAGGGGGTGGCCGAGGCAATCGCTTTCGACGTCACCGTGAAGCTCACCGGGACGGTCTTGTTCTCGGCCGCCACGGCGGACTTGGTGATGGTCACGGACCCGTTGTAAGTGCCCTCCTGCATCTTGGCCAGAGGCTGGGCGCGGAAGCGGTAAGGGAACACAAAGCCGAAAGTGCCGGTGCCGTCGAGCGAGAGCGAAAGCCAGGCGTTGCCGTCGTTGGTGGTGACGGCACTGGTCAGATAGCTATTGGTGTAGAACGTCTGGTCCGTGTAGGAACCGTTGGGCGGCGCGTACAGATCCACACGGTCGGGCACGCCGCCGCCCATCTGCACCGTAACCATGACGGTTTGGGGAGCGTCCACGGCGTTCGGGTCGGAGATTGTAACGGTGCCCGTGTAGCTTCCCTTCGCCAGCGACGCCGTCTGTAAAGAGAGTTGCACCGGCAAGCATATGCCGGATCGGCCCGTACAGGCCCGCGATGCGCCCACCGTAGGCGTAACCCATGCGACCGAACTGCTCGCGCTCAGCGCCAGCGTACCGCTGCCCGCATTGTAAGCTTCCACCGTCTGCGCGGCGCCGCTCGCGCCCTGTGCGATCGACAAGGGGCCCACGGTGCTGCTGACCAGTCGAAGTTTAGGAGCGGCGGCGAGCGAAGCCGCCGCCAGCCCAGCCAGCACGCAAGATCGCAAAATCGTGTTCTCTCTCAAACCCACTTCAAGGCCTCTTTCTTGTACGCCCAGACGTAACCGACAATCAGGATGGCCAGAAATACGGCCACCTCCGTCACGCCGAACCAGCCAAGCTGCCTGTAACGCACGGCCCACGGGTAGAGAAAGATGGTCTCCACGTCGAAGATGACAAACAGAATCGCCACGATGTAGAAACGCACCGTGTAGCGGCCGCGGGAATCCGACGCGGCTACCACGCCGCACTCGTAGGCTTCCAGCTTGACCGTGTTTGGTGCGGACGGGCGAAGCAGTTTGGCCACCATCAAGAGAAGCAGGATGAAGGCCAAGGCTACTACCAGATAGATGAAAATCGGCACATACGCAGCCGGCATACGTTCAGTCTATCACGCGTAAGCAGCCATCCCGTTGCGCGTGAGCGGGGCGCGCGCCGCTAACCTTCCATGACGACTTTCTGGCCCATGAGCTGAGCCAGATCGCGCACGCTTTCGACGTGGTTTCCGTAGAAAACCACGCGGTGCAGCAGCGTCATCATATCGTCGCCCAGCAGGCCGCCGCCCCAGTTGGCGAGCATGCGGCGGGCGTCGGCGACTCGCGTCACGATCTGTGTGCGGCAACCGCGGTCGTCGTAGTCCGGGATGGCGGTGATTTTTCCGGCCGACAGCAGAATCGAGTCCAAGTTGGCCAGCTTGGCGCAGGTGATCTCCTGGCCGACACGCAATTCCACTTCGAGCGACGCGCCTTTGTTGTCGTCGCGGTGCGTGCGGATGAGGAACGGGGCGCGCTCCGTGCCGGCGCCGTCCATGCGCGTGGGCGAAAGGCAGTGCGCATGAATGAGAGCGTTTTGCGAAATGTCGAACAGCGGATCGGTAATGAAGCCGGGCTTGCCGAAGGCGTAAGCGAACTGCAGCATGGTGATGGTGGAATCCATGTCCGCCTCGCAAGCGCCCACCAGGCCGAGATCGCACAGCTTGCTGAAGGCCAGACAGGGGTAGCCCAGCGTGGCGATGGGAATGCCGCCCAGGCAGCGAATGGTGACCGCCTGCGCGCGCTCCCGGATCATAAGGTTCTTCAGCGCCAGGTACATTCGCGCGGACTTCACGATCTCCTCGCGCGTCGGCTCGACGATCTTCTTGGCCGGCCGCAGCCACTCCTGTTCGGCTTCGGCTTCGGCAGCCTTCAGGTCCACGGCCTGGTGCGCTTCAATCACCTGCTGCACGGTGATGGGAACCACTTCCGCGCCGACACGGTCGCGCACGCGGTCGGCGGAACAGGCCGCGGGAGTTCCGGCCGCCGACCCCACCAGCAGGATGCGGCTCTGGCGCATGCGGGCGGGGACGCGCAGCAGCGCCACGGCGCGGTCCAGATCGGCATAATCGCTCGATGGCAGCAGCACGACCTTGGCGCCGGCCTTCTGCCAGCGCGGAACGTACATCCAGTCGTGCCCGCTGAAGGGCTGCGAGAAGATCACCATAGGCAGGCCCGTATCGGCGAGCTTGCGCATCGGCTCGCTCGAGCCGAAGGCCAGGTGGATGAGGAGAATGGCATCCGCATCGCCGAGAGCGGCAATGGTCTTCGCCACGCCCTCGTTTCGATTGGGGATCAACTCGCCACCGGCGAACTCCACGTCGCCCAGGCGCGCCGCTACACCATCGAGGTACTTCTGGAACTTGATCACCTCGGCCGGCGCGTCGAACTCGGGCTTGGGCCAGGCGCCGCGCAATCCCATGTAGACCACGTGAATCTTGGTGGGCCGCGGTTTGGGCCATCCGGCCGCTTCGGCTTGGGCCATGGGGCGAGCGGCGAGGCCTCCGGCCAACAAAGCGGCGGACGAGCCTCCCATGAATTGACGGCGGTCGATCGAATGCGGCATAAACGTCTCCTCTACGTGCGCTACTTTATCACTACACGGGCGTCAAGCGGGGCGCGAGCGCCCCTCGGATTTATATTTATCGAGCAGCGCGGCGAGGCGCGAGACGATCTGGGGAAAGAATGTGTAGACGTTCACCTTTTCGCCGGGATCTTCGCGCAGGTTGTAGAGTTGGCCGCGCGGGCCATCCGCGGACGGTACTTCCGTGCGCGGCTGAGTGAAACCGCCAGAGCCGAGTTCGAGGCAGAGTTTCCAATCGCCTTGGCGAATCGAGAAGTGACCCATGGAGCTGTGATGCACGATCGCCTCGCGGATGGGTTTCTTCAGCCGGCGACCCTGCATGGCCGGCAGCAGATTGAAACTGTCTTCGGCGGCGTCGCGAGGCAGGTGCGCGCCGGTCACCGCGGCGGCGGTGGCCATGAAATCGGTGAGACAGCCGGGTTCGTCGCAAACCATATCGGCGGGAATGTGTTCGGGCCAGCGTGCCACGAAGGGGATGCGATGACCGGCTTCCCAAATGTCCGCCTTCATGCCTCGCCAGTCGCCGTTGGCCAGGTGCGGGTAAGCGGCTTTGTCGCGCGCGCCCCAATAAGCGCCGTTGTCGCTGGTGAAGATGAGCAGCGTGTTGCGTGCCTGGCCGGTTTCTTCGAGCGCCTTCATCATGCGGCCGAGCACATCGTCCACCTGGGCGACGAAGTCTCCGTAGTCTCCCGCTTTGCTTTTCCCACGAAACGGAGCGATGGGCATCCACGGCGTGTGCGGGCCGGTGAGCGGGAAGTAAAGGAAGAAGGGCTGCGCGCGCTGGCCGGCGCGTTGGCGCACGATGTCGATGGCTTTGTTGGCCAGCGTCGGAAGTACCTGGTCGAACTTGAACGATGGCGACATGGGGCCCGGACGCCAGAACGCGCCGCGCGCATCGCCCAGATGGCTGCCTTCGGTGCGCGCCGTGGCGCGCTCGACGACGCGGCCGTTTTCGAAGTACAGATAAGGATCCATGTCGAGCGACGCCGGGATTCCGAAGTAGTAATCGAAGCCATGATCCAGCGGCCCGGGCCGCAGCGGTTGATCGTAGTCGGTCTTGGGGCGATCGCCGAGACCCAAATGCCATTTGCCCACGCCCGCCGTGTAGTAGCCTTGCGCGCGCAACATGGATGCCACTGTGAGACGTCCGGGCTCGATCAGGTTCGGCGACCAGCCGTTGAGCACGCCGGACTTCAAGCGCGAGCGCCACGCGTAGCGGCCCGTCAGGACGCCGTAGCGAGTCGGGGTGCACACGCTCGAAGGCGAGTGCATGTCGGTGAACAGCATGCCTTCCCGCGCCAGCCGGTCCGCGTGGGGCGTCGGTATCGCGGATCTGGGATTGTAGCGGCGCGGGTCGCCCCAGCCGAGATCGTCGGCCAGGACGTAGACGATGTTGGGACGGCGCGGGGCGGCCGCCAGCGGGACCGCGGCCAGGGCGGAAAGGAAAGCGCGGCGGGTAGGCATGCCTAACAGTGTACTCGCGCGCGTGTATCAGGAAGACGAAGTGGCCGGGAACAAGCCCGCTGGTGGATGCGTCGTAAGAGGCAGTCGCCACCGCCTGCGCCACTCCACTGCCGGTGATCGGCGCGGTCGTATCGCCATAGTCGTCGTATGGCAGGCGGCGCGTCTCCGGCTTACCGTATCCCTGCGCCACGAGGAAGTCCCAACTTCGCCGGACGGCTTTCCCCTACTCAATCGTCGCAGTCCACTGATATCCAGGCGCCCAGCTCATGGTTCCGGACGTTATTCGGCGGCGGTCTGGTGAGAGCGTGCCGGTGTAGCGCCCAATGCCCTGCCGGGAAAAGACAACCGTGCTGCCGCTGACCGATTCGAGAGTCAGCGTGCCCGTCACGCCCGCCCTTGACCAGACGCCGTCAAATGTATTGGAGGCGCCGCGCCTGGTCCAGACGCCTTCGTGGACTGTCCCGCCGGAAACCTCGCGGATGCGCCATACGCTCCCCAGGTTGCTGGGACTGCCAAATGGCAGCGACTCGGGCCGGATCGGCGCGCCGTAGTAGGGACCTGTGAAGCTGATCGACTCAATCTCGCTGCTGTCGACCTGCACCTTAAACGTGCGCCCGTCCTTGGTGCGGACGATCATCTCGGCGTTTGCCACTACGAGACCGAGCGCCAGCAGGGTTGCGCCGGAAATCAGTCGTGAGGTGATGTGCATGGGATCCTCCTAATATTGGGACAAACGACTCTGAACTTTCTGCTATCTTACCAGAAGAGTGTTCGCATGGTCCGTGCGCATTTGCTTTTCTTCGCTTTGCTGAGCGCCTTCGCGTGGGCGCAATCGCCCGATCGCGTGCCGCTGGTCGACGAGTGGGGCTACCGGCCGGCTGAAGGCGAGCGCGTGGCGCTGAATCCACCCGCTCTCAGTTGGGTGCACGAGAAAGAAGCCGCCGGCTACACGGTCGAATGGGCGCGCGAGGCGTCCTTCAAATCGCCGGTCTGCGGTGCGGAACATCCCCTGGAGCGTATACACTCATAGCGCACCGCTCGCGGCGGGACGCTACTGGTGGCGTTATCGCATCGAAGCCAAGGATGGGAAGCTTTCCGCCTGGAGTCGCGCGCGGAGTTTCCTTGTGGAGCCCAACGCGACTGAGTTTCCCCAGCCCACCATGGAAGAGCTGCGGCGGAGAATCGGGAGCGCGCACCCACGCCTGTTCGTGCGCGCGGCCGACGTCGAACGTTTGCGCGAATGGGGACAGGGCGAAGGCAAGCCTTCCTACGACGCACTCATCGCCCGAGCCGGGAAGTTGCTCGGCGCCACGCCCACGCCGGAACCCACCGTGCGAGCGAACCCTTACGACGCAGCCACGCGAGCGTACTGGTGGTCGAACCGCCTGCAGACGCTGAAGGCCCTGCAGGAAGGGGAGGTGCTGGCTTTCGTCTGGTTGCTCACGCACGAGGAGAAGTTCAAAGAGCCGGCGCGACGGCGCGCGCTCGAACTCGCGGCGTGGGACCCGGACGGTCCCACCAACTTCACGCTGAACTGCGAAGCCGCGAAACCCATGCTGCACCGCCTGGCGCGCATCTATGATTGGGCCTGGGATGCGCTGAGTGAACCGGAGCGCGCGCGCATGCGCGCTGTGTTGCTGCGCCGCGCCATGGATGCCTGGGTCAGCGGCGAGGTGAAGCAAGGCGCCGGCCACCTGAATCAGCCTTACGGCAGCCACGCCAATCGCACCTGGCACAAGCTGGCGGAGAACGCCGTCGCCACGCTGGGCGAAACGCCGGAGTCGGACCAGTTCCTCTACTACGCGGTGACGAAGTTCTTCGCCGCCTATCCGGTATGGTCGGACGACGACGGCGGCTGGCACGAAGGCCTCTCCTACTTCGGTGGTTACATGTCGAAAGCGGCCTGGTGGATGGAACTTGCGCGCACGCCGCTCGGGATCGATGCTTTCCAGAAGCCTTTCTTCGCGCGGTTCGGAGACTACGCGATGTACTCGTCGCCGCCGGGCTCGCCGGACCTGGGTCTGGGAGATCTGGCGTATCGGCCGGTTTCGAGCAACTGGTCCTTCATGCACTACTACGTGCGCCGCTCAAAGAATCCGTATTGGGCGTGGTGGATCGAGCAATGGAAGATACCCACCGGCACCGAGGATGCCGTGTGGGATTTCCTGTGCGGCGCGGCGCCGGCGGTCGAGTCGAAATCGCCATCGGACTTGCCCCCGTCGAAAGTGTTTCGCGGCACCGGCGTGGCCATCCTGAATACGGATCTCACCAGCGCGTCCTCCGAACGTGCAGGTGCGTTTCAAGTCGAGCCCCATGGGGCGTTGGAGCCACGGACACGATCCGCACAACAGCTTCACGTTGAACGCTTACGGCGAGGCGCTGCTGGTGAACAACGTGTATCGCGATCTCTACGGCACGCCTTTTCACCGCGACTGGGTGTGGTCGACGCGCTCGCAGAATGCCGTGCTGGTGAATGGCGCCGGACAGAAGCCGCATTCGGCGGACCTGGGCGGCCGCATCGTACAAGCCGATCTTCGAGACGGTTTGGACTACGTGGTGGGCGATGCGACGCCGTCCTATGAAGGGAAGTTGACCGCGGCCCGGCGCCACGTGATCTTCCTCAAGCCGGACGTCGTGGTGCTGGCCGACGAGCTGCGCGCACCACAGCCTTCCACGTATCAGTGGATGCTGCACGCGCAGAAACCGTTTGAGGTGCGCGAGAGCCAACAGCGGTTGGTGGTCGACCGTGAGCGCGCCGGCGTGCTGGTGGACTATGTTGCCGGGGGGAAGCTGCGCATGAAACAGTGGACCGGATACGATCCTCCGCCCGATCAGCAGTACCTCGATTCCGCGAAGCTGCCAAGCATTCCACCCCAGTGGCACGTCGAGGCGTCCAGCGAGACACCGGAAACACAAGCCTTCACGCTCACCGTGTTGCGAGTCTACCGGCATGGCCAGGCGCCCACGGGCGCTGTGCGCGCGACGCGGCGCGGCAAATCGTTGCGCGTGGAAGCGGCCTCCGCTTCCGCCGGGGAGTTCCGGATCTCATTCACGCGTGAGGTCGATGCCACCTACACCGTCGTCCGGCGCGGCAGCAAGACGTGGCGTCTCAAGGCGCCGTGGTAGAGCGCGAAGTTTCGGGATCACGTAGCCTGTCCCCGAATTAGGCCGCGGGCCAGGCGGATGAGGAGCGCGGTGCCCGGCGGCGAGTCGGCGGGATCTTTCAAGATGAGGCCGGCGCCGGTTTGGACGATGGCGTAGCCGCGGTCGAGAATCTTGAGTGGGCTCAACTGCGTGAGATGCGCGTTCGCCAGATCCACGCGGCCGCGCGCGCGCGCCAGGCGCGCGCGCATCAGTTCGGCCATGCGGGCGTCGCACGCGTCGATGCGCTGCCAGGCGCGCGCCAGGCGCAGGCGTACGTCGCGCCGCATGATGCGGCGTGGTGGTGGCCTGCAGACGGCGCCGCGCTTCGGCCAAACGCAGACGCAGCGATTGGTGCATGCGGCTGAGCGATGCCTGGATGCCATCCAGCAGCTCCTGGCGCGTGCAGATCACCACTTCGGCGGCGGCCGATGGCGTGGGCGCGCGCAAGTCGGCGACGAAGTCCGCGATGGTGAAATCCGTTTCGTGGCCGATGGCGGAGATCACCGGCACCGCGCAAGCGGCGATGGCGCGGGCGACGGCTTCTTCGTTGAAGGTCCACAGGTCTTCGAGCGAACCGCCTCCGCGCGCGACGATCACGACGTCCGCCCAGCCGGATTCGCTGAAGTAACGTATGCCGCGCACCACTTCGTTCACCGCGCCTTCGCCCTGCACCAGCGCCGGGTAAAGGCGGATGTGCAGACCCGGGAAGCGACGGCCCAGCACGTGCAAAATGTCGCGGATGACGGCGCCCGTGGGCGAGGTCACGATGCCGATGCGCCGGGGCAGGCGCGGCAGCGCGCGCTTGCGCGCCGGGTCGAACAGCCCTTCTTCCGCGAGCTTCTTCTTGAGCTGCTCGAAGGCCAGTTGCAGCGCGCCCAGTCCCTGCGGCTCGATGGCTTCGACGATCAACTGATATTCGCCTCGCGCTTCGTAGACGTCGATGCGCCCGCGCGCCAGCACCGCCATGCCGTCCTGCGGTTTGAAACGCAGCGTGCGGGCCGCGTTGCGGAAAGCCACCGCGCGGAGTTGCGCGCTCTGGTCCTTCAGCGTGAAGTAGTAGTGGCCGCTGGAGGCGAGCCTGACGCCGGAGATTTCGCCGGCCACCCACAAGTCGCCGAAAGTTTCGCCGAGCAGTTCGCGCACCATGCCGGTCAACTGGCCGACGGTGAGGATGCGGCGTTCGGGAAAAATGGGGTCAGGCACCTTTTCCGTCATTGTCCTCTATTCCACATGCGCCAGTACGCGTTGGCGGAAAAGACTGTCTGACCCCATTTTTCACCACTTCCCCCTGTTGCGGATTCGCGCGCGGCCGGAGACGCTCCGGCACGTTATACAATAGCAAGTCTCGTATGGCGATTGACTGGTTCCCGTTGTGGCTGAGTTTACGTGTGGCGGCGCTCTCGACAGCCGCCGGATTGACCATCGGGCTGTGGCTGGCCTACGTGCTGGCGAATCGCGAGTTCCGTGGCAAGGAACTTGTGGATGCGGCCATCACCTTGCCGTTGGTGCTGCCCCCCACCGTGTTGGGCTACTATCTGCTGGTGCTGTTGGGGCGCGCGAGTCCGCTGGGAAAATTGTACGAGGCGGTGTTCGGTGGTCCGCTGGTTTTCACCTGGCAAGCGGCGGTGGTGGCGGCGCTGGTGCACTCGGCGCCGCTGCTGGTGAAGTCGGCGCGCGCGGCGCTGGAGAGCGTGGACGCGAGTTACGAGAAAGCCGCGCGGAACCTGGGCGCCTCCGAATGGCGCGTGTTCTGGCGCGTGACGCTGCCTTTGGCCCGGCGCTCGATTCTGGCCGCGGTGGCGCTGGCCTTCGCCCGCTCGCTGGGCGATTTCGGCGTGACCATCATGTTGGCCGGCAATATTCCGGGCCGCACGCAGACGGTGGCGGTGGCCATTTACGACGCGGTGGAAGGCGGCGACGGGGCCACGGCGCGCGTGCTCACGGTGGCCATTTCCGCGGTGGCGCTGGCCATTCTGTACCTGGCCAATCGCTTGAGCCCGAAGCAGGTGGCGGGATGATCCGGGCGCGCATCAAAAAGTCGTTCGCCGCGCGCGCCGAATCCGCGGCCTTCACGCTGGAGGTGGAATTCAGCACGTCCAGCGGCGTGACGGTTCTATTTGGCCCCAGCGGAGCGGGCAAGACCCTATCGCTCGACATGGTGGCGGGCTTCGCGCGCCCGGATGACGGCCGCATCATGTTGGACGACGAAATCCTTTTTGACGCCGCTTCGCGCGTGCATCTTGCGCCGCAAGCGCGCCACTGTGGTTACGTGTTCCAGAACTACGCGCTCTTTCCGCACATGACGCTTCGGGAGAATTTGGATTTCGCCGCCACCTGCGCGTCGCGCGTCCGCAAGCCGCGCCTGGAGCGCCACCGCAAAGTGAACGAGACCATCGAACGCTTTCACCTGGCGGACGTCGCCGGGCGCCGGCCGTGCGAAGTCTCGGGCGGGCAGAAGCAGCGTTGCTCGATTGCGCGGGCGCTGATCGGCGAACCGAAAATCCTGCTGCTGGACGAGCCGGCCCGCGGTCTGGACGCGCCGCTCAAAGCGGAACTCTACACGGTGCTCCGGCAGGTGCGCGCCGACTTCGGCACGCCCATTCTCCTGGTGACCCACGATCTTGAGGAATGCCTGGAACTGGGCGACGAGATGCTGGTCCTGCGCGACGGCAAGCTGGTGCAAAGCGGCGCGCCGGCGCGCGTCGTGGATCAGCCGGCCAACGTGGATGTGGCGCGGCTGATGGGACTGTTCAATCTGCTCGAAGCGCATATCGCGGCGCTGGATCCCGCCAACAAGACCAGCCGCGTCAAGGTGGCCGATTTTGAGTTGAACGGGCCGTATTTTCCCGGCAAGCTCCGCGGAGACCGCGTTTGGCTCTGTGTGCGCCCGGAGTTACTCAGTGCGCGCCCGCGTGACGGCAAGGCGGGACCCAACCAGGTGGGCGTACAACTCGTCCGCGTCATCGAAAAGCCCAGCGGCGTGCGGCTGGAGTTCTCGGGGGGCATTTGCGTGGATATGCCGCGGCTGGAGTTCGAGCGCCAGAGGCATAATAAGGATTGGGTAGTGGAATTTCCGCCGTACGCGCTTCGGGCGCTCTGATACTGGGATTCGTGAAAACCTTCGAGCAGTACGTGGAGGCCGCGGCCGCCGCGCACGGACACATCTGCGCGGGGCAGATCCTGGGTCTGCGCCTGGCCATGCACGGCATGCGTTTGCTGGGCGTTGATGATCCCACCGGCCAGGATCGCAAACGCCTGGTGACCTACGTTGAGATCGACCGCTGCGCCACCGACGCCATTGCCGTGGTGACGGGCTGCCGGCTGGGAAAGCGCGCGCTGAAATTTCGCGACTTCGGTAAAGTCGCGGCCACGTTTTGCGATCTCGCCTCCGGCCGCGCGGTGCGCGTGGTGGCGCTGGAATCCTCGCGCGAGAGGGCCCGGGAACTCTATCCGGAAATCGAGGACCGCAACCAGCGGCAAATGCGGGCCTATCGCGAGTTGACGGACCGGGAATTGTTCGCCCACCGTTGGGTGGACGTGCGGGTGCCGCCCGAGGACTTGCCGGGCTTCCAGGCGCCGCGTGTAATCTGCGAAGCGTGCGGCGAAGGCATCAATTTCAAGCGCGAAGTGTCGCGCGATGGGCGTACGTTGTGCCGGGCTTGCGCCGGAGAAGCCTACTACACGGTAGTCTAGGACGTTGCGGCCATATTTGCGTCAGGCGGTGCAAGACGTCCGGCCGTACCCGTTTTCGCGTTGGGTGGCGTCACAAGGGAGAATGCCGCGCAACGGCTGGAGGCGGGCATCGCGATGTTTCAACATCAGTGTTAGGAGGAGAACGGCATGCTGTATCGGCGTCTGGTGGTGATTTGGTTGGCTCTGGCCGCGCTGTGCGTGGCGGCGGACAAGGTGGTGGGTGGCCCGTTTGTGGTGAACGTGGAGCCGCGCGCGGCGACGGTGGCCTGGGTTGTCGAAACCAGCCAGGTGAAACTAGGGCAGGCGCCGGGCAACTATACCACTACCTCGGCTTCGCTGCGCGGCGAGAAGGTGACCTTCACGGGACTGGAACCGGGCAAGACCTATCACTACGACGTGGCGGCTGCCGGACCGGCGGGCACGGGATCATTCAAGACGCCGCCGGTGGCTCCGGCGTCGTTTCAATTCGTGGTATTCGGTGATACGCGAACCCGCCACGAACTGCACAAGAAGGTGATCGCCGCCATTACGCCGCTCAATCCCGATTTCGTGATTCACACGGGCGACCTGGTCTCCAATGGCGCCGACACGGCGCAGTGGCCCCGTGTTCTTTTCGATCGAGCGCGAGTTGCTGCGCAAGACGGCGTTCTTCCCGGTGATCGGCAATCACGAGCGCAACAACCGCCAGTTCTACGAATTCTTCGACATGAGCTACCCCTACTACACCTTTAATTGGGGTGGCGCGCACTTCGTCGTGTTGAACACCGACGTCGGCAACATCGCGGTGAGCGAAATGGCGCGCGACGGCTTCTGGGCCGAACAGATGCGATGGCTCGAAGCGGACCTGGAAAAGAACGCCAAGGCGGATTTCACTTTCGTGGTCTGCCACCACCCGCCGTTTACGGCGATGAGCAAGCGGCAGAAGCACGACGAACGCATGGAGATGCTGGTCGAGCTGCTCGAGAAGTACAAGGTGACGGCCATGTTCAACGGTCACGATCACAACTATCAGCACCATCTCAAGAACGGTGTCCACTACATCGTCACCGGCGGGGGTGGCGCGCCGCTCTATCCCGTGGACAATATGATTCCGGGCGTGACGCAAAAAATGGTGAGCACGGAGCACTTCGTCAAAGTGAAGATCGAGGGAAAGACGGCCCGCGCCGAAGCCGTGGCCCTCGACGGGCGCGTTTTGGATACGGTGCAACTCAAGCCTTAGCGGCAGACTTCACCGGCGGTTCAGGGGCGGCGCGGCTCTCGATGCGGCCGTGTCGCCGGTGGATTAGATGCTCCGTCACCGTGTGGCTGGCCGGCACGTTATCGATTCCCACCGGGTGGTTGCCCCCCCTTGCATGCCGAACGCCTGGATCTGGTAAAATCGTGCAGATGCGCTTCTTCGACAGGCTCAGTGGGATATACCCGCGCGCGGCCTGCCGGCTGGGGATGGACAAAGGGCTGCAACCCGTTTACACTAGGGGCTAACACGCAAACCTTGCCGCTATGGATCTTACGCTACGGGGATGATGAAATCCACACGACGGCAACCCTGTTCCAACCTGTGCCCAGGCGCACACATCTCAGAGAAACGAGTCGATGATTCCAGGTAGACACATTCCTTTCCGACGCCCGAGAATCCGGGAAAACGTCAATGAAGCAATTCGAGCACGCGAGGTGCGAGCCGTCTTTCCCGACGGTAGCGTGGAAGTCATGCCCACCCAGGCCGCCATCCGGCGGGCGCAGGAGTTGGGGCTCGATCTGATCCTGATCGCGGCGACCGCCGATCCGCCCGTGGCGAAGGCCATGGACTACGGCCAGTGGCAATACGAGCAGAAGAAGAAACAGCACGAGGCCAAGAAGAAGCAGCACGTGATCCAGGTGAAGGAACTGAAGTTCCGTCCCAACACCAAGGAGCACGACTACGACTTCAAAAAGAACCACGCCATCCGCTTCCTGCAGGAAGGCAACCGCGTAAAGGCCGTGGTGCAGTTCCGCGGGCGCGAGATCGCGCACGTCGACCTGGGCAAGAAGCTGCTCCTGCGGTTCGCCCAGGATTTGGTCACCTACGGCGCCGTCGAAGGGCAACCACGGCTGGAAGGGCGCAATGCCCACGTCCTCATCAGTCCGGTGAAAACCCTCAAGGAAAAAGAGAAAGATAAGAGCAAGCCGCCCGCGGCTCCTTCCGGTGCGCCGCCCGCCGCCCCATCCACCGCGCCTGTCACGCCGCCTCCGGTGGCGTCCTGAGTCCGCGTCTACGGCGACTTCAGGAACGCCGTGATGTAGTGAGCAAACTGTGCGCCGATAGACAGGTCGATCAAGGCCATCGGTAACAATCCCAGCCACTCGCGGCGCGCCGCGGCTTCCAGCGCGATCAAAATCCAGAACGGCGTCATGGTCCTGCCATAGGCGAATGGATCGCTCCATGCGTCCGGAAAATTGACGAAAAGCACCGGAACAAGGAACAGCCATGTGGCCAAACCTTGTATCCGGCCAAGTGATGGACGATAGCGCAACATCATCAATACACCGAGGAATGCCCCCGAAAGCGCCAGATAGTCCAGCAAGATCAGCAACGGCCGGAGTGGCACGCCGGCGGCGTACGGGATGGGGTGCGCGAAGCGGCGCAAGATCCCTTCCAGCGGAATCCATCCCCCCAGGGCCAAGCCTGACCGGGGGGTATTCAGATGGACGAACAACCACCACGCAACGGCGGGCATAAGCGCCGCGGCTATCCACCCAGCCACGCGAAACCGCTTCCGGCGGATCGCGTTTAGCACCAGAGCGGCCACCAGGAGCGCGCCGGTTTCCCGGCTCAAGGCCGCCGCCGCCGCGAGCGGCCAGACCAGCCAGTCGGGACCGTCTTCACCATGGTGGAGGACTCCCAACAGCAGCGCGGCCAGGGCTACGTCGACGGTCATGCGGTCGAGCGCCACCAGCGTTGCGGGGACCAGAAGAAACCCCGCGCCCATCCAGGCCGGGTAACCCATGGAGCAGGCCAGTTGCGCGGCCCAGAAGGCGCCCGCGAACACCCAACCCAGAACCACCGCGATGTAGGCTCCATCCAGCCATGCATCCTGTCCCAGGGCCAACGTCCAGGCCAGCAGCGGGACGAGTATCCGCCGCCAGCGAATCTCCGGCGCGTCGACGTATTGAGCGTAGCCGCGCTGGAGAAACGGGTCGCGGGCAACCAGGCGGTAGAACTGTCCGTCGTAGCCTTTATCATCCGGTGCGACGAAGACGTTGCCGGCAATTTCCGGGGGTTGCGAAAACCCGCCCCCGACGTGGAACAGTCCCGCCCACTGGCCGTGATAGCGGATCTGGACCGCCAGAAGCATCCACAGAAACGCCACCAACAGCGACACGCTTCCCACCATCAGCGGCGAAAAACTCCTGGGTGCGGTCTTCAATCTTCGCGATTCTAGCATCCTTGCGGGCGGCTGGCCGGACCGAAATAGTAGAATCGATGTGTATGCACCGCTGCGCGCGGTTCCTGGTCCTGTGTGTTCCCCTGCTCTTGATGTCGCGGCCGGCGGAACCCGCGCGCGCACGCCACGCCATGGTGGTGAGCCGCGAAGCCCATGCCACCGACGCCGGCGTGGCCCTGCTGCGCGCGGGCGGCAACGCGGTGGACGCGGCCGTGGCCGTGGGATTCGCGCTGGCGGTGACGCATCCCGAAGCCGGCAACCTCGGCGGCGGCGGCTTCCTGCTGGTCCGCTTCGCTAACGGCCGCAGCGCGTTTCTCGACTTTCGCGAGCGCGCGCCGGCGGCGGCCTCCGCCGGTATGTATCTGGATGCCGCGGGGAAACCCACCGGCGCGAGCCAGTTCGGCTATCGTGCCTCGGGCGTGCCAGGCTCCGTGCGCGGTTTCGAAACGGCGCAACAACGTTACGGCCGCCGCAAGTGGGCGGAGTTGCTCGCGCCCGCCATCAAGCTCGCGCGGGAGGGGTTTCCGGTATCGTACGATCTGGCGCGAAGCTTACGCCGGAGCCAGGCGCTCGCGCGAGACGGCGAATCGCGGCGCGTGTTTCTTCGCGAGGGGCGCTATTACGAAGCCGGCGAGATCTTCCGGCAACCGGAGCTGGCTGCGACGCTCGCCCGCATCGCCTCGAACGGCGCGCGCGATTTTTATGCCGGCGAAACCGCCCGCTGCATCGCCCAAGCGCAACATGCGCACGGCGGGCTTATCACGCTCGCAGATCTCGCCACCTACCAGGCGGTGTGGCGCACGCCTCTGGAAGGCGCTTACAAAGGCTATCATCTGATCACCGCGCCGCCTCCCAGTTCCGGCGGAGTCGGTCTGCTGCAAATGCTCGGCGTGCTGGAAGGTTCGCTCTACCAGCGCGACGGCGCGTGGTCGGGCGCCGCCATTCATTTCGTGACTGAGACCATGCGCCGCTTCTACGCCGACCGCGCCCGTTATCTGGGGGATCCGGATTTCGCGCGCGTCCCGGTGGCCGGTTTGATCGACCCGCGGTACACCGCCGCGCTGCGCCGGTCCATCGATCCCGCTCGCGCCACATCCAGCGACCGCGTCGCGCCCGGCCGCCCCGAGGGCGTCGAAAGCGACCAGACCACGCACTACTCGATTGTCGACGCCGAAGGCAATGCCGTCGCCGTCACCTATACTTTAAACGGGAGCTACGGCTCGGGCGTCACCGTGCCCGGCGCGGGCTTTCTGCTCAACAACGAAATGGACGACTTCACCGTGGCCGCCGGCGTTCCCAATATGTTCGGACTGGTGCAGGGCCAGGCCAACCGGATCGCGCCACGCAAACGCCCCCTGTCGTCCATGACGCCCACCATGGTGCTGCGCGACGAGAAACTGTTCGCCGTGCTCGGCTCGCCTGGCGGCGCGCGCATCATCACCACGGTCCTCGAAGTCTTCCTCAATCTGGCGGACTTCCGGATGGACCTTCAGACGGCCGTGAATTCGCCGCGCTTCCATCATCAATGGAAGCCCGACACGCTCCGCATGGAACCGGGATTTTCGCCGGACACGATTGCGCTGCTGCGCGCACGCGGGCACACCGTCGAGCCAGTACGCTCGATGGGCGAAGTATCCGCCATCGCGCGTGATGGCGAGTGGCTCGTGGGCGCGGCCGACCCGCGCGTCGATGGAAAGGCTTCGGGGTACTGAAAAGAATGAATCACGTTCTGTCCACGCATTTGATTACCGGTCACCGGCTCACCACCGTATGGCTCGAACGGGTGTGGGAAGCGGGCATCCCCGAAGTGGAGGTGTTCTGCGCCAAACCGCATATCGACTACAACGACCCCGCGCAGATCGCCGACCTGGGCCACTTCTTTCGCGCCTCGGAGTTGAAGATGCACTCCATGCACGGGCCGCTGTTCACCGACGACGTCTGGGGCCGCTCCGGCCCGCACTCCATCCTCGTCATCACCGAACCGGACAAGAGCAAGCGCACCAGGATGCTCGACGAAATCAAGCGCGCGCTCGAAATCGCCGAGACCATTCCGTGCCGCTACTTCATTCAACACCTCGGATTGCCCGGGGAGGAATACGACGAGCGCAAGCTGGACGCGGCCTTCACCGCGCTCGAAGAGTTGACCCTGTTCGCCGGCCAGCGCGGCGTCCAGATTCTGCTGGAGAACATTCCCAACCGCATGTCCACGGGCGAGCGGTTGGCCGCGTTCGTGGCCTCCACGCATCTCAACGTGGGATTCTGTTTCGACGTCGGACACGCCCATATCGGGCAGGGCGTGGAGACGGCTTTTCGATGGATGAAGGACCGCATCCGCTCGACGCACGTGCACGACAACGACGGCGTCGCGGATGGCCACCTGTTCCCGTTCCTGGTCCCGGGCGGCACTGTGGATTGGAGCAAAACCATACCGCTTCTCCGCTCCAGCGGCCTCCCCCTGGTGCTCGAACTGAAAGAGAGCGCCTTGATCGCGCAGCCTATGGAGGCCGTCAAGCAGGTCTTCCAAAGACTGGAGGAAATCGTATGAACACGGTGGATTCGCCCATCATCATGAGCATTAGCGATGCCGGTAAACACATCGGCGAGAGCGTCCGCATTCGCGGCTGGCTGTACAATCTGCGCCGCTCCGGCAAGATCGCGTTCCCCTTGGTGCGCGACGGCAGCGGCATCATTCAATGCGTGGCCGTCAAGAGCAACCTGCCCGAGCCGGTCTTCGACCAGATCAAGGACCTGACGCAGGAATCCTCGCTCATCGTCACCGGCAAGGTGCGCGCCGAAGCGCGCGCGCCGGGCGGCTTTGAAGTGGATGTCGAGAACTGCGAAGTGCTGCAGCGCGTGCCGGAGTCCGAACCGTACCCCATCACGCCCAAGGACCACGGGATCGATTTCCTGATGGACCACCGCCACCTGTGGCTGCGCAGCCGCCGCCAGCACGCCATCATCCGCGTGCGCCACGAAGTCATCCGCGCCATCCGCGATTACTTCGACTCGAACGGCTTCACGCTGGTCGACACACCCATCTTCACGCCGGCCGCCTGCGAAGGCACCACCACGCTGTTCGAGGTGGACTACTTCGAGGACGAGAAAGTCTACCTCACGCAGTCCGGCCAGCTCTACAACGAAGCCACCGCGATGGCTTTCGGCAAGAGCTATTGCTTCGGGCCCACCTTCCGCGCCGAAAAATCCAAGACGCGCCGCCACCTGACCGAATTCTGGATGGTGGAGCCGGAGATGGCCTTCGCCACCCTCGAAGACGTCAAGCGCGTGGCCGAAGAGATGATCTGTTTCGTGGTGTCCCGCGTGCTCGAAAACCGCCGTCCGGAACTCTTGACGCTCGAACGCGACCTTGCCAAGCTCGAAGCTATCCAGGCGCCCTTCCCGCGCATCAGCTACGACGACGCCGTGAAGATCCTGCAAGAGAAAGGCAGCGAGATTCAGTGGGGCGGCGATTTCGGCGGCGCCGACGAAACGCTGATCAGCGAAGATTACGACCGGCCCGTCATGGTGGATCGCTATCCGGCCGCCGTCAAGGCTTTCTACATGCAGCCCGATCCGGAGCGGCCCGAAGTGGCCCTGGGCGTCGACATCCTGGCGCCGGAAGGCTACGGCGAGATCATCGGCGGCGGCCAGCGCATCCACGATCTGGACCTGCTGCTGCAGCGCATCGAGGAACAGAACCTGCCGCCGGAAGCTTTCGACTGGTATATCGATTTGCGCCGCTACGGCAGCGTGCCGCACGGCGGATTCGGCATGGGCGTCGAGCGCTGCGTGGCCTGGCTCTGCGGCCTTGAGCACGTGCGCGAAACCATCGCGTTTCCGCGCATGCTCTACCGGACGCGGCCGTGAGCGCCCTGCGCGCGATATGCGTCAGCGACCATCGCCATCATCGGAGCGCCGCTCGATCTGGGCGCCGGACGCCGCGGCGTCGATATGGGTCCGTCGGCCTTGCGCGTGGCCGGCCTGAACGCGCGCCTCGCCTCGCTCGGCTATGAAGTGGAAGACCTGGGCAACGTCGCGGTCGAACAACCCGAGAGCAGTCCGGCGGGCGCGGGCGACGCGCGTTTCCTCGCGCAGATCGCGCGTTGCTGCCCGGGGCGTCATGCGCACGGTCGAGCGCGCCGCCCGAGCCGGGAAGCTTCCGCTGGTGCTGGGCGGCGATCATTCGGTGGCCATCGGCACGGTCTCCGGAATGGCGCGCGCGTTCCGCCAACGCAAACAGTCGCTCGGGCTGATCTGGATCGACGCGCACGCCGACATGAACACGCCCGAAACCAGCCCCAGCGGCAACGTGCACGGCATGCCGCTGGCCTGCCTGCTGGGCATGGGGCCCGCCGGAACTGACGCGGCTGGGCGGCTTCTCGCCCAAGGTCGATCCGCGCAACGACGGCGCTGATCGGCATCCGCGACGTGGATGCGCTCGAAAAGCCGCACGTGCGCGACTCCGGCGTGCGCGCGTTCACCATGCGCGATATCGACGAGCGCGGCATGCGCGCCGTCATCGAGGAGGCCATCGAGATCGCCGGCGCCGGCACCGCCGGCTTTCACGTGTCGCTCGACATGGACGCCGTCGATCCGCGCGAGGCGCCCGGCGTCGGCACGCCCGTGCGCGGCGGCATCACCTATCGCGAGGCGCACCTGGCCATGGAGCTGATCTGCGATTCCGGCCGTATGCGTTCCATGGAAGTAGTGGAAGTGAATCCGGTGATCGACGATGGCAACCGCACCGCCGTCCTGGCCGTCGAACTGGTGATGTCCGCACTGGGAAAGGCGATTCTGTGAAGCTACGTGTCGCTGTTGTATACGGCGGGCGCAGCGGCGAGCACGAGATCTCGCTGCGCTCGGCCGAATCGATTATCGCCGCGCTGGACCCGGCACGCTACGAGGTGCAGCGTTTCTTGATCGGCCAGGACGGCCGCTGGTCGCCGCGCCCGATTCTGCCCGAGCCCGGCGCGAATCCCGGCATCGACGTGGTGTTTCCCGTGCTGCACGGCACCTTCGGCGAGGACGGCACCGTGCAGGGTCTGCTCGAACTCGCCGGTCTGCCCTACGTGGGCGCGGGCGTGCTGGCTTCCGCGGCGGCCATGGACAAGGAAGTGACCAAGCGTCTGTGCCACGAACGCGGCCTGCCGGTGGTCGAGTACATCGTGCAGCGGCGTGGCGCGCTGGACGCGGATGAGGTCGAGCACAACCTCCAGTACCCCATGTTCGTCAAGCCCGCCAACCTGGGCTCGTCGGTCGGCATCTCCAAGGCGCACAACCGCGAGGAACTCGAAGCCGCGCTGGAGCTGGCCGCGCGGTACGACTCGCAAGATCATCGTCGAGCGCGCCATCGCGGGACAGGAACTCGAATGCGCGGTGCTCGGCAATCAGAATCCGCGCGCGTCGTGGCCTTGCGAGATCCTGCCCTCGCGCGAGTTCTACGATTACGACGACAAGTACACCCTGGGAGCTTCCCGCATCCTGCTGCCCGCTCCGCTCTCCGAGCGGCAAACCGCCGAGGTGCGGCGCCTGGCGGTGGAATGCTGCGCGGCGGTGGAATGCGAGGGCATGGCGCGAGTCGATTTCCTGCTGGAAGCCGCCACCGGCCGCATCTACATCAACGAGATCAACACCATTCCCGGCTTCACCTCCATCAGCATGTACCCGAAGATGTGGGAACACTCCGGCGTTTCCTATTCCGAGCTGGTCGACGAACTGATGCGCCTGGCTCTCGAACGCCACGCCGCCACCCAGGCCACGCGTTACAGTAAAGACTGATTCCCCGCCTATCGTGATGCTCTCCTTCGCAGCCGCGCTCCTGTTGCTTCAAGCTCCCGCCGCCGTGAGCGACGTCGAATCGGCATTGCGGCGGTTCACCGTCGGTGTACGCCGCCGTCGAGCGTGAGGCGGCCGATCCGGTGGAGCCCGCCAAGGCCATCTACGAGGGCGCCATCCCGGGCATGTTGCGGCGCCTGGACCCGCACTCGGTGTTCCTGGACGCCGCGCAGTTTCAGCAGCTCAAGCAAATGCAGCAGTCCACCAGCAAGGGGTTCGGCAGCGTCGTGTCGGTGCTGCCCGGACGCGTCATCTTTCTGCAGACGCTGCCCGGCACCCCGTCCGGCCGCGCCGGGCTGGGGCCCGGCGACGAGATCCTGGCCATCAACGGCATTCGTCTGGATCAACTCGAAATGGAGCAGCTCATCGGGCTGCTGGGAGAAGCGCGCCGCGAGCAGGTCCGGCTGGTCGTACGGCGGCCCGGCAACGCCCGCGTCCTCCAGTTCGTGCTGACGCCGGAGGACATGCAAACGCCCAGCGTCGAGCGCGCCTTCCTGATGCGGCCCGGCATCGGCTATATTCGCGTGGCCAGCTTTGACGTCGAAACCGGCCAACAGGTTCGCGAAGCCATCGCCAAACTCGGCGGCGCCGATCTGAAAGGACTGGTGCTCGATCTGCGCAACAATCCCGGCGGCGCGTTGCCCGCCGCTCTCGAAACGGCTTCTTTGTTCCTGAGCCCGGGCCAGACGATTTTGAGCGTGCAGGGCCGCGCGGTCGCGGGCAAGCAGGAGAAGGCCACCGCGCAGGGGCTATCCTACAAGTTCCCGCTGGCGGTGCTGGTGAACGGCAAGAGCGCCAGCGCGTCCGAGATCGTCGCGGGCGCGCTGCAGGATCACGACCGTGCGACCATCGTCGGCGAAACCACTTACGGCAAGGGATTGGTGGAGAGCGTGTACTCGCTTTCGCAAGGCGCCGGCCTGGCCTTGACCACCGCGTTCTACTTCACACCCAGCGGACGCTCCATTCAACGCCCGCTCGAATCCGGGCAACTGGTGCGCCTCGAAACCCCCGGGAAAGTGTATCGCACCGACGCGGGCCGGGTGGTCACGGGCGGAGGCGGCATACATCCCGATCGCGTGGTGCTTCCCGAGACCATGTCGCGCCTGCGCGCCGTGCTGGAGGCCAGCGCCTCCTATACCAGCTTCGCCGTCGAGTACCTTCGCAAGAGCCCCAAGCCGGCGGCGGATTTTCAGGCGGGTGGCGCGCTGCTCGACGACTTTCAAGTGTATTTATCCCAACGCAGCATCCGCCCCTCAGTGAGCGAATGGAGCGTCGAGCGCGAATATATCCGCAGCCGCCTGACCGAGGAAATCCTCACCCAGGCGCTGGGCGTCGAGCAAGGCGACAAAATCGCCGTGGCCCGCGACCCGCAAGTGAAGGAAGCCCTCCGCGCGCTTCCCTAACGCCGGCTTGCCCGCGCTAAAACACCCGGCGCTTCAGCCGTTCGACGGTGAACTTGGCGGTGTCGGCGACCGCCATGACGGTCATGACGCCGGCCTGCACGGGATCGGTCACCACCAGGTCGGCCGCGTCGGGCACGCTGCCGGCCATGTTGAGGCTGACCACCAGCAGGCCCTGCGCGCGCACCTCCCGGACCGCCTGCTCGATGTCGCCGCCCATCAGCGAACCGGCCAGCACCAGGGCCTTGGCGCGCGGCAGGCGCGCCACGGCGCGCACGGCGTCGGCCAGGGCCTGCTCGCCGACCAGCGGAATGGTGTCCACCGAGATGTGCTCGCCGCGGATGTTGTGGCGGTCGGCTTCCGAGATCGCGCCGATGGCCACCTGGCCCACCTGCGCTCCGCCGCCCATGATGATGATGCGCTTGCCGTAAATCTTCTGGAACGTCTCGACCTGCTCGACCGAGCGCACCACCGCAGCGCGATCGAGGTCGGCAATCAGCGCCGCCGGATCCGCCGGCAGATCGATTTCGAAATAGATGCGGGAGCGCCGGAGGCGTTCTCGATGATCTCGACCGTGGTGATGTCGCCCTTGTGCCGGGCGATCACGCCGGTCAAGTTGATGGAGCACGCCGGGGCCGGCGTCGGAATGGATCGTCAGCCCGATCTTTTCGACTGCCATCAGTACGAGCTTAGCGCACCGGCTACTCGATCTCGTACTTCTTGCAGAATCTCGTCCCAGTAGCCCTGCGATTTCAGAAGCAGTTCGGCGACCTCGCGCACGGCGCCCTGTCCGCCGGCGGCGGCTGGTCACGTAGTGGGCCACGCGCTTCACTTCGGGCCGGGCGTTGGCGGTGGCGATGGCGAATCCCACGCGGCGCATGACCACCACGTCGGTAAAATCGTCGCCGATGTAAGCCACCTGGTCCTTGGTGAGGCCGGCGTCCTTGAGAATCTCTTCCAGGATGGGGATCTTCTCGATGTGACCTTGGTAAATGTAGCGGAACTTGCACTGGCGGGCGCGCTCCTCGGTGGCCGGCGATTGCGCGGCCGCTGATGAGTCCGGTGTGGATGCCCTTCCAATTCAACCAGTGCAGCGAGATGCCGTCCTGCGAATCGAATCCCTTGGTTTCGGCCATACGGCCGTCGGGCGCCGGCACGTTGTAGAGCCTGCCGTCGGTGAGCACGCCGTCGACGTCCATCAACAGCAGCTTCACTTTGGCGGCCAGAACTTTCACGTCATCCATGAAGGCTTCTCCTGTAAAGTCTTTTCGAATTCGGCGATCCACGCGCCTTCGTAGGCGTCGTCGTAGCCCTCGCCGAGAAACCGTTCGGCGGCCTGCTCGAACAGGCACCGCCAACTCTCGGTTTCCCGCTCCGGACAGATAGGGAAGAAACGCACGCCGTTGGCTGCCGCGGCGGCGCGGTCGGCCGGAGCGTCGCCAATCATCAGCACGTGGTTCTTTTCGTAGCGTCCCTCCATGGCCAGCGCGATGTGCTCGCGCTTGCCACCCATTTCCTGTCCCGCGATCAGTGTTACGTACTGCGCCACGGCGTGCTCGTTCCATTCGCGCGCCAGCGCCTCGGCCGGCATCACCGAGCAGACCATAATGTCGGCGCGCGCGGAGAGCCGTTCCAGGCTTTCACGCACCCACGGGAACGGCGCACAGTTGCGCACCGTGGCCTGGACGGTTTGGTTCACCGCCGTGCTCCAGGCGAGCGCGCGCTTAAGATCGGCATCGCCCGAGCGTTCGGCGGCTTCGCGAAGCGTTTCGTGGGTGAGTCGACTTTCCCGCATCACCCAGGCGCGCAATCCTTCGGCGCGCGGGATCGGCCGCCGTGCGCGGCACGCCCGGCCAGCGTTCCAGCAGATCGAGGGTTTTCAAAAGGGCGGGGAAACGGTTGATGCCGCGGTCGCGCGAATAGAGGTTGACGAACTCCGCCGCCGCGCGGGCGTAACGCGCCACCGGCTGCAAATCCCAATAGCGGATGGTGGCGGGGATGAAGCACTCTTTGTGCTTGATCTCCATGGTGTCGAGCGCCGTGCCGTCGGAGTCCACGCACACCAGGCGATCGTGCTTTCGCGGGAAATTCTTCAAAGGGGCCTGCGGGTCGTGCATCCTTCAAGCCCCCTCGATACCGCGCTGGCGGCCGCGCATCATGGGCGCGGCCTCAGACTGTGTAGGTGCTGGCAGAGACGTCGCCGCCCTTGCCGGTCCAGTTGGTGTGATACCACTCGCCGCGCGGACGATCCGTGCGCTCGTAGGTATGCGCGCCGAAATAATCGCGCTGCGCCTGGAGCAGGTTCGCCGGCAGGCGCGCGGTGCGATAACCGTCGAAAAACGAGAGCGCCGTCGCAAAAGCGGGTACCGGTATGCCCATTTCAATGGCTTTGACGATCGCCTTGCGCCAGGAGGGCTGACAGTTGTCGATCACGCCCTTGAAATAGTCGTCCAACAGCAGGTTGTCGAGCGCCGGGTTCTTGTCGAAAGCTACCTTGATCTTGTCCAGGAACGCCGAGCGGATGATGCAGCCGCCGCGCCACACCAGCGCCACGCCGCCGTAGTTCAGGTTCCACTTGTACTCGTCGGAGGCCTGGCGCATGAGCATGAAGCCCTGCGCGTAGCTGACGATCTTGGAAGCCAGCAACGCCTTGCGGATGTCCTCGACGAAGGCCTTCTTGTCGCCGCGATACTTCTTCTTCGGGCCTTTGATGATCTTGCTGGCGGCCACGCGGGCGTCCTTCAGGGCGCTGATGCAGCGCGAGTAGACGGCTTCGGCGATCAGCGTGAGCGGCATCCCAGCGTCCAGCGACGCCAGCACGGTCCACTTGCCGGTGCCCTTCTGCCCGGCCTTGTCGAGGATGTAATCCACCACGTACGCGCCGTTTTCGTCCTTGAAGCCCAGGATGTCGCGCGTGATTTCGATCAGGTAGCTGTCCAGCTCGCCGCGATTCCATTCGGCGAACACGTCGTGCATCTCTTCGTTGGAGAGCCCCACGCCCTGCTTCATGAGCTGGTAGGCCTCGCAGATGAGCTGCATGTCGCCGTACTCGATGCCGTTGTGCACCATCTTGACGAAGTGGCCCGCGCCGCCTTCGCCGATCCAGTCGCAGCAGGGCTCGCCGTCCGGCGTCTTGGCGCAGATGGCCTGGAAGATGTCCTTCACCAGCGGCCAGGCGGCGGGGCTGCCGCCGGGCATGATCGAGGGGCCATTGCGGGCGCCTTCTTCGCCGCCGCTCACGCCCGTGCCGATGTAGAGCAGACCTTTGCTTTCCAGGTACCTGGTGCGGCGGATGGTGTCCGGGAAGTGCGAGTTGCCGCCGTCGATGATCAGGTCGCCCGGCTCCAGGTGGGGCAGCAGCGTCTCGATGAAGTCGTCCACCGCCTGGCCGGCCTTCACCATGAGCATGATCTTGCGAGGCCGTTTCAACAGCGCCACCAACTCTTCGACCGAGTGCGCGGCCAGTATGGTTTCGCGCCCCGCGGCGGGGCCGTTGCGGAACTCGTCCACCTTGGAGACCGTCCGGTTGTAGGCCACCACCGTATAGCCCTTGTCGTTCATGTTCAGGATGAGGTTCTGGCCCATGACAGCCAGACCAATCAATGCGATGTCGCCTGTAGGCTCCATTAGTAATCTCCTTGTTGCGTTGACAGAAGCTCCGCGCGGAGCCGCGTCACCAGGATTGGGAATTAGCTTCGCGGGAACGCAAAATGCTCGTTCGCGTCGAATTCAACTCCCGTTATAGCATGTTTGGCCGGCCCGGACGCGCGCGTAATTGGAGCCGGGAACAACCAGCCAGGCAGGCACCGCCGGGGGCCGCCTGAGCCCTGCGGGCTACTGTGTCGACTCCTTGGAACCGCCCGGATCGATGCTCGCGTCGCGTGCGTCCGTGCGGTACTGCCCGTTCACCAGGTAATCGAAGTAGTCGATAGTCACGTCGGTCCGGCCGAAAATTCTCGCCTCCGCGTGGGAAACATTCGATACGGGCAGCCAGAACGGTCCAGCCCTGCCGTAGTGATGCACCACCTGGATACTGCGGGTCCAGAAGGAGGGGTTCTTCGCCGGGCTGCCCTCGAATCGGGTGATGGCGTACTGTTCGGCGTCCACCCAGATGCGGCCGCGAATGAGAAATTTGTTCCTGGTCTTCGGCGCGATCTCGAGCACGTAGCTGGGCCGGCCCGCGCTTGTGCCCATCCCGATGAGCCGGAAATCGTAGTTTCTCGGAAGAATGCGGTGTTGTTCCCGGCCACTCTGTTGGCTGGCTTCGGCTTCCGCCTCGATCATCTTCCGGAGTACCCGGCTTCTGACGATGCCGGAGCCGCTTTCCGACAACACTTTGAAGGTCTTTACGCCCGCCCTTGAGCAGACCATGCTTACGGTCATCTCGCCTTGCTTGTGGAACCGGTGGTTCACCAGCCGGTATCGCCGGGTCGCCGTATAGCCCTGCAGCGCCGCCAACCGGTGGTCGTCAGCTTTCACCATGCGGCCCACCACCTCTTCGACGGTGGGCGGAGGCGGTGCATCCTCAGCCACTGCCGGCGTAGCCGCAAGATGGAGAGCGACGCCCAGCAAAACTGCGGCTAGAAAGCCGCGCGGGCAGATCCGGGACCGGTCAGAATCACCTTTTGGCTGCCCAGACCGCGTCGCGGCCCTCTCCCCAACCGCCCTGTCCGGCATCCGCTCCTTTCGGCTTGTGGCGTGGAAATCCTGGGCGTCTAAAGCGCCAATTCCCGCGATCCCACATGGGATCGCATCAGCGCCGGGAGCCGGATCCGGCTTACTGAACACGCGCGCGGACGTCAATGCAACTCTGTTCATGGTTTAGGTATCCGCCTGGCGCTGGCCATGTTACGCCGTCAATCGCACGGGAAGACGTTCAGGAGCGACCCCCGACCCTCTGATCAAAAATCGTCGAGTCACTAAGAATGAACAACTTACAGACTTACTCATAGTTACTCATCATGTAGCGTTCTTAATGGCTTGACCTCCTGCTCGATCAAGGGGCGAACAGGGCGAGCAACCGTGATCAACGCCGGGTGGCTATTCCTTGGCCTTCTCGGGCTCGGGGATCTCTTGAGCAAGCGGAATGAAGCCTGCGGGGGGCGCTAATGTCTCGGCAGGCCCCGCGTGCGGAACTCCCATTTGTCGAATCGGACGGCCGTGTGCGAGTTCTCACACCAGGCGACCCTACCGCGCGTCACCAGCTTCAACGGGACGGCAGCGTCCAGCAGCACCGGCCAATCGACTTCCAGCGTAACCGGCTCGCCTGCCGGCAGAGATTGGTCAGTGGTGAACAGCACCCCCCGCCGACTCATGTTGACGGTGGTGCCGGATCCAATCAAGGCAGACTTTGAGCGCTGGGACTTGAACTGAAGCTGCCTTTCCATCGGAAAACGCCGGCTCAGACGCCGGTCTTCATTTTGTTCCATATCAACCTAGTCTCTCCTTAAGTGCCTCGTTGACCTTACGTACCAGGACCGAGGTAGCGAATGGCTTGGGCAAGAACGCGGCGCCCGGATGCAGACCTGTATCGAGATCACCCGACATGAAGAGGGTCGCAGTCCCAGGGCGCACGCTTTTCAGCTCCCGGTGCAGTTGCCGACCATCCAAGCGCGGCATCGACACATCCGTCAACAGCAGGTGGATCGGCCCTGGATGCTGCGCGGCCAGCTCGAGAGCTTCGACGCCGTCCGCGGCTTGCAGCACATTGTAACCGTGGCTTCGCAGAACCTCTCCGGCCATCATGCGAATCCCTGCTTGGTCGTCCGCAATTAGAATTGTGAATCCGTCCGCACCGGCGGCGTCTTGTGTGCCGCAGGCTGTATCCGCCAAGTGGCCCGCCCCCTCCTGCGCGCCGATGCCCTCCCAGGAGGCCGTGTGCGCATGTGCGGGCACGCCAATTGAGCGGCTCTCCGCCTTGTGCTGGTACAGCAGAGCATCCGCCCTGGCGAACAGTTCCTGACCCGACTCTCCAGGCTCATGTTGCGCCACGCCGACGCTGGCTGATACACAGATGTTCACGGCCCCACTGGCGGATTCCATCGCGTATGGCCCGCTCAAGCGTTCGGCTACCACGCTGGCCCTTCCGAGGGCATCCGGTATTGCGGCGCTCATTACAACCAGAAACTCGTCGCCGCCCCAGCGGCAAACCACGTCATTCGGCCGAAACTGGCCGGCCAAGCGATGGGAGAAAGCCTTGAGAAGATGGTCCCCGACATCATGTCCGTGCCAGTCGTTCACCTGCTTGAAGTTGTCCAAGTCGAACAGTAGGATGCAGAAGGGCTGGCCAGCCTGAATTCTGTGGACTATCAGATTCTCCGCCTCGCGGCGGTTGGCCAGACCGGTCAACCAGTCGCTGGCGGCCAGGCTCTCGGCTTCGTGAAGGCGCCCCTGGACGGCACGAAGTTCACTCTGCATTTCCTCCGCCGACGCGGCCTCGTCGTGCTCTATGGAATCCGCGCAACTCCTGAGCCAACCGGCGCAGTCGGCCAGGCGGTCCCGTATCAGACTCAGGTTACCCAGCTCCAAGAGCAACTGCAGTTCTTCGGCCAACTCCCGAAACTGGGAGGAGCGGCGGTCACCCCCGCCGGTCTGCGTCCGGCCGACTAAGCTCGGGCCGGTATGTGCTGTCTTCGTGGCCATCCCCTTCGTCCTTACAGGACGAGTGCTTCTGTTAGCACGCGATGGTCCAGAACGGAAACCCGCCGTTTGGCGGCTGCCAGACACTGAGCTAGCTGGGTTTAGCGGAAACTGACCGGATTCGAGATGCAAATGCTGCACCTGAAGTGCGAGATTTGCCAACCCGCAATCTGCGGATGGCTGAGGTGCGCAGAAACTCGATTCGGGCGGCAGGCGGCCGCCTTTTCCGGCCAATACTCATGGTGCAACCCGCCTGGGGCGTGGCTCCGCCGGCTTCTGCACTTTCGGCTTATCTGCCATAGCACCTCGCATCGAACAAGGCGAGTGCGACGTACGCCGTTAGGTCCTGAAAGTCCGAAACGGCGGAAGAGGTCGCGTGCTGGGTGAGGAAGTCGGAGTCAGTTGGCTGCCCGCCACGCTGGGACTTGCGCCTGGACTGACCGCGGATAGCCTACTCCAACGTGTCGGAGCGCGGGGGGGCAAGCAGCCGAAGAAACCCGATTCCTGCCTCTTGCGGGACGCTACCATGATCCTGGTGGATTGCGCGCTGCGGCCGGAAGAGTGCTTTCGTCTCAGGCCGGAGAATGTGCGGGACGGTGCGATCTACGTTTACCGGGGGAAGCGTGTGGGCTCGCGGCGACGAATCCGCCTGACTGACGCAGTGATGCCGTTCGACCTTTACACCCTCCGGCACACGTGACTGACGCGCTGGGCGAAGTGGATGGACCCCTACACCCTGCACAGGGCGGCTGGTCATACGGACATGAAGACCACCCTACGGTACATTCACCCGAGCGATGCTGACATGGACGAGGCGCTTGTGATAGCCCGGGAGGCGCAGAGTGGGCAAACTTCTAGGCATACCTCACAAGCAAGGGACTCAGAAGCGAACACCGATAGAAACGTAATTAATTGGTTCTAAAGAAGAAGATGGAGCTGGCGGAGGGAGTTGATAATTAATTGATTCTAAAGAAGAAGATGGAGCTGGCGGAGGGAGTTGAACCCCCGACCCTCTGATTACAAATCAGATGCTCTACCAACTGAGCTACGCCAGCATGCGCGGTGCAACTTGCCAAAGTGAAGACGTTTGGAGCGGGAGACGGGAATCGAACCCGCAACCAACAGCTTGGAAGGCTGTGACTCTACCATTGAGTTACTCCCGCCCGGCCTGCCTACAGCTTCATTGTACGGGAGCACCCGGCGCGGGTCAACGCGCGCGTGCGGCGCGTCAGCGCGAGCCCGGGGCCGCGTGATACGATGAGAATTACTCGATCTGGTCCGTGACGCCTCGGGTAAAAGCTTACTTTCCTCGAAGGAGATTCACCTCATGCCAATGGTATCCATGCGACAACTCTTGGACGAGGCCGCCAAGGGCGGCTACGGGGTTGGCGCTTTCAACGTCAACAACATGGAGCAGATTCAGTCCATCATGGAGGCCGCGCGCGAAACCAAATCGCCGGCCATTATCCAGGCCAGCCGCGGCGCGCGCTCTTACTCGAACGATCGTTTTCTGTATCACCTCATGCTGGCGGCCACCGAGGTTTACCCCGACATTCCGGTGGCGCTGCACCTGGACCACGGCAATAGCGTCGAAACCTGCAAATCCGCCATCGACATGGGCTTCACCAGCGTCATGATGGACGGCTCGCTGATGCCCGACGGCAAAACGCCGTCTTCGTTCGATTACAACGTGAAGGTGACGCGGGAAGTGGTCGAGATGGCGCACGCCAAGGGCGTGACGGTGGAAGGCGAGATCGGCGTGCTGGGCGGCATCGAAGACGGCCACGGCGCCGGCCTCGACGGCCTTTCGCACATCACCGACCCGGCCCAGGCCGAGGAGTTCGTGAAGCTGACCGGACTGGACGCGCTGGCCATCGCCATCGGCACCAGCCACGGCGCCTACAAGTTCGCGCAAAAGCCCACCGGCGAAGTCCTGAAGATGGACCGCCTCATCGAGATCCACAATCGCATGAAGTCCACGCACCTGGTGATGCACGGCTCTTCCAGCGTGCCGCAGGATCTGCAGGACATCATCAACCATTACGGCGGCAAGTTGAAGCCGGCCTTCGGCGTGCCGGTGGAGGAGATTCAGCTCGGCATCAAGAACGGCGTACGCAAGGTCAACGTCGACACCGACAACCGCCTGGCCATCACCGGCGCCATCCGCAAGGTGCTCATGGAGACGCCCGAGAAGTTCGACCCGCGCGACTACCTGAAGCCCGCTCGCGAAGCCATGAAGAAGGTGGTTGCCCTGCGCATGCAGCAGTTCGGCCAGGCCGGGCACGCCGGCGATTATCAGCCCATCGCGCTTTCCGAGATGGCCAAGATGTACGCCGCCGGCAAGCTGTAATCGACGGCTTCCAGATTATTCCTTCCAGAAGAGGCGTTCAGGATCCCATCAGGGTCTTGAACGCCTTTTCTATTTCCAGCTTGGCTTCCGGCGGCGGCGGCACCAGCGGCAATCGCGGGGGCCCGCCGTAGAAACCCATGAGGTCCATGGCGTATTTGAGCCCCGGGATGCCGTATGTGGTGGTGACCAGCACGGCCGCGCGCGACATACGATTCTGCCAGTCCATGGCGGCTTCGAATTCCCGCGTGCGGTGGGCTTCCCACACGGCGATGGTCGCGTAAGGGGCGGCGTTGGCGAAGGCCAGCACGGCACCCGCGGCGCCCACGGCGAGCGATGGCGCGAGCGTCGGCGCCGATCCCACCAACACCTGGAAGCCGGGCTGTACCTCGCGCACCATCCGCATCACCTTCTCAATGTTGCCAGAGCTTTCCTTCACGGCGACGATGTTGGGGTGTTCGGAAAGCGCCGCGACAGTTTCAGCCGGAATGTCCACGCCGGTCGTCTGGGGATAGTTGTAAATCATGATCGGGACGTGCGCCTGGTCCGCCACGGAGCGAAAGTAGAGCGCCTGAGAGTCGCCGCGGTTGAGCAGATTCTTGTAGAAGTGCGGCGTACGCACCAGCGCTGCCTGGTAGCCTAAGGAGGCGGCGCGATTGGTGAGCGCCACGGTTTCGCGCACGCTCTCCATGCCCGTGCCCGCAAGGAGGAGCCTATCCGGCGCGGCGTATTCGGCCACCCACTCCCAAAGTTGGATCTTCTCTTCCGTGGTGAGGTAGACGCTCTCGCCGGTGGACCCGCAAACCACGTAGCCCGCCAGAGCCGCCTGGTTCCACTTGCCGACGTTGTGTTTGACTTTCGACTTGAAGAGATTGCCTTGGGCGTCGAAAGGTGTCGTGATAGGCACGAAAATGCCTTGGAGTTTCATGAGGCCAGCGCTTGGCGCTTGATCTCAGGATACTACTGGGGAGGGGCTCCACGAGATTCGAATCTTC
>CAVUYK010000016.1:0-34292 GCA_963745655.1 Terriglobales bacterium | reverse complement strand
ATTTCCACCAGTTCTGCTTGAGATAGCGGAGGACAGGAAATGAAGACCTTTACCGCGTTAGTGTGCGCGCTACTGGGCGTGGTGTCTTGCGCTTTTGGGCAACTCACCCCTGACGGTGTCGTGGTGCCCGAACCCGGCACCGTGATACTACTCGGATCGGCTTTGGCCGGTATGGGCTATTTCGCGTGGCGGCGCAATCGTAAATAGCCGGCCCGTTCTCAACCTGGAGATCGATCCTCGCGCCTTGCCGGGCGCCAGACAGAGTTGGATCTGTGTCCGAACAATGACTCGCTGGGTGAGAGGGAGTGTCTGGGCACTCATTCCGGTTCCGCACCCGACTCTCGCCTTCTGGCAGCGGCCCGCGACGAACAACATTTCGACCAACGAAGCGTGGGTTTTGCGAGCCCCGCGCTGAATCTCCTTCACAAAGGTTTCCTCGGCACCACTATCATTGAGCCGTCCGGCACGTGGCTCGCGGGCATCGAACGGCACACTTATTGGGTGCCTCCGGCGCACCTGCTGTTGCAAACGTGTTGGTACGGGCTGTTCGGCTTCAGCCTCATCACGCTCCGGGCGCTCTCCATCTTTTGGGGACTGGTGCTGCTCGCCTCACTCTGTGCGTTTCTCTGGAGTTGTGTGCAAGGACTGATGTGGTGTGGCTTGCGGCTGCGCTGCTGTTGATCGACGGCCGCTTTCTCACATTCTCGTCGCTCGGCCGGATGGACGCCATGTGCGCCGGCTTGGGTTTCGCCTCCTGGGCCGTTTACGTCTGCCTGCGGGAACGCTCGCTCCGCACCGCCATCGTTGTTGCTCACTCGCTGGCGGCGGAAGTTGTCTCACGCATCCATGCGGCGTGCTTTACGCGGGTGGTCTGGTAATCCTGATGGTCCTCCACGACCGGTCACGGATTGGGTGGCGGCATCTGCTCGGGGCCGGCGCTGCGTACCTGGTGGGTCTGGCGTTGTGGGGTATCTATATTCTCCAAGATCCGGTTTCTTTCTACCGGCAGTTCACCGGGAACGTGTCCGGCATCGCGGGCGAGTTCACCACCTCCACCCGTTGGTCGGGACTTCTTTCGCCGCTGACCGCATTGAAGCGAGAGTATTTTCTGCGCTATGGAGTCCATGTTCGGCCGGTACGAAAGAGGACTCTCGCTGAACCGGTTTCAGTTGCTGGTGCTGTTGGCGTACACGCTCGGAGTTCTTGGGGCTGTGATGATGCCTTCCCTGCGAAGGCGCGCCGGCTCCCGCACGCTTCTGGCGCTGGGCACATTCATCTTCTGCACGCTGGCGTTGTTCGATGGACTGAAGTCCAGCTCGTACCTCCTGCACACACTCCCCTTCTGCGCAGCACTGTTGGCTCTCACCGCCCTGCAAGTGGCATCGACGGGAAGCGCAATCCGCCGGCGTTGCGTGGTCGTCGTTCTGGCTGCTCTGGCCGGCCTCCAGCTAGCGGCCGTCGCGCGCGACGCCCGGCTTCAACCGGTGCGATGGGACTATGCATCAGCCGCCGCGTATTTGCAGCGCCATGCCCCGCCGTCCGCGACGGTTTTTGGTCCCGCCGAATTGGCCTTCGCTCGGGGCTTCGATTCGAATCTCGTGGACGATGTCCGGCTGGGGTATCACACCGGACGAAGGCCGGACTTCATCGTCACGAACTCGCTTTATCGCGACTGGTACGCAAGGTCTGCCGTCCTCAATCCCGAGGTACACACCCATATCGGGCAAATGCTGACGTCCCGCTACGTGATGGTTTTCCGGAACGCCAGTTACTCAATCTACCGGCGTTCGGTAGACCTGCTTGCCGCCCAGGTAGGTCTGCTCGACCTCGATGTCCTTGACCTCGTCCACCGGGCAGGTGAGGATGTCGCGGTCGAGCACGATGAAGTCGGCCAGCTTGCCCTTTTCGAGCGAGCCCTTCTCCTTCTCCTCGAAGGTCAGGAACGCGTTGTTGATGGTGTAGAACCGGATGGCCTGCTCGCGCGTGATGCGCTGCTCCGGGTGCAGCGGCTCGTCGGTCCAGCGCGGCTGCCGGGCGAGCGTGATCCACATGCCGAGGAACGGATTGTAGGGGTTGATCGAGCGCAGGCTGCCGATCTTCTGCATGTGGTCGGAGCCGCCGCCCACGATCACGCCGTGTCGAACAGCGTCTTGTAGGGCTGGAAGTAGCGCCAGCCGCTCGTCGCCGAACTGCTTGGTCAGCGTGGCGCCGTCCAGGTACAGCCAGGCGGGCTGCATGTCGGCCACGACGCCCAGCGCCTGCATCTGCTGCGATGGCCTCGAGCGGTCATGAAGTTGGCGTGCGAGATGCAGGGCGCGTTTGTCGCGCACGGGAAATTCGTTGTTGACCTTCCGCGTAGGCGTCGATCAGGGCGTGCACCGCGCCGTCGCCCACCGTGTGCGCGGTGAACTGCAGGTCGTTCTGAGAGCGCCGTGCGCGCGATCTGGAACAGCTTGGCGGGCTCGATGAAGAGCATGCCGCGGTAGTTCGGATCGGTGATGGAGTACATCTGGCTGACGCCCCACGGCTGGAGCATGTAGGCGCTGCCGGTCAGCATGCCGCCGTCCAGGAACACCTTGATGCCGCGCACCCAGAGCATGTTGTCGTACTGGTGCAGCGGGCTCGCGGCCAGCTTGCCGATCTGTTCCTCGATCTGTTCGATGGGCTGCTGCGGGTCGATGCTATAGGTGATGAAGACGCGGCAGCTTAGCTCGCCGGCCTCTTTGAGCGCGCGGAACAGCTCCACCGTGTCGTCACCGGCGGTGCGCTCGGCGATGCTGGTGATGCCCACCGAGTTGTAGTCGGCCAAGAGCATCTTGAGACGCTGGCGACGGTCGGCCTTGGTGGGCGTGCGTCCGCTTGCGCGCGCCGCCACCAGTCGCGCCGCGCTGCGCAGGATGCCGGTGGGTTCGCCGGTTTTCGGGTCGCGCTCGATTTTTCCCAGGCGGCCCTCTTCCGCGAGAGGCTCGTGACCGATGCCGCTGAGCTTGAGCGCCAGCGAGTTCAGCGAGGCATCGGGGCCGGTGCGGAAACACACGGGATTGCGCGGCGCCGCCTGGTCCAGTTCCTGGCGCGTTGGGTAGCGCTGCTCGCGCAGCCGCGTGATGAAGACCTGCGAGAGCGTGATCCACTCGCCCGGCGCGAGTGCGGCGGCGCGGGCCCGCACGTAGGCGAGAACGTCGGCGATGGTTTCCATGTCGGGGACGGGGTGGTCGAACTCGTACATCGAGGCGCCGGTCGGAGTGCACGTGGCTGTCGATCAGCCCCGGCAGCACCATCTTGCCAGCAAGATCCACGAGCGTCGTGCCCGGCTTTTTCAGGCGCAGAATTTCGGCGTTCGTTCCCACCGCGGCGATGCGCCCATCCTTCACCGCGACGGCTTCGGCAATGGCGAACTGTTGGTTCACCGTAACCACGCGGCCGTGGTGGAGGATCAGATCCGCCGCCGGGAGCGTCACCGTCCACAGCAACACAACCGAGGCACGCAACATGACACACATTTCATCACGTTCGGGCGCTGCCGCGTTGAACGTGTTCGCCGGGTCACGATATAGTACCCAGATCCGGCCCCGGACCGGTCTTCCAACTTTCGCATGCTGCAAATCCATGGGCTCGACATCGCGCTGCTGGTCGCGTACTTCCTGGCGATGCTCGCGGTGGGATGGTATTCGGCGCGCAAAGTGAAGAACGTCGACGACTACTACATGGGCGGCCGCCGCTTCGGCAAGGCGCTCATGATCATGTACGGCTTCGGCGCGGGCACGCATGCGGACTTCGCCGTGGGCGTCGCGTCGCAGTCCTACAAGCTCGGCATGGCGGGCATCTGGTACCAGTGGATGCAGATTTTCAATACGCCGTTCTACTGGTTGCTCAGCGCCGTGTTCCGCCGCGCGCGCTGCCTGACCACGGCGGATTTCTACGAGATGCGTTACGGCCCCTCGCTCGGCATTCTCTACGGCTTCATGGGAGTAGCCATCAACATTGCCTACCTCGGCGCCACTTTGCTCGGTTGCGCCAAGTTGATCGAAGCGCTCACCGGCGGTGCCATCTCCACGCTGTGGTCGGTAATGCTCATGACCGCCGCATTCGTTTTCTACAGCCTGATCGGCGGTCTCATCGCCACAGTATGGAACGAATTCGTCCAGGGGATTCTAACCATTGCGATGTCGTTTCTTCTGGTGCCGTTCGTCTGGGTGGCCGTGGGAGGCATGGCCGGCTTGCACGCGAAGTTGCCCAACGCCGGAGCGCTGCTCAGCCTGGTGGCGCCAGGTGAGATAGGCTTCTACTGGATTGCCATGGCGGCGATCAATCAGTTCTTCAGCGTGGTCGCGCAACCGCACATTCTCAGCAACAACGCCGCCGGCCGCACGGAACTCGACAACCGCGTCGGCTTCTGCGCCGGCGTCACGCTGAAGCGCGTTTGCACCATCGCATGGGCGTTCGTTGGCGTGCTGGCCATCGCTTACTACGGCGCGGATCGCATGCACGGCGACCTGGTCTTCGGTTCTCTGGTTCGCGACCTGCTGCCCGCCGGATTCGCCGGTTTGATGATCGCCGCCATCATGGCCTCGGTGATGGACAACGGCGCGATTTATGTGCTGACCACTTCGGCGCTGTTTACGCGCAATTTACTCAGGACGTTCAAGCGGCACGACGACACGCGGCTCGAACTGCGTGTGAGCCGTCTCTTCTCGCTGGTCTACGTTGCGGCCAGCATCGCGCTCGCTCTATCCTTCAGCGACGTGCCGGCGGCCATCCGCTTCGCCTGGAATCTGGTGCCGATGATCGGCATTTCGTTCTGGCTGGGACTGTGGTGGCGCCGCGCCAACCGCTACGGGGCGTGGGCGAGTTTCCTTGCCGCGAGCGCCGCCTGGATCGTGGGCCTGCGCTTTTTCGGCTGGAAGGGTGATCCGGGGCTTCCATACCTGATTACCTTCTATCTGGTAGCGGGCCTCGGCGCCGGCGTAATTGTGAGTCTGCTCACGCGGCCCGAACCGGCGGAGCGGCTGGATCGGTTCTACCTTACCATCAACACGCCCATCGGCCAGGAAGACCGGACGACGTTTCCGCACCTGGTGCGATGGAAGAACTGGGAGATTCCGCGGCCCGGCAAAGAGGCCGTTTGGGGGTTCTTCGTGGTGATGGCTGCTTCACTTGCGCTTCACGGCTTCGTCGTGTGGCTGTGCGCCCGACTGCGCGGGTGAGGCGTCAGTACGCGCTCGCTCGCAGCACATCCACGCCCATCCAAAACGCCGCCGCGCCCGGTGGAATCATACGCTCGGGCAGCAAACCGGACTCCTGGATCATGGCTTCGTCGCTCGCCAGACGCACCCAGCCGTGGGAGCCGCCCGTCACGGTCTCCGGAAGAAACTCGTCGTTGAGCCGGGCCTGGCGCGCTTGTTCGAACCATTCCGGCGTGTGGATGATCAGCAGCGTACAAATCTCCGGGCGCAGGTTGAGCAGATCCATGGCCACGCCGGTGAGAAGCAGTTGCGCGCCGCCGGTGCGGAGTAACGCATCCAGATATTCCAGCGCTGGACCAGCCTTTCCGAACAGTTCTTCGGCGTATTCCTCGCGTAGTTTGGCTCCGACGTGGTAGTCGCGCCGCGCGTCCGCGAAATCGAACATGCCGGAAGGGACCACGTGAAGCTGGCCGCACCCCAGACCCAGGCCGCCATCGCCTCGTTGTGCCAGGCGCATCCGGTAGCCGTCGTCCGTGTTACATGCTACCAGCATCGAGAGCCCTATCGCCGCGTCCCGGCCCGTGCCGCTGGTGATGGGATCTCCCCCCGCGGCCGCATGCGCCGCGTGGCGTAACCTCAGCTTCGCGTCGAGTGCGGACGGGGCGCGCGCCCCATCGCCAATCGCCGCGCGCAATTCAATCTCAATGGCCGAGCATGTATCGAGCATGCCGAAATAGCGTCCAGCCGCGCACTCCATGGTGAGCCGCGGCCGGGACGAAAACCGGCGCATCACATAGATGTGCCCGTTGGTCAGGCGGGGATCCGCAAGCAGGGCCAGGCGGCTCACCGCATTCTCGCTCGTGCCAACCGCGGGCGAGGCATCGAGCGCGCCCAAAACGCGTTCGACGTCCGTCTGCAACGCTCCATAACACACGGCTGGATAGACACGCCCGGCGCGAGAGAGCAAGCGCTCCTGACCGTACTTCCAGCCGAGGTATCGCATGAGCAGCGGCTGCCGGACCGCCTCGCGCAAGGAGCGCAGCCATTCGCGCGCACGGCCCACGTCCGCCTCGCGAACCAGTTCAGCGATCGAATCCACGACGGCCTTCAAGCAACTCGACGATCATCGTCGCGGCTCGCGGCAGATGGAACGGATCCTTCACCGGAAGCGCAATCAGCTCCGTCATGCGGTTTCCCTGGTGGTCCAGCCGCTGCCACCACTCGCCGGATTCCGGCATGGGGAAGTGCGCCCAGGACCACTCGTGCACTTTCTCATACCACTCCATGCACCACGGCTCGCCCGTCAGACGATCGGCGAGCAGCAGCGCGTAGAGCGCCTCGGTGTGCGGCCACCACAGCTTCTTATCCGCGTTCCCGAGATACGGCGCATGCCCTTCGGCGTCGATGCCCAGGAAGATACCACCGTACTCCGGGTCCCATCCGGCCTCCAGGTGCCAGCGGACCACTTCCGCCGCGCGGCGCGCCAGTTCGCGGTCGCCGCGCCGCGCCGCCACGTGCATCACGAACCACATGCACTCGATGGCGTGGCCCGGCATGACAGCGGTACCTTCAGGCGGCGGCAGTTCTTGCCAGTCTTCGCTGAGGAATTCGAACAGCAGCTTGCGCTGCGGCCGCACGAAGCGGTGCATCACGCGATCGACGTGACGGTCGAGAATGGTTTCGAGCGAATGGTCGCCGGTGGTTACGATCAACTCATTGGTCACTTCCGTCAAGATCATCGAGACGGCCTGAAACCGGCGGTGCGGCGGCCACGGGTAGGGCGCCACTTCATGGAAGTCCGGCTGTTCGACGCGCGCGACCACGCGGTCGTAAGTGGCCCGCGCCAACGCGAGCAACTTCTCGTCGCGCACGGCGCGCAGGTATTCACTCAGTCCGTAGACCACGAAGCCATCGGCGTAGATGCTGATGGGGCCGTCCACCACCCGGCCTTCGCGGGTGGTGTGGTACACCCAGCGGCCCTGTTCGTCGCGGCCGTGCTCCAGCAGGAACCGCACGGAGTTCTCCGCGGCGCGCAGGAATTCCGGATTCGGTTCAATGCGATTGTAGAGCGCCGAGAAAGTCCATACGGACCGCGCCTGCGACCAGATGTACTTGTCGCCGCTCACCGGCGCCCCGTCTTCCTGCATGCAGCTCAGCACGCCGCCGTATTCCCAATCGATGCCGTGCTTCAGCCAGAACGGCGCGACGCCGTCCAGCAGCAACGCGCGATATTGATCCCGCAAGCTTGCTAAGTTCATCTTCATTTCATCCTGTCACGAACTGAATCGCCGCGATGGTTTGTGTGCCGGAATACGAAAAACTCGGCGATCAGGAAGTTCGCCACCGCCGTGATGGCAATGCTGAGCAAGTTCGCCGGCAGCACTTTCATCCCCCACGATCCCACGAAGAACTTCATGAGCAAGAGATTGGAGAGGAGGGATACCAGGCCGTTGCCGAGATGAAAGCGCAGTAAGCGCCATGCGATGGCACGCCAACCATCGCGGGGAGCGCGGCGGTCGCGCCAGGTCCACAACTCATGCCAGACGTAGTTGTGGAGCACGGCTGTCTCGACGGCCATCGCGGTAGCCACGAGATAGTGGATGTGCAGCAGGCTGGAGTAGACGGTGAGCGCCGCCAGTTGCACGCCGATGCCCACCAGCCCGACCGTGTTGAACTTCAGCCAGCGCAGGAACACGGCTAGGAGAGCGGCTCCGACCGGTAGAGGTGCCGCGTATGCCGCGCGGCCGCCCAGAGGAACATGAGCGTCATGCCGAAAATCCCGATCGCGCCGCCCACATCGAACAGCAGGTACTTGTGGCCGAAGAGCGTCACTACCGGGCGATAGAACAGCGCGATGTTGCCGATCATCAACAGCAGTCGCAGCTCCGTGGGGCCCCATTTCCAGAACGAGATGTGAAACTTCCCGATCGTGTAAGTCGCCAGGTACACTTCGATGGTGAGAAGAAAGTATACGATGATCAGTCCCGTGGCCACGCGCTCGCTCATATACCCCGAGAGGCCCACGCCGCCCAGCAGAAACAGCGTGCCACAGGCGTCCACCACGTGGTCCACGTAGAAACCGTAGCGCGGCCGCTGCTGATTGCGGAAGCGCGCGAGGGTTCCGTCCAGGCTGTCGCCCACCCAGTTCAGGACCAGGAACACAATCACCCATACGAGGCCCGCGCGGTCCCATCGCGCATACCAGTAACTCAACCCCGCGCCGGCCATCGCCGCCAGGCCCAGCACGGTCAAGTGGTCCGAGTTGATCCACCTGGGTGTGCGCCCGGCCATCCAGATGAGCGCTTTCTTCTCGATAGGCGCCAGGAAACTGGTGTGCTCGCGTTCGGCTTGCTGGAAGGATTCCTTTGGCTGTTGCACAATAGACATCGTAGATGAAATTGTTACGGATGTGTGACCGATTTGCGGCCGGCGCGGAAAAGGCGCCGGTCCCGGTTCTTCGCTTGTGGATCCTGCTGTTCTTGTGTCCGGCCGTGTGGTGCGCGGAGCTCTCCAGCAAGACGCTGGCCGCCTTCGACGACTACATGCGCCGCACTGAGCAACAGCTCGCTGCGCGCCTGTCCGACCCAAACGCGGTGCTGTGGGGCGAGGAGACCGCCCAGCGTTTCGCGCGAATCAAGGGCGGCGAGATCCTCGTGGAAGCTCTCAATGGCGGCCATCCCGTGGATGTGCCGGACGGGCTGGTGCACGATTGGATCGGCGGCGCCTTCATCCCCGGTGCGCGATTGCCGGAGGCGCTGGCCCTGTTGCAGGACTACAATCGTCACGCACAGGTCTATCAACCCGAAGTGCTCGCTTCGAAGCTGCTCAGCCGCGATGGGAACCATTTCCGCAGCTACTTGCGGCTCAGGAAGAAGAAAGTTCTCACCGTGGTGCTCAACACCGAATACGACATACGCTGGATGGCTCTCGGCCCGCGGCGCGCGGCGTGCCGCTCGCTCTCCACCAAGATCGCCGAGGTGGAGGACGCGGGCACCGCCGGCGAGCAGGAGAAACCGCCCGGCGAAGGGCACGGTTTTCTGTGGCGCTTCAACGCGTATTGGTGGGTGACGGAACGCGACGGCGGCGTGTACGTGGAATGCCGCGCCATCTCTCTCACGCGCGACGTGCCGCGCGCCGTGGCCTGGCTGATCAACCCGATTGTCAGCGGATTACCGCGTGAATCGCTGGTCAACGCGCTGCAGCGCACGCGCGAAGCGCTCCAGGTTAAGGCGCCGCGGTGAACCTCAACCGTCCATTCGCCGCATCTTTCGTCAACACCAGATTTTTCCACACCACCGTGGAGCGGCCGGCCAGATCCACCGTCGAGGCGCGCAACCGGTAGCGGCCCGCTTTCTCGATCTGGAACCTGGTTTCGACTTCCGCGCCGCCGCTGTTCTTGCGAACCACCGGTTTGAGCTTGTCGGGCATCAGAAACAAGTAATCCTCATCTTCGGGTCCGTAGAGTTCCCAATCCACCATGGCATTGTGATAGACGCCTTCCGTGTCCGCGCCGAGGGTGTAATAGACCGGGGCGGTGGTCTCCACCACCTTTGCCAGTGCCGTGATCTGGATGGCCTTTTCGTCGCCTTGCGCGGCGAGGGTCACCGTGAGTTGCGGCGGCCGGCCGGCCGGACGCGCCACCACGCGAGCGCGATCGAGTACCACGCTCTGGCCATCGGCGTGAACCTCAACTTTGCCGTCCTCGCGCACGCGAACCACTTCGCGATAACCTTTCGGCGCGATTCCCGGCAGGTCCCATAACAGGTCGAACGACACACCCAAGCGGAAGCAGCGTTCGATTTCGGTGAAGAAGTTACGCATCACCGTGCGATACTTCACGCCCTTGGAGTTCACGCGCTCCAGGTTCAGTTCACCCAGACCCCACAACTCACCGCGCCCCATTTTCACGTGGCCCAGGTTGTAGCCCACCGGTAACAGGATGGCCACTTCGGCCGCCATCTTGAGCTGTGCGAAATCGCGCCGCGGATGATTCGCCACGTGTCCCTTCAAGTGGCGCGCCAGTGCCAGACACTCACCGTAGGGCACGTTCCCCGACCAGAAAAAGAATCGCGTGGCGCCCAAATCGTAAGCGTGCGTCAGCCAGAAGCCCGCATCGGCGCGCTGCACGCTGCCGTAAATGCTCACTCCCCAGCTCTTGTCCGTCAGCCGCGCGGCTCCGCGCAGGAACCCGATGATCACGTCGATCAGCGAGAGCGGATCGTCCGGCCGGATCTGCACGCCGTAGCTCATGTCCATCTCCGGTACCGTGCGCCGCGTGCCGATGCGTCCCGGCGGCTCGAACACCATGGCTTCCGGCACGTGCGCGTCGCGCGATAACTGATAGGCGGCGGTGGCCGTCATGGTCTCCCAACTGTAGAGGTTCCGCTGCGCGAAGCGCATGTCGCCCAGATCCACGTCGGCGCGCGCGGCCAGTCCGCGCATGAGCGTCTGTGGCGGTCCTTCCAGCAGAGCGTGGTCGAAGTGCTTGCGGAAGGCGTCGAAGAGGATTTGCGGTGTGAGCGCTTTGCGTAGCGCCGGGTCCTTGGCGAGTTCCGGCCGAATCACGTAGTCGCGCGTGACCACGGCTGGCTCGTCCAGATAAATCACGGGCCCGAGGTATTGGCTACGATACAGGAGTTCGGGATATGGTAAGCTCTTTCCGCCGCCCCAGTAGTACAGGTTGAGCTCCTCGGCCCAGTTGGCTTGCTCTTCGTCGACGGACACGCAGGTGATGCCGGCCGCGGCCATCTCGCGGTAGTCGGCGCGCGTGAAGCGCACCATCTCGTAGTCGGAATCGTCCCAGCGGCGCGTTTCGTCTTTCTGCCGCGCATTCTGCGCGGAACCGACCAACACGTCGGGCCGCAACTCGACCGTTCGAGTGTTGTTGGGCGGCGCATCCACCGCGACTTCCGCGACGCTTTCTCGCACGTATCGATGGCCCAGATAGCGCACCTGCTCCGGAAACGGCGCTTCGGCGGTGCCGGCTTTCACCGGGCGCGGCAGCATGTACTCCCAGCCGCCCATGGCCGGAAGCACCGCCTCGCCGGTGAGCGCGTTGCGGTACTCGCGGGCCGGCGCGCTCCCTTCCTGAAAGATGTAGCGCGAGATTTGCTGGCGTGCCTGCTCGATGCTGGGCGACGGATAGCCCTCGCCGCGCAGCCAAACGTCGAACTTCTGTTCGTTCGCCTTGGTGGCGCTCAGGTGAATCCACTCCGTCCCCATCGAGAGTGTGAAAGCCTTCACAACCGAAGGACGCAATGCGTTGGTTTGTTCGATTCGATACCGGGCCGCGGAGCCGGGCCGGCCCATCGTATCCGAGGCCATGGCAATGCTGATGCAGGCTGTGGCGAAAAGGGCGATCACATTCTTCATAGGGAACAGTGTCCTTTCCAATTACTGCCGGTACAGACCTTGCGCGCGGATGTACGCGGCGACGACGTCGCGGATTACTACGGCTGGTCGCTCGGTCAGGGCGCCGCGGTGAACCTCAACCGCCCATTCGCCGCATCTTTCGTCAACACCAGATTCTTCCACACCACCGTGGAACGGCCGGCCAGATCCACCGTCGAGGCGCGCAACCGGTAGCGGCCCGCTTTCTCGATCTGGAACTTGGTTTCGACTTCCGCGCCGCTGCCGCTCTTGCGAACCACCGGTTTGAGGTTGTCGGGCATCAGAAATAGGTAATCCTCATCTTCCGGTCCGTAGAGTTCCCAAGCCACCATGGCATTGTGATAGACGCCTTCCGTGTCCGCGCCGTGCGTGTAATAGACCGGGGCGGTGGTCTCCACCACCTTAGCCAGTGCCGTGATCTGGATGGCCTTTTCGTCGCCTTGCGCGGCGAGCGTCACCGTGAGTTGCGGCGCCCGTCCGGCCGGACGCGCCACCACGCGCCCGCGATCGAGCACCACGCTCTGGCCATCGGCGTGAACCTCAACTTTGCCGTCCTCGCGCACGCGAACCAATTCGCGATAACCTTTCGGCGCGATTCCCGGCAGGTCCCACAACAGGTCGAACGACACACCCAAGCGGAAGCAGCGTTCGATTTCGGTGAAGAAGTTACGCATCACCGTGCGATACTTGACGCCCTTGGAGTTCACGCGCTCCAGGTTCAATTCGCCTATGCCCCAGAGCTCGCCGCGCCCCATCTTCACGTGTCCCAGGTTGTAGCCCACCGGTAACAGGATGGCCACTTCGGCCGCCTTCTTGAGCTGTGCGAAATCGCGCCGCGGATGATTCGTCGCGTGTCCCTTCAAGTGCCGCGCCAGGGCCAGGTACTCGCTATACGGCACGCACGCCAAACGAGCGTTGTCCCAGAAGAAGAAGCGCGTGGCGCCCAAATCGTAAGCGTGCGTCAGCCAGAAACCCGCGTCGGCGCGCTGCACGCTGCCGTAAATGCTCACTCCCCAGCTCTTGTCCGTCAGCCGCGCGGCTCCGCGCAGGAACCCGATGATCACGTCGATCAGCGAGAGAGGATCGTCCGGCCGGATCTGCACGCCGTAGCTCATGTCCATTTCGGGTACCGTGCGCCGCGTGCCGATGCGTCCCGGCGGCTCGAACACCATGGCCTCCGGCACGTGCGGGTCGCGCGATAACTGATAGGCGGCGGTGGCCGTCATGGTCTCCCAACTGTAGAGATTCTGCTGCGCGAAGTGCATGTCGCCCAGATCCACGTCGGCGCGCGCGGCCAATCCGCGCATGAGCGTCTGTGGCGGTCCTTCCTGCAAGGAGTGATCGTAGTGCTTACGGAAGGCGTCGAAGGCGAACTGCGGCGTGATGGTCTTGCGCAGGGCCGGGTCCTTGGCAAGTTTCGGCCGAATCGCGGAGTCGCGCGTGACCACGGCCGGCTCGTCCAGAAACATCGTGGGCCCGATGTATTGGCTGCGATAAAGGAGTTCGGGAAATGGTAAGCCCTTTCCTCCGCCCCAGTAGTACAGGCCCAACTCCTGGGCCCAATTGGCTTGCTCTTCGTCGACGGACACGCAGGTGATGCCGGCCGCGGCCATCTCCCCGTAGTCGGCGCGCGTGAGGCGCACATACTCGTATTCGGACTCGTCATAGCGGCGCGTTTCGTCTTTCTGCCGCCTGTTACTGGCGGGACCCATCAACACGTCCGGCCGCAACTCCACCGTTCGGATGTTGTTGGGCGGCGCGTCCGCCGCGACCTCCGCGACGCTCTCTCGCACGTATCGATGGCCCAGGTAGCGCACCTGCTCCGGAAACGGCGCTTCGGCGGTGCCGGCTTTCACCGGGCGCGGCAGCATGTACTCCCAACCGCCCATCGTCGGCAGTATCGCCTCGCCGGTAAGCGCGTTGCGGTACTCGCGGGCCGGCGCGCTCCCTTCCTGGAAGATGTAGCGCGAGATTTGCTTGCGTGCCTGCTCGATGCTGGGCGACGGATAGCCCTCGCCGCGCAGCCAAACGTCGAACTTCTGTTCGTTCGCCTTGGTGGCGCTCAGGTGAATCCACTCCGTCCCAATCGAGAGTGTGAAACCCTTCACCACCGAAGGACGCAAGGCGTTGGTTTGTTCGATTCGATACTGCGCCGCGGAGCCGGGCCGGCCCATCGTATCCGAGGCCATGGCAATGCTGATGCAGGCTGTGGCGAAAAGTGCGATCACATTCTTCATTTGGAATAGTGTCCTTTCCAACTACTGCCGGTACAGGCCGTGCGCGCGGATGTAAGCGGCGACGGCCGCGGGCAACTCCTCCACCGTTTCGCCGCGTGCGAGCGACGCGCGAATGTCGGAGGACGACACGGGCAGCGCCACCGTCTCCAGGCGCAGCACGCGCGCGCCCGCCGGGATCGTGTACTGGTGGCCCGGCCGCGTGACGACGATGAACTCGACCGCCGCGATTACGTCCCGCCAGCGATACCAACTCCTCAGTTCGGCGAAGGCATCCGATCCGATCAGAAAGAACATCTCGTCGCGCGCATCGATGCTCTGGCGGACTTTCTCAATGGTCAGGATGGAGAAACTCTTCTCCGCGCCCGCTTCGAGTCTCGAAACGTGGAAGCGCGTGTCGGCTTCGCAAGCCAGTTCCGCCATGCGGGCGCGGTGCTCGTAACTGGCCGTCACCTTGCCGCCTTTGTGGGGCGGGTGCGCGTTCGGGATGAACCACACGCGGTCGAGCGCGAAGCGGTCGGCGGCCTCGCGGGCGACGGTGAGATGCGCGGCATGAATCGGGTCGAAGGTGCCGCCGAACAGTGCGAGTCTCAAGATTTTACTAGTGTATGGTCTTTATGCGAATGTTGCGGAACGAAGCCTGCATGGGCGGGCCCGCATGCAACTGCAGCGCGATGATCCCGCTCGAGCTGGCCTTGTCCCAGATGTTGGCGGTAACCAGGCCGTTGAGCGTCAACTGGATCATGTCGCCCTTGGCGAAGATCTCGTAATCGTTCCAGTCGTCCGCGCGCACCACCTTCTCGCCCTTGCCGGTCCATCCGTTGGCCAGCACGCCGCGCTTGCCGCCTTCTTCGTAAATGGAACCCCACCAGGCGCCTGCGGCCGCGTCCGCCTGGTAGCCTTTCACCACCCACTCCGGAAATCTCTGGCTGCGGAACTGAATGCCGCTGTTGTGATTGCGCAACTTCATCTGCAAGCGCAGGACGAAGTTCGAATAATTGTCCTTGTAGCAGAGGAACGTGTTGTGCTTCAGCTTCACGCCTTCGGTGGAGCCCACAATCGCGCCGTCGCGCACGCTCCACAATTGCGGATCGCCGTCCCATCCATTCAGGTTCTTGCCGTTGAAGATGGGGCGGAAGCCCTGCTTGGCTTCGTCGGGAGAGATCTGCGCGAAGGCGCAGGCGGCGCACAACAGGCCCGCCGTCAACAGGAATGCTTTAGAACGCGTCATGCGTTCATTGTCACACGGGGCGCGGTCGCGTTGCCGCGCGGCTGGAGATTTGCTCGCGCGCGGCGCGCGCGGCCAGTTCGTCGCAACGGTTGTTTTCGGGATGGTCGGCGTGACCCTTGGTCCAAAGCCACCGGATGGTGTGTTGCGCCGTCAACTCGTCGAGGGCTTTCCACAGGTCTTGATTCAACACCGGCTTCTTGGCGGAGGTTCGCCATCCATTGCGCTTCCAGGCTTTGATCCAGCTCGTGATGCCGTTTTTCAAGTACTCGCTGTCGGTGGTGATCTCCACCTCGCAGGGCTCTTTGAGCAGGCGCAGGACTTCGATGGCCGCGGAGAGCTCCATGCGATTATTGGTGGTCTCCGGCGCGCAGCCGTAAATCTCCTTCTGCTGTTCCTGATAGCGCAGGATGGCGGCCCAGCCGCCCGGACCCGGATTTCCCTGGCAGGCGCCGTCGGTAAAAACGCGGACTTTCTTCACGCCGCCTCACGGCCGGCGAGGAAGAACTCCTCCACCTGGGCGACGATCTCGGCGGCTTCTTTGGAGTGATGAATGCGAACGCGCAGATGCGCGCCGTCGCGCACGCCGTGCGTGAAGTAGGTGGCAAATTGCTTCATGCGTCCCACCATGTCGGGGGCGCCGCGGTCCAACAACATGGAGAAGTAAGCGCGAATCAGGTGGTAGCGGTCCTGTTGGTTCGGTGTGCGGTAACTTCCCGTGGCGGCGAACTGTTCGATTTGCTGGAAGATCCACGGATTGGCCAAAGCCGCGCGTCCCACCATGACGCCGTCGCAGCCGGTTTCCTCCAACATGCGCACGGCGTCTTCCGGCGTGACGATGTCGCCGTTGCCCACCACGGGAATTTTCACCGCGGCCTTGAGCTCCGCGATATGCCTCCAATCGGCCCGTCCCGAATAGCCTTGCTGGCGCGTGCGCGGGTGCAGGGTGATGGCGTCGATGCCGTGGTCTTCGGCCATGCGGCCCACCTGGGTCGACACGATCCACGCTTCGTCCCAACCGCTGCGGATCTTGATGGTCAGCGGAATGGTGATGGCCGCGCGCACGGCTCTGAAGGATCAGCTCGACCAACGGCAGATCGCGCAGCAGCCCCGAGCCGCCGTTGCAGCGCACCACCTTGTTCACCGGGCAGCCGAAGTTGATGTCCACCATGTCGAAGCCCTGCTCCTGGCAAACCGCGGCCGCGCGCGCCATCACTTCCGGGTGGGAGCCGAACAACTGCGCCGAAATGGGGTGCTCACCCTGGTCGAAGGCCAGGTAACGCATGGAGCGGGTGGGCTTGTGCGCGTTGATGCTGCTGGCAATGCCGTGCGAGCTGGTGAACTCCGTGACGATCAGGCCGCAACCGCCCTGGCGCCGGATGAGTTGGCGGAAGACGGTGTCGGTGACGCCCGCCATGGGCGCAAGTATCGTGGCCGGGCGGACTTCCACGCCGCCGATGCGCATGCATGGTGGAAACTGGGGCATACTGGGGTCATTCACTATTCTAGCGAAGCCTGGAGGTTTGAAACGCAACAGCGGTGCGGCGCGTTGAATCTAATGAGAGAGGAGGACGAACGATGCGGCTTGTGTTAGCGTTCGTGCTGGGCGCGGTGATCGCCACCGGAGTGGTGTGGGTTATGGTGAAGCGAGAGAGCCCACCGCCGCCAACGGCGCCCACGGTGAGCCAAACCATACCTGCGGCGCCCGCTCCCGCGGCACTCGATCCGGAACCCGCCGCGGTGGTGGAAGTCGCGCCGCCCGCCAAGCCCGCGCCCGCTCGCGTTTCGAGGTCGTCCTCGCGCCAGTTGGTCGCGCGCCATGAAGCGGCGCAGGCCGAGCCGGTCCAGCCGCCTCCCGCGCCCCCCCCACCCCCCGCGTCCTCCGCACCCCTAGCACCCACGCCGGTGCCGCCGCAACCCGCGGCGGCCGTCTCTCAACTGGAGCAGCCTCCCACGCCGCCACCGCCGCCTCCTCCGGAACCCAGGCAAGTAACCCTGAGCAGGGGCACGCTTCTCACGGTGCGTCTGGCGGAATCGCTATCCAGCGAACGCGTGCAGGCCGGCGACGCATTCAGCGCGACGCTCGATCAGCCCCTGGTGGTGGAAGGATTCGTGATCGCCGAGCGCGGCGCTCGCGTGCAAGGCAAGGTGATCTCCGCCGAACAGGCTGGACGCGTCAAGGGACTCGCGCAGCTTTCCCTTCAGTTGACCCAACTGTACACGGCCGACGGACAGAGGGTCCCCATTCAGACCGAAGCTCTCGTGCGGGAAGGCCCTAAGTCGGTGGGCAACGACGCGGCGAAGGTCGGCGTCGCGGCGGGTATCGGCGCGGCCATCGGCGCGATTTTCGGCGGGGGCCGCGGCGCCGGAATCGGAGCCGGCGCGGGCGGTGCCGCGGGCGCCGGCACGGTGATGGCGACACGCGGCGAGCCCGCCGTGTTACCGGTCGAAACGCGCCTGAGTTTCCAGATCAAGGATGCGGTCACGGTGACCGAGAAACTGCGATGAGGAGGATCGGCTGAGTCCGGCGGCACTGCTACTGCAGCAGTTTTCTCGAGCGCGGCTCGAACAGATTCTGTCCGCTCCCGCCTCCGATCCGCTCGTGCTGGCGGGCGCGCTGGCGTCGGCATTCCTGCTGGGCGCCGCGCACGCGCTTACACCGGGGCACGGCAAAACCATCGTGGCCGCCTACCTGGTGGGCAGCCGCGGGCGTGTGATGGACGCCGTGGTGCTGGGCGCGGTGGTCACACTCACCCATACGGCCAGCGTTTTCGCCCTGGGCCTGGCGACACTTTATGCCTCGCAAAGCGTCTCGCTCGACCGCATCTACCCCGCGCTGGCGCTTCTCAGCGGCGCGCTCGTGACGGCGGTGGGCGCCTGGCTGCTGGTGGTTCGCGTAAGAGCCGCTCAGCACGGCGCGCATCACCATCACCACCACCACCCGCACTCCCACGCCGGTCACAACCACGGCGAGCCCGCCACGAGAGGCAGTTTGCTTTCGCTGGGCATTTCGGGCGGGTTGGTTCCGTGCCCGGAAGCTCTGGTCGTACTGATGATTTCCATCTCTCTGCGGCGTCTAGGAATGGGGTTGGTTCTGTTGGTGGTGTTCAGTGTGGGTCTGGCAGCGGTGCTGATTGGCATTGGCGTGGCCATGGTGATGGCCGCGCCGGCCGTGCGCCGCCTGGCCGGCGAGAACCGCTTCACGCGCGCTCTGCCGGTGGCCAGCGCCGCCGTGGTAACCTTTCTCGGAGTTGTCCTGGTGGCCGAAGCCGCCAGGAATTTCAGGTGGTGATTCGTTGGCTGACAGAGTCTTCCTCTCCCTTTGGTTACGCGGCTACGGCGAGCGAAACATGCTGGACCATCTTTCGAAGCTCCTGGCCGTGTTCCCATTCTCGCGCCTGCGGCAGGGCATCCGTTCCCTGGAGATCTTCGCGCTCGAATATGCCGAGCCGCCGCTTTTGGAAACCGGCTTCGACCAGCAAGCCGGCGCGGCCGACGTCATCGAGCTGGCGCGGGAACACGCCAGTTCCGATGTGGCCTTTCTCATCGAAGGTTACTGGGAGTTGTGGCGGCGGGAGGGCCAGTGGAAACTCGCGCCGGCGCCTGTCTCGATCGAGTGCTTCGGCCCCGATTTCATAAGCGATTCCGACGATCACCTGCGTTTGTGCCTGGGTGTCGACGAAGATTTCCTGCCGCGCGACGACGTCGAGGGCGGCGCCATCGCCATTCGGTCCAACATCAAGGGTCTGCTGCGATTGGTGGAGGAAATCTCGCAGGCGTTGCCGCTCGCGCGGCGCAGCCTGTGGCTGGAATCCGGCGAGGATTTCGCCGCCCGCCTGAACCCTCAGCCCGATTGAGGCCTGCCGCTCACGCCCAGTAATTGTTCCAGCGCGTCCGAGAGCATGCGCGGCGTGAACGGTTTTAGGAGGGAAGCCGTACGAGCGACTTCGAACGCCGCATTCGGCGCCAGCTTCGACGGGCTTCCACTGGCCACCAGCACCGCGAGCGCGGGATTCAGCTCGCGCAATCGAACCACCAGATCTTCCCCCCGCATGTCGGGCAGCGACAGGTCCGTGAGAACCGCCGCGAAGCCTGCCGGATCGGCGCGGAACCATTCGAGCGCTTCGCTGGCGCACGCGGCCGCCACGGCTTCGTAGCCCAACCGCGCGAGGTAGCGCACCAGCAAGCGCAGCAGGCCAGGCTCATCCTCCACCACCAGAATTCGTCCAAGGCTCATCGCACGTTCCGGCTTCCCTCACCACAGCGCCAGGGGCGTGTCGCCGGAACTGTAGGCCAGCCCAAGGGTGGCGCGAACCGTGTTGCGGGCGAAGCTGGTGCTACTAATCTTGTAATCCCGCGTGTCCAGGCGGGTGGTGACATACAGGCCGTGTCCCAGTTGGCATGTGGCTCCCACGCCGCCGCCGAATCCTTTGTAGTCGTTCAAATCGCGGCTCAGAGTCGAGTATTTGCTGTAATCGAAGCTGGCGCCGAAGTTCCACCGGCGGACGCCAGTATAGGAGAAGTTCGCCGCTGCGCTGCGGTTGCGCGAGGCCAGGTACAACCCATTGCCGGGAGTGGCGCCGTCAGAATAGCTGAAACTCAACGAGGATTTGCGGTAAGTTGTACTGCAGGTTGGCGCCGCCGGTGGGGAGGAGGTTCTGCCGTCCATAGATCTCGACGCCGTAGGACCGGCCGATGATGGCGGCAATCACCGGATCGATGTCGACGCGGATCAACCCCATGCGAGTCGATGCTTGTCACTCCGCCCCGCAACGAAAAAGTCCAATACCGGCCCAGCTTCGCCGAATAGTTCAGAGCGCCCATGTGCAGGGACGCCATTCCGTAGTTGCGACTGTAGGAGTAGCGCGTGAAGCCGTAGTCGACGCCGATCGTCTGGTTGCGCGTCACCCTATACATTACGTCGCCGCGGGCGTACTCCGCCGTGCTGCCCACCAGGGCACTCGAGCGGCGCTCGATGACGGCCGCGCTGCCTCCGAGGTTAAACGACAGGCGCGAGCTCTTTTGATAAGTCAGGTCCGCCATGCTGTTGAGATAGTAGGTGCGGTTGTTGAACAGTTCCTGCGTCGGCAACTGGGCATAAGTCGGATCGGCGAAACCGTACGGGGAATAATCACCGATAGCCCTCGATCCCGTGCCCGCCGCTTGCCGCAGGGTGAAATACGTTCGCCGCGACATCTGGCGCGATACTCCCAGGCTCAGGGTGTGGTCGGTGCCGTCGTAATAGCTGTTCCGCGTGTAGTGGTAATAGTTGCCGCGATAGTCCAAGCTCAGGACCGTTCGCTTCCAGCGGTGGAATCCGTACGCGCCCACCCCCGCCTCCACGCCGTAGTCCGAATCGTCGGGGATCGTGCCGTTCTGGTCCACGCTGAACGACGTCAAACCCGATTCGTAAACCCCGCCGACGTTGGCGTAGACACGCATTTTGACGGATTCGGTGCCGCTCCGCAGCAAACCGGGGCCGGCGCCTCGGCTGAGCACCTGCGGGCCGACGGATTCCTTGGTCTCCTCCTGGGCCGCCTCCTGGGCCACCACCAAAGCCGGCACCATCAGCCAGAACAACCACATTTGCAGTTTCATCAAGCCTCCAGGAAAGCCGCGCGTTTCTGTATCATGGCGACGTATGCGCTTTCACACAGAATACCTCACCTTCAAGACCGAAAAGCATCGTCAGTACTTGAACATCACCGGCAAGGTCGACGGCGCGCTGCGTTCCAGCGGCATCCGCGACGGCATGATTCTGGTCTCGGCCATGCACATCACCGCCGGCGTTTGGGTCAACGATGCGGAAGACGGTCTATTGGAAGATATCGACGAGTGGCTCGAAAAACTTGCGCCCTTCCGCCGGGAATATCGCCATCATCAAACCGGCGAGTCCAACGGCGATTCCCACCTTAAGAGCCTTTTGGTTCATCACCAGGTGATTGTGCCCGTGACGGGAGGGAAGCTGGACCTGGGTCCCTGGCAGCAGATTTATTACGCCGAATTCGACGGACGGCGCTCGAAACGCGTCATTATCAAAGTAATGGGCGAGTAAGGCCGGGGAACTTGCGCTCGCCCCTTGGTGTCTAGGGAGGTGCCATGACTCGAACTGTGCTTTCGGCAATTCTTCTGGTGGCGGGACTGGCGGCGGCGGACCTGCGCGTCAAACAAGTGGTGCTCTATAAGAACGGCGTGGGCTACTTCGAGCGCTCCGGCGAGGTAGCTTCCGGCGAAGCCGCCCGGCTGCAGTTTAAGGCCTCCGAGATGAACGACGTGCTCAAGTCGCTCACCGTCGAGGACCGCTCGGGCAAGGTGGTCTCGCTGCGCTACGATTCCAGCGAACCAGCCGAGCAGAAGCTGCGGGAATTCCCGTTCCAGCTCGGCCCGCGCCAGCCGCTGGCGGTGTTTTTGGACGACCTCAAAGGCGCGCGGCTGGACTTGAAGACGCCGTCGGGACCCGTCTCGGGAGCCATTGTCGGCGGCCGCGTGGCCATGGGTGGCGACCAGCGACCCGAGCAGCAGTTGGTCACGCTGCTGGCCGACTCGGGCGAACTGCAAACTTACGATCTGGCCGCTGTCAGCGGGTTGCGCCTGGCCGACACGCAGTTACAGAGCCAGTTGAAGGAGTACCTGGCGTTTCTCAGCCAGGCGCGCTCGAAGGACAAAAAGAACCTCACCATCGAATCCAGCCTCCCGCGGCGCGCGCCAGATCGCGGCCAGCTACATGGTGCCGACGCCGGTCTGGAAGTCCAGCTACCGGCTGATATTCGGTGCTTCCGCGGAGCCCACCATCGAAGGCTGGGCCATCGTGAATAACACCAGCGGTGAGGACTGGAACGCCATTCAGCTCTCGCTGGTCTCCGGGCGGCCCACCTCCTTCATCAGCCGGCTCTACGAACCCACCTATCGCGATCGTCCCACCGTGGAGCTGCCCGAAGACCGCGTCCAGGGGCCGGTGCTTTATGAAGGAGCGGTGCAGGAAGCCAAAAGCGCCGCTGGCGGCGTGGCCGGAGGCGTGATCGGCGGGATCATCGGAGGCGCACCAAGAATGAAAGCCATGGGGGGCAACGCGCCCGCCATGGCGCCGCCCCCACCCGCTCCCATGCGGATGCGCCTCGGATGCGGAAAGCTCCGTCGCCGCCGTCGCCGCAGGCGCGCGAGTTGGGCGACCTGTTCGAGTACCGTTTCGCCGCGCCCGTCACCGTGCCCAAGGGTGAGAGCGTGATGCTGCCTTTCGTTCAGCAGAAGGTTCGCGCGCGCAAGCTTCTGGTGTATTCGGAAAGCTACGGACAGAACCCCATGAATGCCGTGGAAATCTCCAACTCGACTGGCAAGACGCTCGACGGCGGGCCCATCACCATCTTCGAGACGGGCGCCTACTCGGGCGAAGCCCTTATGGAGACGTTGAAGGCCGGCGACAAACGCCTGATCAGTTACGCCGTCGATCTGGGCACGCGCGTCACCACGCGGTTCGATTCGGCGAGCCAGGACATCCGCGAGATCCATCTGCGCCGCGGCACGCTCACGCTGCGCCACTCGGCGCGCGAGACCAAGACCTACACCGCCCGCAACGTCGACCAGAAAGCCAAGACGCTGCTGGTGGAGCATCCCGCGCGGCCCGAGTATAAGGTGCTCAGCCCCACTCCCACCGAAACCACCGCCACGCTGAATCGCTTTGAACTGCCACTGCCGCCCGCGGCCACCGCCAAGCTCGCCGTGGTGGAGGAGCGCGTCTACGAGACCGCCTACGCCGTCACCGATCTTCCGCCCGACACGCTGCTGCTTTACGCTCGCAACAAGATCCTGACCGAGGCGGCGCGCGCGCAACTGGAAAAGATTGTGGCCCTGCGGAAAACGGCCGTCGAAACCGACCGCGCCATCGCCCGCACCGAGAAAGAAATCCAGGAGTTGGGCCAGGATCAGGAGCGTCTGCGCCAAAACATCAACAGCCTGAATCGCGTAGCCGGGCAACAGGAACAGGTGCAGCGCTACTCGCGCGATCTGGCGGGGCAGGAAACCAAGCTGGCCGCGCTGCGGGATGGTTTGAGCGAACTGCGCAAGGCCCGCGAAGAATCCGCCGCGGCGCTGGACGCCCTGCTTGATAAGATGGAGTTTTGAAACTCGCACTGATCGGCTACGGCAACGTGGGGCGCGCTTTCGGCCGCCTGATTGAGCGCAAGCGCGCGTCATTTCCCTTCCGCATCGTGGGGATTCACACGGCGCGCCATGGCACCGCCATCGATCCACGAGGTCTGGCCGCGGAGCCCGCCTTCGGACCTCCGGCGGCTTCGGCCGGCGAATTCCTGGATCGCGCCGGCGCCGAAGTGATGATCGAGGTGACGCCGCTCAATCCAGCCACCGGCGAGCCCGCCATCGGCCACATTCGCGCCGCCTTCGCCCGTTCGATGCACGTGATCACGGCCAATAAAGGCCCCATCGCCCATGCCTTCCATGAACTGCGCGAGGAGGCCGCGCGAGCCGGTGTGCAGTTCGGCTTCGAATCCACCGTCATGGACGGTGCGCCGGTGTTCAACCTGGTGCACTTCGCGCTGCCCGGCGTCGAGATTACCGGCTTCACCGGCGTGCTCAACTCCACCAGCAAAGTGGTGGTCGAAGCCATGCGGGAGGGCTGCTCGATGGAAGAAGGCATCCAGCGCGCCCGGGAGATGGGCATCACCGAGACCGACGCCAGCTTCGACATCGACGGGTGGGATTCGGCGGCCAAGACCGCCGCGCTGGCCAACGTGCTGCTGGATGCCCGCACCTCCCCGCAGCAGGTCGAGACCCGAGGCATTGGCAGGCTAACCTCCGCGCGGGTGCGCCAGTTGGCCTCCGAGGGCAAGACCGTGCGCCTGGTGAGCCGCGCCAAGCGCACGGCGCACGGCATCCGGCTGCGGGTGCGCGCCGAAGTCCTGGAGGAAACGGATTTGCTCGCCTCCGCCCGCGGCACTTCGAACCTGCTGCTGCTCGATACGGACCTGATGGGAACCCTGGGCACGGTCTCCATCGACCCGACCGTCGATCAGACCGCCTACGGCTTGTTCAGCGATCTGGTAAACGTGGCCAGGACCGTGTAACCGCAAGTACTACAGCGGCGTCCAGATGCTAGACTGAAAGGAAGATGTCAGCCAGGTTTTGGACCGGCCTCAAGCGCTTCGTGCTGTGGGATTATCCCCGGGCGTGCTGGCAGTATGACGTGATGGTAGCCCTCATTTTGGCGTTCATCTTCCTGACGCCGCGCGGCTGGTTCCGCGACCAGCCTAGAATTTTTAACGCCAGCAGCATCACCATGTTGCCCGCTGCGCACGGGGCCAATGTGTTTTGGGTGGATATGGATTTGTTGAATCCGGTGCCGGAGGCCGAACGCGCCGCTCGGGTGCAGGAGATGCTGGAAATGCGTACCGGAAAGCCGCAGACCCTGATTCGTCTGGAGCCGGTCCGGGACAGCGAGCAGGAATTGAAAGGCTACATGGCTTTCACGCGGTCACGGTGAATTCAGTTCCCATGGCGCGCGTGAGGCGATCGAGCTTATGAGATTCGTATTCTTAACGTTGATGTTGGCGGGCTGGATCTCCATTTCCACACCGGCACCGGCCCAGACTCTGGAGGATGTGCTGAAGCGCATGGACCAGGGGGCGGAGGGCTTCAAGGGCATGGTCGCCAACCTGAAGCGCGTCACGCATACCGCGGTCCTCAACGACAATAGTGAGGAAACCGGGACCATCCGCCTGAAGCGGACCTCGGCTCGCGACGTCAAGGTGCGCATCGACTTCATCACGCCCGACCAGTTCACCGTGGTGTTCCACGGCCGGAAACTCGAAAAATACTTCCCCAAAATTCAGACCGTCCAGGAATACGATTTGGGCAAGCAAAGCCAGTTGGTGGACCAGTTTCTCCTGCTGGGGTTCGGCACCTCGGGCAAGGAACTGACGCGCAGCTACGAAGTCAAATATCTGGGGGCCGATCAGACCAATGGTCAATCGTCCTGGCATCTGGAACTGATTCCAAAATCCAAAGAGGCCCGCGAACATCTAAAGAAAGTAGATCTTTGGATTTCGGCTGCCAACGGCCAACCCGTTCAGCAGACCTTCCATGAACCCAGTGGCGATTACAATCTCATTGCGTATTCGAACCTTCGCCTCGAACCGAATATTTCCGACAAGGCCTTGGAACTCGATCTTCCTAAAGGAGTCAAACGGGAATACCCGCAGAAGTAATTATTTCAATATCGTAGAACTCCCGTAGTTGGTTTTCACGAATGTCTCAAGGCAATCCCAGTAGTACGTCTTCCCGTCTGCTTTACCTGGACTGGACGCGCGGCCTGGCCGCGGCGATCATGCTCCAGGGGCATGTGTTTCACAGCTTTACGCGGACCGATCTGCGCACCGAGTCCCCCTTTATGCTGTCCCAGTTTGTGGGCGGCATGCCCCCGGCCCTCTTCCTATTTCTGACCGGCGTTACGCTGGCGTTCCTGATCAGCAGCCGTGAGCGGTTGGGCTGGTCCGCCCCGCGCCGCGTTTGGGCGGCGTTGCGCCGGGCCGGTTACCTGTTTGGCATCGCCTTCCTGGTGCGTTTCCAGCTTTGGTTGTTCGCCCAACCCTACGGCACATGGCAGGACCTGGTGAAGGTGGACATTCTGAACTGCATGGGCGTCGCCGTGGGGCTGTTCTCGCTGATGGCGTTGTTGCCGGCGCGCGTGCGCGCACAGTTGTGCCTGGCGCTGGGATTGGGGATCGCGGCACTCTCGCCGCTGGTCACGAACCTGGCTTGGAGCGGCGCGCCGCAACTCGTTCGCAACTACATCGCGCCCAGCTACAATTTCTTCAGCTTCTTCCCCTGGGCCGCCTTCGTGGCCTTCGGCATGAGCTTCGGCAGCTTGATCAAGTCCGTTCCCCCGCTGCAACTTCCGCGCGCCATGCAATGGATGGCCATCGCCGGCATCGTGCTGATCGCCGCCACGCGCTGGCTCGGCGAGTTGCCGTACTCGCTTTATCCCAAGGCGGACTTCTGGCTGGACAGCCCGGCGCTCACTCTCATCAAACTCGGCGTGGTCTTGCTGATTCTGGCGGCCGCCTACCTTTGGACCGAATACGGCTCCAGCGGCGGTTGGAGCTGGCTGCGGCAGTTGGGAACCACCTCACTCCTGGTCTACTGGGTACACATCGAGGTAGTTTACGGGCACATGTTCGGATTTTGGAAGGAATCGCTTTCGACGGCCCAAACCGTGGCCATGGCGGTGGCGGTGACGCTCGCGATGCTGGGCTTGTCGGTAATGCGGACCCAGTGGAAGTCCTGGAAGACCTCGGTGCCCGTGGCTCTGGACTACTACTTCTCCACCGCGCGCCGGGTTTCCGGCGACTAACACCCCTGCCATCTTCCCCGCCCGGCGATCCAGCGCCAGGACAACTTGCTCTGTGTTCGTTTTCGCCGCGGCGGAAGCCGCCCGCCCCACCAACTCCGCAAGCGGCGGATTCCGGATTGTGGGCAGGGTTCGCTTACCGTCCGGCCTTGAAGTGTCACCTGGGAGCGGGTTCTTCAAGCGGTTCCCATGTGGCGGTATGTCAGCGCTCAACTTCCGGTTGCGCCCTTATGCAGGAGAAGTCGGCAGACAGCTGCCAGCCGGAATGTTCAGCAGGCCGAACGGTCTGATTGTTTCGCTGGTGCGAAGGGGATTTGTACTAACCCGCTTCGCGGGAGTAGAATCAGTCATCGATGCCCGCCCAAGTGTTCGCCATCCCGAGGACTGGGTTCGCCAGGAACCTTCGTGTTGCCAACAACTTACAATTGAATCCCCATAGACCACCGGCACACTGAATTACTACAAATCGCCGTATCGGCAATGCTCCGGCACCACCCATTTCCGCGTCTCCGAACGGCCGCGTGCCGGAGCACTGCCGATACAGCCCTAATGATTTCGCGACAGGTATGCGATCACTGTGACGGGTCCGCTCAGCGCGGCTGCTTCCCACTGTCGTAGTCTAGCGCGGCGGTTGCGCCGCGCGAGCGCAGCGAGCGTCAGTCTCCCACCGGTTGTTAGACCGCCGTTTGGCGCCACAGATTCGGCCCGGCGACTAACCCGTTTCGCCGTTCTACGCGGCAAGAACGCGATGCAAGCCATTGACCTTTGCCAGTCGCTGCATGTCCGAGGTTCGACGCAGCTCGCGATAATTACCAACGCGGTCGCCCTCCTTGAACCAATCTCGGACATACCTCTCGCCTGTCGCATTCACGGCCCAAAGCGACAAAGAGAACTCGTCGACTTTCCCCTCTTCAAAGATCGTCTTGCTCCATGAGCCGTCATCCTGTACGGAGACTTCACCCTCCTTGGGCCATAGGCAGTCATCGATTTCAACGGCCAGCCAAAGATGCAAGCCCGGCTCCAGCCCGGCGGCACGCCCGGAACACCGGAAGGTGCTAGCAACAACCTGGTTTGGACTCGGCTCTTTTATGCTGCCTTCTACTCCATCAAGTCGTGGCGTCCCTCGAAACCATCTTCTGGGCTCGTGTTCTGGAGGAATGAACGAGACGTCTGGAATGCACTTTTCATACCGCGCAGTGGCCTCTTTGAGTGACACTTGTTTGAGTTCAGCGAGTAACTCAATTCCCTCGAGTTTCGCATTGCACGCCTGGGCCCGAGCAAGGCGAGAGGCGATATCGTGGGATTTAAATAGATTAGTTGCAATAGTTGCAATCAGCGAGAACAATGTCGCGGCACCGCACAGGATCCTCCAGCTTGGTGAGTTCGGCCCAGCCTCGCCTAAAGCTTCCGTGAGTCTGATACCCCCAATTGCCGGCGCCGCCGTCAGCGCTGTGGCTATGGCACCGCATATGATGCCGAGGTTTGTCAGGCGCGCGCCTCGCGGTTCGAACTTGCTCACAAATGCAGTGATTCGCCGACGCTTGTCGTGGAGTTTTCTGAGAAAACCATCCCACGCTTCTTGATCAGAATTCATATGTTGTCTCCCAAAGATCCGGTTAGCGGTTCTGCTGTCCCGAGACACCAGAGTTCGCGTATGTGTGATGGAGCGGGCTAACTCCTGTTTGGGCCGACCTGGATAAACCTGCGCCCAGTCGGCCTAAGACGAAACCGTCGCCTGCGGGCTGCGGGCGACAAAAGCTTGCGACGTAGCACTTCCGCTCCCCGGCCGCGCTGCAAGTCTGCATCGAGTTAGGTGCCGCTGCGCCCGGCGCTATCGCTTCGGAACCAGGCTTGCCACCTCGATGGTTCGGAACTCGTCTCCCCGAACATCCTTTTGTTTCGATACCTTGCCCGTAACATCCACCTCGTCACCCGGACTCGGCGTGTATTCATTCCAGGGTCGGTTCTCAGAGAACCAACGGCCATTCACCGTTAAGAAGTAGTCGGTCCCCTTCGCGTTGATCGCGTACACCATGCCTGGAAGGCAGGGCTTGGTGGTGCAGGGATTGGGTACGTAGGCATAACGCCCTGTGATCGCTTCCATGGATTCGTCCTTTTGGCTCATCGAATCTGAGGCCTGAGGTCCAGATTTACTGCTGTCGAACGATGCCGCAGACGGCCGACGAATTGCGGCGAATAGAACGCTAACTGAATCCAAGCAGTAGCGAATCGCATCACCGAGCTTCATTGAGTTTCAAACTGTCGGGGCTGCCCGACGGTCCCCCGCCGTCCCGCGGAGGCGCCGTACTGGGCTTGGCCGCCCTCAAACCGTGTAACTGAAATACCGCCAGTCGCTCCAAGGGCAGACACGGCCGTTCACCAGCGCGCGCACCCTCCAGCGGCCTCTCTGGGCGCCGACAAAGGAGTTTCGTAATTATTGTCCGTAAGGTTGCCGGAGACCAGCCAAGTGGTGCCGGTTTCGGCTGACCACTTACCGCCCACCTTCGCGCCAAAGGCATCAATCTCGACGTTGTATCTGACGTTGGTCAATCCAATCCGCTCCCAGCTAAACGCGGTACCGCGGGGAAAGTGGTCGAATGTGTCACCGTCGTTAGGACACCAAAGCTCCGGCACCACTCCTGTCCACCAGTTGAGCGTCGGATCCCCCAACAGCACCATGCCGTAGTACCACTGCCGCTCGCCCAAGTCATGATCAGCCCCCAGGGCGCCCCACCAATCGACGAACGCCTCGCCGATTGTCCGGCCCGTCCCCATCGGGCCATAGAAGTTCTCGAAGAAAAGCATCGAGCCCGTCTTTGCACTGCCAACTGCCGCTAACCCGTTCGAGCGTGAACCGCCGCTCTTATCGAACAGATACCACCCGGCCATGTAATCGCTCTGGGTGAACAGGGCGTTGCTGCATGCGAACAGATTGTAGAAGTAGGCGTCCGGCGGGTTCACGTCTCGTAAGTAGGAGGACGGAACCCACTCAGTGGATCCACCGACCTTGAACGAGTGGCCCCCAGGCGAGGAGTGAGCGCAGATTTGTGCCCAAGCCCGGTGTTGGTTCACCTCGGCCTTGTAATGATCGGCGTCCGTCGTTGCGGGATCAGTAATCACCTCGATGTCGGTGGCTGGGAACATCAGGTCAAAGCTGCAGTCGCCAAACCCTGCCCAGTCGTCGTCGACATAGGAAAGGGCCTTCGCAGAGTAGCCAAGCTGACCCTTGCGGAACTTGTGGTTCCGCGTGAAGTAATCGTTCAGCAGCACCGCATCGTTACCGTTGTTTGTGGGTGTCCAGAGGCGGCCAACCCAGATCTCCGGCGCCACGTTGGTGGGATGCTCGCTGTACTTGCCGTCTCCGTCCGGATCGTTCCAGGTGCCGTTGAGATCCATGTAGAACAGATCGCACGGGAATTCGGCAGCACCGTGGAAGTCGTCACTCATTTCGAACCATGCGACGGGAATCGAGCCGACCATCAGTACGCCGGCCGGGCTCTTCGACTTGATGAAGGTCCGCAACTGTTCCGGCGTGCTACTCTTCACGCGATATGCAGTCGCGTAGTAGCCCTCATAAGCCAGATCGCGGATGTACTCTTCAATGGAAACCTGAACGGATGGATAGAGATCATTGTTCACCAGGACAAGGACCTTCCCCTTCGGGAACTGGGTCGCGGAATAATCCTTCAAATAGCGAAGGTCTTCCGGGAATGCCGGCCGGGACTGCTCCTGCGGCGCCAATGCCAAGATCGCCCCAATAATCTCCCTGTACTGGAGAAAAGTCTGCGGGGCGAGCCTGTTCTTATCGGTGTACTCCAGATTACGAACTTGGCGATAATTGATCTTGAAGGAGCGTAGTTGCCGTACGCGGCTCAGATCGATTCGGGTAAACAACTCAGGCATACAGAACCTCCTGCCGTTTCTGTTGCGAAACGGCTCCAATCGTACTATCGCAAACGCTTTCGAAGCGGCGGAAGCAAATGCTGGTCGCCTCCGAAGGATTAACTCCTCCTACTCGCCTCGATTCCCCTCTGTCATCCCCGCTTAAAATATACACCCGTCCATGTCTTTCGGAGTGCCTTTTTTGCTGGCCCTTCCGACTTTCTACTCGGTCACCGACCTTGGCGGCGGCGCTGGCCGCACCGGGGGTTCGCCGTCATCGTTCTTTCTTCCTCCTCGTGGGCCTCCGCTCGACGAGAAGCCTGTAGTTACAATGACTCGCAGATGTTTTCCGCCGTACATCTCAATCCACGGAACTCGGCCGGGGCCCAACCGGTCACAGGCCGCCCAATCTACCCACTACAAGCCCGGAATCCCCTTTTCGTTCCAGGTGTGGTAGGCATCCTCGAAGGGCCAGTTCCGGCCTTCCGGAGAACCCCGAAATCCATGCTTCTAAACGAACAGTACGTCGGACGTGTTTGAGCGTTTGAGCCGCCGTCACTTCCCCCGGGGCCTGCCGTGAACACCGAGGGGGCGCCCCGCGCCGGATTCCCGGCGAGAACAGCCCTTACCACAATCGATCAGGTTGGCGGTCCAAACGGCGTTGTGGAAACCGGCTCCCGCGCCGTACGCGGGCGATCACATCAGGCCGCAGCCGGGCCGAGACGATCGCGCGCATGAACCGGGCCCCGGAGATGTTCGTGGTGCATGGATCCACACCTCCATCGCCATGCACCAGCGGACCGTCGCCGCCCCCAACTTCCTGGATCCGGAGGCGTTTACTGGGGAGAAGGGGATTTGGGGGCAGCAGGAATCACAAGCTCGACTGGAACACTTGAAGCAGGGGCAGGTGTACAATCGTACCGCAGCCGGGAGTCGAGGAACGGCTGGGGAGGTGGCCCGTGCGAGTACTCGTAGCGGACAAATTCGAACAGTCCGGGCTGGACGGCCTGGCCGCGCTCGGGTGCGAGGTTTCCTGTGAGCCGGGATTGAAGGACCAGGCGCTCGCCGAGCGGGTCGCCGAGCTCAAGCCGGATGTGCTGATCGTGCGCTCGACCAAAGTGGGCGAGCCCGTGCTGGCGGCCGGACCGCTCACGCTGGTGGTCCGCGCGGGCGCCGGCTACAACACCATCGACGTGGCGGCGGCGTCTCGCCGGGGCATCTACGTCTCGAACTGCCCCGGAAAGAACTCCATCGCGGTGGCCGAGCTGGCCTTCGCGCTGATCCTGGCGCTCGACCGGCGCATCGCGGACAACGTGATCTCGCTCCGCGCCGGCGAGTGGAACAAGGCGGAATTCTCGAAGGCCCGGGGGCTGTTCGGCCGCACTCTGGGCCTGCTCGGAGTGGGCAACATCGGCAGCCAGATGATACCGCGCGCCAAAGCCTTTGGGATGCCAGTGGTGGCCTGGAGCCGCAGTCTCAGCGCGGAAAGAGCGGAAGCGCTCGGCATTGAGCGCAAGGATTCGCCCCGCGAGGTCGCCGCGACGGCCGACATCGTGAGCGTGCATCTTGCTCTGGCGCCGGAAACGCGCGGGCTGTGTGACGCCGGCTTTTTTGCGGCGATGAAGAAGGGCGCCTATTTCATCAACACGGCGCGCGGCGAAATCGTCGACGAAGAAGCCCTGAAGGCCGCGATTCGGGAGAAGGGCATTCGCGCGGGTCTGGATGTCTTCGCCCAAGAGCCGGCCGGCGCGACGGGCGAGTTCACCAGCGAGATCGCGCAGACGCCGGCGATCTACGGCACGCACCACATCGGCGCGTCCACCGAAGAGGCGCAGGAGGCCATTGCGGCGGAGGCGGTACGCATTGTGCGCGTGTTCCAGGAGACCGGCAAGGCGCCGAATGTCGTGAATCTTGCCCGAAAGACGCCCGCCACCTGCGCGCTGGTGGTGCGGCATCTGGACCGGCCGGGCGTGCTTGCATCGGTGCTCGATGCCATCAGTGCGGCGAAGATCAACGTTCAGGAAATGGAGAATGTGGTCTTCGAAGGGGCCGAAGCGGCCGTTGCCCGAATCAACCTCGAAACCATCCCCCCGGAGGCCACTCTTCAACTGGTGCGCACGGCAAATCCGGACATCCTGGAGCTGAGCCTCATCCGGCTGTGAGGGTCCGGGAGGGGAAGTGTTTCGATGTAGACCCTGGCGACGACTCTGCCCGCGAAATTCGTCGGTACTCTGATCCGAAGGCCGGTTTTGCGACGCTCCTTCCGAGCTGCCCCCACGGCGGTCTGAAGTATAATGCGGTGTGTCTCAGGAACCTTCTCTCCATCCCGCGATGCCGGCACTTTGTAAACATCGTCGGAGCAAGGGTGCCAACGCCAACGTGCCGTCCGTCCCGCCGCTCGGTAAACACTGGCCGACTTTGCGCGGGAGTGGTCCCCATCTGCGCGGAGCACTCTCTGCGAAGCGAGGTCAGCCTAAATTTGCGCGGGCCCATGGACGGCCACAAAGCACGGAGGTAGAATCGGGCCATGAAGGTTGCCTGGTTGACGTTGATACTGGCGCTAAATGCCTTCGGAGATTTCTCGAATCCGCCGCTTCTCAGTTATGCGACCTATCTTGGGGGAGCGTACGGATCGGGGGCTCAAGGGCTTGCGGTTGATTCCTTCGGATACGCTTACGTATCTGGCCTGGCACTGTCTCCGGACTTTCCATTCACCGCACCTCCCCCGGTCCCTAATCAGCCGGGTTCCCATTACCGCTTTCTCACCAAGCTCAATCCCCAGGGCACCGGAATTGTCTGGTCGATCTGTCCGAACTTCCCCTCATCGGGGCCAATTGCGCTGGACGGATCGGGATCCATTTATGTACTCGGCACGGGAGTCGATTCTTCGACAGTTACCAAATTGACGCCAAATGGCGACAAAATCTTATACTCTGTCACCCTCCCCCGCACCGTGGCGGAGGCCATGGCTGTGGACCCTGGAGGGAATGTCTATCTAACTGGCATGGCCAGCGAACTTGTGACTACCTGCCTCGCGACACCATGTGGCAGTGGCTTCGTCATCAAACTCAATAAGACGGCTGCGGTTGAGTACGCCACGAACTTGCCTTTTCCCACCACGACCTACCCCCAAGCGATCGCGGTAGACAGCCGAGGCGCCGCGTGGATTACCGGTTGGAGATCTCCGCCCGTGATCCCCCCGGGCAGTTGGGGCGGTGATGGGACCCCGGGCGCCTTCGTTGCCAAACTCGATGCTGCCGGCGCCAAGTGCCTGTATGCGGCATCGTTCGGCGGAGGCCGCAACCGGGCGGGCAGTGAGGGCATGGGAGTCGCGGTGGATTCCCATGATGCGGCCTATGTCGTGGGCCAGGGGGACGTCGCTCCGACCACGCCGGGATCTCTCCAGCCAACGACTGGATTCCCCCAGCCGCAGTGGCCCTCAAGTCCCACAGAGAAGGTGGGATTCGTCATCAAGTATGCGCCCACCGGTGAAATTGTCTACGGCACTTTCGTCGGCGGTCAGGGGTCAATCTCATCTGTCTCATCTGTCGCGGTCGATGCGCAGGGAAATGCGTACTTTGGTGTAAACGCATCCGTATATGGTGCTGAACCCTGAGGGTTCGAGAATACTTGCATCCGCTCGACCCTTTCACGCTGGAAACAGCGCGATCGCACTCGACGGCAAAGGGGGGGTCTACATTGCGGGCTACACCAGCGACATGATTTTCCTCACCACCCCCGGCGCGTTCCAAGCGCGGTACTCGGGCGGTGGGGACAACGCATTTGTCGCCAAGTTCGACCTTACCCGGCCAGCCGGGCCGGACCTGACCAGCGTGGTGAACGCCGCCAGCCTGCGGGTAGGAGTGGATAACAACTCCGGCGTACCCGACGGCTCGGTGGTGGCTGGCGAGATCGTGACGCTTTTCGGGCACGGCTTCTCGCCGGGACCCGGACTGAGAGTCGCTTTTAATGGTTATCCGGCCCCATTGCTCTACTCGGATGCAGGCCAGATTAAC